>NZ_JBFUFA010000002.1:785000-890488 GCF_056403695.1 Mesorhizobium sp. P2_F7 | reverse complement strand
GGCGCGGACTATCATTCTTCTGATCTTTGCAATCGCTCTCGTGTTTCCCCTTCACGCATTCGCGGCGCCCGTCGCCTGCCCACAAGGCACAGAGAACTTCCCATCCTTCTATGACGACGCTACCCCCTTCACCGACGCCATCGCCAGCGCCACCAAAATCGACCCGTCCAACCAGCGCCTCACCGGCATAACCGTGCCGCACCACCTGCTGGCCGCCGACCTCGTTGCACTCGGTTTCCATGCCGCGTCCGACTTCCGCTACAAGCGCATCGTCATCCTGTCGCCGGACCATTTCCACAAGACGCAAAAGCTCTTCGCCACCACGACGCGCGGTTTCGAGACACCGCTTGGCCCGGTCCACGCCGACACAGCGGCCGTGCGCCTTCTCGAAGCGAACAACGACACGGTCGAAGAATCCTGCCTGTTTGCCAAAGAGCATGGCGTGCAGGCCATGCTGCCCTTCCTGCACCACTATTTTCCCGAGGCTGAAATCGTGCCAGTGGCGATGTCGGTCAAAGCCAAGCGGGCCGACTGGGATCGGCTGGCGGAGGCTCTGAAAGCGATCGTCGACAAGGACACGCTGATCGTCGAATCCACCGATTTCTCGCACTATCTGCCTCAGCATGAGGCGCGGCGTTTCGACCAGCAGACGCTGAACATGCTCGCCGCAGGCTCGCTCGGCGGGATTGCGGCGCTGCAGCAGCCAGCGCACGCCGACTCAGTCGGCGCGCTGTACATCCAGACCAGGCTGCAGCGCGAACTGTTCGGCGCTCAGCCGCTGGTCGTCGCCAACGAGAATTCGCAAGCGCATTCGAGCGACTATGTCGAGCGCACCACCAGCTATGTCGTGGCCCTGTTCGGCACCTTTGGTCCTGGCTTCAACAATCCGACCCGGCCAAACGACAAGCTCTATTATTTCGCCGGCGACGTGAATTTCGGCCGCGCCATGAAGAAGGTCCTGGTCCGCGACGGCATTGCCGAGAAGATCGTCGACAGCGTGCTTGCCCTGACCCGGTCAAGGCCGCTGATCGTCAATCTCGAAGGCGTCATCCTGCCCAACGTGCCCGAAGCGATCGACGACATGACGCTGGCGATGCCAGCCGATCTCGCCATCGGCATGTTGAAGAGATTGCATGTCGCCGCCGTCAGCCTCGCCAACAATCACGCCTATGACCTCGGCCCGTCCGGTTATGCCGAGACGCTGAGCGCGCTCGATGCTGCCGGCATCGCCCATTTCGGCCAGGGCGAGACGCAAGCACTTGCCGATCTCGACCTTGTCGGGCTGACCGACATCGACACCAACGGCTCCAGGAACACCGACCTTTTGACGCCTGCCTTGCTCGACCGGCTGTTGCACGACAATGCCGAGCGGCCGGTGGTTGCCTTTGTCCATTGGGGACGCGAGTACAAGACCGAACCGTCGCCGCGCGAGGAGATGCTGGCCGACCAGATGCGGCTGCGCGGCGTCACCGCCATCATCGGCGGCCATCCGCATGTGTCGAGCGAGGCGATCCTGCCGCTCGCCGGTGGCGATGTCGCGGAGATCTATTCGCTCGGCAATTTCCTGTTCGACCAGAAGGCCGAGCGATCGTCCGGGTCGATGCTGGAACTCAGGGTGTTCAGCCAGGGCACAATCTTTGCGAGGCTGATCCCGCTGCCCAATTATTTCGAGATGGGCTCGAAATAGTTATTAGCCAAAGCGCCATACAGGCCGCAGAGACCGTTTCGAGATTCGCTCTGGTGAGTCATATGATGGTGGTTTCGAGAACCGGAGCGCAGCGGACATTTGGGTCCGTGAGCACCGGAAGCGCAGAAACCGCCTTCAGATGGCCGCCAGAGTAGAATTTCCAAACGGTCTCTCAGCAGCCCTCCAGATCGGCGGGCAGATAGCAGACCGCAGGCTTGGTCCTGGTTTCGAACAGCGATTGCTTCGGCCGGAAATAGAAGAATGTTGCCGGCTTGCTCTCGCGCGTGCTGCCGTCGGCGAAATGCGCGGCAATGCTGAAACGATGGATCGACGACATAGACGACCACATCTTCAGCCGGGCCGTGTAGGCGCTGAGATTCTTGTTGCCGCGCAGCGGCATGGGGATGCTGTAGTCGGTCTTGCCGATCGGGAATTCGATGTTCTGGTAGCGTAGCGCTTCGGGCGATGAGCCGCCGCCATCGCCGCATTCGGCGAGCGATTCCGGGACCTCGATGCTGACCAACGAGACGACGACGCGAAACGGCTCGCTCTGTTGAGAGACATTGCCCTGGTCGTCGGCCCAGGAATAATCGAGCTTGCCGATCCCGGTGACGCTCATCTTCTCGACGCTGCCATTGATGTAATCGGCGACGTCGCCAAACTTGACCTTGTTGGCGACCTGGGCGCGGCAGACGTCGAGCGCGTCCCTCGATGGGCAAGTGAAGCGCTCGGTTTCGAGCGTTGTCGTATCGACGCCGGCCTCGGCCAGCACGTTCTTGACCGAGACGTCGACACCGTCGCCGAAAGTGCCGATGTCCTTGGTGAACATGCGGCTCGGTTCGCCGGTCGTGTTGTCTTCCTCGTCGGTCCTGGTGAACTGGATCGACATCTTCATGTCCTTCACATCGCCCCAGCCATTGTTGACGATCGAGAAATCGGGGCGGAAACCGACACAGCCATAGTGCTCGCTGATCGACAACATTGGCTTGCGGTAAGCTTCGCTGGAAGCAACCTTCATTTCCAGGCTGTCGAGCTTGACCCTGGACTGATCGGTGGTCTTGAGGTCGACTTCGGCGAAGGCCGCCGCCTGCTCCCAATCCATGCCGTCATAGACATTGCCGGTACGAATCTGCCCGGTGCCGTTCCAGGCGTCATTGTATTCGTCCGCCACCGGATAGATCGCGATGTCTTCGTCGCGCACAAGATGCTGGTACTGCATGTCGGCCTGCTGCGTCATGCGCTGGTCGACGGCAATGCCGATCTCGACCTTGTCTGCGGCGCCGCCGCCGGTTTGCGCCTTGAGCAACCCGCCCACTCGGGCATCGGCCAGCACGTCGGGGCGCGCGCCGCCGATCTCCTTGCCCATCGCCCATTGCGATTCATAGACGGTGCCGCCCGGCAGCCGGGTGCGGCCCTTACCGTTCTTCAGCCCGTCGGCAAACAAGCCGACAAATATTTCGCCAGTCTTCGTCTCCAGCCGGCCCTCGCCATTTGGCACACCAGCCTTGAATTGCCCTTCATAGCGGTTGCCGTCGGCATCGACATGGATGCCGTGACCGTCGAGCCGGCCGGCGACCCACTGGCCGTCGAGTATCTCGCCTGATCGCAGTTCCAGCCGGCCTTGCCCATCGGGCCGGCCATTCCTGATCTCGCCGAAATAGCTGGAATAGATGGTCTTGGGGTCATAGCTCGCCGAGCCGCGCACCCGCCAGACCAGCCTGCCCTTGCCGTTGACGGTACCGTCGGCCGTGACCGTCCTGTCCGGTGACTGGCCGGCGGCCGGCTCCCAGACGAAATCCAGGCCTATCTCCGGATGGAAATCCCAGACTCGGACGTTCTTGCGCAGCACCGACCGCGTCTGGCTCTGGTAGAGGATTTGCACCCGCTCGGCCCAGGCGCCAGGTGAGGGACCGTCTTGATCGGCCGCCGCCGGAAAACATGTCAGCGCGGCCAGCATCGATGCAGCCGCCATCGCCCTGACCCCGAAGATCATTTTTGCCCGTGCCATCGTTCCCAACCCCTTGGATCGCCTAGCGTAAGCGTCGCTGCAAAACTGTGCAAGGGAGCGATTTCGATGCAAAAAACCGGCAGCGGGAAAGTCCCGCCGCCGGTTCGGTATTGCCGGTTCTCGCCGCAGTTTGCCGGCGAAAGATCTGGCCTATTTGTACAGGCCGTTGATCCACTGCACGTTGGCGGCGTTCAAGCGCACCGCGGTGTTGGCGTTGGGGCTTTCGGCCACGTTCACGCCGGTGACGACGCGCTGCTTGGCGCCATTGTCATAGGCGTAGACCGAGCTGCCGCTCGACCCCGGATAGGTGTCGCAGTCGTATTGGAAATACTCCACACCGATGTTTTCGGCGTGCACTTCGCAGGTCGCCTTCCACATCGTACCCATCGGCTTGTCGCCGGGGTAACCGACGATGTTGGCGGTGAAATCGCCCAGATTCTCATAGTTGGCATAACCCAGCCAGCCGAGATTGGTGCCGATATCCTGCTTCAGCGTGATGATGCCGAGATCCCACGGAATGACCGAGCCGTAGTAGCCCTGATAATTGTCGATGAAACCCTGCAGGATATAGACGCTCTCATAGCTGAAAGCGCCGAACGGTGCATCGTCGGCAGTGTTGCCGTTGAGCGACGGCACGAAGATGACGTCGTCGAGCCAGGCCTTGTCTTCATTGCTGTAGAGGCAATGCGCGGCGGTGAGCACCGTGCGCGGACCGATCAAGGTCCCCGAGCAGCTGCCATAGCCGCTCTTGGCTTTGCCTTCGATATAGCCGATCGCGGTGAATGGATAGGTCTTGGTGTTCTTGATCTGCTCGCGGTCGTCTTCGCCGAACACCTGGCGGCCGGCTTCGTCGCCGCCCGTCAGTCCGGTCTTGTCGGCGGCCGGTGCGTTAGCCGGCGCATTCAGTTCCTTGATGACAAGGTCCTTCAGCGTCTCGCCGGCATCGATCTTGATGTCCTTGCCATCGGCGGAACGGCCGACGATGCCATAGGATTTGACCGCCGTCGCCTCATCGGTCAGCGGCGCTGCCCGGCTGGCTTCGTCTTCGGTCAGCTTCGGCGGGGCGATCGGTTTTGCCCGGCCAGGCTGGTAGTCGCCCGTACCCACATCGCGCATGCTTTCGCCATTGCCGGCATTCGCGGAACCGGGATCGGCGGCGAAGGCGGGCATCGTCCACAGTGCGGTGGATAGCAATGCGGACGCAATGATAGTGCTTGTCAGTTTCGTCATGGTGAGACTCTCCCAAAAGTCAGCAAGGAGTGGATCAAAATACAGAAATATTGTCGAGATCGTGGTGGCGTAAAAAAATCAGTTTGGTTACCCGCCCGTGTCGGATCATCGTTCCGGGCGGCCTCGTTAAAGCCCTCCGCCAAACGCATCCGCGTCGATATACTGCCTAAAATAATCCAACATTGGCAATGACAAATCGCTTCCGCGTAGCCCGTGGGGGGCTATAGGGTTTGGGTGGGCTCTGCCCGACTGGGCACGATTAGCAAAAGTGGTATTCGGTTTTATGACCGCTCGCGCGCCGTTTGATATGGCGCAAGGTGCGAGCGGCGTACCGGGTTCGCTTACGCTGATTTTGCGCTAGGTTGGTATGGCCCGCCAATTTTCATCTCAGGAGGTTTCAAGGTGAACATTATCCATCGGTTCAGGCCGCTCGCCGCTGCATCGCTGTTGGGCATCGCAGCCGCTTTCCCCGCCGTCAACGCGCTGCATGCGGCCGACGCCGCCGTCAGGCCGGAAGCGGCGGTCTCGCCGATGCAACGCGTCGCCGAAGCCCGGGACAAGGCCAAGGCCGAGAATCCTGACGGCGCCGACCGAGTCTATGGCGGCAAGGAAGCCGACAAGGGCGCCTATCCGTTCCAGGTGGCGCTGCTGACCACCGCCCGGCTGGACCCCAGCCCCGCCTCGCAGCCGAACGCGCAATTTTGCGGCGGCAGCCTGATCGCGCCGCAATGGGTGCTGACAGCGGCGCACTGCCTGAACGACAAGGGCCGGCCGATTTCGCCCGACACGGTGACCGTGCTGACCGGCGCCACCGATCTCACCGAAGGCAAGCGCTACAAGGTGGTCGAGGTTATCGTCAACGAGGGCTACAGCGAACAGACGCTGGACAACGACCTCGGCCTGCTCCGGCTGGCGGAGCCCGCCGACGCACCGGTCATCAAGATCACCAACGAGCCGACGCCCGACAGCGGCAAGACCACCGTCATCGGCTGGGGCAAGATGCAGGACGGGACCTTCCCGACCGCGCTGATGGTGGCCGATCTCGATCTCGAGCCGAGCGCCGCCTGCAACAGCGGCATCAAGTCGATCTACGCGCATGACCTGAAGGCGGCGCTCGGCGATCTCTCGCACCGCATGCGTTATTCGGAAAAGGGCATCGAGGCCGCCGCCAATGCGATTGCCGCCGACATGTCCGATCCGCTGACCAAGAACATGATCTGCGCCGGCACCGACAGCGGCGAACGCGACGCCTGCAACGGCGACAGCGGCGGTCCGCTGTTCATGACCGGCGCCGACGGTCCGGTCCAGGTCGGCGTTGTCAGCTGGGGCGAAGGCCCGTCCGACGGCACCGCCGCCTGCGGCCACAAGAACGCCTATGGCATCTACACGCGGCTGGCCAACTACACCGGCTGGATCGAGGCCAAGATGAAGACCCCGGCTCCGGCCGCCGCGCCAGCGCCCAAGGCCGGCCTCGGCACCGCCAAGAAACCCTGAGGCAAGAGCGGTTCATCGTCTCATGAAAATGCAAACGGCGGGATATTCCCGCCGTTTGCATTCGTATCGTTTGCCGGCTGTGTTTTTAGCTTACTTCCGCGGCGGACCCTTGCGTTCCGCTGAAGCCGCCCACAGATTGATATCGGACTCGCGCGCATAAGTGTCGATCTCGGCGAGTTCGGCGTCGCTGAACTCGAGCACCTTGAGCGCGCCGACGCAGTCTTCGACCTGCTCCGGCCGGCTGGCGCCGATCAGCGCTGAGGTCACCCGGCCCTTGCGCAGCACCCAGGCCAAAGCCATCTGCGCCAGTGTCTGGCCGCGCTTGCCGGCAATCTTATTCAGCGCCTGGATGTTGGCGATGGTCTTGTCGTTGATGAAGGCCGGCCGCAGCGACTTGCCCTGGGAAGCGCGGCTGCCCTCGGGAATGCCGCCCAGATATTTGTCGGTCAGCATGCCTTGCGCCAGCGGCGAGAACACGATCGAGCCGACGCCGAGCCCTTCCAACGTATCGAGCAGCCCATCCTCTTCGACCCAGCGGTTGAGCATCGAATAGCTCGGCTGATGGATGATGCAGGGCGTGCCGAGCTGCTTCAATATGTCGGCCGCTTCGCGCGTACGCTGCGAATTATAGGACGAGATACCGGCATAGAGCGCCTTGCCCGAACGCACCGCATGGTCGAGCGCGCCCATCGTTTCTTCGAGTGGCGTGTCGGGGTCGAAGCGATGCGAATAAAAGATGTCGACATAGTCGAGCCCCATCCGCTTCAGGCTCTGGTCGAGGCTGGCCAGCACATATTTGCGGCTGCCCCATTCGCCGTAAGGACCGGCCCACATCTCGTAGCCAGCCTTGGTCGAGATGATCAGCTCGTCGCGATAGCCGGCGAAATCGGTGCGCAGGATTTCGCCGAAGGCGGTTTCCGCCGAGCCGGGCGGCGGGCCGTAATTGTTGGCGAGGTCGAAATGGGTGATGCCGAGATCGAAGGCCTTGCGCGCAATCGCCTGCTTGGTCTTGTGCGGCGTGTCGTTGCCGAAATTGTGCCACAGCCCGAGCGAGATCGCCGGCAGTTTCAGGCCGGATCGCCCGCACCTGTTGTAGACCATTTTCTCATAGCGGTTTTCAGCCGGCTGCCAGCGCATGGGTACATATCCTGGATTGAATGGGTGTCGGCGCGAGCGCCGACACCCTTCTACCTCATTTCTTCTTCGCCAACAGCCCTTTTGCGTCCTTGACGCCGAGCGCCGCCGGCCGCTCGCATGTGGTCTGCATGGCGACGAACTTGCCGGTCTCGCCCGACCGCAACAGGCCGGTCATGACGTCGACAGCATGCAGCGCCAGTTCCATCGAGCAACGGTGCGGCCGGCCCTCGGCGATCGCCAGCGCCATGTCGGCAAGGCCTGCGGTGCGGTAATTGGCCATCATGCCCTGGCCGTGCATTTCGTTCGGCACGCCGAACGGATGCTTCCATTTCGGCAGTTTCTTCACCGGCTTGGCCGCCTCGGTGATGCGCACGTCGCCGCCAAAGAAATTCGGATCCGGCACATACACCGTACCGGCCTCGCCATAGAGTTCCATCGGCGCATGGCCATGGCTCCAGACGTCCCAGCTGGTGTTGAGCGTAATCACCGCGCCGTTCTCGAACTCGAGAAGGCCGTGGATGGTCGTCGGCGTGTTGACCGGGACCTTTTCACCCGCACGCGGCTTTGAGCTGATGGTGCGTTCCTTGGCAGGCGTCGTCGCAACGGCCGCCACCTGCTTCACCGGCCCGATCAGCTGGATCAGGTTGGTGATGTAGTAAGGCCCGATATCGAGCACCGGCCCGGCACCCGGCTGGAAGAAGAAATCCGGGTTGGGGTGCCAGTGCTCCATGCCGTGACCCATGACGTGGCAGGTGCCGCTGGTGATCTTGCCCAGCGTGCCATTGTCGATGAGGTTGCGCACCAGCTGGTGCGCGCCGCCAAGGAAAGTGTCCGGGGCCGAGCCGATGCGCAGGCCCTTCTTCTCGGCGCGGCTTTTCAGGTCGAGCCCTTCCTTGATCGACAGCACGAACGGCTTTTCCGAATAGACATGCTTGCCGGCGTCGAGGATCTGCTTCGACACCTCGTAATGCACCGCCGGGATGGTCAGGTTGACGATGATGTCGATCTCGTCGTCCTTGAGCAGTTCGTCGACGGTCTCGGCGCGCAGCTTGAACTCCTTCGCCCGTGCCTTGGCCGCGTCCATGTTGATGTCCGCGCAGGCGCGCATCTCGATGCCGCGAAACAGCGGCGCCAGCGAAAAATACGCCTTCGAGATGTTGCCGCAGCCGATGACGCCGATACCCAGTTTCTTTGCCATGATCGTTGTTCCTAGTAAGCCTTGACGGAAGCGAGCGAGCGGCTGGCGAAGCGCTCGATGTCGTTGGGGTTGTCCTGTTCCATGACGTAGTACTTGGCCGGGGTCTTGGCACGCAGCGCCTTGATCAGGCCGGCCCAATCGATGGTGCCGTGGCCGACATCCGCCCAGCCATCCTCGTCGAGCCCTTGGCCCGGTTTGGGCATGTCCTTGACATGGACGGCGCTGATGCGCTTGCCGTGCTTTTCGATCCACGGCAGCGGATCGACGCCGCCGCGGATCACCCAGGCGACGTCCATCTCCCAGCCGATATCAGGTGCGGCCGACAGGATGTGGTCCTGCGGCACCGAACCGTCGGCGAGCTTCTTGAACTCGAAATCATGATTGTGCCAGGCAAAGCCGTAGCCGGCCTTTTTGGCGGTTTCGCCGACCTTGGCCAGACGCTCGCCAAAGCCACGCCAGCCGGCAGCATCGGCCGGCCGCTGCTCGGCCAGGAGATAGGGACAGATGACCAGCGTAATGCCGAGCGCATCGGCTGTCTTGCGCACGCCATCGAAATCATTCTCCAGCGCATCGATCGAGAAATGCCCGGTCGGCATCGCAAGCCCGTTCTTGTCGAGTTCGGCGCGGAACGCCTTGGGGTCATCATAGACGCCGCCAAAGCCTTCGACTTCCTTGTAGCCGAGCTTGCCCAGCATTTTCAGGATGCCGTCCCAGGGCAGGAAATTGCGGGCGCTGTAGAGTTGGAATGACCAGTTCATCGTCTCTGTCCGTTTCTTGGGTGGTGGGTCTTGGGGGATCGTTCTTGGGGGATGTGATTGGGATGATTCTCGAAAATTAGAGGCGATTGCCGGTCGCCGCATCGAACAGCGAGGCGCGCGCCGGGTCGAACCCGAACTGGACCGGGTCGCCGCTGCTCAGCGTCCGTTCCGCCTCGACGCGGAACGAGAGGTTGCGGCCGCCGAGTTTTGTCCACACCAGCGTGTCGGAACCCATCGGCTCGACGATCTCGACCGAACCGCTGGCGGAAAACGGCATCGACTTCGCCGCGTCACCGAAGGCGATGTGTTCGGGCCGGATGCCGAGCACGCAAGCGCCGGTCGGACGCTCCGTACCGTCAAAGGCATAGCGCTCCAGCGGCACCGAAACACCGTCGGTCTTGAACGTCGGACCGGCCTCCATCTGCCCTTCGAGGAAATTCATCGCCGGCGAGCCGAGGAAGCCGGCGACGAAGCGGTTGACCGGGCGGTTGTAGATCGTCTGCGGTGCATCGAGCTGCTGGATGACGCCGCCTTTCATCACCGCAATGCGATCGGCCAGCGTCATTGCCTCGATCTGGTCGTGGGTGACGTAGATCATGGTGTTCTGCAGATTGCGGTGCAGAAGCTTGATCTCGACGCGCAGCTCGGCGCGCAGCTTGGCATCGAGATTGGACAGCGGCTCGTCGAACAGGAAGACGTCGACGTCGCGCACCAGCGCCCGCCCAATCGCCACGCGCTGGCGCTGACCGCCGGACAAGGCTGCGGGCTTGCGCTGCAGCAGCGGCTCGATCTGCAGGATCTCGGCGGCGCGCGCGATGCGCTTGGCGATCTCGTCCTTTGGCACGCCGGCAACGCGCAGGCCGAAGGACAGGTTCTTCTCCACCGTCATTTGCGGATAGAGCGCATAGGACTGGAACACCATGCCGATGCCGCGGTCCTTGGGCTCCTCCCAGGTGACGTTCTTGCCCTTGATGAAGATGCGGCCTTCGGAAATGTCGAGCAGGCCGGCGATGCAGTTGAGCAAGGTCGACTTGCCGCAGCCCGAGGGACCGAGCAGGACGATGAACTCGCCCTCGGCGACATCGAGGTTGAGCGTCTGCAGCACCGATACAGCGCCGAAATTGAGCGACAGGTCCTGGATCGAAACGCTGGTGCCGTTGGCTGCCGTCATCGCCATCACCCTTTCACCGCACCGGCGGCGATGCCGCGCACGAAAAGCTTGCCGGAGATGAAGTAGACGATGAGTGGCACAAGGCCGGTCAGGATGGTGGCGGCCATGTTGACGTTGTACTCCTTCACGCCTTGTACCGAATTGACGATGTTGTTGAGCTGCACCGTCATCGGATAGGTGTCGGGACGGGTGTAGACGACGCCGAACAGGAAGTCGTTCCAGATGCCGGTGACCTGCAGGATGATGGCGACGACGAAGATCGGCAGCGACATCGGCGCCATGATGCGCAGGAAGATGCCCCAGAAGCCGGCGCCGTCGACACGCGCCGCGCGGAACAGTTCCTCCGGCATCGACGCAAAGTAGTTGCGGAACAACAGGGTCAGGATCGGCATGCCGAAAATGGAATGGACGATCACCAGGCCGCTCAGGCTGCCATAGAGGCCGATCTCGCGCAGGATGATGACGATCGGATAGATCATCACCTGGTAGGGGATGAAAGCGCCGACGATCAGGATGACGAAGAATGTGTCGGCGCCCTTGAAGCGCCAGTTGGCGAGCGCATAGCCGTTGACCGAGGCAATCGCGATCGACAGCAGCACCGAGGGGACGGTGATGCGCACCGAATTCCAGAAGCCGCGTGAAAGCCCGTCGCAATTGAGGCCGGTGCAGGCCGTCGCCCAAGCTTTGACCCACGGCTCGAAGGTGATTTCGAGCGGCGGCGCAAAGATGTTGCCGAGCCGTATCTCGGGCATGCCCTTGAGCGAGGTGACGACCATCACGTAAAGCGGCAGCAAATAGTAGACCGCCATCACGAACAGCGTGCCATAAAGGAAGATGTTGCGGCGCGAGAAGACATGCCGCGGCTTCGGCCCGCGCGGCCCCAAGGCTTCGCGCTCGGCGGCACCCGCGCCGGCGGGCAAGGTGACGGCCGGGTCAGCCACGCTTCTTGCCTCCGAATTCGAGATAAGCCCATGGCACGATGACGATCACCACCGAGAGCAGCATCATGGTCGATGCGGCAAAGCCCTGGCCGAGATTCTGGGCGAAGAACATGTAGTCGTAGACATACTTTGCCGGAACTTCGGAGGCGATGCCGGGACCGCCGCTGGTCTGGGCCACCACAAGGTCGTAGACCTTGACTATGCCGGACGCGATGATGACCAGCGTGGTGATGAAGACCGGCCGCATCATTGGGATGACGATGAACAGATAGGTCTTCCACATCGGGATGCCGTCGACCCGCGCCGCTTTCCAGATATCCTCGTCGATCCCGCGCAGGCCGGCCAGCATCAGGCACATGATGAGCCCGGTGCCTTGCCACAGCGCCGCGATCGAAATGCCGTAGATGACGATGCTGGAATTATAGAGCGGGTCGAAGCTGAAGCTCGTCCAGCCGAGGTCCCGCACCACATGCTGGATGCCGAAATCCGGATTGAGCAGCCACTGCCAGACCAGGCCGGTGACGATGAAGGACAGCGCGAACGGATAGAGGAAGATGGTGCGGAACGTGTCCTCGAAGCGGATCTTCTGGTCGAGCAGTGCCGCAAGCAGGAAGCCGATGACCAGCGAGAACACCAGCGAGATCGCGCCATAGATCAAGAGATTCTCGATCGAGATCAGCCAGCGCGGTGTCGACCACAGCCGGTAATACTGATCGAGTCCGACAAAATTCAGCCGCGGCAACAACTTCGAATTGGTGAAGGAATAGAGCACCGTCCACAACGTGCCGCCAACGAAGACCACCGACGCGGTGAGGATCATCGGGATCGAAGCGACCTTCGCATTGAGGTTGCGGAACAGCGGGTTGGGGCGTTCGCTCTTGCTCATCTCGTCAGCCGGCTGGGTAAGGGCAGTGCGATCCCGGCCCTGCTTGTGGCAAGGCCGGGAGCGAGGTGGATTGCCTCCAACGTCAGTCTGCCGCCGCGATGAGGTCGGCGAAGCGCTTCTGCGCCTCTTCGACGGTCATGTCGGGCTTGGCGAAGAATTCAGCGAAGAGATCCTCTTTCTGCTTCTGGGTGTCCTGCGACATCAGCTGGTCCGTCCACGGGATGACGGCGCCCTTGGCGAGGATGGCGAGGCCCTTCTTCATGCAGTCATTGGCGGCGTTCAGATCGACGTCGCCGCGCACCGGCAGCGAGCCCTTCTTGAGGTTGAAGGCGACCTGCGTCTTGGGGTCGAGCAGCGTTTCGGCCAGCACTTCCTGCGCCTTGGACTTGTCGGCATCCTTGAGCAGCGGGAAGTAGAAGGCGTCGCCGCCTGTGGCGATCACTTCGTTCAGGCCGAGGCCCGGCAAGCAGGTGTAATCCTTGCCGGCGACCTTGCCGGCAACCTGGAATTCGCCTTGCGCCCAGTCGCCCATGATCTGGCCGCCGGCCTTGCCGGTGATGACCAGATTGGTTGCCTGGTTCCAGTCCTGCACATTGGTGTTCTTGGCCATCTTGCGGGCATCGTCGGCGGCCTTGAACACCTTGGCGATCTCGGGGCCGGCGGCAAATTTGGCGTCCTTGTCCTTGTAGACCTTGAGGAATGCATCGGAGCCGCCCACGGCCGCCAGCAGCACATCGAAGGCGCCGGAGGACTGCCATGCCTGTCCGCCAACAGCGAGCGGGATGATGCCGGCCTTTTCCAGCGCCGGCGCTGCCGCGACGAACTCATTCCAGTCCTTCGGCGTCGGCACGCCAGCCTTGGCGAAGGCCTCGTTCGACAGCCACAGCCATTGCCAGGAATGGATGTTGACCGGCACGCAATAGATCTTGCCGTCGATGGTGCAGCTGTCGAGCAGGCTCTTCGGCCGCACGATTTCCGTCCACTTGCCCTTGGTGGCGACGTCGGTGAGGTCGCGCATCAGGCCGGCCTGCACCAGTTCCTCCGCCTGCCGGCCGTGGTTGAACTGGGTGGCGCCCATCGGATCACCACCGGTGATGCGGCTGATCATGATCGGCCGCGCGGTGCCGCCGGAGCCGGCAATGGCGCCGTCGACCCAGTGATTGCCGGTCGCATCGAAGGCCTTGGCCAGTTCCGCAACCGCCGCCGCCTCGCCGCCCGACGTCCACCAATGGGTGACTTCCAGGTCGGTGGCTGCTGCCGGGCCGGCAAATTGCAGCGCGGCCGTCGCGGCAAAAGCAGCGGTCAAAAGTTTATAGCGCATTTCGGTTCCTCCCAGAATCTGAAACGTTACAGATTTTCGATACGGCAATTGTGCGGTGCGCGCAACCCCTGAGGTAAACGCGGTCCAATATTTTTTCGAGGCGCGAACAAATTCATTGCGCGCAAGCCGGCAAACTCCGCGCAAAACCGGCTGTTGCGCTGCAAAATCATGCTGCAGCGCAAGAAAACCGTCCGGAACCTGGTTGGTCGCGCAACGTTCCTGGCCGCGAAAACCCTGCCAAAACCATGGCTTGAGAGACCCGCGCGGCTCGATGTTGGCAATCTGTAACGTTTCAGTATATTGAAGCTCGGCGGGTGAACGGCCGTGCCATATCGTCATCGAAGCGATTGTCGACTGGTCCGGCGGCTGCTATGCGCCTGACGGGGCGGGACGAATGGACAGGGACCAGACGGACAAGGACGACGAGGCGTCGGCGCATGAGCGCCCGACGCTGAAGACGCTTGCCTTCATGACCGGGCTCGGAGTCACCACCGTCTCACGTGCGCTGAAGGATGCGCCCGAGATCGGCGCCGAGACCAGGCGCCGCGTTCAGCTCGTCGCCAGGCAGATCGGCTACCGCCCGAACCGTGCCGGCGTGCGCCTGCGGACCGGCAAGACCAATGTCATCAGCCTCGTGCTCAACACCGAGCGCGAGATCATGAGCTTTGTCTCCGACATCATCTACGGTGTCTCGGAGGTCATTGCCGACACACCCTATCACCTGATCGTCACGCCCTATTCGCGCTCGCAGGATCCGCTGGATCCGGTGAAGTACCTGGTCGAGTCCGGCTCGGCCGACGGCGTCATCATTTCGCGCACGCAGCCCAATGATCCGCGCGCCCGCTACATGCTGGAGCGCGGCATTCCCTTTGCCACCCATGGCCGCACCGATATGGGGCTGGTGCACCCCTATCATGACTTCGACAACTACGCCTTCGCCGCCGAGGCGGTGCGCCATCTGGCCGGCATCGGCCGGCGCAGGCTGGCGCTGGTGACACCGCCTGTGGGGCTGACCTACTACGGCCACACGGTGAACGGCTTTGCCGATGCGCTGGGCGAGGTTGACGCCAGCGAAGTGCCGTTCAATACCGTTTCAATCGACCAGTCGATCGATCAGATCAGGACACGGACCGCGCAACTGATGCGCCGCGACGTGAGGCCTGACGGTTTTGTCAGCAGCGCTGCCCCCGCAACGCTGGCCATCGTCGCCGGCATCGAGGATGCGGGCCTGAAACTCGGCCGCGACGTCGATGTCGTATCCAAGCAGTCGTCGGAACTGCTGCATTTGTTCCGCCGGGAGTTGCTTATCGTCAACGAAGACTTCCGCTTGGCGGGCACCGAGCTTGCCCGCGCCGTGCTAGGCTGGATAGGCGGCGGCGCACCCGGCTCTTTGCAGACCGTGGTCAAGCCGGGCGACGTCATCGCCTATCGCGGTTAGCCCCGGATCTAGCCGGCAGCGCCACTGCCCCATGGCCCATGGAATGCCCCCTGCTCGCCTATGCGCTCGAAGCCGTGCGCGCCGAAGAAATCGCGCTGCGCCTGGATCAGGTTCGAGGTGCCGCGGCCCTGGCGATAGCTGTCGAAATAGGCGAGCGCCGACGCCAGAGCCGGGACCGGCGAGCCGGCTTCGGAAGCCTTGGCGACGATGCGCCGGAGCGACGGATGCGCCTCCTGCATCATGGTGATGAAGGCTGGCGCCATCAAAAGGTTGGTGGAGGCGCCGCCGGAGCCGAAGGCTTCCGCCATGGTGTCGAGCATCTGCGAGCGGATGATGCAGCCGGCGCGCCAGATCTTGGCGATGGTCGGCATCGGCAGGTTCCAGTTGAACTCCTTCGAAGCGCCGCTCATCACCGCGAAACCTTGCGCATAGGCGGCGATCTTGCCGGCGAGCAACGCCAGCTCCAGGTCTTTCAGAAGTGCCGCCTTGTCGCCGGAGATCCTGGTCACGCCGATATTGCCATAGGCCTTTTCCGCCGCCTGACGCTCGTCCTTGATCGATGACAACGAGCGCGCCGCCACCGCAGCCTCGATCGCCGTCGCCGGAATGCCGAGCTGCTGCGCCTCGATGACCGACCATTTGCCGGTGCCCTTCTGGCCGGCCCGGTCAAGGATGATATCGACCACCGGCTTGCCGGTCTTCGCATCGTCGGCGGCCAGAACCTTGGCGGTGATCTCGATCAGATACGAATCGAGCCGGCCCTTGTTCCAGTTTTCAAAGACGGCGCCGATCTCCTTCGGCCCCATGCCGAGACCGTCGCGCAATATGCCGTAGATCTCAGCGATCATCTGCATGTCGGCATATTCGATGCCGTTGTGGATGGTTTTCACGAAATGCCCGGCGCCGTCGGTGCCGAGCCAGGCAGCGCACGGCTCGTCCTTGAACTTGGCCGAGATCGCGGTCAGCACGCTTTCGACGCGCTTCCAGGACTCTTCGGTGCCGCCGACCATGATCGACGGCCCATGGCGCGCGCCTTCCTCGCCGCCGGACACGCCCATGCCGATAAAGGTCAGGCCGGAGCCGGACAGCTCTGAAAAGCGCCGCATCGTGTCGCGGAAATTGGCGTTGCCGGCATCGATGACGATGTCATTGGCCGACAGCACGCCGCGCAGCGCTTCGATCTGTTCGTCGACCGGCTTGCCGGCCAGCACCATGATGATGATCGGCCGCGGCGGGCGGATGGATTCGGCGAGTTCCTCAAGGCTGTAGCAGGGCACCACCCTGTCCCTTAGCGCGCCGGCGCTTTCAAGGAAAGCATCGGTGCGCGCCCTGGTGCGGTTGAAGACGGCGATGCGGTGCCCGTGCTCGGCAATGTTGAGCGCCAGATTGGAGCCCATCGTGCCAAGGCCGATCAGGCCGATTTCGGCTTTTTCCATCGTTTCTTCCCTGTTTTCGGATCTTTTGTTGAGGCGCGTTTTGCGGGGATGCCCGTTCTTCGGCGAGATGATTGACGGGCCTTTCGCGCCGCGTCAACCGCTTCGCTGAATTGTGACGGCCCGCGTTGCGTGAGACTTGAGGTCGAGCCGAGTCAGGAAGTGTCCGTTGGTGACCAGCCAACGCCTTGCCGATCGAACATATGGCGTTAGGTTGGACATATGGCAGTCAAACGGATGGACAATGTCGGAATCGTCGTCGAGGACCTCGAAGGGACGATTGCCTTCTTTCGCGAACTCGGCCTCGAGTTCGAAGGGCGGGCGACGATCGAAGGAGAATGGTCCGGCCGTGTCACCGGACTGGGCGATCAGCGCGTCGAGATTGCCATGATGCGCACGCCGGATGGCCATAGCCGGCTCGAGCTCTCCCGCTTCCTCACGCCGCCTGTCGTCGCCGATCACCGCAACGCCCCGGTGAACGCTCTGGGCTACCTCCGCGTCATGTTTACCGTGGACGACATCGACGACACGCTTGAAAGGCTCCGCAAGCGCGGCGCGCAGCTTGTCGGCGAAGTCGTCCGTTACCAGGACGTGTATCGGCTCTGCTACATCCGCGGGCCTGAAGGGCATCTCATCGGACTGGCCGAGGAACTCGGCTGAAGCGCATTGAGAGCGGCGTCGGGTATCCTCTTACCAGGGACGAGGAATGCAGCTCTCCGGGCGGTACGTGGCCAGGACTGCGTCCATAGCTTTGCTGTATTCGGAAAAGCTTGGAATGAGCCCCAATTCGATGGCTTGAGCGACGCATTTATCGCCGGCAGCGGGCGAATTTGCCTGAGAGAGGCAATTTTTCAGCTTTGTCATTGAGACCGGAGGGGGAGGCTTGATTGATCGATAGCCGATCGAGCCTGAACGCATGGATACAACCGTTACGTCGCCCTTGTTCCATAGAGCCGGGTCAAAGATATGGTTGAGATTGCGCTTGTCGCCAGGGTGTTTTGACGCCGCCACGCCGTAGATCGTCATGACAAGCACATTGGCAGCTGCCTTATCTCCCGGATCGACTTTCATATCCGAATCCGTGGCCGGCATCCTGAGCCCAGGCTCAGAGGCAAGCTCCGACAGGGCTTCGCCATCGCCCTCTCGCGCCAAGGGCCAAAGTACCGCCCATTGCTTTTTACATTGCTCTTTGTAGTAGGAGTCTCGGGCAAACTTCAGGCGCTGCTCACGGGTCAAACTCGGCTGCATCAAGCTTGTTTTACCTGTGAGATCGCATCCGCAGACAAGAAAAAAGACCAGAAGACCGCAACATACTTTCCCTATAAATCGGGTTGATACGGCCGCTGATTCAATTGCTTCTTGCCAAGAAAGGCGCTCCGTCAGCAGCATCACCCGATCCCGAACATCTCAACGCATTAGTAAAATGAACCGCACTAGGCGACCAGCAGCTTATGCGAAAAACGAAAACATAGCCATTTGGTGTATTAGTCGGCGCGAATATCGATAGGCGCCTCGATCTTTACCACCTCGAAATCCGAAACCAGAATATCGAGCCGCGCCGTCCAGCGGCCGGGTACCGGGATGACGAGATTGTCGACGCGCCAGGTGCCGTCGCCGGGTTTGGTCGCCGGACGCTTGATCGACTCGATGCCGGAATCGGGCTTGGACAGCACCAGCGTGACTTCCTTCGCGTCGAGCGGGCCGAAATCGCCATCCATGATGACGATTGAGGCGGTGACCTCCCCGGTGTGGCCGGGCGTGATGTCGATGTCGGCCATCGCCTTCAGCGTGTGGATGTGGGTCGATGTCGGTTGCGCCGCGGCGATCGCCAGCGCCCGTGGCGGCGGCGTGAAGCGCCAGCCGGCGGCAACGCCGAAGATCAGGAGTACGATCAGCATCTCGACTGCGATCGAGCGGCTGAGCCGGCGCCGCACTTCCGTCGCTCCGGCCTCGGCCAAGGCGGTGAGCCGCCAGCGATTGACCGCTGCCAGCGTGAACAGAAACACCAGCAGCGCGAGCTTGATCAGCAGCAACCGGCCATAGGCGGCGTTGATGAGTGCCGCCGGTGTCTGCACCTGGATGATGGCGAGCACGATGCCCGCCGCGGCAAGCGTCGCCACCACAGGCATGATCGTGCGTGAAAATCGCCGCAGAAACGCGCCGGCTTCCGCCGATTGGCTGTTCAGCGCCAGGCCGAGCGGCAGCAGCGCTCCGGCCCAGAAGGCGATACCGGCGCCGTGCAGGAACACCATCGGCCGCGTCAGCCATTGCGGCTCTGCCGCACTGGCGTGGCCGCTGGCGGCAAGGGCCGCGCCAACACCGGCCAGTCCGGCGAGCGCCAGCGGCCTGGCAACGGCGCGCGGCCCGACCAGAGACAACAGGCCAAGCCCGAGCGCCGCCAGAGCGATTATCACCGTCCATCCAAAACTGGTGCCGAGCCCGGTCCGCCAGACCACCGGTTGCGCCAGCCGGGCAAGTGGCGCCCCCAGCGCATCCAGCCCCTGGAACCCGAGCGACAGGGGTACTGCGACCAGGCCGCACAGAATGGCGGCAATGACGAAACGCTGGCCCGATCGCACGCCTGCGAGCCATGTCAGCGCGAAGGCGCCGCCGACGCCGAGGAAAAGCCCGATGTAGAGAAGAACCTTACCGGTCCAGATCGCCGACCGCAAATCCATGTCGACGGCTTCCGCCACCGCCGGCGCCTGGCTTGGCGCGCCGACGGAAAACAGCACCGAGCCGCCGACCGGATGGCCGTCGGCGGAAATCACCCGCCAGCTCAAGACATGTGTACCCGGCCCGAGCTTCTGCGGATTGTCGATCTCGACCATCTCGTCGTTGAGCCGAAACGAGGTCAGCGCGACAGGCGTGCCGTCAGGCCGCACCAGGGTCAGCACCAGCGGTGACACCGGCTCGCTGAAGGTCAACGAAAATTGGCTCGGCGCTTGCGCCAGAACCGCGCCATCGGGCGGCTCGGCCTTGACCAACGCCGCATGGGCAAGGGCCTGGTTTGGCATGACGAGGACGGCGAGCAGCACGATCGCGGCCAGCAGGCCGAGGCACCTGCCAGTGGTTCGTTCTATCAGCCGGAAATAGCTCACGCGCATGCCACCCACCAAAACAGCGGCGCGCTGCTTCGAAGCAGCGCGCCACCAATGCATCACTTCTTCGGCAGCAGGTTGAGGCCGGGCGCCGGATCTTCCAGCGCATCCTCATCCTGGCCGGCCGCCGGAATCTCTATCCAACGCGTGGTGGCGCCATCGCATTCCTGCACCACCGGAAAATAGATCTTCTGGCCGGCCGGCAGATCGGCGGCCAGCGTGCCGCGGAAGACGAACTCGTCGTAGAATTCGTCCGGCAGGCTGCCGCCGCTCCAGTCGACTTCCTTGACGCCCGACGTCACCGCCTCGCCATAGAGCTGGTAGGATTTCTCGTACTTGCCTTTCTTGACCTGCAGCGTCCAGCCGGGCTTGGGCATCGGCTTCACCGCGATCACCCCTTCCGGGATCTGCACGCGCACGGCAATCGTCGCCTTGCCGTCGCAGCCATGCGGCACACGCAGCACGGCCTTGTAGGTCGAGCCGACCGGCGCTTCCTGCGTTTCAAGCGTGATATGGGCGAAGGCGGCACTTGTCCACAGGACGAGACATGCAGCGGCGGGCAAAAGATACTTGTTCATGATGGTCCCTCTCGAAAATCGGTTGGCAATAATTGGTCAGTCGTTGTCTTCCTGCGGCGGCGCGCTGCCAATGGCCTGCACGGCGAACTCGACGGTCACCACTCCGGCCTTCTCGAAGGTCAGCGTGGCGGCAAACATCTGGCCTTCCTTGGGCGGCTGCTTCAAATCCATGAACATTATGTGGTAAGCGCCGGGGCCCAGGATGACCTTGCCACCCGCCGGGATTTCCAGGCCGCCCTCGACCGGGCGCATGGTCATGACGCCGTCCTTCACCCCCATTTCATGCAGTTCGGCCTTGCCCGAAATGTCGGAGGCAATCGACAGCAGCCGGTCCGGCGCGCTGCCCTTGTTGACGATGGTGAAGTAGCCGCCGGCGACCTTGGCGCCGGCCGGCGTCGCGCGCGACCAGGGATGCTCGATCTCGATGTCGCCAGCCTTGAACTCATGTGCAAGAGCGGAATGGGCGCCTACGAACAACAGGGCGAAGGCGAAGACGGCGCTGCCGAGACGCTGCTCGAATGTGCGGAACAAAGACGCGCTGCGGCGCAATGCGGCGGCACGAAGAAAACGGGACATGGGGAAGCTCCATGAATATGAGGTCACGCCGTTGCCGGTCGCGAACGATGTCGGTGATTGGATGATTGGCGCTCGCGCAGGTTACGCGAGATGCCGCAGTTTCAGGCCGTAAGCGGCGGCGCGCGCGGATTGGCTGGAGACCGTTCGCGCGTTACATCGGGATGCCTGACAGAGGCAAGCACGAAGGCGACAGTCTCGAAGGACAGGTTGACCTGGACCAGGCCGGCACCAGGCGGCGGCGCATAGGCAACCGAGGCCATGCTGCAGCCAAGCATGCAGCATGCCGGCATATGCTGCTGGTGCGGATCGCCTCCGGGAAGCTGGACCGCTCCCTCATGGGTGCAGATGACGTTGCCAAAGGCGTCGAGCTGCGAGGCATCCGGCGCCGTGCCGAAAGCAAAGGCGCCGAGCGTCGACTGGAGCAGCAACACACAGGCCGCGACAAACGCGGCCGTCATGCTCCATCTCTTACGCCGGATATTCAAAGACCTGCCTCTTCACGCAGCAACGACAGATGTCTAGCACGCGGCAGGCAGCCCGAAAATCGCCAAATCATCGCTGCGGCAACGCGGCGCGTTCGATGTCGCGCGTGCAATGCCGTCAGGGAGCCGGGCGGACGCCTATCTCCGGGATCGAGGTCAGCAGCGTATTGCGCGCCGACTTCAGATGCTTGCGGCAGGCGGCATCGACCTTGCCGAGATCGCGCGATTTCAGCGCTGCGATATAGGCGAGATGCTCGCCCACCGCGACTTCGTTGCGCTCGCGCTCCTGCGCCTTGTTCCACTGGTAGTGGTAATGGAAGATCATGGCGATGACGTCGTAGAAGTCGACGATGAAGCGGTTGTGCGACGCCCGGTGGATCAGCCTGTGGAAGCGCTCGTCGAGCTCGGAGAATTCGTTGAAGCGGGTGGCAATCTCGCTGGCCAGCAGCCGGTGCTCGTCCTCCAGCCGGTCGAGGTCGGCCCAGACCGGACTGTCCTGCGGCAAGGCGGCAAAGGCCGCCGCCGAGCGTATCTCGAACATCTCGCGGATTTCGGTCAGCTCAAGCGCGAAGGCGCGCGTAAAACCCTTCAGCACCCAGTGGCTGTTGCGCCGCTTCTCGATCAGGCCGAAGCGCGAGAATCGGATCAGGAATTCGCGCACGCTGGTAGTGCCGACGCCGATCTCGCGCGCCAGTTCTAGTTCGTTGATCTGCATGCCGGCCTCGGCGCCACCGGCGAGCAACCTTCGCATGAACGAGCGCTCGATGATCTGGGCCAGCGTGTCGGTCTCCTCCTCGGGGAAGAAATCGTCCGGCTTCGGCGCCCTGAGCACGGTCTTGCTGCGCTTGTTCCAGGCGATCAGCCCGGTCTCTTCCATGCGTGCCAGAATCGTGCGCACTGTGGTGCGGCTAACGCCGAGCAGGGTGCCCAACTCTGGCTCGGACGGCAAGCTCTGCGTTTCATCGAGCAGCCGCAAACCCCTGTTGTAAGCATCCTTGTAGACATTGTTGCTCTTCGACATCCCTGCCCCGTTGCGCGCCGGCGCTTGCTGTGGCTGGCTTGAAGCGCGATATCACAGATGTTTCCTAGCGCATGACCCGGCAAAGCAAAACGCTTTGCGTGTCAGACGCGGCTCCTACAACCCACGCGTCCATCGGATGCATGGTCTCCTCCCGAAAAAACAATTGACGCACAAATGTTTTTTCCCGATAAAAGACATTATATGGAAACAGACGCGTGTCAATCCGCGCATCCCCCCAGGAAACAGACCCAGGAAACTGCCCGTGAACGCCTCGAACAGCATTCTTCTGTCCCCCGCCGACAATGTCGCGGTCGCCAATGGCCGCATCGAGATCGGCACCGCCCTGCCCGGCGGCGCCGTCGCCACGGCCTTGATCGAGCCCGGCCACAAGGTGGCGATCAAGCCTATCGCCGCCGGCGAGGCGGTGGTCAAGTATGCCCAGGCGATCGGCCGCGCAACGCAGGACATCGCGCCCGGCGACCACGTCCATTCGCACAATCTGGTTTTCGAATCAGGCCGCCTGCCGGTGGTGCCGCCGAGCGAGGCCGAGCACGCGACGGAAGCCGATCGCGCCCGCACCTTCATGGGCTACCGCCGCGCCGATGGGCGCGCCGGCACCCGCAACTTCATCGGCATCATTGCCAGCGTCAATTGTTCGGCCACCGTCTGCCACGCCATTGCCGACGAGGCCAACCGCGTACTGTTGCCGAAATATCCCGGGATCGATGGCTTCGTGCCGATCGTCCACGGCCAGGGGTGCGGCATGAGCGGCACCGGCGACGGCATGATGGTGCTGCACCGCACATTGGCCGGCTACACCCGCCATCCGAATTTCGGCGGCGTGCTGATGGTTGGCCTTGGCTGCGAGGTCAATCAACTCACCCTTTACGGCCAGAAGGGTGCGGCGGCGGGCAAACGCCACTTCAACATCCAGGACGCCGGCGGCTCGCGCAAATCGGTGGAAAAGGCGATGGGCGTGCTCGCCGAAATCGCCGAGGAAGTCGGCACATTGCAGCGTGAGCCGATCCCGGTCTCAGAGATTGTCGTCGGCCTGCAATGCGGCGGCTCCGACGGCATGTCGGGCATAACGGCCAATCCGGCGCTGGGCGCTGCCGTCGATATCCTGGCCGGCGTCGGCGGCATCGGCATTCTGTCCGAGACGACGGAGATTTATGGCGCCGAGCATCTGCTCGCCTATCGCGCGGCGACCCCGGAGATCGCCAAGAAGCTCGACGGTTTCGTCAAGTGGTGGGAAGACCATGTCGCCAAGCACGGCGCCTCGATCGACAACAACCCTTCGCCCGGCAACAAGCGCGGCGGCCTGACCACCATTCTGGAGAAGTCGCTGGGCGCCGTTGCCAAGGGCGGCCAGACGCCGCTCAACGGCGTCTTCGGCTATGCCGAGAAGGTCACCGGCAGCGGCCTGGTATTCATGGACACGCCCGGCTACGACCCGGTCTCGGCCACCGGCCAGGTGGCGGGCGGCGCCAACATCATCGTCTTCACCACCGGCCGCGGCTCCTGCTTCGGCTGCCGGCCAACGCCGTCGATCAAGGTCGCCACCAACTCGACCATGTACCACCAGATGGAAGAGGACATGGACGTCAACTGCGGCGTCATCGCTTCGGGCGAAAAGACCATTGCCGGCATGGGCCGCGAGCTGTTCGAACTGATCGTCGAGACGGCGTCGGGCCGCAAGACCAAGAGCGAAGCGTTCGGCTACGGCGACAACGAGTTCGTGCCGTGGCACCTCGGCGCGACGCTGTAAAACACTGACAAAAAACTACGGGCGGCAAGATAGCCCGCAAGGGGAGGCTTTGGATGGACAAACGCCGCATCGGCACGACTGCGCTCGAGGTCACCGAGATAAGCTTCGGCGGAGCCGCAATCGGCGGCCTCTACCGGGCCTGTCCGCGCGAGGCGGCGATGGAGACGCTGCAGACGGCCTGGGAGGCCGGCCTGCGCTATTTCGACACCGCGCCCTTCTATGGCTTCGGCCTGTCGGAACGGCGGACCGGCGATTTCCTGCGCTACAAGCCGCGGGATTCCTACGTGCTGTCGACCAAGGTCGGGCGCCTGTTCCGTCCCGTATCGGAAGATCAGGTTCCCGATCATTCCTATGTCGACCCGCTGCCTTTCGCGCTCGACTACGATTATTCCTATGACGGTATCATGCGCTCGGTCGAGTTCTCCTACGCGCGGCTCGGGCTAAACCGGATAGACATCCTGTTTGTCCACGACATCGGCACCTACACGCATGGCGTCCAGAAGACGAAGCTGCATTTCCGCCAGCTGATGGATGGCGGTCTGAAGGCGCTGGAGGAGCTGAAATCGTCCGGCGTCATTTCCGCCTATGGGCTCGGCGTCAACGAGGTGCAAATCTGCCTCGACGTGCTGCGCGAAGCCCCGCTCGACTGCATCCTGCTTGCCAGCCGCTATTCGCTGCTCGACCGCTCGGCCGAGGCCGAGCTTTTGCCGCTCTGCCGGCAGCGGCAGACCTCGCTGATCATCGGCGGCGTCTTCAATTCCGGCATCCTGGCGACTGGCCCTGTGCACGGCGCGCATTTCGACTATATGCCGGCGACGCATGACATACTCGAGCGTGTCGGCGCGATGGAGACAATCGCCACCGAGGGCAGCTATCCGCTGGCGGCGGCCGCGTTGCAATTTCCGCTGCACGAGCCGGTCGTGGCCAGCGTGCTGACCGGAACGGCCAAGGCCGCCAATCTGACACGCAATCTCGACCTGTTCGACATCAAGGTGCCGCAATCGGAATTCGCCAAATATGCTCCTTACACCGTCGTTCAGGAACTCGGCTGACGACGATCACGCGATTCTCAAGAAAGAATGAACATTCCATATTGACTCGATGATGGAATTAATATTCCATGGCGATCAAGGAGGATCGGGAGCGTCTGGACGTGGCATTGAGGATCGGCAAGGAGGCTTCTCCGCCGAGCCATGCGCAGGCCGATATGAAACACCGCTTGCGTCGGCTGGACCGATGCACTATCAAAAAGCGGCAACTGTTTTTTATTGATAAAGTTCTGTTTGGGCCGCGCCTATCCGAACAGAGCTTCCGTAACCTTCACCGGGCGATCTAGGGAGGATTCCTAATGAAATTCGTGACCAGCATTCTCAACCGCCGCTCACTCGTTGCGCTTGCAGCCGCCTCGATGCTTGCCGGCGCACTGCACACGGCGCCGGCTTCGGCCGCGGATGTGACCATTCCGATCATCGTCAAGGACACCACGTCCTTCTATTGGCAGATCGTTCTGGCCGGCGCCCGCAAGGCCGGCAAGGATCTCGGCGTCAACGTGCCGGAACTCGGCGCCCAGGCTGAAACCGACGTCAACGGCCAGATTTCGATCCTCGAGAACGCCGTTGCCGGCAACCCGGCCGCCGTCGTCATCTCGCCGACCGAATTCAAGGCGCTCGGCAAGCCGATCGATGAAGCAGCCAGCAAGGTCAAGGTCATCGGAATCGACTCCGGCGCCGACTCCAAGGCCTTCACCTCGTTCCTGACCACCGACAACGTCCAGGGCGGCCGCGTCGCCGCTGACGGTCTTGCCGCAGCCATCGGCGAAGCCAATGGCGGTAAGGTCGAGGGCAAGGTTGCGCTGATCACAGCACTTCCCGGCGCCGGCTCGCTCGAACAGCGCGCGCAGGGTTTTAAGGAACAGCTCAAGGCCAAATATCCCGGCCTGGAACTGATCGCCGACAAATATGCCGACGGCCAGGCCACCACCGGCCTCAACATCGCCACCGACCTGATCACCGCCAATCCGGACCTGAAAGGCATCTTCGCCTCCAACCTGATCATGGCGCAGGGCGTTGGCCAGGCGATCGCCGAGAACAACCTTGCCGGCAAGGTCGGCCTGATCGGTTTCGACAGCGACGAGAAGCTGATCAAGTTCCTCAACGACGGCGTCATCTCCGGCCTCGTCGTCCAGGACCCGTACCGGATGGGCTATGACGGCATCAAGACCGCGCTCGCGGCGTCCAAGGGCGAGAAGGTCGAAGCCAATGTCGACACCGGCGCCAACCTGGTCACCAAGGCCAACATGAAAGAGCCGAAGATCGACGCGCTGCTCAATCCGAAGCTCGACTAAGCCTTTCCACAAGCGCATCGTTTCCGGGGCCTCGTTGCCCCGGAAACACCCCTCACCGGCCCATGGGGCAATTCCAGGAAAAGTGTCTGCGGTTTTCCGTCCGGAATTGCGTAAAAACAAAGAGACAGAAGCCGGCCGAATGCCTTCGATGCAATCCGACAGCATCGCTGCGTGCCCATTCGTAAGACCAATCTGGGAGGATTGTCATGACGTCGACGGCGCAAGACCTGCACCCCGCCCCCACGCTTGAGCCTGGCAGGACGATCCTCGAACTGCACGGGCTGGAAAAGCGTTATCCCGGCACACATGCGCTGAAGCCGGTCCACCTTGCCTTCAAGGCGGGCGAGATCCACGCCATAGTCGGCGAGAACGGCGCCGGCAAATCCACCCTCATCAAGCTTCTGACCGGCGTCATGCCGCGCACCTCCGGCGATGTCATCTGGGAAGGCAAACCGGCGGCACTTGCCACACCGCACGAGGCGATGGCGCTCGGCATCAATGCCGTGCACCAGGAAGTCGTACTCTGCCGCCATCTCACCGTCGCCGCCAACATGTTCCTCGGCGAGGAGAATTCGCGCTTCGGCATCCTGCAGCAGCGCGCCATGGTCAGGGAAGCGCAGAAGATCATCGACGGTCTCGGCTTCGACCTGCCGGCGCATGTCACGCTGGGCGACCTCACCATCGGCCAGCAGCAATTGATCGCCGCGGCGCGAGCCACCGTGCGCGGCACCAAATTCCTGATCTTCGACGAGCCGACCGCTTACCTCACCCGCAAGGAAGCCGACCAGCTGTTCACGCTGATCCGCCGGCTGAAGGGCGAAGGCGTCACCATCATCTACATCAGCCATCGCATGGAAGAAGTTTTCGAGCTCGCCGACCGCGTTTCGGTGTTGCGCGACGGCACGCTGGTCGGCACCCGCAACATTGCCGAGACCAACGACGCCGAACTGGTCAAGCTGATGATCAACCGCTCGATCGAGCAGGTTTATCACAAGGAGCATTTCACGCCGGGTGCGACCATCGTCGAAACGAAGAATCTCTCCGGCAAAGGCTTCGAGAACGTTTCGATGAGTGTCCGCGCGGGCGAGATCGTCGGCCTCTACGGCCTGATCGGCGCCGGCCGCAGCGAGTTCGTCACCACCCTCTATGGCCGCCACAAGAAGTCGGCCGGCCAGATCCTGTGGCAAGGCAAGCCGGTGCTGATCAACTCCGAGCACGACGCCATCAAACTCGGCATGGCGCTGGCGCCGGAAAGCCGCCGCGACCAGGGCCTGTGCCTGAACCTGCCGGTCGGCCTCAACCTCAATCTGCCGATCTACAAGCGCATTTCCAACAACATGCTGATCTCCGGCGCCAAGGAGAAGGCGGAAGCCGATCGCCAGATCGCCGACCTCAGGATCAAGACGCCGACGCGCGGCGCGCTCGCCTCCAGCCTGTCCGGCGGCAACCAGCAGAAGATCGTCATCGGCAAATGGCTGGCGCATGGCGCCAAGCTGTTCATCTTCGATGAACCGACGGTCGGCGTCGATGTCGGCACCAAGGCCGAGATCTACCGCCTGTTCGGCGCGCTTTTGTCGAAAGGCGCCGGCATCATCCTGATCTCGTCCTACCTTCCGGAAGTCTACGAACTGGCCGACACGCTGCACGTCTTCCGGCGCGGCAAGCTGGTCGCCACGCATGGCTTCCGCACCGCCGATCACGAGGAAATTCTCACACAGGCGCTCGCCGAGAAACAAGAAAAGCTGGGAGGACAGACATGAGCACCGAAGCAGCCCCTGCCGAAAGACCGAAACGCAATTACAACGCCCTATTCGGGCTGACGCTGCTGGCGCTGCTGGTTCTGTTGTGGGTCATCCTGTCGCTGGCGACGCAGAGCTTCGCCTCGGGCAACAACATCTCCAACCTTTTGCGCCAGGGCTCGATGATCGCCATCCTGGCGGTCGGCCAGACCTTCGTCATCATCACCGGCGGCATCGACCTGTCGGTCGGCGCCGTGGTCGGCTTCGCCACCGTCATCGCCGCCATGCTGATCAATGCCGGCGTGCCGGTCTTTATCGCCATCCTGCTTACGCTGCTGGTCGGCGTTGCCATCGGCCTGTTCCACGGCTTCGGCATCGTCAAGATGGGCCTGCCGCCCTTCATCATCACGCTGGCGACGCTGACCTCGTTGCGCGGCATCGGCCTGCTGATGACCAATGGCAACTCGATCTCGATCAACAACGACGCCTTCCAGGAATTTTCGCGCAACTCCTTCATCGGCGTCCCCAATCTGTTCTGGATGGTGATCCTGGTCGGCATACCGGCCTACATCTTCCTGCACCACAGCCGCTGGGGCCGTTATCTCTTCTCGGTGGGATCCAACGCCGAGGCCTCGCGTCTGTCCGGGGTCAATGTCCAGCGCACCATCTACATGGCCTACACGCTGTCTGGCCTGTGCGCCGCCTTCGTCGGCGTGCTCTTGGCGTCGCGCATCGGCATCGGCAATCCGACCCAGGCTGAGGGCTGGGAGCTGCAGGCGATCGCCTCTTCGGTGATCGGCGGCACCTCGCTGTTCGGCGCCGTCGGCTCGGTGCATGGTCCGCTGCTCGGCGCCTTCATTCTCGCCACCATCAACAACGGCGCCAATCTCTTGAACGTCAACGCCTTCTGGCAGCGCATCATCACCGGCGTGCTGATCATCGTCATCGTCTACTTCGACGGCTTGCGCCGCCGCGGCAAATAATCCTCCCTGACTGTCTTCGCCGGTCCGCTCAACGGACCGGCGCCTTTTTTGAAAACTGGTATTGCTGAATGAAAGCCGTCATCTGCCGCTCGCCCGGCGACCTTGTCCTGGAAGACCGCGCCGCACCGGGCGCACCGCCTGCCGGCTGGGCGCTGGTTGCCGTCAGCCATGTCGGCATCTGCGGCACCGACTATCATATCTTCGAGGGCAAACATCCGTTCCTCGCCTACCCCCGCATCATGGGCCATGAGGTGTCGGGGACTGTCGTCGAGACCGGCGAAGGCGTCGACCTCTCCGTCGGCGAGCCCGTCATCATCAACCCCTATCTCGCTTGCGGCAAATGCATCGCCTGCCGGCATGGTAAGCCCAATTGCTGCGTGCGGATCGAGGTGCTCGGCGTCCACCGCGACGGCGCCATGGCCGAGCAGATCCTGGTGCCGGCCGAAAATCTTTACCCGGCAAACGGCCTGTCGCTGGCCGACGCCGCGGCTGTCGAATTCCTCGCTATCGGCGCCCATGCCGTGCGCCGCGCCCGCGCTGAACCAGGCGCCCGCACGCTGGTCATCGGCGCCGGGCCGATCGGCCTTGGCGCCGCCCTGTTTGCCCGCATCGCCGGGCTCGATGTCAGCCTGCTCGACATGAGTTCGGAGCGGCTCGACTTTGCCAAAAGCGAACTCGGCTTCGCTACGCTAGACGGCTCGCAAAAAGCGGCAGCCGAGCTGGTGCGCGATGCTACCGGCGGCGAAGGTTTTGATGTCGTCTTCGATGCCACCGGCAACACCCAATCGGTGCAATCTGCCTTCGCCCATGTCGCGCATGGCGGCACGCTGGTGCTGGTCAGCGTCGTCAAGGACGACATCGTCTTTTCCGATCCGGAATTCCACAAGCGCGAGATGACCCTGGTCGGCAGCCGCAACGCACTCAAGGCCGACTTCGACCACGTCGCCGCCTCCATCCGCAACGGCGCCGTGCCATTGGCCAAGCTCGTCACCCACCGCACCACGCTAGCCGCCACGCCGCACGATCTCGCCCGCTGGGCGCACGAGAAATCCGGCCTGATCAAGGCGGTCATCGAGGTGGGATCATAACATGGCCCGAACTGATGACGGCCCGCCCAGGTCGACCCCCACTCCGGTCTGCTTCGCAGACCACCTCTCCCCCGATCGACGGGGTAGAGGAAGGGCGAGCTTGGCAAGGCGGGCTCCCTTCCTCTCCCTCCGGAGGGCAGGGGAATCGCATATGCGGAACAAAGATGGAATCTCGCGACGTTTGTTCTCGACGCGATTCCGATTTGTTCGCCGTTCGATTCCTCGAAAGAGTCCATATGCGATTGCCCTGCTCCGGAGGGGGGGAGAGGTGGCTCGGCGAAGCCGAGACGGAGTGGGGGAAGGCGGTCCTCAAACGTCAAGCCGCTGAAAAACGAGCGTGACCAAACTTGGTCTGACATCAGTATGAGTCTCGTATAAGGCCGTCACTCCTAAAGCGCCGAAAGCTTCAGTTCCACCCGCTCCGCAGGAAACCGCGTTTCGGAAAACTGGATCGGCCGGCCATCCGGCGTGACGTTGACGGCGACCGCGACCAGCACGATCGCTCCCGGCTGGAGATTGAGGTCGGCAAGGTCGGCGGCATCGGCATGGCGTGCCGACAGCACCGTCGATTGCCTGAGATAATCTTCCACGCCGAAACGTCGGAGCGAGGCGGTGATAGAACCGGTCTCCGCCATCACGGCATCGATGGCGGCGAAACGCTTTGCCTCGTACCAGCTGGCAGCGCGCGACACCGGCCGTCCATCGGCTTCGCCGCGCGTCTCCAACCGGATCACTTCAGTGCCCCTGGCAAGGTCGAGGCCCTCGGCGACATGCTGGCTAGCCGGCTCGACCGCTGATGTGAGCAGCACGATATGACGTTCCGATGTCTGCCCTTGCAGGCCCGTCGAAAACCGCGTGCGGGCGCCGATCGGGTAGGATAGCCGCTTGCGCGACAACACGAAGGTACCGCGCCCCTGTTCGGCCCGCAGCACGCCTTCCTGTACCAGCGCCGATATGGCGCTGCGCACCGTGTGGCGGTTGACGCCGTAGCGCTCAGCCAGCACCACCTCGGGCGGTAGCGCAGCATTCTCGGCAAAATCGCCGGCAGCGATCGAGTGCAGGATCTGGTCGGCGATCTGCCGCCACAGCGAGACGCCGCTGCGCCGCTCGATGCTGCTCGCCATCTGTTGCCCGGCCATTTTTGCCCCCGATCACACCCATGTCATCCACCCGTCATGGACACGGTTTAGATAATAGGTATAACTTGTATAGTTGTCTATATCACTAGACAAATTTTACGCATTCAGGGAGTAGCCGCATGCGAGGACAGGAAGCCCGCGACCAGGCCGAGCGCAAAGCCGTCATGGCAACGCTGGCGCAGGCAAGCGGCGACGACATCGCCCGGCTCTGGAACGAGGCCGGCATGACCTCGGAAGCCGAGCTTTTGCGCGGGCCGGAAACCGGCCTGGTGACCGTACGCGGCCGTATCGGCGGCGGCGGCGCGCCCTTCAATGTCGGCGAAGCCACGGTCACCCGCGCCACCGTTCGGCTGCCCTCCGGACAGGTCGGCCACAGCTACATGCTCGGCCGCGATCGGAAGAAGGCGAAGCTGGCGGCCATCGCCGACGCGCTCTGGCAGGACCCCGCGCAGCGCCAGTCGGTCGAGACCGCGCTGGTCGCGCCATTGCGCGCTGCCCAAGGTGAAGCGCGCGAAAAGCGCCGCGCCGAGACGGCGGCAACGAAAGTGGATTTCTTCACTATGGTGCGCGGAGAAGACTGATGGACATCGCAGCCCAATCGATCGACGGCGGCTTCGCCGATCCGGTGTTCAACGCCCAGACCGTCTTCCGCGCCGTCATGGACGCCATGGCACGACCGGGCAGCGTGCAGCCTTTGCCGGCCTTCGCCCGCCCCCCGGCACCACTGTCGGCCACCGCAGGCGCCATTGCGCTCTCGCTCTGCGACCACGACACCCCGCTCTGGCTCGACCCTGCTTTGCAGACGTCGGCCGCGGTGAAAGCCTGGCTCGGCTTCCACGCCGGCGCGCCGCTTGCCAACACGCCGGCCGACGCGCATTTCGCCCTGATCGCCAACCCGGCGGAGATGGCGGCCCTCGACGGCTTTTCGCAGGGCACACAGGATTATCCCGACCGTTCGACGACACTGATCCTGCGGGTGAGCGATCTGACCTCCGGCGCGCCGCTGCTGCTTGAAGGCCCCGGGATCGAAACCAGCGCGACCATCGCGCCGGCGCAGATGCCGCGTCATTTCGTCGAACAGTGGAAGCAGAACAGCCAGCGTTTTCCGCGCGGCATCGACATCATCCTGGCGGCCCCCGGCGGCATTGCCTGCCTGCCGCGCACGACGCGCATCAAGACGATGGAGGCGTAAAATGTACGTCGCGGTAAAAGGCGGCGAAGCCGCAATTGCCAATGCCCACAGCCTGCTTGCCGACCGCCGGCGCGGCGACCGCTCGGTGCCGGCACTGCGCCTCGACCAGATCGTCGAACAGTTGGCGCTCGGCGTCGACCGGGTGATGAGCGAAGGCTCGCTCTATGACCGCGAACTGGCGGCGCTCGCCATTGTCCAGGCGCGCGGCGACATGATCGAGGCGATCTTCCTGGTGCGCGCCTACCGCACCACGCTGCCGCGCTTCGGCTACAGCAATCCGATCGACACCGGCGCGATGCTGGTCGAGCGGCGCGTGTCGGCGACCTATAAGGACCTGCCCGGCGGCCAGCTGCTCGGTCCGACCTTCGACTACACCCACCGCCTGCTCGACCCGGAACTCGCCGCCGGCGCCGATGTCGCCGAACCGTTGCAGCGCGCCGGCGAGGCGGAGGCGATGCCGCGCGTCTCGGCGATCCTCGCCCGCGAAGGCCTGATCGAGCCGGACGGCGAGATGCCGCAGGACCATGTCCCCGGCGACATCACCCGCGAACCGCTGGAATTTCCGATGGCGCGCGACATCCGCCTGCAGGCGCTGTCACGCGGCGACGAAGGTTTCCTGCTGGCGCTCGGCTACTCCACCCAGCGCGGCTATGCCCGCAACCACCCCTTTGTCGGCGAGGTCCGCATCGGCGAGGTCGAGCTGGAACTCGACGTGCCGGAACTGCCCTTCGCGGTGCCGCTCGGCAAGGTCCGCGTCACCGAGTGCCAGATGGTCAACCAGTTCAAGGGCTCGGCCAAGGCACCGCCGCAATTTACGCGTGGCTATGGCCTGGTCTTCGGCCAGAGCGAGCGCAAGGCAATGGCCATGGCGCTGTGCGATCGCGCGCTGCGCGCCAGGGAACTCGGCGAGGATGTCGTCGCTGCCGCGCAGGACGAGGAGTTCGTCATCTCGCACTCCGACAATGTTCAGGCGACCGGCTTCGTCGAGCATTTGAAGCTGCCGCACTATGTCGACTTCCAGGCCGAACTCGACCTCGTGCGCCGCATGCGCGCCGAATACGACGCGCGCGAAAATGCCGACGTGGCGGAAGAAAAGAAGGAGGCCGCGGAATGAGGCTAGTCGCCCACCCCACCGTGACCACCGCCGCTGTCGTGCGAATGGCCACCATGCCCTCCGCTGTAGCCGCTGCCGTAACCACCGGTGGCGCCGCCAACCGTCTCGCCGTGCGCGCCTTCCTTTGGCGCAGGCAGAACCATTCTTCGAAGAAGAAAAGCGACCACGCCGACGAACGCCAGCAGCAGAATTCCAAGATGTATCCAACCGGTCTGGGTCATCCGACTTCGCCCCTGTTTCAGCGTCCTGGACACCAATTCGATAGCACAAGGCAGGCCTGATCGCCATGACCGACATCGCCACCTACAACTTCGCTTATCTCGACGAGCAGACCAAAAGGATGATCCGCCGGGCGATCCTCAAGGGCATCGCCATCCCCGGCTATCAGGTTCCCTTCGCCTCGCGCGAAATGCCGATGCCCTATGGCTGGGGCACCGGCGGTGTGCAGGTGACCGCCTCGATCATCGGTCCGGATGATGTGCTGAAGGTCATCGACCAGGGCGCCGACGACACCACCAATGCGGTCTCGATCCGTGCCTTCTTCAAGAAGGTCGCCAATGTCGCTGTCACCACCGATACCGCCAGCGCCACGATCATCCAGACCCGCCACCGCATCCCCGAACATCCTCTCAGCGCCGGCCAGGTTCTGGTCTATCAGGTGCCGATCCCCGAGCCGCTGCGCTTCCTCGAGCCGCGCGAGACCGAGACCCGCAAGATGCACGCGCTGGAGGAATACGGCCTCATGCATGTGAAGCTCTACGAGGACATCGCAAAGCACGGCCGCATCGCCACCACCTACGCCTATCCGGTCAAGGTCGAAGGCCGCTACGTCATGGACCCCTCGCCGACGCCGAAATTCGACAATCCGAAAATGCATCGCTCGCCGGCGCTGCAGCTGTTCGGCGCCGGGCGCGAAAAGCGCATCTACGCCGTGCCGCCCTTCACCGATGTCGTCAGCCTCGACTTCGAGGATCATCCGTTCGAGGTCCAGACCTTCGACCAGCCTTGCGCGCTGTGCGCCGCCGAGAACGTCTATCTCGACGAGGTCATCCTCGACGATCATGGCGGCCACATGTTCGTCTGCTCCGACACCGACCATTGCGAGAAGCGGCGCGCCGACGGCCATCGCGGCCACCTTGCCCCAGAAGCCATGGAGCCCGCAGAATGACCGACGAACCGCTGCTGCGCGTATCGGAATTGTCCAAATTCTACGGCTCGCGCGTCGGCTGCGAGAATGTCACGTTCGACCTCTGGCCGGGTGAAGTCCTGGCTGTCGTCGGCGAATCCGGCTCCGGCAAGACGACGCTGCTCAACTGCCTGTCGACGCGGCTGCTGCCCTCTTCCGGCACCGCCAGCTACCGCATGCGCGACGGCCAGTTCCGCGAGCTCTACCGCATGAGCGAAGCCGAGCGCCGCTTCCTGATGCGCACCGATTGGGGCTTCGTCCACCAGAACCCTGCCGACGGCCTGCGCATGACGGTGTCGGCCGGCGCCAATGTCGGCGAACGGCTGATGGCGGTCGGCGACCGCCACTACGGCAAGATCCGCGCCACTGCCGTCGACTGGCTGTCGCGCGTCGAGATCGACGAGGACCGCATCGACGACGAACCGCGCACCTTTTCCGGCGGCATGCGCCAACGCCTGCAGATCGCCCGCAACCTCGTCACCGGCCCACGGCTGGTATTCATGGACGAGCCGACCGGCGGCCTCGACGTCTCGGTGCAGGCGCGCCTGCTCGACCTCTTGCGCTGCCTGGTCACCGATCTCGGCCTCGCGGCGATCGTCGTCACCCATGACCTCGCCGTGGCCCGGCTTCTGTCACAGCGCATGATGGTGATGAAGGACGGCCGCGTCGTCGAAAGCGGTCTCACCGACCGTGTCCTCGACGACCCGCGCGCGCCCTACACGCAATTGCTTGTTTCCTCGATTTTGCAGGTGTGACGATGGCGCCAGGTCACCCCCCTCTGGCCTGCCGGCCATCTCCCCCTCAAGGGGGGAGATTAGCAGCTCTTATGTCCCGCCCATTCTGTGACGCAGGAGACTGGCGAAACCGAACGCGACAGCCAATCTCCCCCCTTGAGGGGGAGATGCCTGGCAAGGCAGAGGGGGGTGCTGGCCCGCAAACGAACGACGATTGGAGAACCTTCTGATGCCTACCCCACTCGTTGTCTCCGACGTCGCCAAAAGCTTCACCATGCATCTGCGCGACGGCATCAAACTGCCGGTCGTCGCCGGCGTCTCGTTCTCGATCAGAGGCGGCGAATGCGCTGTGCTCGGCGGCCCTTCGGGCGCCGGCAAAAGCTCGATCCTGAAAATGCTCTACGGCAACTACGCCGTCGATGAAGGCCAGATCATCGTCCAGCATGAAGGTAGCCTGATCGACCTCGCCAATGCCAGCCCGCGCACGGTGCTGGCCGTGCGCCGCCAGACGATCGGCTATGTCAGCCAGTTCCTGCGCACCGTGCCGCGCGTCTCGGCGCTGGACGTCGTGGCCGAGCCGCTGGTCGAGCGCGGCGAGGAGCGCGAGAGCGCGCGGACGAAGGCGCGCTCGCTTTTGGCGCAGCTCAACCTGCCCGAGAAACTCTGGGCGCTGCCGCCGGCAACCTTCTCCGGCGGCGAACAGCAGCGCGTCAACATCGCGCGCGGTTTCATCACCGAGCACCCGGTGCTGCTGCTCGACGAGCCTACCGCCTCGCTCGATGCCAAAAACCGCGATGTCGTGGTTGCGCTGATTGCCGCCAAAAAGGCGGCGGGCGTCGCTTTGCTCGGCATCTTCCATGACCTGGATGTGCGTGACGCCGTCGCCGATCGCATCATCGACGTGACCTCTTTCGCCGCCGGAAAAATTGCCGCATGAGCAAGAAACTGTCGGAAGCGCCGCTGGTGCACGAAACGGCACAGGTCGAAAACTCGACATTGGGCCGCTGGACCGAGATCGCCGACCGCAGCCGCGTGTCCGAGAGCATCCTCGGCGACTATTCCTACATGATGCAGGACTGCGCCGTCTGGTGCGCGACCATCGGCAAGTTCTCCAACATTGCAGCTGCCGTGCGCATCAACGCCACCAACCACCCGACCTGGCGGCCGACGCTGCATCACTTCACCTACCGCGCCTCCGACTATTGGGACGACGCCGAGCATGAGAGCGAATTCTTCGCCCAGCGCCGCGCCAAACGCGTCACCATCGGCCACGACACCTGGCTCGGTCACGGCTCGACCATCCTGCCCGGCGTAACCGTCGGCGACGGCGCCGCAGTCGGCGCCGGTGCGGTGGTGTCCAAAGACGTCGCGCCCTACACCATCGTCGGTGGTGTGCCGGCAAAGCCGATCCGCGAGCGTTTCGACCGCCGCACGGCGGAGCGCTACCAGGCGCTCGCCTGGTGGAACTGGGACCACGCAAAACTGCGCGCCGCACTCGACGATTTTCGCGAGCTTGAGGCTGAGGCTTTCCTGGAAAAATACGGCGGCTAGCTCATCACATCATCGTCATAAGACCGGCCCGATTCACATCCTTGACACATGACTCGGACACGAGGCCATCTCCCAAAAGGAGATCGCAATGCCTCAATCCATCAGACCCTCGCTCGCCGGCTTTTTCGAAGGCACCAACCCGAAGCCTCCGGTGCATCTCGGTACCCGATACGACACATCGGGCAATTTCCTCCTCGAGCCCGGCAACACGGTGGTCAGCCACCTTGTCCAGGGCTCGCCATCGGAAGCAGCGGTCATCGAGGTACGCGAGCGCATGCGCGCCATGCCGGATGCTGACCGGTTGGCCTTCACGCCCATCTCCAGCCTGCACATGACGCTGTTCCAGGGCATCATCGAATACCGTCGCCGCTTGCCCTACTGGCCGCAGGACGTGCCGCTCGAAACCAGCATCGACGCCATGACCAACCTCTATCTGGAACGCTTGAAAGGCTTCGAGGGCCTCGCCCCGTTCAACATAAAAGTGATCGAGGTCGTGCCGACCGGGCTCACCGTTGCCGGCGCGACGGAGGACGACAGGCGTGTCATGAGTGCGTGGCGCGATGCGCTGTCGGTGCCGTTCGGCTACCGCCATCCCGATCACGACAGCTACGCCTTCCACATCACCTTCACCTACCAGATCAAGCGTCTTGCCGACGACAGGGCTGGCGCATGGCAGGACCTGTTCGATGACAGTCTTGCGTTGTTCGAACGGCAGGCCCCGGTGATCGAAATCAAGCCGCCCGCCTTCTGCAGCTTCAACGACATGAACCATTTCGAAGAGCTGCTGATCCTGGGCCGGTCATAACGCGCAGCTGTGGAGCGTAACAAAACTGACATGCAGGCGACACGGCAGGTTCATGTGGCTGCGCTAGGCGAGTGCCTGACGATCAATATGGTCCGCACTGGAACCTGCCATGTCAGCAAGCTCTGCAACGCTCGAAATCCGTGGCGTGTCCCGCCGATTTGGCAAGAACACCGCTGTCAGCGCCATCGACCTGTCGATCCCGCAGGGCCAGATGGTCGGCATTATCGGCCGTTCGGGCGCCGGAAAATCCACCCTCCTTCGCATGATCAACCGTCTCATCGACCCCAGCCAGGGGTCGATTTTTTTTGACGGCGCCGAGGTTTCCCGGCTGCGCGGCTCGCCGCTTCGGCGATGGCAGCGGGATTGCGCCATGATCTTCCAGCAGTTCAACCTTGTGCCGCGCCTTGACGTCTTGACCAATGTGCTGCTCGGCCGGCTCAATCACCGTTCGACCGTCTCCAACCTGCTCGGCATGTTCACCCGCGCCGAATGCGCCGAGGCGGTCGCAGCCCTCGAACGCCTCGACATCGCCCGCACCGCATTGCAACCCGCTGGCACGCTGTCCGGCGGCCAGCAGCAACGGGTCGCCATTGCCCGCGCCATGATGCAACAGCCGAAGGTGCTGCTCGCCGACGAGCCGATCGCTTCGCTCGACCCACTCAACGCCAAGGTGGTGATGGACTCGTTGCAGGACATCAATCTGCGCGAAGGCATCACCGTCGTCACCAATCTGCACACGCTGGACACCGCGCGTGCCTATTGCAACCGCATCATCGGCATGGCCGCCGGCAAGGTCGTTTTCGACGGTCCGCCGGAAGAGCTTAACCGCGAGGCCGTGCGCCTGGTCTATGGCGCCGACGCCAACGGCGCCGAGATCTCCGAGGCCATCACCTCGACCAGCATCGCCTACAAGCAAAAGATCGCCGCATCCGCCAGCCCACTCGAGCCCGCATTTCCCGGCTACTGAGCGACTGTGATCGTCCGCCCGCGTCAAGGGCATCCTTCAAATCAAGAACGCTGCCGGCGCGGGGCCGGAACTTACAGGAGAGACATCAATGTTCAGGAAGATGGTATTCAGCGCCGTTTCGGTGCTCGCCATGGCAACCAGCATGGCCCACGCGGCCGACCTCAAGGAATTCCGCGTCGGCATCCTCGGCGGCGAGAACGAAACCGACCGCCTGCGCAACTACCAGTGCCTGGCCGACCACCTGAAGACCGAATTCGGCTTCGAAAAAGTCTCGCTGTTCCCGGCCGCCGACTATGACGGTGTCATCCAGGGCCTGCTCGGCGGCACGCTCGACTTCGCCGAACTCGGCGCTTCCGGCTACGCCAGCGTCTACATCAAGGACCCGAAGGCGGTCACCCCGATCCTCACCACCCAGCAGACCGACGGCGCCACCGGCTATTATTCGATCGGCCTGGCGCTGAAATCCTCGGGCATCACCGACATCAAGTCGGCCAAGGGCAAGAAGCTCGGCTACGCCGATCCGGATTCGACTTCGGGCTACCTGATCCCGCTGACCCAGATCCCGAAGGACACCGGCGCCTCGAACGAAACGTTCTTCGCCTCGACCCAGTTCAACGGCGGCCATGAGAACAACGTTCTTGCTGTCCGCGACGGCAAGGTCGACGTCGCGGTGGACGATTCCTCGGGCATCGGCGACTTCAAGAACGGCTACACCTCCGGCACCTTCCACAAGGAAGTCGCCAAGGGCGCCGTCGACCCCAACGACTTCGTCGAAGTCTGGCGCTCGGGCCTGATCCCGAACGGCCCGCTGGTCGTGCGCACCGCACTCGGTGACGACATGACCGCCAAGCTGACCGCGTTCTTCACCGACCTGCCGAAGAAGGACAAGGCCTGCTTCGAAGGCGTCGAAGGTGGCGATTTCACCGGCTACGTCCCGGTCAAGCCTGACTTCTACAGCGTCATCGTCGAAGCCCGTAAGGCAGCCATCGGCGGCTAACGGCGAAATCGAAAAGGGCGGTGCTCAAAGCACCGCCCTTTTTGCATCTCCGATCATGACCCTTTCCGTGACAGCCCCCTCCGGCGCCCCTCACCAGACGGCCGATGCCTGGCGACGCCAGACATCGCTGCGCCGGCTCTATACCGTGCTCGGCGTCGCGCTGCTGCTTGCCGCGATGCTTTCCAGCATGTGGTTCGCCGACGAGGCCAATGCCGGCCACTTCTTCGACCGGCTGCCGCACATCCTCGATTTCCTCAGTTGGCTGATCCCCAAGGACTGGAACGACGTCTGGCGGGCGCTGTTCGACATCGCCTCGCCGCATGACACCGGCACCCAGGAATTCAACTTCCCGCTTGGCCGAGTCTACGTATGGGGCGGCTTCTACATCCCTGAATATTTCGAGCTGATGCTGACCACGGTCAACGTTGCGCTGGTCTCGACCTTCATCGGCTTCATCTTCGCCGTGCCATTTTCCTTCATTGCGGCGCGCAATTTAACGCCGCATCCGGCGTTGCGGCTGGTCGTCAAGCGCTTCATGGAACTGCTGCGCGCCTTTCCCGAGATCGTCATTGCCGGCCTGTTCGCGGCCATCGTCTCGACCGGCCCGATCGCCGCCATCATCGCCATCGGCCTGCATTCGATCGGCGCGCTGGGCAAGCTGTTCTACGAGATCAACGAGAACATCGACATGCGCGCCGAGGAAGGCCTGAAAGCCGTCGGCGCCAACTGGTTCGAGCGGGTGCGCTTTGCCGACCTGCCGCAGGTGCTGCCCAATTTCATGTCCTACACGCTGTTGCGTGTCGAGATCAACGTGCGGGCGTCGACCATTATCGGCGCCGTCGGCGGCGGCGGCATCGGCGAGGAACTGAAGCTCTCGATCTCACGCGGCTTCGGCGCCAAGACGCTGGCGCTGGTGCTGCTGCTGTTCACGACCATCTTCATCATCGACCAGTTCTCCGCCTGGCTGCGCCGCAAGCTGGTCGGTGAGCAAGCCTTCCTGATGAGTGCCTGATCATGGCCACCACGATGACCGCCGAGCAAATATCGTCGATCGAGGAGCGCTATCCTCACGTGTTCCGGCGGCCGGCCTACAAGCGCTTCGCGCCGCTGTTCCTGTTCGTCGGCATCCTGTTCTACCTCGTCTACGCCTTGTGGTTCTTCAATCTGCCGCAAGTGATGCGGGATTCGCACTGGGAGCGCCTGCCGCTCTTTCTGTCGCAATGGATCAGCTACGATCTGCAGCCTGAATTCCGCCTCGACCAGCCCGAGATCACGCCAAAATACCCGCGCTTTTCCGCCCTTGGCGACAACCCCAATCCCGACTGGGTGGTCAGAAACGCGGACGGCACATTCACCGTCTTGATCGACGGCCAGGCCAAGTCCGTCACCTTCGACAAGACCAAGGCGACGATCGTCGCCAATGGCCAGACTGTGCCGGTCGCGCTGACCAGCGGCAAGCCGGTGATTTCGGGTCCGCTGCCCGACTGGATCACCGCGCACGACGACGAGATCGTCGCCAAGATGGGCTTTGTCGGCGAGGTACGCGTCACCGTCGACCGCGTGAAGGTCCGCAAGCGCTTCCTCGGCTGGGCGAATTTCGTGTTCGACACGCGCTCGCCCTTCTTCGGTAAATCGGCCGGTGAAGTGATCTCGCTGATCTGGTCCGGACCCGAACTGAAGCCCGGCACCTCGAACCTCGCGCTGGCCGGCGACAACATCTGGAACAATGCGCAGTGGCAGCACGGCGATGTCTGGACGAAGCTGCTGCAGACCATCGTCATGGCGTTTCTCGGCACCTTGCTCGGTGCTTTCGTCGCCTTTCCGCTGGCCTTCTTTGCCGCCCGCAACATCACGCCGAGCGGCCTGCTCAGCCAGGTGCTCAAGCGCTTCTTCGATTTCATGCGTTCGGTCGACATGCTGATCTGGGCGCTGTTCTTCACCCGCGCCTTCGGCCCGGGACCGCTGGCCGGAAGTGCTGCGATCTTCTTCACCGAGATCGGCACGCTCGGCAAAACCTATTCGGAAAGCCTGGAAAACATCGACGACAAGCCGCGCGAAGGCATCAAGTCGACAGGCGCCAACGGGTTGCTGGTGCAACGCTACGGCGTCATGCCGGAAGTGATCCCGGTGTTCATCAGCCAGACGCTCTACCAGTGGGAATCCAACACCCGCGGCGCTACCATCATCGGCGCCGTCGGCGCCGGCGGCATCGGCCTGAAACTATGGGAAGCGATGCGCACCAACTCCAACTGGGCCAACGTCTTCTACATGGTGCTGTTGACGCTGTTCGTCGTCTTCGTCTTCGACAACATCTCGAACTTCCTGCGCCGCAGGCTCAGCCGGACCATTCACGACTACAACAGGATCCAGGCTGAGCAGGGGTAGCCTTGTGACGCAGAAGCGCGGGCATCGTCTCGCCGGCGCCTAAGGATCGACCCCCACTCCGTCGAGCTTCGCTCGACACCTCTCCCCCGATCGACGGGGGAGAGGAAGGGCGCCCGGCTGTCCTAGAAGGCGCCTGTCCTCCTGGGCCGAGGCTTTCTCCTCTCCCCGGCCGCCATGCTCCCTTTCCTCTCCTTCCGGAGGGGGGAGAGGTGGCTCGGCGAAGCCGAGACGGAGTGGGGGAACCACCTGGCAACCGCCGCGAACGCAAATAGAAAATAGACCAGGCGCAGAGCGCTTACGCCGCCCTCTTCCACCCATCCTTGATATGCTTATACCCGTCGCGATAAACCGCTTCCGGCGTCTCCGAAAAATCCCGCCACACCTTGGTCGCCGCCACCAGATCCTTCAGCGAACGCCCGAACGCCTCGATGGTCAGCCAGTCGTCGTAGCCGCTCTTGCGGATCGCCGAAAACGTCTCCTTCCACGGAATGTTGCCGCGCCCCGGCACGCCGCGATCATTTTCGGAAATATGGATGTGGACGACATTCCGGCGGTGCTTGGTATAGGCGCCGATCGGGTCGGCTTCCTCGATATTGGCATGGAAGGTGTCATACATTGCCTTGATGTGCGGCCGGTCGATGGCGTCGACGTGCTCGGACAGATCAGCCATCGTGTTGAGCAGATAGCACTCGAAACGGTTGAGCGCCTCCAACCCGATCGTGACTCCCCGCTTACCGGCATGATCGCCAATGGCGCGCTGCGAGGCGACCGAGCGCTTCTTCTCGGCCGCCGTCGGCCCGCTGCCGGAAAAGGCGCCGAGCGTCGAATGCAGCGGGCCACTCAGCCTGTCGGCACCCAATGCCACGCTGCAGTCGATCGCCCATTTCATATACTCAATGCCGGCCTTGCGGGTCGCGGCATCCGGCGCGATCAGATTCATCGCCGGGTCGCCCATCGCCGTGACGGCGGTGCGCTCCAGCCCGATGCGGTCGAGCAACTCGCCGAGCTTCTTGTAGTCGTCAGGTGCGCCGGCAAAGACCGGGATCTCGACGCCGTCGAAACCTGTCGCCTTGATGTCCCTGAGCAGCGCCTCGTGCTTCTTCGAGACGCTGGTCGTCCACAAGAACATGCACATGCCGATTTTCATCGACATTCCCTCCCCTTTTGACGGCGCGCTGGTCTCTCTTCGCCAGCTTCGCCATGCCCCGTCATCCAGCCGCTTCGCCCTCGTTGACCGGCGGGGTGCTAAAGTTTCGTCCACGCCCCATTCTTCTTCGATGACTTCACGCAGGCCTCGATAAAGGCCATGCCTTCGACGCCATCCTGGATCGTCGGGAACACCACGTCCTTACCCGGCTTGCCGCCTTTCCTGCGCGCCGCGCGGATGGCGCGGGCAGCCTCCTGATAAATGTTGGCGAAGCCTTCGAGATAACCTTCCGGATGTCCCGACGGCACGCGGCTGACGCGTCCGGCGACCGGCAACGCGCCGGCGCCATTGCGGGTCAACAGCTGCTTGGGCTGGCCGAACGGCGTGTACCAGAGATAGTTCGGGTCGGCCTGCACCCACTCCAGCCCGCCCTTCGAACCATAGATGCGCAGCTTTAAGCCATTCTCGTGGCCGGGCGCCACCTGGCTCGCCCAGATCATGCCCTTGGCGGCGTGCGCCTTGCCGACCGGCTTGAAGCGCAGCAGCGCGTTGACGTTGTCGTCGAGCTGCCGCCCCGGCACGAATGCGTCGAGATCGGCCGACAGGGAATCGAGCTCCAGCCCGGAGACGAAGCGGGCGAGATTGTAGGCATGGGTGCCGATGTCGCCGAGCGCGCCGCCCGCTCCTGCCTGCTTCGGATCGGAGCGCCACGCCGCCTGCTTTTGGCCGGTGGCGGCAAGGTCTTCGGTCAGCCAGTCCTGCGGATACTCGGATTGCACGATGCGGATATCGCCAAGCTGGCCCTTGGCCACCATCTCGCGCGCCTGGCGGATCATCGGATAAGCGGTGTAATTGTGCGTCAGTACGAACACCTTGCCGGTCTTTTCGACCACGGCAGCAAGCTTCTTGGCCTCAGCCAAAGTCGTCGCCAACGGCTTGTCGCAGATGACGTGAATGCCGGCTTCGAGAAACGCTTTGGCTGCCGGCACGTGCACATTGTTTGGTGTGACGATCGCCACCGCCTCGATGCCGTCCGGGCGCTTGGCTTCGGCCTTGGCCATCTCGGCATAGGAGGCATAGCTGCGCGCCGGGTCGAGACCGAGTTCGGCGGCGGAAGCCTTGGCGCGTTCGGGATTGGCCGACAGCGCGCCGGCCACCAGCACGAAGTCATTGTCCATGCGCGCCGCGATCCGATGCACGGCGCCGATGAAGGCGCCCTGGCCGCCGCCAACCATGCCATAGCGGATCGGGCCGCCTCCCGCTTCCGACTTCGATGCGCCGACCATTTTTCGTCTCCTCGTTGTTCACCTCCCCCTTGAGGAGAGGTCGATCCGCGCAGCGGATCGGGTGGGGTCGCCGGGTCGAGCTCGGCACGAACCGACCCCACCCGGCCCTTCGGGCCACCCTCCCCTCGAGGGGGAGGGAAACGGTGCTAGATTCCCATCATCGCGCGCAGCAGCTTCTTGTCCGTGGTGCCGCTGGCAAAATCATCGAATGCCCTTTCCGTCACGCGGATGATGTGGTGCTGGATGAAGGGTGCCCCTTCGGCCGCGCCGTCTTCCGGATGCTTCAGGCAGCACTCCCATTCCAGCACCGCCCAGGAATCATAGTTGTACTGCGTCAGCTTGGAGAAGATGCCGCCGAAATCCACCTGCCCGTCGCCGAGCGAGCGGAAGCGACCGGCGCGGTTGGTCCAGCTCTGATAGCCGGAATAGACGCCTTGCCGACCGGTCGGGTTGAACTCGGCGTCCTTGACGTGGAAGGCCTTGATGCGCTCGTGATAGATGTCGATGAATTCGAGATAGTCGAGCTGCTGCAAGAGGAAGTGCGACGGATCGTAGTTGATGTTGCAGCGTTTGTGACCGCCGACCGCATCGAGGAACATCTCGAAGGTGGCGCCGTCGAACACGTCCTCAGAGGGGTGAATTTCGTAGCCGACATCGACGCCATTGTCTTCATAGACATCGAGGATCGGCTTCCAGCGTTTGCCGAGTTCGCCAAAGGCCTCCTCGATCAGTCCGGCGGGCCGCTGTGGGAAGGGATAGAGGTAAGGGAAAGCCAGCGAGCCGGTGAACGACACCGAAGCATTCAGCCCAAGATTGCGCGATGCCTTGGCGCCGAACTTCATCTGCTCGACCGCCCATTTCTGCCGTGCCTTCGGATTGTTGTGCACCGAGGCCGGCGCGAAGCCATCCATCTGCGCGTCATAGGCAGGGTGCACCGCCACCAACTGCCCCTGCAGATGCGTCGACAATTCGGTGATCTCGACGCCGGCGTCAGCGCAGATGCCCTTCACCTCGTCGCAATAGGCCTTGGAAGACGCCGCTTTCTTGAGATCGAACAGGCGTGCGTCCCAGGTCGGGATCTGCACGCCCTTGTAGCCGAGACCGGCCGCCCATTTGGTGATCGAAGCCAGCGAATTGAACGGCGCGGCATCGCCCGCGAACTGCGCCAGAAACAGCCCCGGACCCTTCATTGTCGACGGCATCGGCATCCTCCCAATCCATTTTTCCAAGGACCAAGCATAGCGCCTGATGAAAGCAGGGCCAGCCTCTTTGGTCTTTTGTGATGTGCATTCTCGACTTGCCATTCTGGTATTACCAAATACCGAAAATGGGTCAAGCCATTTGACGCGGAAGAGCAGCAGCCGGCGCACCCCAAAATGGGGGACATATGCAAGCATAATCAATACAGTAAATGGCGGTCACGATCGCACAATGGCAGTTCTTGCCGGGCGACAAAAATTGCTGTAGACCTCCATTCAGGCCCAATTGGTCGAACCAGTTTGCGTAAAAATGCTGGAGCGCCTTGGGGAGGAATCATGAGACGCGCTTCGGTGAGGCGCATCGCAGGCGAACTGGCACAGACGAATTCTGGGAAGGATAGACCATGCATCTTTCGACGCACAACTGGATGCGCGCGGAACCGTTGGAGGTGACGCTGAAGCGCATCAAGAAATTCGGCTACGAGTCGATCGAGATTTCCGGTGAGCCCGAGCAATACAAGACCAAGGAGACCCGCGCGCTGCTGAAGGAACACGGCATACGCTGCTGGGGCGCGGTGACGCTGATGCTGGGCGAACGCAACCTCGCCGCCAGGGACCAGGGCCAGCGCGAACGCTCTGTGCAGTATGTCAAGGACGTGCTGACCATGATCAGCGAACTCGACGGCGAGATCATCACGCTGGTGCCCGCCACCGTCGGCAAGGTTGTGCCGGACGGCACCGAGGAAGAGGAATGGAAGTGGGTGGTCGACGCCACCCGCGAGTGCTTCACCCACGCCAAGAAGGTCGGCGTGAAAATCGCGGTCGAGCCGCTCAACCGCTTCGAGACCTATCTGTTCAACCGCGGCGCCCAGGCGTTGGCGCTGGCCGATGCGGTCAGCCCCGAATGCGGCGTCTGCCTCGACGCCTACCACCTCCATATGGAAGAATTCAACGTCCATGATGCCATCCGCCAGGTCGGCAAACGCCTGTTCGATTTCCACGTCGCCGACAACAACCGCTTTGCCGCCGGCCTCGGCCAGATCGACTGGCCGCGGATCGTGCAGACGCTGAAGGAAGTCGGCTATGACGGTGCGCTGACCAATGAGTTCGTCGCGCCTGTCGATCGCACGCCGGCCGCGCCCTATCCTGATATGGTCGAGCGCCACCCGGTCGACATCTCGCCCGAACAGCTGAAGTTCATCCAGGACCACGGTTCCAGCGTGCTGACGGAGAAATTCTACACCGACCAGATGCGCATCACCGCCGAAACGCTGCTGCCGCTGATCAAGTAGCCGATCCGATTGGGAATGCGCCCTTCCGCCTGCCGGCGGCGGGGCCGGGGATGACCATGCGCATCAGAAACGTCCAGGCCTGGTGGGTCCGCATACCGATCGAAGTCGCGAAGCAGCATCGCAGCGACTTCGGCCAGGTGACGACCTTCGACGCCGCCATCCTGCGCATCGAGACCGATGACGGGCTGGTCGGCTGGGGCGAAGGCAAGAACGCCGCCGGCAGCGCCGGTAGCTATGGCGCGCTGGTCCACATGCTGAACCATGAGGTCGGCCCGCAGTTGATCGGCCGCGACCCGGCCGACATCGGCATCATCTGGGAGATGCTCTACAACGGCGTGCGCCACCAGACAGCCGCGCATGCCGGCCACGCCATGCCGCAGCTGGCACGGCGCGGCATGAGCATTGCAGCGATCAGCGCCGTCGACATCGCATTGTGGGACATTCTCGGCAAATCGCTGGGACAACCGGTGTGGCGGCTGATCGGCGGCCGCAAGCTCGACCGCATGCAGGCCTACGCCTCCGGCGGCTGGGCCGCCGCCGACGCCATAGGCGAGCAGCTCAAATCCTACATCGCCAAGGGCGGCTTCAAGGCGCTGAAGATGCGCGTCGGCGCCATGGACGGCGCGCCGCACATTTCTGCCGCCCGCGCCCGTGCCGCCCGGCAGGCGCTCGGCCCCGATGTCGAGTTGATGGTCGACGCGCATGGCACCTATACGGTGGCCGAGGCCAAGCGCTTCATCCACCTCGCCGCCGATCTCGACCTGGCCTGGTTCGAGGAGCCGGTCATCGCCGACGACAAGGCTGGCATGGCCGAGGTGCGCGCTTCGGGCTCGATCCCGATCGCCACTGGCGAAAGCGAAGCGACGCGCTATGCCTTCCGCGATCTTGCCGTGCTGAAATCAGCCGACATCTTCCAGCCCGATCCGGCCTTTTGCGGCGGCATCAGCGAGGCGATGAAGATCGGAACCATCGCCAGCGCCTTCAATCTGCGCTTCGCGCCGCATCTATGGGCCGGCGCGCCCTGCTTCTTTGCCGGACTGCATGTCTGCGCTGCTTCGCCGGCTAGCTTCACCGTCGAATATTCGCTCGGCGCCAACCCGATGATCCATGATCTTATCGAAGAGACTGTCGAAGCAAAGGACGGTATGATAGCGATCCCTGAAAAGCCCGGTCTGGGATTCACCATTTCGGAGCGGTTCCTGGAGGCGCACGCGCAACGCAGTTGACGATGAAAGAAAAGAACCTTCTCGCCGAACTCGCCGCCTATCTGTTCTCCCATTCGGACAAGGAGACCGGCCGCACGCCCTCGGAGCGCGAACTGGCCGAGCATTTCAGCGTCAGCCGCGGCCAGATCCGCGAGGCGCTGGCCATTCTCGAAGCCATGCGCATCGTCGAGCGCCGCGCCAAATCCGGCATCTATGTCGACACCAGGCAAGCCAGTGTGGAAGCTTTGGCCCTTTTCGCCCGCGCGGGCCTGCCGCTCGACCCGGTGCAGATCTACGAGACCGTTGAACTGCGCAAGATCCACGAGATCAAGGCCGCCGAACTCGCCTGCTCGCGCGCAACGGAAGAGAATTTCGAACGCCTGCGTGAGATCCTGAAAGCGTCCGAAGAGCGCATCGCCGCCGGCGAAGGCCTCGCCAAGGAGGACCGCGAATTCCATCTCGAAATCGTGCGCGCGACCAAGAACGGCGTCTTCCACAACATCTGCAGCGTCTACTATCTGATGGGCGAGCTGCGCCTGCCGATCTACTTCAACGACCCCGAGCGTAGCGTGCGCTCGCATGCCGAGCACATCCAGATCTACGAGGCGCTGCTGCGCCGCGACGGCAACCTCGCCCAGGCGCTGATGAGCGCCCATCTGCAAGGCGCGGAAAGCTACTGGAAGGGGATCATCGAGGGCCGCGGCACAGAGCAGAAAAACGCCACGCTCGAAAAGGCCTAGAGCAATTCCAGGAAAAGTGTGAAACGGTTTTCCCGGGAAAAGCGCGCAGCGCTTTCCCTTGGGAATTGCGACTAAGAACGAGAGCTCCATGCCCAGAATCCTGTCCACGCACACGCTGCATCCGCGGGCCTCCGCCATGCTGGTGGGCGCCGGCGAACTCGTCGTCGCCTCCGCGCTCGACGCCGCGACACTGACCGCCGAAGCGAGGAACGCCGACGTCATCATCGTGCGCGCGCCGCTGCCGCCGACGCTGTTCGAAAACGCAACGAAGCTTCGGGCCGCGGTCCGCCACGGCGCCGGCCTCGACATGGTGCCGATGGAGGCCGCAGCCGCAGCCGGCGTGCTGGTCGCCAACGTGCCGGCGGTCAATGCGCGCTCGGTCGCCGAATATGTGATGTTCGCAGCCCTTGCCCTGCTTCGTCGCTTCCGCGTCGTCGACCGCGACTTGCGCGCCAAAGGCTGGAATGCCGGCCGCGACCACGCCAGCCATGCCAGCGAGCTTGCCGGCAAGACGATCGGCATTATCGGCTTCGGCGCCATCGGCCAGGCGGTCGGCCACATCGCCGCGCACGGCTTCGGTCTCAATGTCGTGGCGACGACGCGCAGCATGCAGCCGGCGCCCGACAGGATCGGCTTCCTGTCGATCGACGCGCTGGTCGAACAGAGCGACATCATCGCTCTGTGCTGCCCGCTGACGCCGGAAACGCGAGGCCTGATCAACCGCGAACGCATTGCCGGCATGAAGCCGGATGCGCTTTTGATCAACATTTCGCGCGGGCCGGTGATCGACGACGAGGCGCTGATCGAGGCGTTGCGCAAGGACCGCATTGGCGGCGCCGCGCTCGATGTTTTTGCCACGCAGCCGCTGCCGGCAAATCACCCCTATTTCGGTTTCGACAATGTCATCGTCACCCCGCATATGGCTGGCATTACCGAACAGTCGATGATGCGGATGGGTGTGGGTGCTGCCGGCGAAACCTTGCTGGTGCTGGCCAACCGGCTCCCGGTCAACCTGCGCAACCCCGACGTGGTCGAGCACTACCGCAGGCGGTTTCCGGCCGATCCCTGACATCGCGCTTTCGCCCCAATTCTCCGCGACGTTGAACCATGTCCAGTCTTCGCCTCACCCTCCTCACTATCACCACGTCTTCGATCACGGCATTGCCGTCGCTCGCTCTGGCCGACAGCAGTTACGTCTATTGCAGCAATGGGATCGTCTGCATGATGGCCCCCTGCCCGTCGGGCAATGCGCTCGATCTGGCCACCGGCAGGATCATCAAAGGCGTTTCTCTCAACGCCACTGAATTGCCGCCACTGGACAGATCGGCACCTGACCTCTCCGACAAACTCCATGCGGGAAAGCTCGTCGTTCGAGGATCGATCCAGCATCGTGACCCCAACGATCCACCGATGCTGGTCGCTACCAACATCGAACGCGCTTCCAGGAAAGCCGAGCGCAAGCGCTGCGCGGCGCGCTGAGGCCGGTTACGACCCGAGCAGCCTTTCGACCTCGGCCGCGATACGCAACAAATGATGGTCCTGGCCATTGCGCGCCAACAGCATCAGCCCGGCCGGCGGCGTCATGCCGGGCATCGGCAGCGAGATCGCGCAGAGGTCGAACTGGTTGGCGACCTGGGTGTTGCGCAACAGCAGTCCCTCGGCCTTGTTGCGCAGCGCTTCGTCGCTGGCCATGGTGGCGATTGAGGGCGCGACGATCGGTACGGTCGGCAGGGCCAGCACATCGATCGACGCCAGGCGCTCGGCCATGGCAGCGGCGAGCTCACCGCGGCGGCGGATGGTTCTGATATAGACCGAGGCAGGAACGGCGAGTGCTCGCGAAAGCGGCCCGCTGACATGCGGGTCCACCGGCACCGATGCTCCGACGGACAGCCAGTCGGCATGAACCTCCGCACCTTCCATCGACGCGATCGAGGCACGTTTGGTTGCTTGCCGCATCTCGGCAATCAGATCGTCGATCGGCATGTCGACGACACGCGCACCGCTTTGTTCCAGCGCGCGCAAGCATCCCTCGAAGCCTGCTGCGATCTCCGGCTCCGTGTCTTCTAACAGCAAACCGCGCGGGACGCCGACGCGAAGCCCGACGAGCGAAACCGGCCGGAGCGGCACTGGTTCCTCGCCTGCCATGATCGCGTCGGCAACGGCACATTCGGCAACGCTGTGCGCCAGCGGCCCGACCGAATCTAGCGTCGCCGACAGCGGATAAGCGCCGGTCAACGGCACCCGCCGCGCCGTCGGCTTGAACCCGACGACGCCGTTCAGCGCTGCCGGAATACGGATTGACCCGCCCGTGTCGGAACCGATGGAGATCTCGCTCGTGCCCTCGCCCACGGAGACGCCGGCGCCCGAGGACGAGCCGCCAGGTATGCGGCTGGCGTCGGCCGCATTGCCGGGCGTTCCGTAATGCATGTTGTCGCCGATCGCGGTGAAGGCGAATTCGGTCATGTTGGTCTTGCCGATGATGACCGCGCCGGCCTGCCGCAGCCGGCTGATGATGGCCGCGTCCCACAGGGGAGGTGCTGCACGCTTCAGCATCAGCGAACCGGCTGTGGTCGGCTCGCCGGCGACGTCGAACAGATCCTTGATAGAGACAATGGTGCCGTCGAGCGGCCCGAGCGTCACGCCAGCCTTTTTGCGCGCATCGCTGGCATTGGCAGCGGCCCGCGCCGCCTCGATATAGAGCTTTGTGTAGACCTTCTCGCCCGCTGCCCGATTGGCAAGACGTGACAGGATGATTTCGAGACGATCGCGGATTGATTGCATGTCGATGTCGGACTCCGCCAGGATGCAACGTCTTTAAAGCAAGCACAAAGAGTTCAGGCCGCCGGTTCGGCCTGCGGAAGGGATAACCCGGCGAGCGTGCCTTTGCACCTGCCAGCGATAGGAAGAGACTGATGCTGTACAAAGGCAGCTGCCACTGCGGCAAGGTAGCCTTCAAATTCAAGGCCGAGCTGACCGGCGCCGTGCGGTGCAATTGTTCGATCTGTTCGCGCAAGGGCTCGCTTTTGTGCGCCATCCCGCACGACAGCCTGACGGTGCTGGCGTGGGGCGACGATCTCGGCACCTACACATTCGGCAATCACGCAATGGCGCATCGCTTCTGCCGCACCTGCGGCATCCACCCCTTTGCCGAGGACGTCCGTCAGGGCGGCGGACGCAGCGCCTACGTCAACCTCAACTGCGTTGCGGATATCGATCCTGCCAGCCTGTCGATCTTCGACTTCGACGGCCGCGCGGTCTGACCCTCTCGATCAGCGGTAGCCCGTCGCATCGGCGGGCTTGCCGGCGTCCTGCACCTCCGGAACGTAGCGCCAGGCATCCGGGCGCGAGCCATCGAGATCGGTAAAGCCGTAGACCTGCGCCAGCCCGCCGCTGGACAGCGACTGGCCGTTCCAGCGTGCACGGTCCGGATCGGCGGCAATTGCCGCAACGGCGCGGCCGACAAAGCGCGGCGTCTCGGAAATGACGAAATGCGGCACCTTGGCGGTGGCGTCGCGCCAATTGTCTTCGGTGACGCCAAAGGCCTCCAGCATCATTTCCGAACGCAGCCAGCCGGGTGTCAGCGACACCGAGGTGGCGCCATGCGCCGCGAGGTCCTTGGCGTGTTCCCATGCCATGCGGTTCACCGCCACCTTGGCGAGGTCGTAGAAGGGCGACAGCCGGTAGTGCTCGGCATTGTACTCGGCGGTGCCGTCGGTGACTTCGACCAGCAGCCCGCCCGGCCGCTCGATCATCAGCGGCAGCGCATGGTGCGCGGTGATCAGATGCGTGTCGATGCCGAGCCGCAGCAGGCGCAGGCCGTTCTCAAGATTATGGTCCCAGACCGGTTTGTTCCATTCGAACAGTTTTTCGCCGCCCCAGATATCGTTGACGAGGATGTCGAGCCGGCCCTGTTCGGCCCGGACGCGCTCGACCAGCTTGCGCACGTCGTCGGCTACCAGGTGATCGACCTGCACGGCAATACCTTTGCCGCCATTCGAAGAGACCAGCTCCGCCGTCTCCTCGATGGTTTCGGCCCGGGCGTATTCGGATTGATGGCTGCGTGTGGTGCGCCCGGTGACATACACGGTGGCACCGGCAGCGCCCAGCTCAACCGCGATTCCCCGCCCGGCGCCACGCGTGGCGCCGGCGACCAGAGCGACTTTTCCTTGCAACGTCATGGTAGGCTCCTCAACGAATCTGTGGACCAATCGAGCTGGCCTCAACCGCTCACATCATATATAAATGATCATTCGGTTATACTGAGATGTCAAGGTGACACGACCAAAAACCCAATCCGACGAGCAGGTGCTGGAAGTCGCACACCGCCTGATCCATGAGCATGGCCCCGAGGCGCTCACTTTCGAACGGCTGGCAAAGGCGTGCGGCCTGTCCGGCGCGACACTGGTGCAGCGTTTCGGCAACAAGGCGCAACTGAAGCAGCGCACCTTGCTCCACGCTTGGGACGGCCTCGACGCCAAGACGAGGGAGCTGACGGAGACCGTTGCCAAGACCCCGACCGGCGCCATCCAACTTCTGGTTGGACTGTCGCAGGGCTATGGCGGCATCGAAGCCTACGCCGAGGGCCTGCTCGTGCTGCGCGAGGATTTGCGCGATCCCGTGCTGAGAGCACGCGGCGCCGCTTGGAAGGCGTTTCTGAGCGAGGCCCTTGCTTCCTGCTTCGCAGGAACGCCAGACATGCCGCGCGACGTCGGCCTGCTGATGGCGTCGCATTGGCAGGGCTCGTTGCTGTGGTGGAGTTTCGACCCAACGACCGAGGTGGCCGCCTATGTCGAGGACAGCCTCAACCGTTTCGTCACCGCCATCACAAAGACAGCGGCCCGAAGACCGTGATGGTTGTCGGGCCGCTGCTTGAGTAGGTTATGGTCAACGACGCCCTACGAGACTTATTTCCAGAAATAGAAGGCGCCCGCAGATTTTCGCCGGCGTAGGTCTGCAGCAGAGCCTAGCTGGCGTGCCGCAGGCTCACGCCGCTGCCCTTGTCGAACAGCACGACCTTGTCCGCGTTCCAGGCAAAGCGCACCGATTGCTCGATCGCCACATCGGTCCGCGCCGGCACGGTGGCGCGCAGCGTCGTGTCGCCTACCCTGAGCGTCAGGATCTTTTCCACACCATGGTTCTCGACATCGTGGACGCGCGCCTCGACCGGCGCGCCGCTCTCGAGATAGACATCTTCGGGACGGATGCCGAAGACGAGCGGCCGACCGTCGGTCGCACCGCCCGTCCTGGCTCCCCCTGAAAGCGGCAGCTCGAAATTCATCGGCGCCATCACAGCGCGATTATCGACCAGCCGGCCGTCGATGAGGTTCATCGGCGGCGAGCCGACGAAGCTCGCCACATAGGTGTCGCGCGGATTGTTGTAGATCTCGTGCGGCGTGCCGGTCTGGACGATGCGGCCGTGGTTCAATACGCCGACCTTGTCGCCCATCGACATCGCCTCGATCTGGTCGTGGGTGACGAACAGGAAGGTGGCGCCGAGCTGTATCTGCAGGTTCTTCAGTTCCGTGCGCAGCGCCTCGCGCAATTTGGCGTCGAGCGCCGACAGCGGCTCGTCCATCAGGAACACGCGCGGTTTGCGCACGATGGCGCGGCCGATCGAAACGCGCTGCATCTCGCCGCCTGAGAGGCGATCGGTCTTGCGGTCGAGCAGATGTTCGATCCGCAGTGTCTTGGCCGCGCGCGCAACGCGGTCCTTGATCTCGGCATCCGGCAGCCGGCGAATCTTCGGCTTCAACGGGAATTCGAGGTTCTCGCGCACCGTGTAGCGCGGATAGAGCGAATATTGCTGCAGCACCAGCGCCACGTCGCGCTCGGCCGCCCCCCAGTCGGCGACATCGACGCCGTCGATGAACACCTGCCCCTCGCTCGGCTTTTCGAGGCCGGCGACCATGCGCAGCGTCGTCGTCTTGCCCGCACCGGTCTCGCCGAGCAGCACGAAGAACTCGCCATCGCCGATCTCCAGATTGAGCCCGGTCAGCGCCGTGTGGTTGCCGAAGCTCTTCGAGATATTCTTGAGCTGGATATGCGCCATCAGAGCCTCACTCCAAGCGACTTGCCGCTTGCCGTGTCGAAGAAATGCGCCTGTGTCGGATCGATCCTGGCAAAGACCTTCTCGCCGGGGCCGCCGACGAAGCCGCTCTTGGTGCGGGCGCGCAGCATCTTGGAGCCGACCTTGAGGTCGACAATGTCGAACGAGCCGAGCGGCTCGACGATCTGCGTCTCGACCGGCAGGAAACCTTCCGCCGCCTCATGGCGCACCAGCACGCCTTCGGGCCGGATGCCGAGCGCCAGCTGGCCGCCGGCATGACCGTTGAGCTTGGACAGAAGCGCACGCGGGAATTCGAAACCGGCGGCAGCGCCACCGACGGTGACCGAGGCCGACGAACCCGTTTCTGCGATCGCCGCATCGGCGACATTCATCACCGGGCTGCCGACGAACTGCGCGACGAACAGATTGGCCGGGTGCGAATAGACCTCGTCCGGTGAGCCGACCTGCTGCAGCACGCCTTCATGCATGATGACGATGCGGTCAGCGAGGCTCATCGCCTCGATCTGGTCGTGGGTGACATAGATGGTGGTCGAGCCCTGCTTGATGTGCAGCCGCTTGATCTCGGCCCGCATCTCCTCGCGCAGTTTGGCGTCGAGCGCGCCGATCGGCTCATCCATCAGCATCGCCTTCGGGCGCCGCACCAGCGCCCTGCCGATGGCGACGCGCTGCATGTCGCCGCCCGACAGCGCCGACGGCTTCTTGGCGAGCAGGTCGGTGATCTGCAGCGTCTTGGCGACCGAACGCACTTCCTGGTCGATCTCGGCCTTGCTCTTGCGCGTTGCCCTTAGTGGGAAAGCAACATTCTCGTAGACGCTCATATGCGGATAGAGCGAGAACGACTGGAACACCATGGCGATGTCGCGRTCGGCGGCCTTGAGGTGCTGCACCGGCTTGCCGTCGATCAGTATATCGCCGCCATCGATCGTCTCCAGCCCGGCAATGGCCCTCAGCGTCGTCGTCTTGCCGCAGCCGGACTGGCCGAGCAGCACGATGAACTCGTTGTCATCGATTTTGAGGTTGAGGTCTTTGATGACCTGGACGGCGCCGAAGAATTTCTGGACGCCGCGAAGCTCGATCTGGGTCAATGCGGTGCTCCCGGATTTCGCGCCGACTCGTCCGCGCCATGGCCGGTGCCGGCTTTCTCTTCCGGCGCGATCTTCGAGGTGATGTTGAAGCCGATCAGGCCGATCAGGATGATGGTCACGCCATAACTATGCAGCAGCATGTTCCAGGGCTGGCAGAGCGCAACGATGCCGAGCACCATCAGGATCTGCGAGCCGGGTTCTAGATATTTCTGGTTGATGGTGCGAAAGCTCATTTGCGGATCGCTCCGAAAGACATGCCGCGCAGCAGGTGATTGCGCAGCAGGAAGGTGAAGATCGCGACCGGCAGCAAGAACAGGAAGGTCCCGGCGGCAATCACCGTCCAGTCCGGCAGGCCGGACCCGATCTGGCTGGGGATGAAGGGCGGTGCCGTCTGGGCACGGCGGCTGGTCATGATCAGTGCGAAGGCATATTCGTTCCAAGCCGTGATAAAGCAGAAGACGGCGGTGGCAGCGATGCCGGTGGCGGCCTCGGGCAGCACGATCTTGAAGAAGGCCTCCATGCGGGTATAGCCATCGACGAGCGCCGCCTCCTCATATTCCTTCGGGATCTCGTCCATGAAGCCTTTCATTAGCCAGACCGAGAAGGACAGGTTGAAAGCGGTATAGAGAATGACCAGGCCGAGATGGGAATCGTTGAGCCCGACCGCGCGGTACATCAGAAACATCGGGATGGCGACGACCACCGGCGGCAGCATGCGCGTCGACAGGATAAAGAAGAGCAGGTCCGCCTCCCCCTTCACCTTGAAGCGTGAGAAGCCGTAGGCGGTGAAGGTGCCCATGCCGACCGCCAGTACCGTCGAGGTTATGGCCACGATCAACGAGTTCATGAAGCGGCTCGGATAGCCGGACCACTGCACCTCGCCCTTGCCGTCGCGCACGATCTTTTCGCCACCGTCGAAAACGACCCGCTCCCACCAGGGAGCGGCTGCATACTCCTCCGGCGACGCCGGGTTGCGCATCTGCGAGCGCTTGGCGAACAGCTTCACGAAGGGCGATATTTCCGGCTGGAAGACGACCGTCGGCGGGATGGTGGTGGCGAGATTGCGCGGCTTGAACGCCGTCGAGGCAATCCAGTAGATCGGCGCCAGGAAGATAATCGTCACCAGCAGGACAGCGACGATGGCGACGCGGTTGAAGCCTATTTCGGACGAAGTGCGGACGGCGGCCATCTCAGCGCTCCTTCACCTTGTTGAGGTACTTCACGTAGATGTTGGTGATCGCCAGCACCATGATCAGCACGATGTAGGCGAGTGCGCAGGAGCGCCCGGTCTGCCATTCCTGGAACGCCATCTTGTAGAGCCGGATCGAGATCAGTTCGGCCGTCGGCTGGCTGGTCAGGATGTAGGCGAGATCGAAGGTCTTGAACGCCTCCATGGTGCGGAAGATGACCGCGATCATCAGGATCGGCGCAACCAGCGGCAGCGTGATGCGGAAGAAGGTGTAGAACGGTCCGGCGCGGTCGATCGCGGCGGCCTCATAGAGATGCTTCGGCACCGCTGAGAGGCCAGCCAGCGACAACAGCATCACGAAGGGCGACCACATCCAGATATCGGTCAACGCAACCGCATAGAGCGCCATCTTGGGATCCGACAGCCATTCAAACGTGCCGAGGCCGAGCGCATAGTTGATGATGCCGAAGGAAGGATCGTAGAGCAGTTTCCAAAACAGGCCAACGACCGCCATCGACAACATCATCGGCAAAAGCAGCAGCGTCGTCAGCAAGCCCTTGAGCGGGATGTCGCGATTGAGCAGCATCGCGACGCCGAAACCGACGAGCAGCTGGCCGGCGACCGAGATGATGACGTATTTCGCCGTGACAGCGAAGTTGGACCAGACATAGGGGTCGCCAAGCAGGTCGCGATAATTCTGCAGCCCGACGAAATTTGCCGGCGCATTGGTCGACGCACGGAAATCGGTGAAGGAATAGCCCAGCGAATAGATCAGCGGGAAGATGTTGAAGACGATCAGGAACAGGATCGTCGGAATGATGAAGAGGTTGCGGATCGAAATGTCGCTGAGACCGCGTGCAGCGGCTCGCGAGGACCTGTCCAGCGTGGTGATCATCGTGGTCGCCAAGACCCTGCTCCCGGTTCTGAAAAAGAAAACGGAGGAGGCACCAATCGCCCCCTCCGTGAAGAAGTCGGTTACTGCCCGCGGCCGTATTTCTTGAAGGTCGCGTTCCAGTCGGCGGCAAGCGCGTCCAGCGTCTCCTTGGCGGTGCCGGGACCACCGATCACATAGGGATAGATGCGCTGGTTGAGCTGCTGCAGCAGTTCGGCATATTCGGGCACCGCCCAGAAGTCCTTCACCTTGAACATGGTCTCATAGAAGGCCTTGTTGTAGGGCGTGGCGTTCTGGAACTCGTCCGACTTCAGCACCGCGGCGCTGCAGGTGTAGCCGCCGAGGGCTGCCCACTTCTTCTGGGTCTCGTCCTTGATGAACCATTCAAGGAATTTCACCGCCTCGTCCTGCTTCTTGGAATAGGAGACGATGGAGATGCCCTGGCCGCCGAGTGCGGCGAACTGGTCGCCGTTCGGGCCCGGGGGGTTGGCGAAGAAGCCGGTGTTCTTGGCGTTCGGGTTCGACGCCTCGTTGATCAGCGAGGGAAAGAACGCGAAGTAGTTCATGCTCATCGCGGCCAGGTTCTCGGTGATCGCCTGGTTGTCCTCGACGAAGAACGACTTGGCCCAGCCCGGAGGCGTGAACGTGTAGAGTTCCTTGTAGGCGTCGAGCGCCGCTATCGCCTTGTCGGAGTTGATGAAACCATCGACCTTGTAGGTCGAATAGTCACCCAGTTCGCCGCCATAGGAGAACAGCGCGTTCTCGAAGCCCATCGCCATCGCGTCATAGGTATTGTCGGTGTAGATGGCGATGCCGTATTTCTTCTGGTCCGGCCGGTGGAAGAATTCGGCGATGTCGCGCAACGCCTTGAAATCCTTCGGCACGTCGAGATCGTAGCCATACTTGGCCTTGAAGGCTTCCTTTTCCTTGGGGTCTTCGAACCAGTCCTTGCGATAGGACCAGCCGACGGCGTCGCCTTCGAGCGGGATGGCCCAGTACTTGCTGCTGCCGCCCGGATATTCGGCATAGTATTTCACCGTCGCCGGCGCCATCACGTCACCGACCTTGTGCTTGTTGAAGAAGTCGGTCAGGTCGACATAGTGGCCACCGGTCGAGCCGGCGCCGAGCCATTGCGAGTCGCCGACGACCATATCATAGGCGTCGCCATGGGCGTTGAACTCGGTGAAGGCCTTGGTCTGGAAGTCGGGCCACGGTGTGGTTTCCACCGTAATCTTGACGCCGGTTTCCTTCTCGTACTCGTTGCCGAGTTCCTGCAGGTAATTGGCCGGATCCCATTCCGCCCAGAAAATGGTGAGCGATTTATCCTGCGCGTAAACGGACGTTCCGCAGGCAAGCACTAAGCCGATACCAGCAAGCAGGCTGGTCATTGTCTTGCGCATAATGTTTCCTCCCTTGTGCGCATTCTACCGTATCATGCGAGCCGGCAACGGGGCCGGCCCTGGTAGTTCCTCCCGAGATCGCACCGTTCCGGTTCCAAGCCTCCTCGCTTTTGCCGGAAAATGGATCGCAGCTCTCACTTTCGATCCGCTTTTTCTGTCCTGATCTGGTATTACCAATTTTGGATAGCCGTCAAGCTCTTTCTTGGACTGCAGCCGGAGCTTGTATAACCGGATTCTTCATGTATCTGACTGTTTTCCCTTAATTTTCCTACTCCTTGATATAGGAGAGCCTTGTTTCGGCACCTACATCCTGGTTAACATCAGTAGTGGTCGCTCAAATCTGGTCGAACCAGATTGGCGCTATTTCGCCGCTGCCGCCGGCCGAACCGCATCCGCTTCTGTCATCGATTCCGCTATCGCGGCGCGCACCAGGGCGCCCGCAGCCCATTGCGCAACCGACCGCATGCCGCGGCTGTCGAGCCCCCATATGTCCTTCAGCACGATTAGCAATTCGACGCCGAACATCATCGACAGCGCCTGCGCCAGGCGCTTGAATTCGCGCGGCGGCAGCTGCCCCTTGAGCGGCGCAATGGCATCCTTCAACAGCTGGACGCGATGGCCGCGCGTGAACTGCGGCTCGCCCCCCAGCGTGCCCGCCTGGCGCTGCGCCCACTGGTCGAGCGACAGTTTCAGCGCCGCCTTGAAGGTCGCCTCGAAAGCCTCGATGCGCGGCATGGCGGTGTCGAACAGTTCGGCGACGCGGCGTTGTGGATCTTTCGAAGCCGATCGCCAGGTCAGGATAGGCCCGAGCCCCTCGTCGACCACGGCATGCACCAGGGCTGCCTGGCTCGGGAAATAGCGATAGGCGGTGGCGCGCGACACCTCGGCCGCCTCCGCGACTTCGCTGACTGACGGGGTGACGCCCGCCTGCATCAGCCGCGTTGCCGTCTCCAGCATCAGCCGTTTTGTGCGGGCACGTGGGCCGCGTTCGGCAGCCTCCTTGGCGTCGTCGTTCACTGCGGCTTGTTGACGTGAGACATTCATGTCAATACGATACGCGCGTCTCAAAAAATTGCAATGGCCTTCGCGGCCAGACCCAGCACAGCGAAGACGGGGAAACGCGATGAAGCGCATCTACGTGGTGGGCACCGCCGACACCAAGGGTGAGGAACTTGCCTTCCTGGCCGACGCGATTGCCGCCACCGGCAGTTCGGTTACCCGCGTCGACATCGGCACGCGCGGCGCCACCGTGGCGGTCGATATTCCAGCCGGCGACGTCGCAGCACATCATCCCGACGGAGCCGGCGCCGTGCTCGGCATCGACGATCGCGGCACGGCAGTGGCCGGCATGGGCGCCGCCTTCAGCAACTTCATCCAGTCGCGCGACGACATATCCGGCGTGATCGGCATTGGCGGTGGCGGCGGCACCTCGATCGTCACATCGGGCATGCGCGCACTGCCGCTCGGCCTGCCCAAGATTATGGTCTCGACGCTCGCCTCCGGCGACACAGCGCCCTATGTCGACGTCTCCGACATCATCATGATGCCGTCGGTGACGGATATGGCGGGACTGAACCGGCTCTCCCGCACAGTGCTCCACAATGCCGCGCAGGCCATCGCCGGCATGGCCGCAAAGCCGGCGCCGGCCGCAACCGGCAAACCGGCGCTCGGGCTCACCATGTTCGGCGTCACCACGCCTTGCGTGACGGCCATCGCCGACCAGTTGCGGGCAAACTACGACTGCATGGTTTTCCACGCCACCGGCACCGGCGGCCGCTCGATGGAGAAGCTCGCCGACAGTGGCCTGCTCGCCGGCGTCATCGACATCACCACGACGGAGGTCTGCGACCTGCTGTTCGGCGGCGTGCTGCCGGCCACCGAGGATCGCTTCGGCGCCATTGCCCGCACCAAGCTGCCCTATGTCGGTTCGGTCGGTGCGCTCGACATGGTCAATTTCTGGGCGCCGCCGACCATTCCCGAGAAGTATCGTGGCCGGCTGTTTTACGAGCACAATCCCAACGTCACGCTGATGCGCACCACAGTGGACGAATGCCGCAGGATCGGCGCATGGATCGGCGAACGGCTGAGCCGCTGCGAGGGTCCCGTCCACTTCCTGATCCCGGAAAGGGGCGTCTCGGCGCTCGACATCGAGGGCGGCGCCTTTTTCGATCCGGAGGCCGACGCAGTGTTGTTCGAGGCCATCGAGCGCACCATCAAGCTGAACGCCACGCGCCGCGTCACGCGGCTGCCGCTACACATCAACGATCCGGAATTTGCCAAGGCCGCAACGGCGGCCTTCCTCGATATCGCCAGACAGTGAGAGCCCAGACATGGCCGCCGTACCGCGCAAGGACATACTGAAGAAGTTCAAGGCGATGATCGCCGACGGCGTACCGATCGTCGGCGGCGGCGCCGGCACCGGCCTGTCGGCCAAGGCCGAGGAGGCCGGCGGCATCGACCTCATCATCATCTACAATTCCGGCCGTTATCGCATGGCCGGACGCGGCTCGGCCGCCGGTCTGCTCGCCTATGGCAATGCCAACGAGATCGTCAAGGAAATGGCCTATGAGGTGCTGCCGGTGGTGAAGAACACCCCGGTGCTGGCCGGCGTCAACGGCACCGATCCTTTCGTCATCATGCCGCTGCTGCTCACCGAGTTGAAGACGATGGGCTTTTCCGGCGTGCAGAATTTCCCCACCATCGGCCTGTTCGACGGCAGCATGCGCCAAAGCTTCGAGGAAACCGGCATGGGCTTCGGGCTCGAGGTCGACATGATCGCCGAGGCGCACAAGCTCGACCTTCTGACCACGCCCTATGTCTTCAACCCGGACGAGGCCCGCGCCATGACAAAAGCCGGCGCCGACATCATCGTCGCCCATATGGGGGTCACGACAGGCGGCTCGATCGGCGCGACGTCGGCGAAGTCGCTCGACGACTGCGTGGTCGAGATCGACGCCATCGCCAACGCCGCGCGTTCGGTGCGCAAGGATGTCATCCTGCTTTGCCACGGCGGACCGATCTCGATGCCGGACGACGCCCGCTACATCCTTGACCGCTGCAAGGGCCTGCATGGTTTCTATGGCGCAAGCTCGATGGAGCGGCTGCCGGCCGAAGCCGCGATCGCTAGACAGACGGCGGATTTCAAAGCCGTCACGCTGCACGGCCGCAAGACAACGCCGAACAAGAAGAAGGGATGAGAGATGACCGACAAGAGCAAGGTGTTTGTATACCCCAAGGACGTCAGTGCCTTCGGCTTCGACTGGGGCAAACTTGCGCTGACGGTCGCGCCTGAAGTGAACGGAGCCGAGCGCTTTTCCGGCGGCGTCGTCGACCTTCCCTCCGGCAAGGGCCACACGCGGCACAACCATCCCCGCGCGGAAGAAATCATCTTCGTCATCTCGGGCCATGGCGAGCAGATGGTCGAAGACGAGAACGGCAACCCGGTCGTCGCCAAGGTCGGCCCTGGATGCACCGTTTATGTGCCTGAGAGCCGCTTTCATTCGACGCTGAATACCGGTGACGGACCGATGCAGCTCTTTGTTGTCTATTCGCCGGCCGGGCCGGAACTTGTGCTGCGGGAATTGCCGGACTTCAGGCTGATCCCGGCGGGCGGGAGATAACCTTAGAGGGCAGCGCCGCCCCTCATTGTCCTGCCGGACATTTCTCCCCGTAGAACGGGGAGAAAGACGCTGTCATCAACGATTTCGCAAATCGCCGAAGCTGCTCTCTTCTCCCCGTTCTACGGGGAGAAGGTGCCGGCAGGCGGAYGAGGGGCGGCGCCGACTTTTCGGCCTTACGAAATCCCACCCCTGTTCCACCCCCGCGCCCGATCGCCGAACATCACATACCCGGTATCCGTCACCGCAACCGTGTCCTCCAGCTTGATGAATCCCCGCGTCGGGTGAAGCATGGTCGTCTCCACCGACAGCACCATGTTCGTCTCCAGCGGTTTGGCGGCGTAGGTGCCTTCATACGTCACCGGATGGTTGGTCATCAGGAACGGTGCTTCATGGGTGATCAGCCCCATGCCGTGGGCGAAGAAATCCGTATAGGGCGCGACCTTCGAGGCCTTCAGCACGCCCTCGGCATGCGAGATCATGTCGCCGCCGATGGTGCCCGCCTTGACCTTGGAAAACGCCGCCTGCTGCACCGTCTCGACCTCGGCCAACAGATCTTCCAGCTCGGCATCCGGTTCGCCCAGAATGCCCATGCGGCAGAGATCGCCGATATAGCCGTGATAATTGCCGCCGGAATCGATCGACAGCACCTCGCCTTTTTTCCACGCCTGCGGTGACGCCGCGCGGTTGTGGCTGGCGCCCAGTGTCAGCAGGCAATATTCGAAATGCGCGCCGCGATTGGTTTCCTCGCGCCGCAGATGCTCGATGATGTCGGTCTTGGTCGTGCCCTCGCGCGCCCACTGGATGGTCGCCAGCATGGAATCGGTGATCAGCTCGGAAGCGATGCGCAGCTTTTCCAGCTCGGCCTCTGTCTTGATGGCGCGCATGCGCTCCAGCATGTCGGTCGCGTCGATCAGCTTGGCCTCCGGCAGTGCCTTGCGGATCAGCGCATAGGCGTCGGATGGCAAGAAGGCCGGCTCGACGCCGATGCGGGCGCCCGCCTTGCCGATCTTGCGAACATGCTCGACGGCGAGGTTGGCGGCGTCGAGCGTGCCCCAGCAGGCTGCGTGCAGCGTCGGCGTCCAGAACGGATTGTTCTGGTGTTCGGCGCCCTCCATGCGGTTGCCGATATAGGCGGCATGGTCCGGCCCGCCTTTTTCGTAGACGACAACGGGCAGATAGCGGCTGTGGCCGATCGCATCCATGGCGGCAAAGAAGATGAACTTGTAGCCGCCGAGCAGATATTGCGTGTTGTGCTTGGACGTCGCGAGCAACACATCGATGCCGGCCTCCTCCATCAGCCGGTCGACCCTTGCCTGGTCGAACGGGATATTGCTGACGGCGCTCTTGCCCGGGGCGATGTTCATTGTTCTCTCCCTGATTGCTTGGGATCGTCGGTCGCTCTGCGCCCGATCCGCTGGCTGTTGGTCAAATCTGCACCATTTTGCCCACTCTGGTCCAGCCAGAACACAGCAAATAGCATCGCTTGCCGGTCACCAAGTCGTCATTCGATAGGCATCGGCCAAATCTGGTCCTACCAGAATAGCTCGATGGAACCACTGCTTCTAACTGGTCCAGCGGACGAAAATTTCAAAGCCAAGCAAGGATGCGCCAATTCCGTCTCTGGCGAAACCCTTGGCAAGGGCCATAATCGCCGCAAGGATGCTGGCGGCCTGCCAGCGCCCAAGGGGATTGGCGCGCCCGGCAGGGTCGCGGAGAGGACGGAGGTTGATCATGTCAGATTTCACCATTTCCAGGCGCACGCTGCTTTCGGGATCAGCCCTGTTGCTGGCCTCCACCGCCATGCCGGCATTGGGCTGGGCGCAGACACCGAAGAAGGGCGGCCGCCTCGTGCTTGCTGCCGATTCCGAGCCGCGCAACCTCAATCCGGCGATTGTCGCCTCCAACGGCGTTTTCTTCATCTCCAGCAAGATCGTCGAGACGCTGGCCGAAGCCTCGTTCGACGGCAAGGATGGGCTGCAGCCGCGCCTGGCACTCTCCTGGGAAGGTGCCGCCGACGGGCTGTCCGTGACCTTCAAGCTGCGCGAGGGCGTCAAATGGCATGACGGCAAGCCGTTTACCTCAGCCGACGTCGCCTTCTCGGCGCTGCAGGTCTGGAAGCCGCTGCAAAATCTCGGCCGCACCGTGTTCAAGGATCTGGCCAGCGTCGACACCCCGGACGACTTCACCGCCGTGTTCAAATTCGCCAAGCCGACGCCGTTCCAGCTGATCCGCAACGCACTGCCGGCGCTGTCAAGCGTGGTGCCGAAGCACATCTATGAGGTCGGCAAGGTCGAGGAAAACCCGGCCAACAATGCGCCGATCGGCACCGGCCCGTTCAAGTTCGGCGAGTACAAGGCCGGCCAGTATTACAAGCTGACGAAGAATCCTGACTACTGGGGCAAGGACGAGCCCTATCTCGACGAGATCATCTATCAGGTGCTGCCCGACCGCACCTCGGCCGCGGCCGCGCTCGAGGCCGAAGAGATCCAGCTTGCCGCCTTCTCCGCCGTGCCATTGGCCGATCTCGACCGCATCTCCAAGGTGCCGGGCCTGAAGGTCATCTCCAAGGGCTATGAAGGGCTGACCTACCAGCTGGTCGTCGAGATCAACCATCGCCGCAAGGAACTCGCCGACGTAAAAGTGCGCCAGGCGATCGCGCATGCCATCGACAAGGACTTCGTCGTCAAGACGGTCTTCCTCGGCTATGCCGCGGCCGCCACCGGCCCGGTGCCGAAGAACGACCCGCAGTTCTACACCGCCGACGTGCCGACCTATCCGTTCGACGTCGCCAAGGCCAACGCACTGCTCGACGAGGCCGGCTACGCCAAGGCCGATGATGGCAAGCGCTTTGCGCTCAGGCTTTTGCCGGCGCCCTATTTCAACGAGACAAAACAGTTCGGCGACTATCTGCGCCAGGCGCTGGCGGCAATCGGCATCGACGCCGAGATCGTCAACAACGACTCGCCGGCGCACATCAAGGCGGTCTACACCGATCACGCCTTCGACCTCGCCGTCGGCCCGCCGGTGTTCCGCGGCGACCCGGCGATCTCGACCACCATCCTGGTACAGAGCGGCATTCCCGACGGCGTGCCGTTCTCCAACCAGGGCGGCTACAAGAACGAGGCGCTAGACGCGCTGATCGCCAAGGCATCGGAAACGCTCGACACCACGGCGCGCACCGATCTGTACAAGGAATTCCAGAAGGAGGTGGCAGCAGACCTGCCGCTGATCAACGTCGCGGAGTGGAGCTTCATCAGCGTCGCGCGCGATACGGTGGGGAATATTGCCAACAATCCGCGCTGGGCGGTTTCGAACTGGGCGGACACGTATTTGGAATCGTGACACATTTGCGCGGATGAGAGTTCGCGAAGAAATGGGTGTGGAAAGCTGGCCAAAGGCCGTGTTCCTTCACACCCCCCTCTGTCCTGCCGGACATCTCCCCCGCAAGGGGGGAGATCAGCAGCTTTGCTGTCGCGCACATTCGGCGTCGAAGATTTGCGAAGGCGGAGGCGACATCCAATCTCCCCCCTTGCGGGGGAGATGTCCGGCAGGACAGAGGGGGGTGCCTAGACACTGCACTCCTCTCGACCGGCACAGCGCCATGCCTTCTCCATGACCCGCGCCCTCACCCTCATCCGCCGTCGTCTCGTCGGCAGCGTCTTCGTGCTGCTGATCGTCATCATCGGCACCTTCCTTCTCCTCGAAGCGGCCCCTGGTGACGCTGTCGATGCCTACATCGTCTCGACCGGCGGCGATGCCGGCATGATCGAACTGCTGCGTCATCGCTGGGGCCTTGACCAGTCCGAACTGACCCGGCTCGCCAACTATCTCTGGGCGCTGCTGCATCTCGACCTCGGCCAGTCCGTTACCTTCTCCAGGCCGATCCGCGACGTCATCCTGGAACGCCTGCCGACAACATTGCTCCTGATGGTCGGCGCCACCGCACTCTCCTTCGGTCTGGGCTCGGCGCTCGGCATCTATGCCGGCGCCAGACCCGGCAGCTTTCGCGACCGTTTCCTCTCCATCGGCTCGCTGGCGCTCTATGCCGTGCCCGGTTTCTGGCTCGGCCTCGTGCTCATCGTCGTCTTTGCCGTCGACCTGCGTTGGTTGCCGATCGGCGGCATCGAGAGCCTGGCCTCCGACAAGACAGGCTTGGCCCGTGTCGCCGACATCGCCATCCATCTCGTGCTGCCGGTTTCCGCGCTGGGCTTCATCTATCTCGCGCTCTACCTGCGCATGATGCGCGCCGGCATGGCCGAGGCCTGGCGGCAGGATTTTGTCCTTGCCGCCTGCGCCAGGGGCCTTTCGCGCCGCCGCATCGTGCTTGCCCATGTCGCCCGCAATGCGCTGTTGCCGCTCATCACCATGCTCGGCTTGCAATCGGCCCAGATGCTCGGCGGCAGCGTCGTCATCGAGACCGTCTTTGCCGTGCCCGGCCTCGGCCGGTTGGCGCAGGAAGCGGTGGCGTCGCGCGACACGCCGCTGCTGCTCGGCATCATCCTCACCAGCGCCGTTCTGGTCATCGCCATCAACCTTGCCGTCGACATCGCCTATGCCTTCCTCGACCCGCGCGTCGGCGCCAGCGAGGCCGCCGCGTGAACCCGCTCAATCGGTTCCTGCGCCGGCCGGAAGCGGTCGCCGGCGCGATCATCCTGGTGGTGCTTTTCGCCATGGCGCTGTTTGCCTCGCTGCTGTTCCCTGGCGACCCGCAGGCGATAGCCGGCCCGGCGCTGCTGCCGCCCTTCGAGGACTGGTCGCTGCCGCTCGGCACCGACAGGCTCGGCCGCGACGTGCTGGCCGAGCTGTTCCACGGCGCCCGCACCTCGCTGGCGGTCGGGCTGGCGGCGGCAGCGGCAGCGCTCTTCATCGGCGCGGTCATCGGCACGCTGGCCGGCTTTGTCGGCGGCCTCGTCGACGAGGTGCTGATGCGCATCACCGATGCTTTTCAGACCGTGCCTAGCTTTCTCCTGGCGCTGGCCTTCGTTAGCGTCGTCGGCCCGTCGCTCGGCATCGTCGTCGCGGGGATCGCGCTTGGCGCCTGGACCGGGCCGGCGCGTGTGGCGCGGGCCGAAGTGCTGTCGATCCGCGAGCGCGATTTTGTCGCCGGCGCCCGCGTCATCGGCATGCATCCGCTGGCGATCGCCTTTCGCGAAGTACTGCCTAACGCTCTGCCGCCGGTGCTGGCGCTGTCCTCGGTGATCGTCGCCGCCGCGATCCTCACCGAAGCGGCACTGTCCTTCCTCGGCCTCGGCGACCCCAACCGCGTCACCTGGGGCGGCATGATTGCCGAAGGCCGCACCGTGCTGCGCACCGCGCCCTTCCTGTCGATCGTCCCGGGCGTAGCGCTGGTGCTGACCGTGCTCGGCATCTATCTCGCCGGCGAAGGCGTGGTCGAAACGACCGCCGTGCGGAGGAGCCTGTCGTGACCGTGCTGGCTGAGATCCGCGATCTCTCGGTTCGCTATCGGCGGGATGGGGCCGAGGTGGCGGTGCTGAAAGGCATCAGCCTTGATGTTGTCGCCGGCGAGCGGCTGGCGATCATCGGCGAGAGTGGTTCGGGAAAGAGCACGCTGGCGCTGGCGATTGCGGGACTGCTGCCGGGTGGCGCCAAAGTCGATGGAAGGATCGACTGGTTCCTGGGATCGACAGGAGAGGCAAGCGCCAAGACACCCCCCTCTGCCCTCCCGGGCATCTCCCCCTCAAGGGGGGAGATTGAGCTCTCATCTCGGCTTTCGCCAATCACCAGCATTGTAGGAAGAGCGCCAGCGGCAAAACTGCCAATCTCCCCCCTTGAGGGGGAGATGTCCGGCAGGACAGAGGGGGGTGTGACGGAACGCCAACCTTCGACGATTGGCGAAACCCAAATCCCCCTCCCCGGCCGCGACATCGGCTTTGTCTTCCAGGATCCGTCCGCCAGCCTCGACCCCGTCATGACCATCGGCAAGCAAATCGCCGAGGTCGCCCGCACCCATCTCGGCCTCGACTGGCCGCGGGCCTATGCCAAGGCAAAGCACCTGCTCGAACGCGTCCGCCTGCCCGACCCGGCCTCGGCCATGCGCGCCTTCCCGCATCAACTCTCCGGTGGCCAGAAGCAGCGTGTTGCCATCGCCGCTGCGATCGCGGCCGGACCGAAACTGCTCATCGCCGATGAGGCGACCAGTGCGCTGGATACCATCGTCCAGGCCGAGATCGTCGCCCTGATCCGGCAATTGGTGACGGAGGACGGCATGACGCTGTTGTTTATCAGCCACGACATCGCGCTTGCCGCAGAACTGGCCGAGCGCATCGCCGTGTTCCGGCATGGCGAGCTGATCGAGATCGGCCCGACGGCGCAAATCGTCAATGCCCCGTGCCAGAACTATACGCGTTCGCTGCTCGACGCCCATCTCGGCCTCGACGCCGAACCGCTGCTGCGACGGGCGCCTGCATGAGCCTGCTCGCTGTCTCCGATCTGACCAAACGCTACCGCCGCGGCGGCAAGACCATCGCTGCTGTCGATGGCGTTTCCTTCGCCATCGAACCCGGCGAGACGCTGGCGCTGGCCGGGCCTTCCGGCAGCGGCAAGTCTACGATCGCGCGGCTGGTGCTGCGGCTGATCGAACCCGATGCCGGAACCATCCAATTCGAAGGCGGCGATTTCCTTGCGTTGAAGGGTGCCGCGCTACGTGCGCGCCGCGCCCGCCTGCAAATGGTGTTCCAGGATCCGCTCGCCGCCTTCAACCCGCGCGCCACGGTGGCGCGCGTGCTCGACGATCCCCTGCGCATCCATGCCATCGCTTCCCGCGCCGAGCGGCCGTCCCGTATCGCTGCCTTGCTCGAGCGTGTTGGGTTGACGGCCGACCTCGCCAGCCGCGCCATTCACGAAATCTCCGGCGGCCAGCGCCAGCGCGTGGCAATTGCCCGCGCCATTGCCACAAACCCGTCGCTGATCGTTCTCGACGAAGCGGTGTCGGCACTCGACGTTTCCGTGCGAGGACAGATCCTCGAACTGCTGCTCGACCTCCAAGCCAGGGAACGGATCGCCTATCTCTTCATTTCGCATGATCTCGGCGTGGTGCGGGCCATCGCCCACCGCGTCGTCCTTCTCGACGCCGGGCGGATCGCCGAGAGCGGCGATGCCCGCGCCGTCATCGACGCGCCGCAATCGGCAATCGGCAAGGCACTGGTTGCGGCGGCACCAAGACTCAATCGAACACAGGACGCATCATGACAGACGCCGAAACCCGAGCCGAAAAGCTCTCCCGCGAACTCGATTCCGCCTTCCGCAACCGCGCCGATCTCTACCGCCTGCTCCTCGATGAACTGACCGGCGAACTGGGCGCGGAGAAGGCCGAAGCGATCATGGTCCGCACCATCGAGCAGCGCGGCAAGGAGGTGGCAGCAGCTGCCTTCGACCGCTTCGGACCCAATGACGCGCCGGCCATCGGCGAAGCGTTCCTGGCCGTCAGCCCGGATGGCGGCCTGATGTATCCGACCGACGTCGAGCGCGGACCGGACCACATCGCCTTCAAGGTGAAGCGTTGCCCGCTGAAGGACGCCTGGGTCGAGGCCGGTGTCGGCGACGAAAAGCTCGCCACACTCTGCCGCATCGCCGGCGCATTCGACCGCGGCCTGTTCGAGGCGACGGGCGTGCGCTTCGACAATGTCACCTGGACGCCGGGCCACGGCCCGGGATGCTGCCACATCGCGCTGACCAACCGGGACAGAGCATGATCCCGAAAAGTGGAAACCGGTTTTCGGAAAAGATCATGCTCCAACAAGGAAACTGATCAGTCCGCGGCAAACACATGCAGTTCCGTGCCCGCTTGTTCTGCAGCAGTGCGCAGGTCGGCCTTCGGTTCGCTGTCGGTGACAATATCGGCAATGTCGTCCAGTCCGCAGATGCGTTCCAGGCTGGAGCGGCCGAACTTGTCGTGGGTCACCACCAGCACAGTCGACAGCGATCGCGATATCATTGCGCGTTTGACCGCGGCAGCGCCCGAGATCATGTCGCTCGGACCGTCCGCGCTTAACCCAGAGGCGCCGATGATGGCGACGTCGGCATTGTAGCGGCGCACGAACTCGACCGTGTCTTCGCCCATCACGCTGCCTTCCCGGCTGTCATAGGTTCCGGGGCAGAGCAGAACGCGGAAGGTCGGATTGGCGCCGGCCACCGAGGCCACGCCGGTGGAATTGGTGATGATGGTCAGATCGCGCTTCAGCTGCGAAAGGTTGCGCGCCACCTCATAGGTGGTCGAGCCGCCATCGATCATCACGATCTGGCCCCTCTCGACCAGGCTTGCCGCGCCGCGGCCGACGCGGGCGCGCTCCTCGATCAGGGTCAGGCCGCGCTCCGAAATCACCGGCTCGGATGTCACCAGCGAGATCGTCGCGCCGCCATAAGTGCGGTTGATCAGCCCGGCATCGCCGAGTTCGATGAGATCGCGGCGGATCGTCTCGCCGGCGACGCCGATGCGGCGCGCAAGCTTGGAGATGCGAATGGACGCCGACCGGCGCACTTCCGAAAGGATAAGCGCGTGCCGCTCCTTCTTCGTCAGTCGGCCTTGATCCATGGCTATTCCATTCCCTTTGCAGCAATCAACGCATCGGCAAGCTCGGCAAATCCTTGCGCGCCGCGCCCGCTTGTGACGAAGGCAGGAGATGCCGGAAGTTCGCCGGCGAAGTCCAGCACATTAGCGACACCGACGCTGTTGGGGAAGAAGCCGAACATTGGCGCATCGTTTGGACTATCGCCGACGAAGACAATGCTGTCCTTGTCGTGGTCTATGTCTATACCAAAACAGTCGCGCAAGAATAGCCGGCTTGTTGACAGTTTGTCGTATCTGCCGAACCAGCCATTGACATGGATGGACGAGATTTTCGCCGTTGCTCCATAGCGCTGGAATATCCCGACGATCTTCAGCACTTCGGTTTTGGGCAGCGGCGCGACATCCTCGCGAAAATCGATCGCCAGATCGGCTTCGCGATAGGTCTGGTCGGCGGCGACCGCCGCACCCGGAATTTCCGCGAGCACGGCTCGTTCGATCTCGCGCAGGCGCGCCGCGTCGGCCTGCCTTTCCCCGGCACTCCTGGCATAGTGGCGAACAATCCGCTTGGCCGTGTCGTCATAGCGGAAATAGAAGGCGCCGTTCTCGCCGATCACGCCATCCACCGGCCATTGCCGCGCGATCAGGTCACACCAGCCGGCCGGCCGGCCGGTGACCGGCGCAACGATGAATCCGGCCTGCTTCAGCCGCTCCAAAGCCGCATAGGCCTTGGCCGGCAGCCGCCCTTTGTCGGTCAAGGTGTCGTCTATGTCGGTCAGCACGACGGCGATCTTGCGACGGTCGCGCGCGGTGAAGTCGGCGAGTGGACGCAGCACCCGCTCAGGCTCCCGCCGCAACCGTTTCGAGCGAGGCAGCCGCGACATCGAGCATAGTGAACCTGTCGCGGATCAGCCGGGCGTTGGCGACCGCCTCGTCGTAGAAGGCAGCCGGTATGGCGACCTCTTGCGGCGTGGTCGGCGCACCGGCGGCACGCAGTGCTGCCGCGATCTCACGTGCCGGGCGGGCCACGCGGGAAAGCCTTTCGCGATGCGAGCGCCAGTGCTCCGCCAGCACGGTGTTGAGGGCGGTCGCCCGCTCACGGTCAAGCAGCTTGGGTTTGAACGCAGCCCAGCATGAGCGTCCGAGCGTTTCACCAAAGATCTCGATGAAGCGGTCCGGTGTATCGGCAGACGGCGCAAGCCGCAGCTCCGGCAGCGCCAGCACGCGCTCCTGCAGCCGCGCCATCGTCAACGTCGTCACCGCTATGTGTTCGCCGTGATGCGCCTCGGGCAGTCCCTGGCCGCGCATGTCGATATAATGGGCGATCAGATGTTCGCCCTGGCTGGCCGGATAGGAGCCACCGCACAAGGTCATGCCGAGGCCGGACATGACCAGCGTGCGCACCAGCACTTCCATTGCCAAGAGGTCGCCGGTCCTCAGTTCGCCGGCCTTGGCGATGAGCGCCTTCTCGTCCTCGGCCAGAAGCATGAAAGGCGCCTGCCTGTAAGGCGTGCCGAGCAAAAGATGCGCCATCAGCCAGTCGGTCTGCGCGGTCGGTCGCGCCATCGAATCGCCGAAGCCGGCGGCGATCAGCCGGTGCGGCGCCCGCGCCATCACGTCGAGGTCGAGGAATACACCGACCGGCAGGCTCGCCGTCAGCGATTTCTTCAGGCCATCCTCGGTAATCGCCGCCGACACCGAGGTATAGCCGTTCATCGATGGCGCGGTGCCGAACACCGCATAGGGCTTCTGGGTGAGATGCGCGGCATATTTGGCGATGTCGTTGATCGAGCCCGATCCGACCGCGACCAGGCCGCTGGCGTCTTTCGTGCGGGCGATCACCGATCGCACGGCGTCCATGTCCGGATGCGGATGGCGCGGCAGGATGATCTTGTCGACATCGCTGCTGCCACGCAGCGCGATCGACACCCTCTCACCCAGCGCCAGCCTAGTGTCGGGATCCATGACCACGGCGAGCTTGCGGCCGAGCGGCAACGGCCTGACCAGCGCATCGGCCTCGTCGCCGAGCCCGCGCCCGATGACGATGGTCTTCAGCGGCACCGACAGCATTCCCTCGCTATCCGGGTCAGGCAGCGTGCCGGCAATGAGACTATCGAGCATTTCTTTGGACATCGGGATGCCGTCCAATCAGTCAGCATGGAGCGGGGTCAGGGTATCGAACAGGGTCCGATACCGGCGGTAACTTCTGTCGTAGGCGGCCTTGGCCGACGGGTTGGGGTCGATCGTCTCGATGCCACCGCTCAACCTTTCGGCCGCCTGCTGCACTGAAGACGAAAGGCCGATGGCGGCGGCAGCAAGAATTGCCGCGCCGATCGGCGAGGCGTCGGCGGCATCGGCAATTTCCACCGGCCTGCCACTGACATCGGCACGGATCTGCGCCCATACCCGACTGCGCGCGCCGCCGCCGGAAAGCCGGACACGATCCGTGGCGATGCCGAGCTCGTCCAGCCGGTCGACCACGTCGCGCATGGCGAAGGCGCAGCCCTCCAACACCGCGCGGGCGCAAGCCGCTTTGCCGTGGAAGGACGTGAGGCCGTAGAAAGCGCCCCGCGCCTCGGCGATCCAGCGCGGCGCCATGGCGCCGGACAGTGCCGGCAGGAACAGCAGGTCGTCGCTGCCGGCAACGACCGTCGCCGCCAGCTCCGACATTGCCGCCGGAGAATCGACGCCGAAGGTGGACAGGAACCAGGTCACCGCACCGCCCGAAAGCCATCCGGGATTGGAGACGAAATAGCGGTCGTCGAGAAAACCATGAGTCTCGACCAGGCCGCCGGGGTCGAGGCGAAGCGTATCGGACACCGCGCCGACCACTTCGGCGGTGCCGAGATTGCAGGCAACGATACCGGGCACGACAACGCCGGCGCCTATTGCCGCCGAAAAATCATCGCCGGTGCCGACCGCCAGCGGTATCCCCACAGGCAGGCCGGTCAGCTCGGCGCCGGCGCGGGTCAAGGCGCCTGCGACCGCCGATGCATCGTCAATGCCCGGCAATTTGGCTGCATCAATGTCGAAGGCCGCTAGCAGATCGCCGGCATAGAAGCGCTCCTTCAACCCATAGAGCATGGTCGTCGAGGCCAGCGCATGGTCGATGACGGTGCGGCCGCACAGCGCCGCGACCACGAACGATACCGGCTGGTGCCAGAGCGCCACCTGAGACGCCTCAGGCAGGTTGCGCGCGGCCCAGCGGATCTTCGCCGCCATATGCGTTGCGTCCAGAACGAGACCGGTGCGCTCCCGGATGAAGTCCGGGTCGATGCCGGCGATCTCTGCCGACGCGCGCCGATCCATCCAGATGATGCACGGCGCCAGCGCCCGGCCGCTGCTATCGACAGCGACACAGCCGTCGAGCTGCCCGGCAAGGGCGATGCCTTTGATGTCGGAGGGCGCCAGCCCGGCCTTGTCGAGTGCGCCGGCAATGGCGGGCTTCAGCGCCGCCAGCCACAGCGTCGGCTTCTGTTCGGCCCATCCCGGCGCCGGGAAGGTGGGCTGGTAAAGCACACCGGCCTCGCCACGCAGCCGCAATTCGTCATCGACGACGATTGCCTTCAGGCTCTGTGTGCCGAGATCGATGCCGATGACGGCCATTAGACACGCTCGCAATCCGCGAGGACATCCCGCAGTTGCGAGAGGATAGAACCTTTCGTCGGCGAATAGGAACCGTCGAAAACCGCTGTGCCAATGGTAAAAGCGTTGGCGCCGGCCTGCTTGATTGCCTTGATCCGGTCGGCCGAGGCCACCGCGCCGGCAACAATGAGATGCCCGTCCGGACCAAGCCCCCGCCGGGCGGCGAGTATCAGGTCGGCCGGGTCGGCCTCGGTAGCGCGATAGGCGAGGATGTCGCATCCCGCACAACCCTTCTCGGCGAACGCGCGGCAATCGGCCTCGACATCTCCCGGGGAGCCGCCGAGCTTGGTCGGATGGCCGACCGGCCGCCCCGGAAAAGGGTAGTATTCGGTGTCGCTCCCTTCCAGCAGCGCCATGATCTCATCGATCTGGGTGCCGCCAAGCAGCCGCTGGATGCCGAGGTCGCGGGCGATGCGCGCCGAGTTGAGGCAGGCCTCCGCTGTCGTCGACACCACCTCCATGTAAGTGGTGGCGCCTGTCCGGCGAATGGCGGCGGCGAGCTTGCGCAGCACATCCGGCGTAACGCCGATGTCTTTGAAGCCGACATGCTTCAGGCCGACCGGCTCGATCAAGTCGACCAGGTCGAGGCAATCCTCGACGGTGCGATCGTTACGCGTCAGCATGAAGATGAAGTCCATCCGAAGGTCCCTCGCCTGGTCGGGAAAGCCGGGTTACTGCCGGTCTGTTAACACCCCCCAACCATTTGTTGCAAGGTGCCACATTTTGATTTGCAGTACCACACATTTTATGACAAAACGGGCGCTGGCCCGCCAGGCACGACTTCTAGGGAGAGGGAAGAATGCTCAAGCCGCTGATACGTGGGAGTACCGCATCCGGACTCCTCGTTCTCGCCGCCCTTATGTGGCAAATCACACAGGCTGCGGCGTGGGATCTGACCGAGGCGTCGAAGCCCTACAGCGGCCAGACCATCCGCATGGTCGGCGAGGCGTTGCCGCCGCTCGAGGCGCTGAAGAAAATGGCGCCGGAGTTCGAAAAGCAGACCGGCATCCATGTCGAAGTCGAGATGTACGAGCACTCCGAAGCCGTCAACAAAGTGCAGCTCGATCTCAACTCGCATCGCGGCCGCTACGACGTCATCATCCAGCCGCATCGCGAACTCGGCAAGTTCGCCACCAACAACCATCTGGTCGAAATCGCCAAGATGATGGCCGATCCGGCTTTGCGCGATCCGACCTTCGAGCCGGAAAAGCAGCTCTACCAGACCGCCTGGCACGAGATCTCCTGGTATGACGGCAAGGAGTACGGCTTCCCCTTCACCGTGCTCAACATGTTCATGTGGTATCGCTCGGACCTGCTCGCCGATCCCAAGGAACAGGCAGGCTTCAAGGCCAAGTATGGCTACGACCTCGCGCCTGCCAAGGACTGGAAGCAGTACCGCGACATCGCCGAATGGTTCTACCGCCCCGACCAGGGCTTTTACGGCACCGCCCTGCAAGGCAAGCGCCACGAGGCGCTGTGGTATGAGTGGCTCAACTTCCTCTATTCCTTCGGCGGCGATGTGCTCGACGTGAAGAGCGGCTCGGCCTGCGGCCCGGTGATCGTCAACAGCCCCAAGGCCGTCGCCTCGCTCGAATACTACAAGAGCTTGCTGCAGTTCTCGCCGCCGGACAGCCTCAACTATTTCTGGGACGACGTCATGGCGCTGATGCAGCAGGCCAAGGTCGCCGAGTTGATCATGTGGAACGACGCCACCTATGCCGTATCGGTCGACACCACTGCCTCCACCGTCGTCGGCAAGGTCGGCTTCGACCTCGTGCCGCAAGGCGAAGGCGGCAAGATCGGCCAGGTCGAGGGTTGGACCTATCTCATCCCGGTCTATTCGAAGAACCAGCAGGCGGCCTTCCTCTTCGTCCAGTGGATGATGGGCTATGACCGCCAGCTCGAACAGCACCTCAATGGCGGCGCTTCCGGCCGGCCCGATGTATACGCCTCGGCCGAGGTGCAGAAACTGCCCTATGCCAAGGCCTCGATGGAGGCCAACGAGCATGCGGTGCCGAAGGCGACGCTGCCGCAATCGGCCGAGATGACCGACATACTGGTGCGCGAGCTGTCATCCTACCTCGCCGGCGAGAAGGAAGCGCAGGCTGCCCTCGACACCGCCGCCACCGACATCTCGACATTGCTCGGTTCTTGCGCACCCATGACCTATCCGGCACGATAGGTCTCAAATGTCGCGCAGAGGCTACCCGCACATGCGGGTAGCCGTTCTTGTCCGCAGGAAACGCCCGTGACGAACCGCACTCCATCGCCGCGCGGAATGCCGCTTCTCGACCGTGGGGTGGGACCGCTGCTGATGCTGCCGGCAACGCTGCTCGTCGTCATCTTCCTGGTCGGCCCGTTCTACTACATGGTCTACACCGCGCTGACTGATCTCAGCTTTGCCGATGCCAGCCATTCCGGCGCCTTTGTCGGCTTCGACAATTTCCGCAAGCTGATGCGCAACGATCCGTTCTTCTGGGCATCGTTTGCGTTGACCTTGAAATTCGTCGTCATCGCCGTGGGCCTCGAATTCCTGCTGGGCTTTGCGCTCGCCTTCCTGATCTTCCGCTTCGTCGCCAGCCAGCGGCTTTGGACCACGCTGCTGCTCATCCCGATGATGATCGCGCCGGTCGCGGTCGGGCTGATCTGGCGCCTGCTCTTGCAGGGCGATTTCGGCATGCTCACCTTCTACATGCGCAAGGTCGGCCTGCTGGCGCAGAATGCTGCCGTGCTTTCGGCGCCCGACCTGGTCTTTCCGACCATCATCGCCATCGACGTCTGGCAGTGGACGCCTTTCGTCACCCTGATCATGCTGGCCGGCATGATGAGCCTGCCGCGCGCGCCGTTCGAGGCGGCGATGATGGATGGCGCCAAACCGTTCCAGATCTTTCGCGACGTCATGCTGCCGCTGCTGCGGCCCGTCATCGCGCTGGTGCTGCTGTTGCGCGGCATCGATGCCTTCAAGGAATTCGACAAGGTGTTTTTGATGACCGGCGGCGGACCGGGAACGCTGACCGAACTGGTCTCGATCTACGCCTACCGCGTCAATTTCCGCAACTGGGACCTCGGCTACGGCGCGGCGGTCGCCTTCATGATCTATCTTGTGGTCCTGATCCTGTGCTCGGTCTTCTACAAGGCCGTCTACTGGTCGAGCCGCAAGCCGGCGGCCGCGTTTTGAGGGCGCGGCGATGATCGACCAATCCTCGAACCGCGCCTGGAAAAGCTTTGCCTGGGCCGTGCTGCTGGTCGCCGTCGTGGTCGCCTTGACGCCTTACGTCTGGATGGTGCTGGCGTCGTTCAAGAACCGCGTCGACCTGTTGTCGTCGGTACCGAAATGGGTCTTCACGCCGACACTCACCAACTATCCAGCCGTCTTCATCGACAAGGAATACTGGCCGCTGGCGATCAATTCGGTGCTGATCTCGGTGTCGTCGACGGTGCTGTGCATTCTGATCGGTGCGCCGGCCGCCTATGGCTTTGCCCGCTCGGATTTTCCGGGCAAGGAAGACCTGTTCTTCTTCTTCCTGACCACGCGCATGGCGCCGCCGATCTCGATCGCCGTGCCGCTGTTCCTGTTCTTCACCTCGCTCGGCCTGATCGACACCATCTATGCCGTGGTGATCGCCCACACTTCCTTCAACCTGTCGCTGGTCGTCTGGATGATGCGCGGCTTCTTCGCCGAAATCCCCAGGGAGATCGACGAAGCCGCGATGATGGACGGCCGCTCGCGGCTCGGCGCCTTCGTCTTCGTTGTCGCGCCGCTGGCGGCACCCGGCATCGGCGCGACCGCCGTGCTCTGCTTCATCCTGTCGTGGAACGAATTCCTCTATGCCTTCATCCTCGTCGCCTTCGACGGGCGCCCGCTCACCGTCGGCATACCCGGGCTGGTGACGCCGCATGGCACGCTGTGGGGACAGGTCGCGGCGGTCGCCATCGTGGCGACGCTGCCGATCGTGCTTTTCACGTTCCTTGTCCAGAAACAGCTCGTGCGCGGCCTCACCTTCGGCGCGGTCAAGGGTTGAAGGGATCTCGCATGGCAATTGTTTTCGACGGCGTCACCAAGGCCTTCCCGGACGGGACGGTGGCGCTGCAGGCGCTGGACCTTGCTTTCGAGCCCGGCGAATTCCTCGTCCTGCTCGGCCCGTCCGGCTCGGGCAAGACGACTGCCTGCCGGCTGCTTGCTGGCCTCGAGCGTCCGACCGCCGGCCGCATCATGGTCGAGGGCCGCGATGTCACCGACCTGCCGCCGCGCCTGCGCGGCATGGGCATGGTGTTCCAAAACTATGCGCTCTACAGCCACAAGAGCGTCTACGAGAACATCGCCTATCCCTTGCGCATCCGGAAGATGCCGGCCGCCGAGCTCGACCGCTGCGTGCGCGCCATGGCCGAACTGCTCGAAATCACCCGCTATCTCGACCGCCGGCCCTCGCAATTGTCGGGCGGCCAGGCGCAGCGCGTCGCGGTGGCTCGCGCGCTGGTCTGGCAGCCGAGCCTGTGCCTGATGGACGAGCCGCTGTCCAATCTCGACGCCTTGCTGCGGCTCCACATGCGCACCGAGTTGAAGCGACTGCATCGAGAGTTGAAAAAGACCTTCGTCTTCGTCACCCACGACCAGGAAGAGGCGATGACGCTGGCGACAAGGGTCGCGGTGCTGCGCGAGGGCGCGCTGATCCAGTACGACGACCCGCGCGAAATCTATCGCCGGCCGGCCAACCGCTTCATCGCCGAATTCATCGGCCGTCCGGCAATGAACACGTTCGACGGCGATGTCCGCGGCGGCGTCTTTCACGCCAGCGGCTTTACCTGCCCGCTGCCGGGAAAGCCTGACGGTCCCATCGTGCTTGGCATCCGCCCCGAGCAGATCCAACTCGTCGACGCCTCCGCAAGCGACGCGATCCGTTTTGCCGTCGATGTCGTCGAGCCGGTCGAACCCGACGTGCTGATCTTCGCCAAGAGCGAGGCAAACGCGCTGATCGTCCGAACCGTGAATGACGATCGCGCCTACGATCCCGGCCAGCCGTTGCATCTGCGCTTTCCGCCGGCAGCGCTGCACACCTTCGATGCGGTGTCGGGAGCGCGGCTGCCGTGAGCACGCTGCTCGCTCTGGTGCCGCTGGCCGCCGCCGCTGTGGTCTGGCGGCTGTTCTACAGCTTCAACAAATCGAGGCGCTGGTTCTCGACCGGCGAACTCATCTTCTGGGACGCCATCGCGCTGGTCATCCTGCAGCTTGTCTGGCTGATCTGGTTCTGAATAGCCACCATCAATAGCCGAGCGCGCAGCCGTCCTTGCGTGGATCGGAGGCGCCGATCAGCGTGCCCTTTTCCCAGTCGATCAGCACCAACTGGCCGCCGCCATGCGGCTCTTCCGCGATGGACACCTGATGGCCGCGCTTGCGCAAACCAGCAATCGCCTCGGCGGGAATGCCGCGCTCCGCCAGCACGGCATTGTCCTTGTAAAACACCCGTGGCGCGTCCAGCGCCTGCTGCGGATCCATGCCGAAATCGATCATGTTGGTGAGCAGATGGACATGGCCGAACGGCTGGTAGCCGCCACCCATCACCCCGAACGGCATAACCACCTTACCCCCTCGCGTCGCCATGCCCGGCATGATGGTGTGCATCGGGCGTTTCTTCGGCGCGATACGGTTTGGATGGCCCTCAGTCAGCCGGAAACTGCTGCCACGATTCTGCAACACGACACCTGTCTTGGGACCGACGACACCGCTGCCGAATGAACCGAAGGTCGAGTTGATGAAGCTGACCGCATTGCGGTCGCGATCGACCACCGAGATATAGACGGTGTCGCTGCGCGCAAGCTCAAGCCGCGGCAGATGCGTCATGGCGCGGGCCGGGTCGATGGTGGCGCGCAGCCGCTCCGCATAGGCTGCCGACAACAGTTGCTCGACGGGGACATCAACGAAATCCTGGTCGCCGATGAATCGGTCACGGTCCTGGTAGGCAAGCCGGCCGGCTTCGATCTCGAGATGTAGCCGCTCGGCGCTGTTCGGCTCCAGCGAACCGAGGCCGAAGCCAGACAGCACATTGAGCATGATGAGCGCCGTCATACCCTGATTGTTCGGTGGCATCTGGTGGATGTCGTGGCCGCGATAGGACGTGTTTACGGCCTTGACGTAGTCGCCCTTTGTCGCGGCGAAATCTTCAACTGTATGCAGCCCGCCGAGCGCGCGAAGGCGCGCCACCAGATCATCCGCTACTTCCCCGTCATAGAAGCCGCGGCGGCCCTGGCTCGCGATAGTGCGCAGGGTTTTCGCGAGTTCCGGCTGACGGTGCAGATCGCCGGCCTTTGGCGCTTTTCCCTCCGGCAGAAAGATGCGCGCGGCATGTTCATCGGCAGCGAGCAGGGCGACCTCGTCCGCCCAGTCGAAGGCGACGCGATCGTGAACGACATAGCCCTGTTCGGCATAGCGAATGGCGGGCGCCAGTGCGGCGTCGATGCCCTTCCGGCCGTGGTCCTCGAGCAGCCGGCACCAGGCATCGATGGCGCCCGCCACGGTGACTGCATGGGGTCCAGTTCCAGGCAATTCCGAATATCCCTTGCCCAGATACCAGTCCGCTGTCGCGGCAGCGGGTGAACGCCCCGAGCCGTTGAAGGCCAGCACCTCGCCCTCGCCTTTGGGAGAGTAGAGAACAAAGCAGTCGCCGCCGATCCCGGTCGATTGCGGCTCGACCACCGCTTGCACCGCCGCGGCACAAACCGCGGCGTCCATGGCGTTGCCGCCGGAGCGCAGCATGTCGATAGCGGCCAGCGTCGCCAGCGGATGCGATGTCGCCGCCATCGCTTCCGTAGCGCGAACCGGCGAACGGCCGGGGAATTGAAAATCACGCATGCACTGTCCAATCTACCGAGGAAAATTCCGAGCCTGTGCCATTCCAATGGAATCGGGATGGGCCTCTGCTTTTCTGTTTGAGCATGATCTTTCCGAAAACCGGATTCCACTTTTTTGGGTCATGCTCTAACGCTTGCGACCAAAGAGCTGTGCTGCCGAAAGCAGCACCACCGACAGCACGATCAGGCATGTCGAAATCGCGGCGATCGTCGGGTCGATCTGATCGCGCAACGCGCTGAACATGCGACGTGTCAACGTCGTCGTTTCGCCGCCTGATATGAACAGCGACACCACCACCTCGTCGAATGAGGTGATGAAGGCAAACAGTGCGCCGGACACGATGGAAAACCGGATCTGCGGCACGGTCACCTGCCAGAAGGCCGCCAGGCGCCCGGCACCCAGGCTGCGTGCCACGCGCTCCTGGTTCATGTCGTAGGACCGAAAGCCCGAAAGGACCGTCAGCACGACCAGCGGCAGTGCTTGCACCGTATGCGCCAGCACGAGACCGGTCAGCGTGTTGTTGAGGCCGATGCGCGCATAAAGAAAGAACGTGCCGATGCCGATCAGGATAACCGGAATGATCAGCGAGGCGGTCAGCAGCCCATTGATGAAACCGGCGAAACGCGGCGCCCCCGAATTGAGTGCATAGGCGGCGGCGACACCGATCGGTGTCGCGACCATGGTCGTCAACACCGCTGCCTTCAGCGAGACAATCGTTGCGTCGCGCCATTCGACCGACTGGAAATAGGCCTCGTACCATCGCAGCGACCAGCTTTCCGGCGGGAATTGCAACAGTGTCGAGCCGGAGAATGACATCGGCACAATGATCAGTGACGGCACGATCAGGAACAACAGCACAAGGGCGCCAGCTGTATAGAGCCAAAGCCGTCGCCAGTGCGAAATCGGCAGGCCGAGATCGTCGTTCATCGCGCACCCCACACGCTGGTCGCCCGCGCGCCTAACAGCCACCGGAACAGGCCGAGCAGGCCGAGGGTGACGGCGAGCAAAACGACACCCAGCGCACTGCCGGCGCCCCAGTTGGAATAGAGGCTGGTGGTCTGCTCCATGCGCATCGCCCACATGATGACCTTGCCGCCGCCCATCAGGGCGGGGGTGACGAAGAACCCGAGGCACAGGATGAAGACGATGACCACGCCGGCGGCGAGGCCCGGAAGTGAAAGTGGAAAGAATATCTGCCAGAAAGTCGCCGGCGGCGGCGCACCGAGGTTCATCGCCGCGCGCAGATAGTCGGCATCGATCGCCTTCATCGAAGCGTAGAGCGGCAGCACCAGGAACGGCAGCAGTATATGCGTCATGCCGATGACGACGCCGGCAAAATTATGCGCGAGCGGCAGCGGCTGGCTGATCACGCCAAGATCCATGAGCCAGGTGTTCAACAGGCCCTTGCGCTGCAGGATCACCAGCCATGCGTAGGTGCGCACCAGCACCGATGTCCAGAACGGCAGGATGACGAAGATCAGGCAGATGGAGGCGGCGCGCCGAGGCAACTGCGACAGCATATAGGCCAGCGGATAACCGAGGAGAACGCACAGGCCGGTGACGATGAACGCCACCTCGAATGTCGTGATGAAGGTCCTGACATAGGAAGCCTGCTCGACGAAGCGGGCGTAGTTCGCGCCGCTCAGCATTCCGGCCTCGTCGAACAGCGAGAGCCAGAACAGCCAGCCGATCGGCACGACGATGATGATGCCGACCAGGACGATGCCGGGAGAGCACAGGCCGAGCAGAGCCCAAGACTCACGCCGGGCGTCGGCGCTCAGCACGTCCGCGTTCAGGCCGCCGCGGTTTGGAAGGTCTGCGGGCGCCGCGCTCATATCTCGTCCACCAGCAGGATCGCATCCTCCGCCTCGATGCGAAGCCGCACCGGTTGGCCAGCACCTGGCAGACGGGCCAGCACGTCGCCACGGCAGTAATCGCGCAGCGCGATCTGCTGGCCATCCGCCAGCGTGGCGTAGCAGATGAAGCTGTCGCCTTGATAGACGACATCGCGCACCGTGGCGTCGAGCAGGTTGGTGTTGGCAACTGGTTCGGCATCGGCGGCGAGCCGCACCCTTTCAGGCCTCACCACCAACCAGTGCCGCCCCGGCGAAGGCAAGGGCGAAGCAGTGTAAACCCGCTTTGCCGCATACCAGACACTGTCGTTGCGGCCTTCGACGGGAATGAAGTTCGATTCGCCGATGAAGCCGGCGACGAACCTGGTGCGGGGCCTGGCGTAGAGCGTTTCAGGCCGGTCGAGCTGTTCGATGCGGCCCTTGTTCATGACCGCGATGCGGTCCGACATGGTGATCGCTTCGCGCTGGTCGTGGGTCACATAGACGGTGGTCATGCCGAGCCGGCGGTGCAGGCTGCGCAACTCGATCTGCATATGTTCGCGCAACCCCTTGTCGAGCGCCGAAAGCGGCTCGTCCATCAGCACGATGCGCGGCTCGAACACGATCGCCCGCGCCAGCGCGACGCGTTGGCGCTGTCCGCCCGACAATTGGTCGACCCGACGGTCGGCCAGGCCCTGCAACTGCACCAGATCGAGCGCCTTCTCCACGCGCTCGGCCGTTTCCGCCGCGGGCGTGCGGCGCTGCTTCAACGGAAAGGCGATGTTGTGGAAGACGTTCATATGCGGGAAAAGCGCATAATTCTGGAACACCATGCCGATGTTGCGCTTGTGCGGCGGCTTGGCGATGACTTCCTCGCCGCCAATGCCGATGCTTCCGGCATTGGCGCGGACGAACCCGGCCAGGATCATCAGCAGTGTGGTCTTGCCCGATCCCGACGGACCCAGAAGCGTCAGGAATTCGCCGGGAGCCACATCGAGGTTGAGGTCGCTGAGGACTGGCACGCTGCCAAAACGCTTGGCGATCCCTCGAATGTTGATCGGCGGCGCCGAACGCGCAATGGACAATTTCAGTGCTCCTTCGGATACTTGCGGCGCGAAGCGGGTAGCGGGCCGATCGAACCTGCGTCGGCCCGCTGGATCACCCAATCATCGATTGGCCTGCTCACTGCTGGATCAAATTGTCGAACTTTTCCGTGGCCTCCACGAGGTTGTCGCGCCAGAATTCCGCATCCTGCAGAACTTGCTTCTTGACGTTCTCGGGAGCGGAATTGATGTCCTTGATCCTCTCCTGCGGAATCTTGCCGGTCTCGAAAGCCTTCTCGTTCACCGGCCCATTGTCGACATACAATGGCAGATTGGCCTGGAGTTGCGGGCTCACGAACATGGCAAGCGCCTTCATAGCGATGTCCTTGTTTTTCGAGCCCTTGGGAATGACCATGCAGTCTGCCGTCAGCACACCCTGATCGAACGAGAAGCTGACCGGAGCCCCTTCTTTCTTCAAGGTGCCGGCGCGTCCGTTCCAGATGCTTGCCATGTCGACTTCGCCGTCCTTGACCAGTTGCATGGCCTGGGCGCCGGAGGTCCACCAGGCATCGATATGACCGCGGATCTTGTCGACTGATTTGAGCGCGCCGTCGACGTCTACGGGATAGACCTTGTCGATGGGGATGCCTTCCGCAAGCGCAGCAACGCTGAGCGTTTCAGTCGCCTGGCTTCCGCTCAGTGCACGCCGGCCGGGAAACTTCTCGACGTTCCAGAAATCGGCCCAGGTCTTTGGTCCTTTTTCGCCGAAGACGTCGGTCCTGTAGATCAGCACGACCGAGGTATAGGAGATGCCAACCCAGTCGTCGTGCACAAGCTTCGGGTTGATCCCGCTCTTGTCGATGACATTGTAGTCAAGCTTCTCGAACAGGCCTTCCTTGGAGCCCCGCGCGCATTCATCCGCGCCAAGCTCGGTGATGTCCCACTTGACGGCATTGCCGGTCACCTGAAGCCGGACGTCGTCGAGACCGTTGGTGGTGTCTTCCTTGATCGTAATGCCGAGCGCATCGGCGGTTGGCTTGAAGAACGCCTTGGCCTGCGCTTCCTGATAAGTGCCACCCCAGGAAGCCACCGCAATCGTATCTGCGGCAAGCGCCTGTGCAACAGGTACGGTTATCCCAATCACAGCTAACGCGCTGACAACTCTTGATTTTCTCATCGTTCGTGTTCCCCTGAAGCCATTTGTTGATCTGGCATTCTATTTTGTATACAATTTCGAATGTAACTTGCCCGGAAAACGGATGTCAACTTGAAAGATCGCGCTTTTCTCGACAGGCTTGCCGCTCCATGGCGGAAGATGCACCTTGGTCTTCGCACGGTACGCAGCCACGCCGTCCAGGCGTGACTTCGTCAACGCAACGCAATTTGGACCAGGCCTCGACGATCGGTACGGGAGACGGAACATCGCAATGCCCACGAGAAAAAAGAACACGCTTCGCGAATCCGTCTACGGATCGATGAAAGCGATGATCGTCACCGGGCAGCTGCCTCCCGGAGCGCGCGTCACCGAGAACGATCTGGCGATCAGGTTGAAGGTCAGCCGCACGCCGGTGCGCGAGGCGCTCAACCGGCTCGAGCAGGACGGCCTGGTTGTCGGCCGCCCGCGCCAGGGCTACCTCGTCAAGGAATTCGACATCCATATGTTCCGCGAGGCGTTCGAGATCAGGGAATTGCTGGACGGCTATGCGACTGAACTGGCGACCGCCAGGGTCACGGCCGCGGACAAGGAGCGTCTTCGCGAAATGGTGCGGGAATGCGAGCGGCTGGCCGCGCTGCCGACACGCAGTTCTGATGACATGTTCCAKGAACTGCAGATCGGCATGGACATCCACCGCACCATTGCTCAAATCAGCGGCAATGTGATGCTGAGCGGCCTGCTGAACGGCATTCTCGACAAATGCCAGCACTATGTCTGGATGGAACTGCTCAGGCTGGACGAATGGGGAATAGCCCGCGACGAGCACTTCGAGATCGTCGAGGCCATCTGCGCCGGCGATGCGGCGCGGGCCGTCGAGCTTACCCGCGCCCACATCCGCGGATCGCGCAACAACATCCTTCGTTTGCTGCAGGCAAAATCCGACTACCAGACCTTTCTTGCCCGCGCATCGTAGCGCGGCGCAAAACCTCTCCGTCGTCTCTCCCGCAACCTCAGTGCTTGATGCGGTCGCGCATGGCGTACCACAACATGCCCAGCACATAGAGCGGGCCGCGCAATGCCGTGCCGCCCGGGAACGGCAGCGGCGTCAGCGTCGAGAACAGATCGAGCCGAGAGGCGTCGCCCGTAATCGCTTCGGCCAGGAGCTTGCCCGACAGGGTCGACAGGATGACGCCCTTGCCGGAATAGCCATGCGCGAAATAGACCTCGCCATAGTGCCCGACATGCGGCAGCCGCGACGTCGTCACCGACACCAGCCCGCCCCAGGCATGGTCGATGCGACAGCCCTTCAGTTGCGGGAAAGTGGCTTCCATATGCGGCCGCACGAAGCCGGCAATGTCGGCCGGCGGCGATGGCGTGTAGCGCTCGCCGCCACCGAACAGCAGGCGACCGTCCGCCGACATGCGGTAGTAGTTGACGACGAAGCGCGTGTCGGACACGGCGACATTGGCCGGGATGACGTTGCATTTGCCCTCCAGCGGCTCGGTGGCGACGATGTAGTTGCCGACCGGCATGATGCGGCTGTTGACGCGCGGCTCCAACCCGTGGAGCAACGCATCGCCGGCAAGCACGACATGCTTGGCCCGCACCGACCCCTTCGCGGTCGAGACCCGGATCGAAGGCTCGCGCTCCAGCTTCACCGCCACCGAATTCTCATGGATGACGACACCGGCCGCGACAGCGGCCCGGGCAAGCCCGAGCGTGTAGTTCAGCGGATGCATGTGGCCGCCGAGCGGCTCATACATCGCACCGTGGTAAGGCGTATCGACCTTGGCCCGCGCCTCCGCCGCCGACAGGATCTCGACGTCGCGGAATTTCATCACGCTTTCGAGGCATTTGGCCTCGTCTTCAAGATCTTTGAGATCAGAGCCGTTGACTGCACCGACCAGATGGCCGGTCAGCCTCAGATCGCAATCGATGGCGTGGCGCTCGATAATGTCGAGCACCAGGCCGCGCGCCTCGAAGGCGAGATCGAACAGCACCTTCGCCCGCTCGGAGCCGTAGAGCTTGACCAGCCCCTTGGCGCCCTTGCGCAGACCGGGGATCATCTGGCCGCCATTGCGGCCCGATGCCCCCCAGCCGATCTTGCCGCCTTCGAGCAGCACCACCTTCAGGCCGCGCTCGGCGGCATGAAGGGCGGCCGACAGGCCGGTGCAGCCTCCGCCGACCACCACCAGGTCGGCGTCGACATCGCCCACCAGCGCCGGATGGTCCGGCGCCGGATTGGCGGTGGCGACATAATAGGATTTGCCGATATCGAGACCGGAATTGAAACCCGTTGAACTAGAGGCCATGATCACACCTTCAACAGCAGGTGATCGCGTTCCCAGCTCGTCACCACGCTCTGGAACAGGTCGAGCTCGACGCTCTTGACGCGCAGATAGGTCTGGAAGAAATCCTCGCCAAGCAGCGCCCGTACCGGCTCACATGCGGTGAAGCGGTCGAGCGCCTCCTCCATGGTTTTCGGCAGCGTGCTTTTGATCTTGTAGGCATTGCCCGTGGCTTCCGCCGAGCGCGCCAGCTTCTGCTCGATGCCGAGATAGCCGGCGAGCAGTGAGCCGGCGATCGCCAGATACGGATTGCAATCCGCACCCGGCAGCCGGTTTTCCACCCGTCGCGCCGCGCGCCCGCCGGCCGGCACCCGCAGGCCGCAGGAGCGGTTGTCGTGCGACCACTCGATGTTGGCCGGCGCGCTGTGGTTCGGCCGGATGCGGCGGAACGAATTCACGTTGGGCGCAAACAGCGGCATGATCTCGGGCACATATTTCTGCAGGCCGCCGATGAAATGGCCGAACATCTCGGTGTCGGCATCGTCGGTATCGGCAAACAACGCAGCGCCCGTCTTCTCATCGACGACGGACATGTGCAGGTGCATCGAGCTACCTGCCTGTGCGGCAATCGGCTTGGCCATGAAGGTGGCATGCATGCCGCTCTGTTGCGCCGCCTGGCGCGTCAGCCGCTTGAACAGCAGCACCTGGTCGGCCAACGGCACCGCGTCGCCATGCAGCAGATTGATCTCCAGCTGCGCCGTGCCGGATTCATGGATCAGCGTGTCGAGCGGCAGGCCGGCGGCGGCGGCATAGTCGTAGACACGCCTTATCACCGGCTCGAATTCTTCCAGCGCCACCATGTCGTAGGGATGCTGCGAGCCTTCGGCGCGGCCATTGGCGCCGACCGGCGCGGTCAGCGGCTGGTCGGGATTGGGATTGGGCGCGGTCAGATAGAATTCGACCTCGGGCGCGACCACCGCGCGCCAGCCGCGCTGGCGGTAGAGGTCGAGCACGGCCCTCAAGACATGGCGCGGCGAGGCCATCCAGGGCCGGCCGTCCATGTGAAAAGCATCGGCGAAGACGTACGCTTTGCCCACGCCGCCGCCCGGGGCCAGACACAGCGTCGAGACATCGGGCACCATGCGCATATCCGGGTCCTGATAGGCAAAGCCTTCGTCGATCGAGCCGGAATAGCGGCCGTCAATGCTGACCAGGAAAGCGCTGCTCGGCAGGAACAGCGCGCGGTCTTCCAGCGCCTTGAGGAATTTTGCCGCCGGCAGCGCCTTGCCGCGCAGCACGCCGTTAATGTCGGGCACCAGGCATTCGACTTCGGTGATGCCGTGCTGGGTGAGCCAGCTCTTGGGATCGTTGCCGGTGAAGAGAGCGGTGTTGGTATTTTTGTCCTGCATTTTGGTTCACGTACCTATGAGAGAGAGTATGGCTTGCGCGGCCACATCCGTTCCAGGGGTCAGCGCCATCCGGGCTGCATTCTCCCTGAGGCGGGCGCGCATCACATCGTCGGCCAGCAGGCCGAGAATGGCTCTCTCCAATCCCCCTTCGGTCCAGGCATCGCGACCGATATGGTCGCCGACGCCCGTCTCTCCCGCGCGTTGCGCATTGTCATGTCCGTCCCAGCAATAGGGCACGATCAGCGACGGCACGCCAAAGCGCAGTGCCTCGCAAAAGCTGTTGTTGCCTCCGTGGTGAATAAACAGGTCCGATTTCGCCACCACCGAAGGCTGCGGAAACCAGGCGTCGAGATAGACATTGTCCGGCACCGCGCGATAGGCATCGCGCAGGCCGCCGACGTTGACGATGAAGCGCGCCGGCAGCCTGTCGAAGACGGTGAGCATCCGCTCGATCAGCCCGACATCCATGGCGCCCAAGCTGCCGAAGCTGACATAGACCAGCGGCCCGCCATTGCGCGGAAACACCGGCACCTCGAACGGCCCTTCCGACCGTACGCAGCCTTCGAGATAGACAAAGCGCTCCGGATCGAGCGGCTCGGCGCGCTCACGCCGCACGATCGTTGGCGTCAGCAGCAGGTTGAGGTCGGGCGATGTTTCGAGGAACAGCCCCTTGGGCAACGGCGTCAGACCGGCATCCGCGCGAAACCGGTTGAAGCGGTCATGCGCCGGCGCTGATGCCGCGAGATAGCGCGCCTCGAACGCCGCGCGTTGCGGGTCGTTGGCAGCCATCCCGGACAGATAAGGTGGGACCTCGGCATCCGGCAGCTCCGTCTCGGCGCAGGAGACGACGCGCACCCACGGGCAACCGGCGGCTGCGATCGCCGGAAACATGATGACATTGTCGAGCACCACCGCATCCGGCTTCAGCCGCGCCAGCAATTGGCGCAGCGGCGCCTCGGCATTGACAGCGGTATCGACGATCGCCTGCCAGGTCGGCGCGACATAGGTTTCGAGCTGGTCGATCGGGCTCAGCCGGAAATGCGGCAGGTGCCGCCGCACGAAGGCCTGCCAGTAGCTCTGGCGCTCGCTGTCGCTCAGCGGCTCGTCAGTCGGCAGCTGGTATTCCTGGAAACCGTAGTCGGCAAAGACGCCGGAGAAACCGGCATGGCAAATGAAGACGGGCCGGGCGCCCCTGGCGCGCAATGCCTGCGCGATACCGACGCAATTCAACGCGGCGCCGAAACTGGCTTCGGGAAACAGCGCGATGGTCGGGCTGGCTTTACGCGTCAATTATTCCTCTTCAGTCCGGCCGGCTGATCATGCCGAACAGTGCGGGCGCGCCGCGGCTGGCCGCCTGCGGTCGCTGGTTGCGGGAGAGCCGCAGGTGGATGCGAAGCAGATCGGCAGCCACCTCATACTGCCGGCTTTCAAGATAGTCGAGTATGCCTAAGTGTTCGCGGAGCGATTGCCGCAGCCGAAACACGTTGACGCCGGCATAGATGCCCGGCAGCCGGCGCAGGCGCAGATGATCGGCCAGCGCATCCGACACAAAGCGGTTGGCGCAGCCCTCCGCGATCATGCCGTGGAAATCCATGTCCAAGCGCTGGAACTCGCGCGTGTCCAAGGTCGCGTCCGGCAATGCCGAAAGCGCTTCCATGCCCTGGCGCAACGCCGCCGCCCGCGCACCGTCCAGCCGGAAGCCGGGCGTCAGGATCGCCGCCGGCTCCATCAGCAGCCGGAACTCGTAGCTTTCGCCTTGCGCCTCCGGATCGTCCGGAGCGCGGCGAAACAGCCAGGACTGGCCGGGCGCGCGGTCGAGCAGATTCTCTTCCGTCAGTTTATTCAGCGCTTTTAGTACCGTCTTGCGGTCGGCATCGTACCGCCGCATCAGCCCTGCGACGGTCACCGTCTGGTCAAGCCTTCGCGCCGAGCGATCGCGCAGGATCGCTTCGGCAAGCTCGTCTTCCTCAGCACTGGGAAGCTCGGCGGCAATGGCCGGCTGCGCGGCGAGGTCGACCGCCAGATGATAACCGGAATCGGCCTCCCAGCGCACGACACCTCGCTCTGCGAGCAGGCTGAGTGCGGCACGAACCGGTGTGCGCGAGACATTGCACAGCGAGGCGATCTGCTGCTCGGGCAGGCGGGCGCCGGGCTCGAAGCCGCGCTGGCGCGCGACATCGAGGATGCGCTGCGCCAGATCGAGATGGTTGGTGCGAGGTCGTCGGGCTGCTGCTTGCATGACAATTCTCAGAATACGAATGTGACCGCATTGGTTTGGCCGATCGCCAGTACGAGCACAATCGGTCAGATTCTTCGGTCTGGTGACAAATTATGGATTGACGTACTTTTTTCTGCAATAGTACTGTCAGCATAATCGGCAAGAAAGACCGAGGGAACAGGATCGAGGCAGCGGCGCGGGTCGCCGGCCTTGGTCCGCAAATGAATTCGACGATCAAACCGAATGGGAGTCTGCCATGACCGCTACCAGCCTGCGGCGCCGTGCGCTCAAAATATCCTCAATCGCTCTTGGCCTTGCCATGGCGCTGTCGGCGCCGGCGACGGCCGCCGATCTCGTCATTTCCAACTGGGACGGATACATGGCGCCCGATGCCATGGCCGCCTTCAAGACCGCGACCGGCGTCTCTGGCGAAGTGGTGGTGCACGCCACCAATGAAGAGATCATGGGCAAGCTGATTGCTGCCGGCGGCAAGGGCTATGACGTGGTCTTCGTCTCCTCGCCCTTCGCCGAGGTGCTCAACAAGCTCGGCCTGACCGAGCCGGTCGACCACGCCAAGATCCCCAACCTCGCCAACCTCTATCCCGAAGCAACAAAACTGCCGCACGATGTCGGCAACAATTTCTCGGTGCCCTACACCTGGGGCACGACAGGCCTGTGCTACCGTTCGGATCTGGTCAAGACGGCGCCCACCAGCTGGAGCGACCTGCTGGCGCCCTCCGACGAGTTGAAGGGCAAGACGACCATGCTGGCGACCGATCGCTGGCTGCTGGCCGCCGGGCAGCTCGACAAGGGCTATTCCGTCAACGAGACCGACCCGGCCAAGATGGCTGAGGTCAAGGACCTCTTGATCTCGGCCAAGAAGACCTTGCTCGCCTATGACGACACGACCTTCTACTCCAAGCTGGTCTCCGGCGAGGCGTTGATGGTGCAGGCCTGGGACGGCTGGTGCAATTACGGCATCGCTGACAAGCCCGAGATCAAATACGTCATCCCGAAGGAAGGTTCGGACCTGTGGGTCGACACGATGGTGGTGATGAAGGCGTCCGAGCACAAGGACGACGCCTTCAAGTTCATCAACTTCATGCTCGACGCCAAGAACCACGCCTGGGCGGCGCAGAACATCGACTACAAGGTGCCGAACAAGCCGGCGATGGAAAGCCTGCCGGCCGACTTCCTGGCAAAGTTCCCCAACATGGCGATGCCGGTGGCCGACCTCGTCAAGTTCGAACAACTGCGTGACGTCGGCGAGGCCCAGCGCGACTATTCCAAGATCGTCAGCGAGATCAAGGCCGCGCAGTAAGCGGCGAAGACATCACGGCCGGCAGCGCCTGCTGCCGGCCCTGAGCGGTATCCAAACATTGTCCCAGACCCGACTTCGCTCCTCCCTGTTGATGGCTCCCGCGCTGGTCTGGCTGACCGCGTTGATGGTGGTTCCATGCGCATTGGTGCTGGCGCTCGCCTTCTTCCGGCGCGGCATCTATGGCGGCATCGACTACACTTTTACGCTGGAGAATTTCGGCCTGGTCTTCGACCCGCTCTATGCCGGGATATTCCTGAAGTCCGCGCGCATTGCCGGCACCGCCACGCTGATCGCTGTGGTGATCGGCTATGCCGCCGCCTATGCCATCGCAGCTGCCCCGCGCCGGTGGCAGCCGGTGTTCCTGTTCTTTGCCGTGCTGCCGTTCTGGTCCAATTACCTGATCCGCACCTATGCCTGGATCGTGCTGCTTAATCGCGAGGGCCTGATCACGCAGCTCTTGCGCTGGTTCGGCTACACCGGCGAGCCGCCCTCGATGCTCTACACTGAAGGCGCCGTCATTGCCGGCCTCGTCTACAATTACCTGCCCTTCGTCATCCTCGCCTGCTACGCGCCGCTGTCGCGGCTCAACCCGGAACTGGCCGAGGCCTCGCGCGATCTCGGCGCTTCCGCCGCCACGACGTTCCGCCGTGTCATCCTGCCGCTCACCGTGCCCGGCATCGCCGCCGGTGCCGTCTTCGTCTTCGTGCTGTCGATCGGCAATTTCGTCACCCCGGCGCTGCTCGGCGGCGGCCGTTTCCAGATGATCGGCAACCTCGTCTACGACCAGTTCCTGACCGCCAATGACTGGCCCTTCGGTGCCGCACTCGCCATGGCGTTGATCGCCATCATGCTTCTGGTGCTGATGGCGCAGGCGCTGGCCGCTGACCGCGCCGCGGGACGGGCAGCAGAGGCGAGCGGAGGCGCCGATGGCTGAGCGCTCCCCCGCGACGCGGCGCACGCTCCGGCTCGTGCTCAGCCTCGTCTTCGCCTTCCTCTACATCCCCATCGCCGTGCTGGTGGCGCTGTCCTTCAACGAAGGCGGATTGCCGACGGCGTGGTCGGGCTTTTCGCTGAAATGGTATGCTTCTCTTGCTTCCAACAACGCCATCCTGTCGGCAGCGCTGAACACGCTGATCGTGGCTTTGGTGTCCACAGCCATCGCCACGCTGCTCGGCACGCTGCTGGCCATCGGCGTCGAGATGCGCCGGCACTACGGCAAGGGGCTCGAAGCCCTGATCTTCGCGCCGATGATCATCCCCGACATCGTGCTGGCGATCGCGCTGCTGTCGTTCTTTTCCATGCTGAACCTGACCATGGGCCTGCACACCATCATCCTCGCCCATGTCGTCTTCAACCTCGCCTTCGTCTGCTCGGTCGTGCGTGCCCGGCTGAAGAGCTTCGATTGGTCGATTGTCGAGGCCTCGGCGGATCTCGGCGCCTCCGCCATCACCACCTTCCGGCGCGTGACCTTGCCGGTCATCCTGCCGGCGGTTATCGCCGGTGCGCTGCTCGCCTTCACCCTGTCGGTCGACGAGTTCATCATCGCCTTCTTCACCGCCGGCGCCGGCCGCGCCTCGACCACGCTGCCGATGCAGATCTACGCCATGATCCGCTTCGGCATCACGCCGGAGATCAACGCGCTGGCGACCATCGTCATGGCTGTTTCGATCACCGCGCTCACCCTGTCGCAGCGGCTCAACCGCGGGATCATCGGCCAATGAGCGAACCGCGCACGCTGCTGGCCATCGATCACGTGTCGAAGAATTTCGGCCGCGTCACCGCCGTCGACGGTATTTCGCTCGACATCAGGGAGAACGAGTTCTTCGCGCTGCTCGGGCCCTCCGGCTGCGGCAAGACGACTTTGCTGCGCATGCTGGCCGGCTTCGAGACGCCCAGCGACGGCCGCATCCTGCTCGACGGCAAGGACATCGCCCGCACCCCGCCCAACAAGCGGCCGGTCAATCTGATGTTCCAGTCCTACGCGCTGTTCCCGCATATGAGCGTCCGCGCCAACGTCTCCTATGGCCTCGAGATGGAGCGTTTGCCGAAGGCTGAAATCCGCTCCCGCGTCGATGCCATCCTGGCGACGACCGAACTCGTCCCCTTCGCCGACCGCAAGCCGGAGCAATTGTCGGGCGGCCAGAAGCAGCGCGTTGCGCTCGCCCGTGCACTGGTCAAGCGGCCGCGGCTGCTGCTGCTCGACGAACCGCTCGGCGCGCTCGACAAGAAACTGCGCGGCGCCATGCAGCTGGAACTGAAGCGCCTGCAGCACGAGGTCGGCATCACCTTCGTCATCGTCACCCACGACCAGGAAGAATCGCTGGTCATGGCCGACCGCATGGCGGTGCTGAAGGACGGCAGACTGCTGCAATGCGACACGCCGCATGCGATCTACGAGCATCCCGCCGACCGTTTCGTCGCCGACTTCATCGGCGTCATGAATTTCGTCCCGGGCAAGGCGTCAGCCGATGGCGTGATCGCCACGAACGGCGCGCGTATCGCCGGGAAGGTTCCCGCCGCGCTTGCATCCGGCGCGCCCGCCGTCGCCTCAGTGCGGCCCGAACGCATCCGGCTGTTCCCAGAGGCACAGACCGCCAACCGCACCAACGGCACGGTCGAGGCGCTCGCCTATCACGGCCTCGACTTGCAACTGCATGTGCGCACGCCGCTGTCGCCCAAACCGTTCCTGGTGCGCGTCACCGCCGATGCCGCCGACCGTCGGCCGGTCTCGTCGGGCGACCAGATCGAACTCGGCTGGGATGCCGCCGATGTCAGAATTTTCGCAGAATAGGAGAAGCTTGATGGCGCAGAAGACGATCGCGTTTTTCCCCGAGGCCGCTTACGGCCCGGCGCTCAATTCCGTCGGCATCGCGCAGGCCGTCGAGGCGCGCGGCCACAAGGCTGTGTTCCTGTCCGACCCCGGCTTCGTCGATGTCTACAAGGGTTACGGCTTCGAGGCGCACCCGGTGAACCTGTCGGAGCCGATGCCGCCCGAACAGATGGCTAAATTCTGGGAGGATTTCATCAATGGCCACATCCCGAATTTTCGCAAATCGCCCTACGACCAGGTCGACAACTATGTGAAGGATTGCTGGACGGCGATCGTCGACAGCGCCAAATGGGCGCAAAAGGATTTGCCGCGCGTGCTGGCCGCCATCAAGCCTGATGTCATCTGCGTCGACAACGTTATCCTGTTCCCAGCCATCAAGCAGTTCGGCAAGCCGTGGGTGCGCGTCATCTCCTGCTCGGAAAACGAGATCGAGGATGAGGATATCCCGCCGCATCTGTCGGGCTGCGGCGAGAACGACCATGTCGGCCACCAGCGCTACCGCGACCATTTCAACGCCGTGATCAAGCCGATCCATGACGACTTCAACGCCTTCCTCACCGCCAACGACGAGGCACCCTATCCGGTCGGCCAGTTCTTCGAGGCCTCGCCCTATCTCAATCTGCTGCTCTATCCCGAAGCGGCAAAATTCAAGCGCCGCCATCCGCTCGACCCGGCAAAGTTCCAGTATCTCGAAGGCTGCGTGCGGCAGGAAAAGCCCTATACCGTGCCTACCTTCGCCGAGAACAATGACGGGCCGCTGCTCTATGTCTCTTTCGGCAGCCTCGGCGCCGGTGATATCGATTTGCTGAAGCGCATCATCGCGACGCTGGGCAAGACCCGCTACCGCGCGCTGGTCAATGTCGGCGGCTACAAGGATCAGTATACGGATATGCCGGGCAACGTCATCGTCGAAAGCTGGTTCCCGCAGCCCTCAGTCATTCCGCAGGTCGATGCCGTCATCCACCATGGCGGCAACAACTCGTTCACCGAGTGCCTCTATTTCGGCAAGCCGGCCATCATCATGCCCTATGTCTGGGACGGCCACGACAACGCCACCCGCGTCCAGGAAACCGGCCACGGCTTCGGCATGCCGCGCTACGACTGGAGCGATGCCCAGCTGATCAGCAGGATCGAGACCTGCCTGACCGATCCGAAGATGAAGGCCAAGCTGGCGAAGACCTCGGCGCAAATGCAGGCGCAGAACGGCCCGGAGAAGGCTGCCGGCTTGCTGGAGGCGCTGCTGTGACCTCGTCTGCCCCGCACCTCTACCAGGCCTCGACCCGCACCGATCTCGTCGACTGGGGCGCGCAAGCCGATGCGTTGGACGGCGCTTCGCACTCGACCGGCAGGCTTGTCCACAAGGGGCCGAACAACCAGCCGGAATCCGGCATCTGGGTCTGCACGCCCGGCCGCTGGCGCCTCTCGATCCCGCGCGATGAATTGTGCCATTTCGTTGCCGGCCGCGCGACCTACCGCTCGGATGTCGGCGAAGTGATAGAAGTCGCGGCCGGGACCGTGGTCATGTTCCCTGCCGGCTGGACGGGCGAATGCACCGTGCATGAGACCATGCGCAACGTCTACATGCTGGCCTGACATCGCCGCGTAGGGGAGCTTCACAACATGCCGACACCGCATTGGCCGCAGGCCTCGACCGTGGAACTGGAGGATTGGGGCGCGGGCAGCAACACGCTTGCCGGCTCGCCGCGCGCCTCGGGTAAGATCCTGTCACAGAACCCGGACGGTTCGAGCGAATGCGGCCTGTGGTCGTGCACGCCGGGCTCGCGAAAAGTCACCTTTGCCGCCGACGAGTTCTGCCATTTTCTGTCGGGCCAAGGGACCTATGTCCACGAGAATGGCGAACAGGTTCCGGTCGAGGCCGGCACGCTGGTGTTCTTTCCCGCCGGCTGGACCGGCACCTCCATCATCACGCAAACGCTGACCAAGGCCTTCATGTGCCGCTGAGCTCCAAGGAAACCGCTATGACCACGCCCATCATGCAATCCCCGCTTGCCATCACCGACCTCGTCGACTGGGGCGTCATCCCGACCATGATCGAAGGAGAGTCCAGCACCTCGGGCAAGCTGCTCTACAAGGGGCCGGAAGGCCGCTCCGAATGCGGCCTGTGGGTCTGCACCCCGGGCAAATGGCACTGCCACGTCACCCGCGACGAGTTCTGCCACTTCCTTGAGGGCCGCTGCACCTACGTCCATGAATCCGGCGAAGTGATCGAGATCGAGCCGGACACGGCAGCCTTCTTCCCGCAGGACTGGAAGGGCGTCTGTACTGTCCATGAGACGATCAAGAAGGTCTACATGATCCGCTGAGCGGGTCTCGAGAGGACGTCCATGCATTTCTCCCCCGACCGGCCGACCTTCTTCGTCAATCCGGACTACCGGCCGATGACCGGTGCGGCAAAACCGGTGATCGATCCGGCGACGCTGGAAACCGTCGGCGCTATCGCTGCCGCCAGCGACGGCGAGATCGACGCTGTGCTCACCGCGGCGACCACGGCGCAGGCCGCGTGGAAAGAACTCGACGCCAAGAGCCGGGCCAAGTACCTGCATGCCGTCGCCAACGCCATCGAGGCGGCCGACTTCACCCGCTGCGCCGAGCTGATGGTGCGCGAGATGGGCAAGCCCTATCCGGAAGCGATCGGCGAAATCGCCAATTGCGCGCCGATCTTCCGCTACTATGCCGAAATGGCGCGCGACGACGCCGGCAAGATCGCCGGTACGACACAGGCCGGCTCGTTCCAATATGCGCGCTACGAGCCGTATGGCGTCTCCGTCCACATCATGCCTTACAACTTTCCGATCCTGCTGATGTGCTGGACGGTGGCGGCATCGCTTGCCGCCGGCAATGCCTGCATCATCAAGCCGGCCGAGGCGACGACGCTGTCGACGCTCGACTATATGAGCGTATTCCGCTCCCTGCCTGAAGGACTTGTCTCCTGCCTGCCGGGCGCAGCCGCCACCGCACAGGCGCTGATCGCATCCGACCGCACCCACGCGGTTGCCTTCACCGGCTCGGTCACCGCCGGCAAGGCGGTGGCGGTCGCCTGCGCCGAACGCATGAAGCCGTGCGTCATCGAGGCAGGCGGCAGCGATCCGCTGATCATCAGCAAGCACGCCCCGCTGGAGGTCGCGGCGGCCGGTTCTGTCACCGCCGCCTTCCACCTGACCGGCCAGGTCTGCACCTCGGCCGAGCGCTTCTTCGTCGTCGATTCGGTGCACGACCGCTTTGTCGACCTGTTCGCCGAGAAGACGCGGGCGCTGCGCATCGGCAACGGCATGGACAAGACCGAGATCGGCCCGCTGGTCAGCGAAGCCGCGCGGGCGAAGGTCATGCGCTTGGTCGACGATGCTATCCGAAGCGGCGCCAAGGCAGTGACGGGAGGGCGCATCCCGTCGGCGCACAACACCGGCTGGTTCTACGAACCAACGATCCTGACCGGCGTCACCCCCGACATGGCGATCGTGCGCGAGGAGTGCTTTGGGCCCGTCGCCGCGATCTGCCGGGTCAAGGATTTCGACGAGGCGATCCGGCTCGCCAATGACAGCCCGTTCGGGCTCGGCGCCTCGGTGTTCACCACCGATCTCGCCGAGGCGCATGAGGCGGCAGAGCGGCTCGAGGCCGGCATGGTCTGGGTCAACAACCCGCTGATCGACAATGACGCCCTGCCCTTCGGCGGCTGGAAAGCCTCAGGCCTTGGCCGCGAGCTCGGCCGCCAGGGGCTCGACGCCTTCCGCCGCTCGAAGATGGTGATCATCGACCACAGACCGGCGATCCAGGACTGGTGGTATCCCTACCCCGACAGCTGGTTCCGAGAAACCGGCGGCCGCAAGCACGTATGAGGTGATCTGCCAGGGCTTTGCGTCAGCCGATGCCATGCCGCTCGCTCGCCTTGAATGCCTGGTCGCCAACCAATGGCGCCGCTCGGCGACAAGCTGTCCATAGGCGCCGGCTGCACATTGCACCCTGGCGGCTGCAGGCTTAAACCCAGGGTGGGCGCAAGAGGAGAGAACAGCGACAATGACCGATGCGAAACAGGAAACGGCCCCGACCCCGGCGGTCAACGCGCTGCCATTGTTCTACGCGAAGCCCGAGGCGCTGAATCCGCTGCGGCACGGCTCGCTTGGCCTGGCTGCGCGGGCCGATTTCTCCTTTGCCCGCACCGCGCACGCCATCCCCGTGGTCGCCTCGGAAATGCCGGCGGCGATGCGCTCTTATCCCATCGTCTTCATCGGCGACGCCAAGGCGCCGGTGATCATCACCGGCCTGCGCCAGGACCAGAACCTGTTCGTCGGCGCCGACGGCAAATGGGCGGAGCCGCATTACATCCCCGCCTATGTCCGCCGCTACCCCTTCATTCTCGCCGATGAATCGAAGACGACCGGCCGCCTGACGCTGTGCATCGACCGCGCCAGCGAACGCGTCGTCGAGCAGGCATCATCGCGCGCGGGCGGTGACAAGATCGTGCCCTTCTTCGACGGCAACGAGGCGGCCGAAGCCTCGAAACAGGCGCTCGCCTTCTGCAGCCAGTTCCAGACCGACTTCAATGCGACGCGTGCCATGATCGACAAGATCGACGCGCACGGCCTGTTCGCGCCGCGCCAGAGCAAGGTGACGCTGGAAGGCGGTGAGACCCTCAACCTCACCGACTTCCAGGTGATCGACGAGCCGGCCTTCAACAAGCTGAGCGACGAGGCGTTTCTCGACCTGAGGAAATCCGGCGCGCTGGCGCTGCTCTATTGCCACCTTGCCTCGAGCAACAGCTGGACATCGCTGGTCTATCAGGCATCGTTGCGGCGAGCCGGCTGAGGCGGCCAGCAGCGAAAAGCTTCGGCAAGGCGCGGGTTGTCTACATCAACAGCTCGCGCCGTCGCGTGCCGATCTCTCCACCGTTCAGATCATGCTGTTGTCATGCAGATCGCTTGTTGTGACGGGCTGGCGGACTTCCCAATGCTCGACGAGCTTGCCTTCCTGCAGCCGGAAGACGTCGACGATGGCGAGGCCTGCCTCTTGCGGTTCGCGCCTCGCGTGCATGTGCACGATGACGAAATCGCCGTCGGCGAAGATCCGTTTGACTTCGCCCTGCACCAGCGGAAAATTCTGCCTGAGCTGCCGCAGATAATCGCGAAAGCCCTGGGCGCCATCGGCGATATTGGGATTGTGTTGCGTGTAGCTCTCGCCGAAATGCGCCGAGGCGGCATCTATCTCCCCCCGGTTCACCGACTTCTCAATGAAGTCGAGCACGACGGCCTTGTTGCCTTCTTCGACCGTCGAATTGCCCGTCTTTGCCGTGTGTACGGATTGCTGGTCGCGCATCATGTCTGTCCTGTTGCTCGAGCTTCGGTGCGGCGCTGGTGATGCAGCAGCCATGGTCGAGATTCTCGCTGACAGTTGTGAGATAATCGATGGGTAGGAGTTGCATATTCGTATCCGACCGTCTCAGATTGCTTGATATGACGAGGCAGGAGTTGCTGGGCCGTGGATGTATTGTCGGATGTCCTGGCCTCGGTACGTCTGGGCAGCGTCTTGATCGGCACCGCCGCGTTGAGGCGGCCTTGGGGTATCTCGGTCGAGCCGATGAGGAACGCCGCCATACACCTCGTGCAGCGTGGCGAATGCTGGCTGCGCCTGGCCGGCGAACTCATTCGTGTGTCGGAAGGCGACTTAATCCTCGTCGGCAGCGGAGTGGGGCATACGCTTAGCGACCCGGTAGACGCGCCATTGTCATCCATGGCCGCGGCGCTATCGGCGAGGTCGAGCCAACAACCAGGCGACAACGCAGGCACGACGCTTCTGTGCGCCAAATATCAGCTGGACGGGAGCGGCCCGCATCCAATGATATCGCTGCTGCCGCCACTGATCCATCTGACCCGTGCGCAGATAGAAGCCAACGCACCGTTGCGTCTGGCGACGGAGCTGCTGCGGGTCGAAGCAAGCGGCGACCTCACCGGCCATGACCTCGTCGCGCCGCGCCTTCTGGACAGCGTGCTGGTCTTCCTGCTGCGGGCCTGGATCGAAAGCCAGCCGCTTGGCACGGCGGGCTGGTTCGGGGCCCTGCGCGACAAGGGGGTGGCACAAGCGCTTCGTCTCATCCACGAGCGCCCGGCTGCCCTCTGGACTGTCGCATCGTTGGCTGCCGGTGCCTCGCAATCACGGGCCACGTTCGCGCGGCGGTTTACGCGACTGGTCGGTGAGCCACCGCTGGCCTATGTCACGCGATGGCGGATGAATCTCGCGGCCAAGGCGCTCAGGGAAACCAACCGCACTGTTGACGAGATCGGACGAGCGGTCGGCTACGAATCGGCGCCTTCGTTCTCGCAGGCTTTCACCCGGCTGATCGGCCAGGCCCCGGGTCGCTATCGCCGAAGTTTGCAGCCGCTTGGCCCAACGACCTGACCTCTCTGATATCAGCTCGCGGGCAACCAAAAGTAAGTAGAGGCTTACCGGCTTGGCTGCCTGGTCGCTATGCGATCGAGGCGGTTTTCCTATCGTGCTGCAGGGATGAAGCCGCCACGGCCAGATCGGCAGATATCACTGATCGTGCAAATCTCGGTCGCCTGGACGTCGCGCTTAGCCGATGACCGCGATAGCATCGACCTCTATCAGGTAGCCTGGAGACATCACAGCTATCCCGACCACGACGTTTGCTGGCTTGTGATTCCCGAACAGCTCGATCTGGGCCTGTTCGATGATCGGCACGTGTTCGTCGCGTTTGTAGTCGACGATGTAGATTGTAATCTTGCAGACGTGCTCAGGCCGAGCACCGGCGGCAGCAAGCGCACGGCCCAGATTTCCGAACGCCAGGCGTGCCTGGGCTGCGAAATCGCCATGGCCAACGAGCTTGCCGTGTATGTCTTCCGGCTGCTGCCCCGAGACGAACACCAGCTTGCTTCCTGTCGCGACGACGACCTGGCTATAGATTTCCGGAACGGGCAGATCTTTGGGATTCGAGCGGCATTGAAGTGGTCTCCTGCTTATGGCTGACTGGCGCGGATCAAAATACGAGGGTCTGTTTGCGGATCTACGACATTGTCGTCGGAGCGGGCGCTCCGTCACAATCTCACTTGAACAACCGCTAGCGTCCACATTTCAGCACGCGGCGCACTGTTCCGCTCCGTCTCGTCGAGAAGGCAACAGGGTTAAGTCAGGCTGCCATGCGCTACGCGTCGAGCATGGTGCAGTATGGACCTTCGGCCAGACGGAAAGCCGCCGATGGGCTCAAGCAGGCAGCGGTGGTTGAACCAGCCCGGCCGACCTCCAGATACAAAAAGGCCCGCGCGAGGCGGGCCTGTATTTGGTTGCGGGGACAGGATTTGAACCTGTGACCTTCAGGTTATGAGCCTGACGAGCTACCGGGCTGCTCCACCCCGCGTCAACTTGTGTGTAGGCCGGTGTCTTTAGACAGGATGGCCTATAGATAGATAGATGGCTCACCAAATGAAAGGGCCGCTTGCGCGGCCCGATGTCCCTTGGCGGGCCTTTTCGTGCGGAGAAGATTTAGCATCCGATTGGATGTGATTTCGCTTCATCCAATTTCTGGATGTAAGCAACGTGCGTTTAGCAGACCTGGCAGCGACCTACTCTCCCGCGTCTTGAGACGAAGTACCATCAGCGCTGGAGCGTTTCACGGCCGAGTTCGGAATGGGATCGGGTGCAGCCGCTCCGCCATAACCACCAGGTCGGCAAAACGCACGTTATTCGAGAAGCTTTTGAGCGATTGGCCACGACATTACATCAGGCGTAATGCCTGGGGCTCTGTCAGAGCTGTTCGCTGGTCTTTGTTGTGCCATCCATCTGACTTTGTCAGATGGGCATAAGGAATGAGAACGATCAAGCCGATCGAACTATTAGTACCGGTAAGCTTCAAGCGTTGCCGCTCTTCCACACCCGGCCTATCAACGTGGTCGTCTTCCACGGTTCTCAGGGAATACTCGTTTTAAGGTGGGTTTCCCGCTTAGATGCCTTCAGCGGTTATCCCGTCCGGATATAGCTACCCTGCTATGCGGCTGGCGCCACAACAGGTCCACCAGAGATCCGTCCATCCCGGTCCTCTCGTACTAGGGACAGATCCTTTCAATATTCCTACACCCACGGCAGATAGGGACCGAACTGTCTCACGACGTTCTGAACCCAACTCACGTACCGCTTTAAATGGCGAACAGCCATACCCTTGGGACCTGCTCCAGCCCCAGGATGCGATGAGTCGACATCGAGGTGCCAAACAACCCCGTCGATATGGACTCTTGGGGGTCATCAGCCTGTTATCCCCGGCGTACCTTTTATCCGTTGAGCGATGGCCCTTCCACGCGGGACCACCGGATCACTATGACCGACTTTCGTCTCTGCTCGACTTGTCAGTCTCGCAGTCAGGCAGGCTTATGCCATTGCACTCAGCGAACGATTTCCGACCGTTCTGAGCCCACCATCGCGCGCCTCCGTTACTCTTTAGGAGGCGACCGCCCCAGTCAAACTACCCACCATACATTGTCCCGGACCCGGATAACGGGCCGCGGTTAGACATCCATAGTAATAAGGGTGGTATTTCAAGGGTGGCTCCACCTGAGCTGGCGCCCAGGTTTCAAAGCCTACCACCTATCCTACACATGCCACTACGAATGCCAATGTAAAGCTATAGTAAAGGTGCACGGGGTCTTTCCGTCTAACCGCAGGAACCCCGCATCTTCACGGGGAATTCAATTTCACTGAGTCTATGCTGGAGACAGCGGGGAAGTCGTTACGCCATTCGTGCAGGTCGGAACTTACCCGACAAGGAATTTCGCTACCTTAGG
>NZ_JBFUFA010000002.1:0-780000 GCF_056403695.1 Mesorhizobium sp. P2_F7 | reverse complement strand
GCGGCCCGCCCGATCGGCGCGAGGTTTCGGCGCGCTGGCTGTCGGGCACCTTCCTTACTGGCGTGACCTCGAGCGTGCTGATGGGCGTGGCCCTGTTTGCCGCGCTTGACGGCCGCCAGCAGTTGGCAACCCCGCCCGAAATCGCCGAACTGGCCCAGCTCGAAAGCGGTGGCGATTCCGGCGAGGTCGCCAAGACCACCAGGCTGGTGGCGCCGCGCCAGATCGCCAAGGCCAAGGACCGCCGGCGCATGGAAGTGTCGATGGTGACCAAGGTCGGTGACCGCGACGTTATCCACACCGTACCGTTCGTGCAGATCAAGATGGCACTGGCCGCCGGCCATACCACCAACCGCGCCTATCCGCCCTTCGACCCGATGCAGGTGTTCGGCGACGACGGCGACCCGACACCGGCGCAGCCGGCAACGGCTTCCGCTGTTGGCGGCCAGATCTACGGCGCCAAGGTCGAAAGCGAAATGAGCCTGAAGACGGTCGATTTCCCGATCGAGACGGCCTCCTTCGACGAAAAGAGCGACCTGTCCGCCGACGAGGTGGAAAAGGTGGTGCGCGAAGCCGGCACCGATCTCAGCGACGGCGCCATCCAGGTTGCCTCGCTGCATTATGTCGACCCGCAGCGATTCGGCGACGCCTTCGCCGAATCGATGGCTGGCTCCTACGACGTCAAGATCGTTCCGGAAAACGTTTCGGTGGCGCCGCGCGTCGCCATCGACGACCAGACGCCGGCTTTCGCCGAGGAAATCATCCCATTTACCAGGGACCGCGAGATCGCCGAGGCCTTTGCCGATTCGGGCTATACCGGCGATGACGCGACCGGCATGGCCGAGGCGATCGGCAAGTTGCTCAACGCACCGGCGCTGAAGGCCGGAACCGTGTTGCGCGTCGGCCTCGAAGTGCATGGTGATGCCGCCAAGGTCGTTCGCACCAGCGTCTATGACAAGACCACCCATATCGTGACCATCGCGCTCGACGACCGCGGCCAGTATGTGCCGGCGCAGGAACCCGAACCGAATCCCGAATTGCTGACGGCGTTTGACGATTCCTCCGCGCCGGTGGTCGTGCGCGGCAATCTGCCGAACGTCTATGACGGCATTTACCGCGCCGCCTATTCCTATGGCATGTCTAAGAAGCTGACCCAGCAACTGGTCAAGCTTTTGGCCTCCGGCGTCGACTTCCAGTCCAGGCTCAATCCGTCGGACCGCATCGACGTGCTGTTCTCGCAGCCGGACGGCGACGACCAGGCCTCCGACGAATCGGAACTTCTTTATGTCTCGTCGACCTTCGGCGGCCAGACACGCAATTTCTACCGCTTCCAGATGCAGGACGGCTCGACCGACTATTTCGACGAGGATGGATCGAGCGCCGAGCAGTTCCTGCTGCGGAATCCCCTGCCCGCCGGGAAATTCCGCTCCGGCTTCGGCGCCCGCAGGCATCCGATCCTCGGCTATGTCCGCATGCATACCGGCGTCGACTGGGCAGCGCCGATCGGAACGCCGATCATCGCCGCTGGCAACGGCACCGTCGAAAAGGCCGGCTGGGCCGGCGGCTACGGCAAGCAGATCATCATCCGCCATGCCAATGGCTACGAGACCTCCTACAACCACCAAAGCGCCTTTGCCAAAGGCATCGAGCCGGGCGTTCATGTCCGCCAGGGCCAGACCATCGGCTTCCTCGGCCAGACCGGCCTCTCCACCGGTCCGCATCTTCACTACGAGCTGATCGTCAACGGCACCAAGGTCGACCCGATGCGCGTGCGCCTGCCGGTCGGCAAGGTGCTGAAGGGCGACGACCTCGTCGCCTTCAAGCGCGAGCGCGAGCGCATCGACGACCTGCTCAAGCAGGAAGACAGCAATCCGCTGAAAGTCGCGAGCGCCAAGATCGAAGGCTGAGCCTTCAGAGCCCACGCCGAATCACATTTGCGCCAAATCAAAGCATTTCGAATCGGATCGGCTCAGAATCAGGTCGGCTGATTCTCTTCGGCTCGTGACCAGGGCAGTTTTTGCCCCGAAACGGTTGCCCAGGCGATGACTGCAGCAAGCAGGCAAAGCACGGCCGTCACCGTCGACACCGCCGCGAACGCCGCATCGCTGGCGGCGAGCCGTGTTGCATCAAGTTCGGGCGGCAGGACGGCCAATGCCGGTTCGCCGAACCCCGGAATGCCTGGCCTGACGCTGGTGTCGAGCATCGTCGAATAGACCCAGGCCGCGAGCGACCCCATCGCCGCCACCGCGATCAGCCCACCAATGCGCGAAACAGCATTATTGATGCCCGACGCAGCCCCCGTATCCTTGTCCTCGACCGCCGTCATGATCGCCGTCGACAGCGGCGACACCACCAGCGCCATGCCGAGCCCCATCACCGCCATCAGCGGAAACGTGCCGGTCCAGAAATTGTGCATGCCGGCATGAGTGAGCATTGCAAGCCCGGCAAAGGCGATCGCCACGACCAGGCAGCCGCTGGCGATCGGAAAGCGCGGACCGATCCGATCCGACCACTGGCCGACGGGACCCGACAGCAGCGCGATCGACGCCGACAGCGGCAGGAAGATGAAGCCGACCTCTTTGGTGCTCAGTCCCCATCCGGCAATCAACAGCATCGGCAGGTAGAACAAATTGGCCGACAGCGCGAAATAGAGGAAGAAGGTGGCGACGTTGGCGCCGGCAAAGGCGCCGATCCGAAACAGCTTGAGATCGATCATCGGCTCGCGCTGCCGAAGCTCGAAGACGATGAAGACGACGAGCAGCACCGCGCCCGCAGCGATGCTCGGCCCTGACATCAGTCCACCGCCTTCGCCGCTCATCGCGGTCAGCCCGTAGGCCAGCGCCCCGAAGGCAAGCGTTGCGAGCAGCGCTCCGCCGAGATCGAGGCTGCGCTTTTCCGTCGGCGCGTCGGCCGGAATCTTGGCCAGCAGCAGATAGATCGAGATCAGCCCGAGCGGTAAATTGACGGCGAAGATCGCTCGCCAGATGCCGCCACCAAAGGCCGCCAGGACAAAGCCGCCCAGCACCGGACCGAGTGCCGTCGTCAGCGCCGAAGCGGCGGCCCAGATGCCGATCGCCCGGCCGCGCTCGTTCTTCGGATAGGATTTGGCGATGATGGCGAGGCTGCCCGGCACCATGATCGCCGCACCGACGCCCTGAACCGCGCGAAAGGCGATGAGCACCAGCGCATTCGGCGCCACCGCGCAGGCGAGCGAAGCAACAATGAACAAAGCGATGCCGGCGACGAAAGCACGCCGCAGACCGAATCGGTCGCCGGCGGCGCCTCCGGCCAGGATCAGCGCCGACAGCGTCAGCGCATAGGCATTGGAAATCCACTGCGCTTCGGCCAGGCTGGCGCCGAGGTCGACGCGCATCGCCGGCATGGCGATGGCCAGGATCGAACCGTCGATGAAGCCGAGCGCGGACGCCAGGATCGCCGCGACCAGCACGAATTTGCGCTGGGCCGGCGGACAAAACGAACCGTTGGAAAGAGAGCTGGTCAGAGGGATTGCTGCGGCTTCGCTCGGAGACTTCATGAGCGCTTGCTTAGACCCCCTATGCCCTGGCAACAACCAGCCAGAGCTTCGCAGTCCTTGAAACCAGATTCGACCTGGCCGCATGGGCAGGAATCACGCCTCAATGGATGCAACCGGCACATGGCGTGTTAAGTTTCTTGCAACGCGCAAAGCAGGGGAAGCCGCATGAAACGACCACTCGAACCATCGGTAGAGGCGCGCGGGCGCGTTGTCGGCATCACCGATGGCGTCTTTGCCATCGCGCTCACGTTGATCGTGCTTGAGATTCGCGTGCCGGCACACGAAATGGTGCACTCCGAGGGCGAGCTGCTTTCGGCGATCGCAGCACTGGCGCCGCGCTTCCTGACCTATGCGCTGAGCTTCCTGACGCTGACCATCTTCTGGTTCGGCCAGCAGGCCCAGCACGGGCTGATCGCCAGGTCAGATCGGCGGCTGGCGACGCTGAACCTGTGTTTTCTCGCCTTCATCGCCTTGCTGCCGTTCTCGACCGACCTGCTGGCTGACTTCCTCGAGTTCCGAACCGCGGTGATCGTCTACTGGCTGAACCTGTTGATGCTGGGCGTGACGCTGTTCGCAAGCTGGTGGTATGCCGACGGGAACGGCATGATCGCAGAGGATGTGGACGCTGAAGCGCGGCGCACGGTCTACAATCGTATCGTCAAGGCACAGGCGCTGTGGGCGGCCGGCGCGGCGCTGTGCCTGATCACGCCGCTGCTCAGCATCGGTTTCATCCTGCTGGTACAGCTCATCTATGCCGCCGCGCCGCGCGCCTCACTGCTGCGTAAACTCGTCGGTTGAGGTCCCGCCGACATCCGCGATTGTTGGTCCGCCGACGAATTCCACCGTGACGCCCGGCGAGACGAGCTTGGCCAGTTCTCGCGCATCCCAGTTGGTCAGGCGCACGCAGCCATGGCTTTCGGTCTTGCCGATCTTGGAGGGATCGGGCGTGCCGTGAATGCCGTAGGTCGGCTTGTCCAGCGCAATCCATACCGAGCCGACCGGCCCGTTCGGCCCCGGCGGAATGGTGAGGATCTTGTCGTTCTGGCCCTGCTTGAAATTGATGCTGGGGTTGTAGGTGTAGTTCGGATCGAGCGCGACGCGCGACACGGTATGTGTGCCGGTCGGCGAAGGCGTGTCGGCCGAGCCGATGGTGGCGGGATAGGCGGCAACCAGCTTGCCGGCGACGTCATAAGCGAACACCTGCTTTTTGTCCTTGTCGGCGACGATGCGGGCAACCGGAGTGGAGACCAGCCTGCCGAAATTAGCGACTTTGATGATGGTGCCGGGACGGTTGAAGTCGGCCTCGGGATTGAGTCCCTTCAGATAATTCTCGTCCATGTGGAAGCGCTCAGCCAAGGCCTCGGTGACAGAGGTGTAGGCCATGCGATCGAGCTGCGCTTTCTGGCTGTAGTCTTCCGGTATCGAGGCGACATAGGGGCCGGCCGCGTCCTCGGGGGTGATCGTGTAATTGGCGAAAGCGTCGCCGCCGGTTTGCGCCAGCGCTGCCTGGATGCCGACCGCGTCGGTCGAGCGCAGATTGCTGCCGGTGATCTGGTTGTAGGCGGCCAGCGCCTTGTCGACATTGGAGCCAAACCGTCCATCGATGACGCCGGGTGAGGCGCCGGCGCGGTCGAGCAGCACCTGCAAGGCCGCCACATCCTGGCGCGCACCGAGTGAAAGCGAGGGATCGACGACCGTCTTGCCGCCATCGGTCTTCGGCGGCAGAGCGGCCTGGTCGCCAGGCGCCGCCGGCTCGGCCGGGTCGATCGAAGCCTCGTTCAGCGGCTGGCGCTTGACGGGCCGCGGCTCGGCCGACTTCGGCGCTTCCGGATAAACATCGCCATCATCATTGGCGTCATCCTGGGGATAGCCCCCAAGGAATTTGTCGCTGTTGGGATCGTATTCCTCAATCGGCGGACCCGGAATTTGTCCCTGATCGTCCAACTGCCGGCGGCGGAAACGCGCCATGTCCTCGGGATCGTCGAGATAATAGCGGTCGTCATCCTCGACCGGTGCGCGTCCGAGTTCGCGCGCCCGCATCTGGCGACGCAGCGCACGGCGGTCGAGCCTGGTCTGCGGCGGCTGGATGGCGATGACCTTGCCGGTGTCGGCATCGACAATGACGCGGTTGCCCCTGGCGTCGTAGTAGATGTCGAGATTGCCGTCCTGGGCGAGCACAATGCCGGCGCTATCGGCAGCGCGAACAACCGGCCGTGCGTTGTCCTCTGTCGGCGATGCCATGGCGCTGGACGCAAGCAGCCCGGCTGCGAGCACCGAAAAGGCAAAGATCGTGCGGAACATGGTGGTCAAGCTCTCCGGTACTTACAGCGCCGCGCATCTGTTTGGACGCGCAAAGGACGCTGTAACACTTTATGTCTGCGCATATCCTTTCCGAAAATCGAATTTCGATTTTCGGGGTCATGCGTAAATTGCCGCCGCCCCGGCAGTATCCCTTCAGAACGCGCTCGCCACCATTTGGATGCGTAGGCAACGCCCTGACCGTCAAAAGCCTGCGGGCAAACCCCTTCGCCAGCAAACCAGAACATAAGTTTTCCAACATGAACCGGGCATGAAGATGGCGGATTTCAGGTTCGCTACAGGCCCAATTCCTTGCGCGTCTGCTTCGTCAGCTTGAGGACGACGAGGCGATGGCTTTCGCCGAGATAGTCCTTCAGCGCATCATCATCCATGCTCTGGCTTGTCTGACGCTGGATCCATTTCATGCCGCGCGAGGCCAGATAGGGCGCCGGCCGGCAGCCGGGCTGGTCCTTCAGAATGTCATAGGCCATTTCAGAACATTTGAAGGTGACGAAGACGCTTCCCTCCCGGTCATGGCCGGCAATGGCGAAGACCTTGCCGCCCACTTTCCAAACATGCGCGCCGCCCCACTGCACGACGTGGGTCGTCTGCGGCAGCGAGGCGCAGAGGCTGTTGTAGTCGTCCAGCGTCATCTGCACCCCGCCAAAGGATTGTTATTTCATGAGAAAACGCCGCGCGTCCGTTCGGGACGCGCGGCGCTTGATCAGGCTGCGGCTTCGGTCGCCACCACGGTGGGCTTCGACCGGAAATTCAACCGGTCGGAGCCGGCGGTGACCTTCACGGTCGAGCCGTCGAGGATGTCGCCGAGCAGGATCTTCTCCGCCAGCGGATCCTGCAGGTCCTTCTGCATCACCCGCTTCAGCGGCCGTGCGCCATAGGCCGGGTCGTAGCCCTTAGCCGCCAGCCAGTCGATCGATTCCTGGTCGAGCGACAGCGCGATCTTGCGGTCGACGAGCAGGCTTTCCAGCCGCTTGAGCTGGATCTCGACGATGCGGCCCATATCCTGCCGGCGCAGCCGGTGGAACAGGATCACCTCGTCGACGCGGTTGAGGAACTCCGGCCGGAACGACGCCTTGACGACATTCATCACCTCGTCGCGCACGGCATCGACATCCTGGTCCTCGCCGAGATTGACCAGATATTCAGCGCCGAGATTCGACGTCATGATGATCAGCGTGTTGCGGAAGTCGACCGTGCGGCCCTGCCCGTCGGTGAGCCGTCCATCGTCGAGCACCTGCAACAGCACGTTGAAGACATCGGGATGCGCCTTCTCGATCTCGTCGAACAGCACGACCTGATAGGGCCGGCGCCGCACCGCTTCGGTCAGGGCGCCGCCTTCCTCATAGCCGACATAGCCGGGAGGCGCGCCGATCAGCCGGGCGACCGAGTGCTTTTCCATGTATTCCGACATGTCGATGCGCACCAGGGCGCTCTCGTCGTCGAACAGGAAGTTGGCCAGCGCCTTGGTCAGCTCCGTCTTGCCGACGCCGGTCGGCCCGAGGAACATGAACGAGCCGATCGGCCGGTTCGGATCCTGCAGGCCGGCACGGGCGCGACGCACGGCCTTGGACACCGCCTGCACCGCCTCGCCCTGGCCGACGACACGCTTGCCGATCTCGTCTTCCATGCGCAGCAACTTGTCGCGCTCGCCCTGCAGCATTTTGTCGACCGGAATGCCGGTCCAGCGCGACACGATATGGGCGACGTGGTCGGGCGTGACCACCTCTTCGACCATGCCGGCCTTGCCATCCTGGGCTTCGGCTTCCTTGAGTTTCTTTTCCAGTTCCGGGATCTTGCCATAGGCAAGCTCGCCGGCGCGCTGGAATTCACCCTTGCGCTGGGCAATGGCAAGCTCGTTGCGGGCCTCGTCGAGCTGCTTTTTCAGGTCGGCGGCGAGCCCAAGCTTCTGCTTTTCGGCCTGCCATTTGGTCGTGATCTCGGTCGATTCCTCCTCGAGGCCGACGAGTTCCTTCTCCAGCCGGGCGAGTCGGTCCTTCGAGGCGTCGTCGGTCTCGACCTTCAGCGCCTCGCGCTCAATCTTGAGCTGCATGATGCGACGATCGATCTCGTCCAGCGCCTCCGGCTTGGAATCGACCTGCATCCTCAGCCGCGAAGCGGCTTCGTCGACGAGGTCGATCGCCTTGTCCGGCAGGAACCTGTCGGCGATATAGCGGTTGGACAGAGTTGCCGCCGCGACCAGGGCCGAATCCGAGATGCGCACCTTGTGGTGCTGCTCATACTTTTCCTTCAGGCCGCGCAGGATCGAAACCGTGTCCTCCACCGACGGCTCGTCGACGAAAACCGGCTGGAAACGGCGGGCAAGGGCGGCATCCTTCTCGACATGCTTCCTGTATTCATCGAGCGTGGTCGCGCCGACGCAGTGCAGCTCGCCGCGCGCCAGCGCCGGCTTCAGCAGGTTCGACGCATCCATGGCGCCATCGGCCTTGCCGGCGCCGACCAGCGTGTGCATCTCATCGATGAACAGGATGATGCCGCCGGCGGCAGCGGTGACTTCGTTGAGCACCGCCTTCAGCCGCTCCTCGAATTCGCCGCGATATTTGGCGCCGGCAATCAGCGCGCCCATGTCGAGCGCCATCAGTTGCTTGTCCTTCAGCGATTCCGGCACGTCGCCATTGACGATGCGCAGTGCCAGGCCTTCGGCGATCGCTGTCTTGCCGACTCCGGGTTCGCCGATCAGCACCGGATTGTTCTTGGTGCGCCGCGACAGCACCTGGATGGTGCGGCGGATCTCGTCGTCACGGCCGATTACCGGGTCCAGCTTGCCGGCACGGGCGTCGGCGGTGAGGTCGCGGGCGTATTTCTTGAGCGCATCATAAGCCTGCTCAGCACTCGCCGAATCGGCGGTGCGACCCTTGCGGACATCGTTGATGACCTGGTTCAGCGCCTGTGCGGTGACGCCGGCCTTGGCCAGGATGTCGGCTGTCTTGGCCGATTTCTCCATCGCCAGCGCCTGCAGCAACCGCTCGACGGTGACAAAGGAATCGCCGGCCTTCTTGGCCAGTTCTTCCGCCGTCGAAAACACCTTGGCCAGCGGCTGCGCCAGATAAAGCTGGCCGTTGCCGCCTTCCACCTTGGGCATGGCCTCAAGCGCGGTTTCGACGCCGAGCTTGACGTCGCGGATATTGCCGCCGGCGCGCTCGATCAGCGAGGCGGCCAGACCCTCATCGTCGTCAACGAGGACTTTCAGCATGTGTTCGGGGGTGAATTGCTGGTGATTGCGCGAGAGCGCCATGGTCTGGGCGGACTGGATGAATCCGCGGACGCGCTCGGAGTATTTCTCGAGGTTCATATCTGTCTCCTTCCATCACCGGCCCGCTTTGCGGCACCGGATCCGATTGCGGTGACGGACCCGCTCATCCGAGCCGGGTCCAGTTCACGCCAGATATGGGGCGCAAGCCATTGCCGCTCAAGACTTGCCGCATAGGATATTGCATGCCTGAGCAAACGAAAACGGCGGAGATTTCTCTCCGCCGTTTCAAGGATCACCGTCTTGTTCGGTCAGTTGTTGGCGTCGACGACGAACGGGTCGCTGGCAGGGCTTTCAGCCGGCGCCGCATCCACCACCTCGGTGGCTGCAACGGTCTCGCTGACGCGGTTCGGCTGGTCGGCACCAACCAGGTCACCACCAGACTGGTCGTCACCGACATGATCGGCACTGGTGCGCGGGCGACGCGGACGCCGCGGGCGGCGGGCGGCGCCGCTCTCGGCAGCGGCTTCATTGAGCTCGGCACGGGCGGCAAGAGCCGCCGGCGACAGGTTTTCGTACAGCGGCGCCGGCTCCGAGAAACCGGTCTCGGCTTCGGGTTCAACCACGGAAACGCCCTCCGCCTGCACCGGGGTTTCGGTGAAGCGCTGCTGGTCGCCGCGCTGGCTGTTCTGCTCGCCGCGCTGGGCATAGTCGCCACGCTGGTCGTTCTGGCCATAACCGCCATTGGGGCGGCGATCACGGTTGCGGCCATTGTTGTCGCGGCCGCTATTGTTGCGGCCATTGTTGTCACGGCCATTGTTGTTCTCGCGGCCGGTTTCCTGGCCGTATGCCAGTTCGGCCGGCGTGCCTTCGATCGTCGGCTGTGGACCGTTGCCGTTGTTGACCTGCGGAGCTTGCGTCTCGCCGCCATTGCCGTTGCCGGCATTGTCGAAATCGTCGCGATCTTCATCGTCGTCGAAATCGTCGCGATTCTGCTGCTGGTTCTGGATCGGCAACTGGGCCTGCGCGGCAGCGATGATGCGATTGTAGTGCTCGGCGTGCTGGAGGTAGTTCTCCGCCATCACCCGGTCGCCGGAGCTGTGCGCGTCACGGGCCAGAGTGGCGTATTTTTCGGCGATCTGCTGAGCCGATCCGCGGATCTTCACGTCCGGGCCGTTGCTCTCGTAGTTGCGCGTCAGGGGATTTGGGCCCTTGCGGTTGTTGTTGTTGTTATTGTTGTTGCCACCGCCGCCGCCATTGTTGTTGCGACCGCGCATGCGCCTGTTCTGCTGTTGTGGCCTCATAAGACTCTCTTCATTTTGAAATTTTCGAAAAACGTTTCACGAACGGAGGCGCTCATGCAGCCAGCCGTTTCGTTTCTTCACCGGCGTTCGCCCGCATCAATTGCGTTGGCGCCACGTGTCATCCTGTTCCGGTTACATCACTTGCCGGACGATTCCCGCACGAAGCTTGGGCGTCGTTTGCGCAAGAAGGCAGCTATTTCCAAGGAAAACCGAATCGCTAAGAGCACTGCCTGCTTCGTCTCATCCGGTTAAGGCGGACCCTAGCCGCATTCCCCGGCATTGCCAAGCGCTTTTTTGCACTGCGTCAAGGCTTTCCCTGTTCAAACATAAGAACCCTGTCGTTTCCGCCGAGATCGACAAATGCCCCGGCCAGCCTGTAGCCGGCTGCCGTGAATATGTCTTTGACCTCATTGCGCTGCGTGTGGCCGATCTCGACCGCAATCTTGCCTTGTGCTTCCAAAAATCTTGCCGCCCCGGCGGCGATGATTCTGTAGGGGCCAAGACCGTCCACACCGCCGTCGAGGGCTCTGTGCGGATCGAAATCGCGGACCTCGTCCTGCAGATTTCCAATGTCTTCAGACGGTATATAGGGAGGGTTTGCGGCAATTACATGGTAGCGGCCCGAAACTTTTGCGAACCAGTCGGAGTGCAGGGCCTCGAACCGGTCGGCCAGCCCGAGTTGCTCAGCATTGCGGGTCGCGGTCGTGAGCGCATCTTGTGAAATGTCCCCGCCGGTGGCGGTCGCGGCGGGAACGGCGCTGAGCAGGGCCAGCGCAATGGCGCCGGTGCCGGTGCCGAGGTCGAGGATGCGGCATTCCCCCAGCCTTTCGGCCGTTTCGCTGGCAAAAGGCAGGACCGCCTCGACCAGCGTTTCGGTATCCGGCCGCGGCTCAAGCGTTTCCGGCGACAGACCAAGACGCAGACCGTAGAATTCGCGATAGCCGAGGATGCGGTGCACCGGCTCGCCGGCAAGGCGGCGCCGCAAGGCAGCATCGATTGAAGCGAGTGTACCGGCGTCGACCGCCCTTTGCGGCTCGGCGATGGCCTGCGTGCGGTCGGTGCCGGAAAAATGTTCGACAATCAGCCTGGCGTCCAGCGCCGGATCGGCAATGCCGGCCGCGGCCAGCCGCTCCCACGCTGCCCGCAGCAGCGGCCCGAGCGTGCCGGGCAGGATGTCAGCCATCGAGCCCGATATCGGCAAGCAGCTTCGACTGGTGGTCGGCGATCAGCGCATTGATGACCTCGTCCAGCTCGCCCATCATCACCCGGTCGAGCTTGTAGAGCGTCAGGTTGATACGGTGATCGGTAAGGCGCCCCTGCGGGAAATTGTAGGTGCGGATGCGCTCCGAGCGGTCGCCGGAACCGACCTGCGATTTGCGCGCCTCGGAACGCTCCTCGTCCGCCTTGCTGCGCTCCATGTCATAGAGCCGCGCGCGCAGAATCTGCATGGCTTTCGCCCGGTTCTGGTGCTGCGACTTTTCCGCCTGCACCACCATGATGCCGGTCGGCAGATGGGTGATACGCACCGCCGAATCGGTGGTGTTGACATGCTGGCCGCCGGAGCCTGAGGCCCGCATGGTGTCGATGCGGATGTCTTCGGCGCGGATGTCGATATCGACCTCTTCGGCTTCCGGCAGCACGGCCACCGTCGCCGCCGAGGTGTGGATGCGCCCGCTGGCCTCGGTGGCCGGCACGCGCTGGACGCGATGCACGCCGGATTCGAACTTCAGATGGGCAAAGACGCCCCGGCCGGAAATGGTGGCGATGATTTCCTTGAAGCCGCCGGCCTCGCCGTCGCTGGCCGACACGGTCTCGAAGCGCCAGCCGCGTTCGGCGGCATAGCGCTCATACATGCGAAACAGGTCGCCGGCGAACAGCGCTGCCTCATCGCCGCCGGTGCCGGCGCGAATTTCGAGGATGGCGTTCTTGTCGTCGGCGGCATCCCTGGGCAGCAGCAGGATCTGGATATCCTTTTGCAGTTCCTCGATACGCTCCTCGACCCCGGGCAGATCGGCTTCGGCCAGCGCCCGCATTTCGGCATCGGTGCTTTTATCGGCAAGCATCGCTTCGAGGTCGGCCTGCTCATGCTCGGCCGCACGCAATTCCCTGACCTTGGCCACCATGTCCTGAAGCTCGGAATACTCCGAAGCCATCTTCACATAGGCATCGGCCGCCGGCCCGGCCGACATCTGCGCTTCGAGCATCTCGAAACGCTTGACGACCTGATCCATACGCTCGCGGGGAAGATTGACCATGGGCTGATGCTATAGCGGGATGGAGCGGTCGTCGGCAAAGGCCTGCAGCAGCGCCCGCATCGGCAGCCCATGCGCCGGCGCCATCAGATTGTCGGCAAAGAAGGCCTCCAATTCCTCCAGCGGCAGTTCGGTCAGCATCGCCTTGACCGGGCCGATCGAAGCCGGAGACATCGAGATCGAGCGGTAGCCGAGGCCGATCAACGCCATGGCGGAGATGGGTTTTCCCGCCAGTTCGCCGCACAGCGTCACCGGCGTGTGGTTGCGCGCGCCGGCGTCCGCAATCTGCTTCAGCACCCTGAGGAACGGCGCCGACAGCGTGTCGAAGCGGTTGGCGAGCTGTGTGTTGCCGCGATCGACCGCCATGACGAACTGGAACAGATCGTTGGAGCCGACCGAGACGAAATCGACCGCCTTCATCAGATCGTCGAGCTGGAACAGCAGCGACGGCACTTCCAGCATGGCGCCGAGCTTGAGGCTGGTCGGCAGATGGTGGGCAAAGCGCGAGAGATGCCTGACCTCGCGGTCGATGATCTCGCGCGCCTGGGCAATCTCGCCGAGTTCGGTAACCATCGGCAGCATCAGCTTCAATTCGCGCCCGCCGCAGGCCTTCAGCAGAGCGCGTATCTGGGTCCTGAGCAGGCCCGGCCGGTCGAGCGTCAGGCGGATCGCGCGCCAGCCCAGCGCCGGGTTTTCTTCCTGGATGGCGCCCTTGAAGTAAGGCAGCACCTTGTCGCCGCCAATATCGATGGTGCGGAAAGTGACCGGCTTGCCGCGCGCCGCGTCGAGCACGTCGCGGTAGAGTTTCTCCTGCGCTTCGGCGCGCGGGAAGGTCGAGGCGACCATGAACTGCAATTCGGTGCGAAACAGGCCGATGCCGGCAGCACCCGCCTCGGCCAGCTGCGGCAGGTCGACGGCCAGACCCGCATTCATCAGCAAATCGACCTGGACGCCGTCCTTGGTCATAGACGGCTTCTTGCGCAGTTCGCGGTAGACTTCCTGCCGGCGCGCCCGGAAGCGGACCTTTTCGGCATAGGCGGCTTCGAGGTCGGGCTGCGGTCTGAGATGGATCGTGCCTTCCTCGCCGTCGACGATGATGGCATCGCCGTTTTCCGCCATGGAAACGGCGCCCTTCATCTGGCCGGCGACGGGAATTCCCATGGCGCGCGCGACGATGACGACATGGCTGGTGGCAGCGCCGTCTTCCAGCACCACGCCGCGCAGCTTGTCCCTGGGATAGTCGAGCAGTTCGGCTGCGCCCATCGAACGGGCTACTAGGATGGCGTCCTTTGGCAAGGACGCCGCGACATCCTCCGGCCCGCGTCCCATCAGCTGGCGCAGCAGCCGGTTGGCGAGGTCGTCGAAATCGCTCATCCGCTCGCGCAGATAGGGATCGGTCATGTGCAGCATGCGGGCGCGCATGTCGCTTTGCACCTTCTCCACCGCCGCTTCCGCCGTCAGGCCGTTGCGGATCGCCTCTTCCAGCCGGCGCACCCAGCCGCGGTCGTTGGCGAACATGCGATAGGCTTCGAGGACCTCGCGATGCTCGCCCTCGAAGGCGACGTCGCGTCGTTCCAGCATGTCGTCGATGGAGAGCCTGAGCGAGCCGAGCGACGTCTCGAGCCGTCGGACCTCTTCCTCGCTATCCTCGTTGAACAGATTGGTGACGACGATGCGCGGCTCGTGCAGCACGACATGGCCAAGCCCGACGCCTTCATTGAAGGACAGGCCGGTGAAGCTGACAGGGCGGCGCAAATCGAGTTCCAGCCCGGGCCGGGTCAGCCGCGCGAGATCGCCGGTGGCGATCATCTCGGCGATCACCATGGCGGTGGTTTCCAGCGCCTCGACCTCGTCGTCGCGGTAGTGGCGCATGGTCTTGTTCTGCACGACGAGCACGCCCAGCGTGCGCCCTGCCCTCAGCACCGGCACGCCGAGGAAGGAATTGTAGATCTCTTCGCCCGTCTCCGGCAGGTAGGCGAAGGCCGGGTGCTCCTGCGCATTGGAGAGGTTAAGCGGCCGCGCGCTTGCCGCAATCGTGCCGACCAGGCCTTGCCCTAGCCGCAACTGAGCCAGGTGGACGGCGTTCGGGTTCAGACCCTCGGTGGCGTAGAGTTCGAGCACCGAATCGGCGCGCAGCACGTAGAGCGAGCAGACTTCGGCGACCATGTTGGAGGCGATGTCGCGCACGATCCGGTCAAGCCGCTCCTGCGGCTCCAGCGGCTCCTGCATGAGCTCGCGGAGCCGTTTCAGCAGAACGCGCGGGCCACTGGCCGTATCACGCATCGCGGCTTCTTCTCCAATGGGAATTTTGCCCGCCGCAGTTTCCACTGCGACCGGCGCACACGCAACAACTCAAATCGTTCTCGCTACTGCTTATCCAGACCGTAGACGGAATGCAAAGTGCGAACCGCCAGTTCGGTGTAGGGACCGTCGATCAGTATCGAAATCTTGATCTCGGAGGTGGTGATGGCCCGGATATTGATGGCCTTGTCGGCCAGCGCCTTGAAGGCCGTGGCGGCGACACCCGCATGGCTGCGCATGCCGATGCCGATGACCGAGACCTTCGACATGCCGGCTTCGGACTGCACGACGTCATAGCCGATCGAAGCCTTCAGGCGCTCGAGCACGGCCAGCGCCTTGTCGACGTCGCCGGACGGAACGGTAAAGGTCATGTCGGTGAACTTGCCGTCCTCGGAGATGTTCTGGACGATCATGTCGACATTGATGTTGGCCTCGGCCAGCGGGCCGAAAATGCCGGCGGCAACGCCCGGGCGGTCGCCGACGCGGCGCAGCGAAATCTGCGCTTCGTCCTTGGCGTAGGCAATTCCGGTGACGACCTGCTGTTCCACGATCTCTTCCTCGTCGCAAATGAGCGTTCCCGGAGGATTGAGCAAATCCCCCATTCCGGGTGCATCGGGATCGTCGAAGGACGACCGCACGAAAGTACGCACCCTGTGCACCATGGCAAGCTCGACCGACCGCACCTGCAGCACCTTGGCGCCGAGCGAGGCCATTTCGAGCATTTCCTCGAACGAAATCTTGTTAAGCCGCCGCGCCTTGGGCTCGATGCGCGGATCGGTGGTGTAGACGCCGTCGACATCGGTGTAGATGTCGCAGCGGTCGGCCTTGACTGCGGCTGCGATGGCCACCGCGCTGGTGTCGGAACCGCCGCGGCCGAGCGTCGCGATGCGGTTGTCCGGGCCGATGCCCTGGAAGCCGGCGACGACCGCCACCTGGCCCTCACCGAAACGCTTGATCAGGAACGCGCCGTCAATGTCGAGGATGCGCGCCGCGCCATGCGCATTGTCGGTCTTGATCGGGATCTGCCAGCCCTGCCAGGAGCGGGCATGCACGCCCATATTCTGCAGCGTGATCGCCAAAAGGCCGGCAGTGACCTGTTCGCCCGAGGCGACGACGGCGTCATATTCGCGCGCGTCATGCATCGGCGAGGCTTCGCGCGTCCAACCGACCAGTTCGTTGGTCTTGCCGGCCATGGCCGACACCACCACGGCCACTTCATGGCCGGCATCGACCTCACGTTTGACGTGACGCGCCACGTTGCGGATGCGGGCGATGTCGGCGACGGAGGTCCCGCCGAATTTCATCACGATGCGCGCCATGGAAGCGAAATGCCTTTGACTGAAGCCGGCCCGGGGCCGAAAGGGGAAGAAAGCGTCCGACAGAAGCCGGCCGCTGAATGCGCGGCCTCCTTAGCCAAATGATCGCCGTTTCGCAAGGCTGGCCACGGATTGCCGGCTTCAGGACGACGGCATATTGCGTTCAGCCCCGCCGCCGCTTACCAAATGCTGCCCGCGGGGAACTGCTTTTGGTCCGGCATATCAAATGATTGCTCGTCTTCGGCATGCCATGAGATGGCAATCGCTGCCGCTGTTCATCGGCTTCGCCGTGCTGGCGTTGATCGTCGGCACGCGCGCCGTGCTGGTCGAGGGCCAGAGGGCCAATCGCGAAGCGGCGCGCCAAGCCATCGAATACCAGGAATCCCTGTCCGGCCTGCTGTCGCTGGCGCAGGACGCCGAAACCAGTCAGCGCGGCTATCTCCTGACCGGCGACAAATCCTACCTCCAGCCCTATAGGCAGGCGGTCGAGGCCATTCCGGGCCAGCTTGCCCGCATCGACAGCATGACCGCACCGGACGACGAACTCGTCCAGCAGATCAATCGTATCAAGGACGCGCTTTCGCTGAAGCAGGCTGAACTGGCGCAGACGATTGCGCTTTACGATCGCGGCGATGCGGCGAAAGCGCTGGAACTGGTTCGCGGCGGCCAGGGCAAGGCCGCAATGGACCAGATCAGGGCCAGCATGGACACCATCCGGCGCATCGGCGGCGCGGCCATCGCGGCCCGCGACGAACATACCGACCGGGTCGAGAGCTGGCTGCGCATCGGCTCATTCGCAGCCCTGCTCGCAATCTTCCTGCTTGGCGCCTACACGATACGCCTGTCGCGTCGCCGTTTTCGCGAGGTCGCCGTCGCCCAGGAAGAGCTGATGCGCAAGAACATCGAGCTCGGCAACGAGATCCGGACGCGCGAAACGGCCGAATCGCAGATCCGCCAGATGCAGAAGATGGAAGCCGTCGGCCAGTTGACGGGCGGCATCGCCCACGATTTCAACAACATGCTGGCGGTGATCATCAGCGCCATGAACCTCGCGCAGCGCAAGCTCGCGCGCGGCGAGCAAGACATCGCGAAATTCATCGAGGCGGCAGCCGACGCGGCGATGCGCGCCGCCAATCTAACCTCCCGGCTGCTTGCCTTCTCGCGCCAGCAGCCGCTGGCGCCGCAAGTGGTCGACACCAATCGTCTGGTCACCGGGATGTCGGACCTGTTGCGGCGGGCGCTCGGCGAAACTATCCGCATCGAAACCGTGCTCGCGGGCGGCCTGTGGAAAACCCATGCCGATCCGAGCCAGATCGAGAACGCCATCCTCAACCTGGCGGTCAACGCCCGCGATGCCATGGACGACAATGGCAAGCTGACCATCGAGACCGCCAACAGCCATCTCGACGATAGCTACGCCATCACCCATGCCGAGGTCAAAGCCGGCCAGTATGTGATGATCGCGGTCAGCGACACAGGCGCCGGCATGTCGGAGGACATCATGGAGAAGGCCTTCGAGCCGTTCTTCACCACCAAGCCGGTCAACAAGGGCACCGGCCTGGGGCTGAGCCAGGTGTTCGGCTTCGTCAAGCAGTCGGGCGGTCACGTCAAGATCTACTCCGAACCCGGCGAAGGCACGACGATCAAGATCTACCTGCCGCGTTTCTTCGGTGCGGAAGAGCCTGTCTTGCCCACTGGCCGAGACGACAATCCCGCAGCGGTCACCGAGACGGTCCTTGTTGTCGAGGACGACGCCCGCGTGCGCGCCTCGACGACCGACGCATTGCGCGAACTCGGCTACACCGTCATCCATGCCGGCAGCGGCCACGAAGCGCTGCAGAAACTGGCGGACAATCCAGGTGTCGCGCTTCTGTTCACCGACATCGTCATGCCGGTGATGAACGGCCGCAAGCTCGCCGAGGAGGCGCTCGCGCGCCTGCCGCAGCTGAAGGTGATCTTCACCACCGGCTTCACCAAGAACGCCGTGGTCCACAATGGCGTGCTCGACCATGACGTGCATTTCCTGGCCAAACCCTTCACCATCGAGCAACTGGCGGCAAAACTGCGCGACGTGTTGGGCGCGAAATGACCGAGACCCTGGAAATCGTCAATTTTCGCCTCAAGCCGGGGACCGAAGTGGGCTTCGCCGCCGGCAACAGCCTGGTCAGCGACTGGCTGGCACGGCAACCGGGTTTCGTCAGCCGCTGCCTGGCCCGGCGGGATGATGGCGGCTGGGTCGATGTTGTGCTCTGGCGCAACCGCGAGCAGGCTCTCGCTGCCGCAGGACGGATCATGGCCGAGATAGGCGATTGCGAGGCGATGCGGGCCATCGATCCCGCCAGCGTCGACATGCGACATGCCGAGGTCGCCCTGTCGAGTTAACCCACGCTCTGGCTGGCCGTAGACAGTTCCCAGTCGGGATCGGCCTTGCCCAGTCCGGCAACGACACGGTCGCGGCCGTCCGCCTTTGCCTGATAGAGCGAACGATCAGCGGCGTTGACGATCTCGACCCATGACGCGCCGAGTTCCGGGAAGGCGGACACGCCGAATGAGGCCGTGATGGTGCCGAGCGTGCGGCCGCGATGCGCCAGATGCAGCTGCTTGATCGCCTTGCGCAGTGCCTCGGCGCGCTCGGCGGCATCGGCGAGCGACGTCCCCGGAAGCATCAGCGCGAATTCCTCGCCGCCATAGCGAGACACCACATCGCTATCCCTGGCGTGGTCGAGCAGCGCGGCGGCGACCTGCTTGAGCACGAGGTCGCCCGCTTCATGGCCGAACGTGTCGTTGAATTGCTTGAAATGATCGACGTCCAGCATGATTACCGCCATCGGCTGCCCGGAACGCTGCAGGCGCCTCAACTCGCGGCTGCTTGTCTCCTCGAGATAACGGCGGTTGTAGAGCCCGGTGTTGGGGTCGCGGATCGATTGCTGGCGCAGCGTCTCGCGCAGACGCAGATTGGCCAGCGCCAGCGCCAGCGTGTCGACGACGCCGCGCAGCACCTGTTGCCGCTCCGAGAGCCATTGCGGCCTCTCGGCGGCATTGGGTTCGCACAGATGCAGGATGCCAAGCGTTTCGCCCTGCGCCGCCAGCGGCATGCAGACATAGCCGCGACCGCCATTTTCGGTGATGTGGTTGCAGCGCGGCGTCAGCATGCCGGGACCCGCGACATGCTCCTGGCCGCGGCGCAGCGCCCAGCAGTCTTCCGGGGCAAATTGCCCGACGCTTGACCGCATATCGCCCCAATGCGCCATTTCCTCGACCAGGTTGCGCGAGGCGCTGGTCAGGTGGACGGTTCCGCTCAGGCCGTCGAAGAAGTCAGGCATGGCCGAGCCGACGACCGAAAACGCCTCATGGAAGGTAACGCAGGCCTGCAGCAATTCTCCAAGTTTGACCAGGCGGGTCGTGGCTTGCGACGTCTGCTTCAATTCGTGGTTGAGCGTCGCCAACTCCTCGGCGCGATCGTTCACCGCCCGCTCGGCGCTGCGCAATTCGCTGATGTCGCTGAGCGTCAGAACGATGCCGCCATCGGCGCGATTGAGCGGGTTGCAGCTCGCGACCACTGGCAGCTGCGATCCGTCCGGCTTCACCAGCCGCACCTCGCTCTGGTGTCGACGACCCGTGGCCAGCGCCAGTTCGACCGGGGATGCTCCCGGCGTCAGCCTGTCTCCCGACAGTCCCCGCATCTCCAGCACCGAGCGCCAGTCCTGCCCCTCGATCTTGCTGGCGTGCCGCCCCGCAATGTCGGCGGCCGCCGGATTGACCGACACGATCCGCCCCTCGCCGTCGAGGACGGCGATGCCCTCGGCGACCGTGCGCACGATATCCTCGATGTAAGCCTTCTGGTCGACGAGCTGCAGGCGCGAGGATTCGAGCTGCGACGCCATGCTGTCGAAGCCTTGCGCCAACTGGCCGAACTCGTCCCTGGACGTGCCGCCGATACGAGAGCCGGCGTCGCCACGTGCCAGCGCTTCGATGCCGCGGTTGAGGCCGGAAAGGCCGGCGCCGAAACGGCTGAGCAACAGGAAAGCGGAGAGCGCGGCAACCAGCATGGCTGCGACAGTGGAAAGGCCGACAAGCCACAGCATGTCGTTGGTCCGCTGTTGGACGGCGCGCAGCAGCGGCGTGTATTCGTACAGCACGGCGCCGACGACCTTACCGGGGGTGTCCTCGATCGGAACAACGACCAGGTTGATCGGCTCGGACACGTCGCCGCTGTCTTCGACGAAGTCGCGCGGCTCGCCATCGTCGAGCGTGCGGGCGACTTCGTTGCCGCGATCGTGCTCGAACACGGTTCCGACATTCTGTTCCTCACCGGGGACGTCGGCCAGGATGACCTTGCCGCGATCGACGACGACGAGATCGCGTTTCGAACGGCCGTGCTGCGAGGTCACGAACTCGCGTAGCGCCTCGGGCCTCTCGAACACCGGCCGCGCATCGGAAGCTTTGAAGGCTATGGCTTCCGCCAGTTGCCGCCCGGCGCTTGTCGCCTCGGCCAGCGCGTGGGATCTGGTCAGCGACATCTGGGAGAATATCGCTATGCCGCCCACCAGGCCAATCAGGGCCGCAGCGCTCAGTAGTGTCGCAATGATCTGGGTCTTGATTCGCACCAAGTGATCTCGATGATCGGACGAGCAATGTACATGCCAAATCCCGATCGCGCGCTGGAAAACCGCTAGGCTCGTAAATTTGATGTTAAGAGGCGAGCAACCTCGCTGCACCAATGGGCGATCAGGTGGCCAAGCGCTGACAGGTCGCGGCCGACAACACCGGCCGACGCGGCGTCATCGCCGGCCGGTTCTGGCAGGAGCCGCAAAAACCCGTCTTGACTTTCTTGCCCCGGCACCCGACTTCCTAGCGCTCTACAGCGCCGCGCGTCCTTTCGGACGCGCAACGGACGCTGTAGCACTTTGATTTTGCGTATGATCCTTTCCGAAAAAATCGAAGCCGATTTTCGGGGTCATGCTCTAGGAGACCCGCCCCATGCCAGAGCCCCGCCGATCGACGATCGACGCCGGAGAAGTCGAACGCTTCTCAGCCCTTGCCGCCGAATGGTGGAACCCGAACGGCAAATTCCGCCCGCTGCACAAGTTCAACCCGGTCCGGCTGGCCTATATCCGCGACCAGGTGGCGGCGCGCTTCGGCCGTGACCCGCGCGCGGCGCGGCCGTTCGAAGGCCTGCGCTTCCTGGATATAGGCTGCGGCGGCGGGCTGTTGTGCGAGCCGATGGCCAGGCTTGGCGCCGAAGTGGTCGGTGCCGACGCATCGGCAACCAACATTGAGGTGGCCAAGCTGCACGCGGCCGAAGGCGGTGTGACGGTCGATTACCGCGCAACGACCGCGGAAGACCTTGCCGATTCCGGCGAGAAATTCGACGTCATCCTCAACATGGAAGTGGTCGAGCATGTCGCCGACATCGACCTGTTCATCGGCAAGTGCGCAGAGATGGTGAAGCCCGGCGGCATCATGTTCGTGGCCACCATCAACCGAACGCTGAAGGCTCTCGGTCTGGCCATCATCGGCGCCGAATACGTGCTGCGCTGGCTGCCGCGCGGCACCCACCAGTTCGGCAAGCTGGTGCGGCCCGAAGAGCTGGAAAAGGCGCTGGGCAACGCCGCCATGACGGTCATCGACCGCACCGGCGTCATCTACCACCCGCTCGCCGACCGCTGGCAGCGCTCCAAGGACATGGACGTCAACTACATGGTGCTGGCCGAGAAGGGGTCGGTCTGAACGAAGGAGCGTTGGCGGCCGTGGATACTCTGAGGGCCCGAAAGCTCGCGCTCGATCTTCCCGAAACGGTCGAGAAATCGCATTTCGGCAAGGCTGACTTCCGGGTCCGCAACCGCATCTTCGTGTCGCTGCCCGAAGCCGGCCGCGCCGTCGTCAAGCTCGACCGCGACCAGCAAGAGATGATGGCGGCGGCCGAACCGTCGGTTTTCAGGCCGGTGCCCGGCGGTTGGGGCCAAAAGGGCTGGACGTCGATCACGCTCGAAGCCTGCGACGAACAGACGTTTCGCAGCGCAATTCGAACAGCCTGGCGAAACGTCGCCCCGCCCACCCTGCGCAAACGCTTCGACGCGAACCAGATCTAGCCGTCTCACGCCTTCTGGCTTTGTGCCTTGGTGGTGATGATCACGCCGATGGTGATAATGACCGCTCCGGCCCAGGTCAGCAGCTGATAGTGCTCGCCTAGAAAGATCGTGCCGGCAAACAGCCCGACGGCCGCCGCCACATAGCCGATCTGGCTGAGATAGACCGGTCCGCCGACCGCCTGCAGCCGGAAGAAGAAGGCGAACATCGCCGAAGCTGACGCAACCTGCGCAACGACGACCAGCGGCACGCTGGCGAGCGGGGCGAAGGCGCCGACGCCAAATAGCACGAGAATGCCGATCAGCAGCAGCGCTGCCGAAGCCAGGTGGCTGCCGACCGCAAGCTCGATCGGGCCGGTGCCTTCAGGCCAGTCGACGGTGCGATAGATGTTGCCGGCGGCAAGGCTGACCGGAATCATGAGCCCGACCAGCACCCAGAAGAAATCAGCCGGCTGGCCGGCTTCGCCGCGCGTCACCGCCACCATGACCGCGCCGATGAAGCCGACGGCGATGCCGATGATGCCGAGCATGTTGGGCCGGCGCACGCCAAGCAGGATCGAAAACACCAGCGTAACGACCGGCGACAGCGTGAACATGATGCCGGTGTAACCGGCGCCGAGATGCGGGATGGCCGAAAACATCAACAAATTGGGCGCGGCATAGGACACGGCGGCCGTGATGAAGAAATAGCGCAGCCGGTGCGGGGTGGGCCGCATGCGCTGGCCGCTGGCGAGCAAAGCACACAACAGGACGCTGCCGGCGCCGAACGAGATGACGAAGGCCCAGACCATCGGCGGGACGCCGGCCGCGGTGGCCAGCTTGCCGAACGGCAGCGTCAGGCCGAGCAGGCCACCGGTGACGACCAGAAGGCCAAGCGCCGATTCCCAGAGAAATTTCATCGGATCGTCTCGTCCACTCACTTGCGAAATTGGCACTTGCGGCGCTGCGCCGGTCTTGTATCTTGAGGTAACATAGCACAAAGATTCTTAACGTAAAGATATTTAATGGTAAGACAAATGGATCGCGCGGCAAAGGCGGTCGAGCAATGGAAACGGGAGCGCCCCGACCTGGACGTTTCGCCGATGCTGGTGCTTGGGCGGCTGAATGAAGCCTCGTCGCTGGTCGCCCGCGACCGCCTCGCACCGCTATTTGCCCGTTTCGGATTGCAGGCCGGCGAATTCGACGTCCTGGCAACGCTGCGGCGTTCCGGCCAGCCTTATGCGCTGACACCGACCGCTCTCTACGAGGCGACGATGGTGACGTCGGGCGCTATGACCAACCGGCTCGACCGGCTGGAAAAAGCAGGCCTGATCCTGCGCGGCCCGCACCCCAACGACCGGCGCGGCATTGTCGTGCAACTCACGGAAAACGGTCTGGCCTTGATCGATGCGGCCCTGACCGCCCACGTTGCCAACGAACACGAAATCCTCGCCGGCCTGACCGTTGCCGAACGCGACACGCTAGCTGGCCTGCTTGCAAAGCTGATCGGCAGTAGCGTCTAGCCGGTCAGCCTGCCCGCCGCCGCGCAAAACGGCGTCGGTGTTGCCAGCGCCCGTAGGACATGACGAGACCGACAAACCATCTGGGCAAGTCGTTATAGAGAAGAGCATCCCGTACACCGTCGAGGTAACGTTCGGCCATCGCTTCGTCCGAGAGATCGGGCATGGCGGCAAGTGTCGCCTCGACGTCCTCAAGCCGGCCTCGTCCGGTCGGCAATCTGGCGGCGAAGGCGATCTCCCGGCGCAGGCAAACTTGCTCGACCCGATCTCGTAATGCCTCTTCATAGCCGATGCCGCATCGCATCAGGCGGGCATGCGTGGCTTCATGAACGATAGACGATGCAACGCGCTCGGATGTCGTGTCTTCGTGGACAAGATAGCGTTCGTCCAGTTCGCAGGCCTGTGATGCAACTGCCCATTGAGCAACCGAGGATGGAAGCGTCGTGACGAGAATCTGCCTGACGTCGCGCAGCATATGCTTGTAGCGTACCGGGTCGAAATCCCTGATAAGGCCGAGCGCCTCAACGATCTTGTCAGCGCCCTTGTCGCTCACAATCACCAACCCGTCGACCGTGTGGTGAGCGCTGAGCTTGACGAGAACGCGGCGGGCCAGGCGATCGATGACACCCCTAATTCCGCGTTGCGGCTCTGCTGCCTTCAGGTCACGCGAAGCTCCGTTGGAATTCAGTTCCGGTCCTCCGGAAAGCTCGGGATCGGCATGAACTCGACGCCGTCTTCGGCGAGGCTCTTGGCTTCGTCCAGCGTCGCCTCGCCATAGATGCCGCGCGGATCGATTTCACCGAAATGGATCTTGCGCGCCTCCTCGGCGAATTTGTCGCCGACATAATCGGCATTCTCGCGCACCTTCTCGGCCATCGCCTTCAGCTGCGCCAGCGCCTGCTTCTGCGCTTCGCCCATGGCCAGCGCAATCGTTTCCTGCTTGCGGGCGGTGGAGACCGCCGGCGCCATCAGTGCCTTTTGCACCTTGTGCGAACCGCAGCTCGGGCAATCGACGAAGCCACGCCTTTTCTGCGTGTCGAAATCGTCATTGCTGCGAAACCAGCCCTCGAACTCGTGTTCATGCTCGCAGATCAGGGCAAAACGGATCACGAGGCTGCGCCCCTCAGCCGCGGCACTTCTGCCGTGCCGGCATTGACGGCAAAATCGCGCGCGTTCTTGAGGTTGGGGATTTTTTTGCGCGCGGACGATGACTGTGCGGTGTCAATCTCGGCGACGATCACGCCAGGCTCGGCGTGCGCCGCTTCAGCGATGATGCGGCCCCACGGATCGACGATCAGCGAATGGCCATAGGTCTCGCGGCCGTCCTCGTGCACACCACCTTGCGCCGCGGCGACGACATAGGCGCCGTTCTCGATGGCGCGGGCCCGCAGCAGAACATGCCAATGGGCTTCGCCGGTCTGGCGCGTGAAAGCGGCGGGTACCGACAAAAGGTCGGCGCCGGCCAGCGCCTCGGCGCGGAACAGCTGCGGAAAGCGCAGATCGTAGCAGACTGCAAAGCCAAGCCTGGCGCCATCGATCTCGGCGACGACGGCCTCGGTGCCCGGTTCATAGGCAGCGGATTCGCGCCAGCTCTCGCCATTGTCGAGATCGACATCGAACATGTGGATCTTGTCGTAGGTGGCAAGCGTGGCGCCGTCCGGCCCAAACAGCAGCGCCCGGTTGGCGAGCTTGCCGTCGGCGCGCAGGATGGCGGTCGAGCCGATATGCAGGAAGACGCCGAGTTCGCTGGCGAGCTTGCGCGCGGTCGAAACGATGATGTCCTTGTCTTCCGAAGTGAAGGAGGCAGCCCTGGCTTCCTTGTCGCGGATCAGCGCGCCGGTCATTTCCGGGGTCTGGATGTAGGTAGCACCCAGGCTTGCCGCCTCGCGCACCAGCCGCTCCAGATCGACCGCATTGCGCTCAGGGCTTTCGCCTGAACGCATCTGGATCGCCGCCGCCTTGAAAACACCCATCGTCATGCCCTCTGTGTCGTCGAGCCGTCGGCAAGCAGCCTGTCCAGTTGCCCCCGCGCCTCCAGTTCATGGAGTTCGTCGGAACCGCCGACATGGGTGTCGCCGATGAAAATCTGCGGAAAGGTGGTCCGCCCGTGCGCCCGCGACATCATTTCCTGGCGCAATTCCGGCGAGAAGGATGCGTCATGCTCGGTGTAGGCGACACCCTTGCGGTCGAGCAGCCGCTTGGCCGCCGCGCAATAGCCGCACATCATGCGGGTGTAGATCGTCACATCGAGCATCAGCCTGCAATCCTGTCTTTCCCTGATCTTATATAGTCGCGGACTCGTCGGCCCGAAAGTCCCCCGGCAGGACACGCGCGAAGGTCAGCACGTCGACCCCTGCGGCGCCGCCCTTTTTCAGTGCCTTGGCGACCGAGCGCACAGTGGCGCCGGTGGTGTAGACATCGTCGACCAGAAGCACGCGGCGGCCGGCGATCTCGATTTCCGCTTCCGTCGGCACACGGAAGGCGGCGCGCACATTGTCCTCGCGCTCCTGCCGCTCCAGCCCGACCTGCTGGCGCGTGAGTTTGACGCGCCGGATCGCCGAGGGCGAGAAACGCAACCCGCTGAGCTGCGAAACAGCCCTTGCCAGTTCCGCCGACTGGTTGAACTGGCGCCTGAAAAAGCGCCGCCAGTGCAGCGGCACCGGCACGACGACATCAGCGTCCGCGATCAGTTCGGCCCCGGCGCGCAGCATCCAGCGCGCCATCCATGGCGCGAGATCGGTGCGGTCCTGGTATTTCAACCCTTGCACCATCTGTCGGGCGACACCCGAATAGGCCACGGCCGCCCGCGCCCGCTCGAAAGGCGGCGGATCGGCGATCGCTTCGGCCGACAGGAACCCCTCGCCCATGTCGTGGGTGAATGGCGTGCCCATCACCGCGCACCACGGCCTCTCCAGGAGCCTGAGTTTGGGCCAGCAGGCGCCACATAAAACGCCGGGCTGCGAGACATGCCTGCGGCAGCCGGCGCAGACCGGCGGGAACAGCACCCGTGCCGGCCAGTCCAACATCGTTTGAGCCAGGCTCTTGATCTCCATCACCGGATCGGCCACGTGGTTTGTCGTCCGCGCCACGATATCACAAGGCGGACAGACAGGGATGTTTGCCTTGCAGCCCATCATCGATACAGAGCTCTGGCTGGCACACAAGCGCCGGGCATTGGGCCATCCCGTGGCCGGCGCCGATTTTCTGATGCGGCGGGCAGCGGAAGACCTAGCCGACCGGCTCGGCGCGGTCGAACGCCGGTTCGGCAAGGCCGCCGTGCTGTTTTGCCAGACGCCGGACGCAACGGACGTGGTTGCCGCAAGCGGCAAGGCAGCGGAGATCGTGCGCGTCGAGGCAGACGCAGCGTTTCTGGACGGCCAGCCAGGGCTTCTGGCACCGCTGGAGACCGTGCCGTTTCCGCCTGAAAGCCTGGACCTCGCCGTCTCGCTGCTGTCGTTGCAGGCGATGAACGACATTCCCGGCATGCTGGTGCAGATCCGCCGTGCGCTGCGGCCCGACGGGCTTTTCCTCGGCGCTTTCGCCGGCTCCGGCACGCTTTCAGAACTGCGCGAAAGCCTGCTAGCCGCCGAGACCGAGCTTTATGGCGGCGCCAGCCCGCGTGTCATCCCCTTCACCGATGTTCGCGACGCCGGCGCACTTCTGCAGCGCGCCGGCCTTGCGCTGCCGGTGGCCGACGTCGAAACGGTTACCGTGCGCTACGACACCCTTTTCAACCTCATCGCCGATCTCAGGGCGATGGGCGAAACCAGCGCGCTGACCGATCGCAGCCGGCGGCCGGGTGCGCGGAAGCTGTTTGCCCGTGCCGCCGAAATCTATGCCGAACGCTTTTCGGACGCCGACGGTCGGATCAGGGCAAGTTTCTCTGTTGTCTGGATGTCGGGCTGGGCACCCGATGCCTCGCAGCAAAAGCCCTTGAAACCGGGCTCGGCGAAGGTCTCGCTGAAGACGATACTGGAAAATCCCGGCGGGCGGTGACTTAGCTCCGGATCAGTGCTCGGCAAAGGCGTTGGCAAGCTTGCTGTTGGTGTCGCTGAACAGAAACTGGATCGCATTGCCGACTTTGCCGACGCCGCCGACGATGGCAAGCGACAGCACGGCGACAATCAGGCCATATTCAATGGCCGTGGCGCCTGTTTCGTCTTCCAAGAAACGCTGCAACAATGTCTTCATGATCGTCGATCCCTCTTGCCACGACCATACCGCCGACCTGTTAAGAAAGGTTAACGGCATAAGCTTAACAGGCGATGAAACGGGGCCCGCGTTAAGGAAATCAATAAGCTTTTGTTCACCTTCTTCGTCAGCAGTCACCGCTGCGCCGGCCGTCGGCGCGGATGATGCAGACGGAACTGGGTGAGGGCTGCAGCACGCTTCTGCGCAGCGTATAGGTGGCGCGCGAGCCGATCGAACCGGTGCTCATCGTGTCCAGGCCGTTTGCAACAGCATCGCGGCTGGTCGATCGCATCTGTTTGTCGAGGATGGGGACCGCAATCAGGGTCAGCGCCACCGCCGCCGAGCCGAACAGCAACGTGATGCGCAATATGCTCATGCCGGCATTGGCGGCGCGAAAGCTGCGATCCGGCCGGATCGAATCCCACTCCCTGTCGAGGCTCATGCAATCGCTCCCGGCGAATCCGCTTTGCCGCAATTTTTCACGACGAGATAAATCTTCCATTAACGCTGGCTAAATCAGGCCGCGAAATGGCTTCTGCTCACAACAGGTCTATGAGGAACTGGATCAGCGGCGCATCGGCAGGCGGCATCGGATAGTCGCGCATCTGCTTTGGTCGCACCCATTTCAACGCCTGCCCCTCTTTCGGCTGCGCGATGCCGCGAAAGCGGCGGCAGACGAAGAGCGGCATCAGGAGATGGAAATCATCGTAGGAATGGCTGGCGAAGGTGAGCGGCGCCAGGCAGGGTATGTCGGTCTCGATGCCGATCTCCTCCTGCAGTTCGCGGATCAGGCACTGTTCCGGCGTCTCGCCGGGCTCGACCTTGCCGCCCGGAAACTCCCACAGGCCGGCAAGCTGTTTGCCCTCGGGCCGCTGCGCCAGAAGCACGCGGCCATCGGTATCGACCAGCGCGCAGGCGGCGACCAGGAGCAGGCGTTTACCTTTAGCAATCTCGCTCATGCGCCTGGCGGCCGGCGATAGTGGTAGCGATAGACCTCCTCGAAGCCGAGCGAACGATAGAGCGCCAGCGCCGGCGCATTGCCGGCCTCGACCTGCAGCCAGGCTTCACGCGCCCCGCGCAGCCTGGCCCATTTCAGCGCCGACAGGATCAGGTTACGGCCATGGCCCTTGTTGCGCGCCGATTTGTCGGTGGCGATTTCGAACAGGCCGGCAAGATCGCCGTCATGGACGCAGATCAGCACAGCCAGCGGCTCGGCCCCCTCTTCGAGCGCAAACAGCCCGACCTCGGGTTGAATGGCGCCGATGATTTCCGAAAGCCCCGGCCGAAGCGATGGATCCGAGCCGCTGACCTTGAGCGACGCACCAAGAAAGCGGCTGATATCCTTCAGCGGAATCTGGTCCATTGCCGGCGCCAGTTGCGCGTCCGCCAGCGGCAGCCGCATCACCAGCGATTCGTCGAATGTGCTCCAGCCCTCATTGTCGAGATGCCTGGCCAGGTCCGGCCCCGACAGCGGCGAGATGCGGAAGGTCAGCGGCCTGCCATAGGCATCGAAGCGCCGGCTGGCGCGGCCGATGCGCTCGGCAATGTGCTGGGTATCGCCGGGATCGAGCGGATTGACCGAGTTCAGCCGCTTGGCCGGATGGCCGGCCGTCAGCCGCACCACCCAGGTGCCGTCATAGTGGACGGCCGCCGCCGGCCAGGCGCGAAAACCCGCCGCCTCGTAGCGGCGCACAATGGCGAGCATGCTTGCCGGATGCCTGGAAGCCAATTCCATCAGCTCCGGTAATCGCCATTGATGGCGACATATTCCTTGGTGAGGTCGCAGGTCCACACCGTCGCCTTGCCGCGGCCGATGCCGATATCGGCGCGGATGCGGATGTCGTCGCGCTTCATGTAGGCCGAAGTCGCTTCCTCGGAATAGTTGGGGTCGCGCTCGCCTTCATGAGCCAGACGGTTGTCGCCGAACCAGATCGACAAAAGATCGCGATCGGCAGGTTCGCCGGCCTTGCCGACGGCCATGACGACGCGGCCCCAATTGGCGTCCTCGCCGGCAACCGCCGTCTTGACCAGCGGCGAATTGGCGATCGACAGCGCGATGCGCTTGGCCGAGCGCGCCGACTTCGCGCCGGTGACGGTGACTTCGACCTGCTTGCGGGCGCCCTCGCCGTCGCGCACCACTTGCAGCGCCAGCGATTTCAGCACTTTGCCAAGTGCGCGGCGGAAGGCGCCGAGGCGGGCATCCTTGGGATCGCTGATGGCCGGCGCGCCGCGCTTGGCCGCGGTGCCGGTGGCGAACAACAGCAGTGTGTCGCTGGTCGAGGTGTCGCTGTCGACGGTGACCGCATTGAAGGTCTTGGCGGTGCCGCGCGACAACAAATCCTGCAGCACGGGGGCGGCGATCGGCGCGTCGGTGGCGATGAAGGACAGCATCGTCGCCATGTCGGGCGCGATCATGCCGGCGCCCTTGGAAATGCCGTTGATGATGACGTCGGTGTCGCCAAGTTTGACCGTCGCGGTCGCCACTTTCGGATAGGTGTCGGTGGTCATGATGGCCTTGGCCGCTTCGGTCCAAAGGTCCGGCTTGCCGTCCTTGACCAGTCCGGCCAGCAAATGGCTGAATTTGGTGGTGTCGAGCGGCTCGCCGATGACGCCGGTGGAGGCGAGGAACACTTCGCCTGGCGTGCAACCGGCGGCCTTGGCCGCCGCTTCGCCGGTCAGCTGGGTAGAGGCGCGGCCCTTCTTGCCGGTGAAGGCGTTGGCGTTGCCCGAGTTGACGACCAGCACCCGCGCCTTGCCGGCGCCAAGGTTCTGCCGGCAGAAATCGACCGGCGCCGAGGGGCATTTCGATTTCGTGAAGACACCGGCAACAGCAGTTCCGGCGTCAAAGACCATGGCCAGCAAATCGGTGCGGTTCTTGTATTTGATCCCGGCCTCGGCGGTGGCGATGCGCACGCCCTCAATGGCAGGCATTTTGGGATATTTCTTCGGCGCGAGCGGCGAAATCGTTGCGGACATTGGGGACCTCGGGCGACGGAAAACGCTGGGGAAGGCCGGTTTGCCCGATACCACGGCCCGGCGCAAGGGCGTTTTCTTGGCCGCCGGTACCGGCAAGCCAGCTTGGATTAAGCTTGCATTTCAAATCCGTTGGCGTCACCGGGGCCTCTGGCGTTATGATATCGGCCATGGGCAGGCTGGTGATCTTGGCGGTGGCGTTTATGGGGCTTTTGCTCCTGAGCGCCGATGCGCAGCCGGAACGGCGCGTGGCGCTGGTCATCGGCAACGGCACCTATGCCGAGGCCGGCACGCTCGCCAATCCGGTCAACGATGCCCTCGACATTGCCGGCAAGCTGCGCTCGATCGGCTTCGACGTCATCGAGGGCAACGACCTCGGCAAGCGTGAGCTCGAGCGCAAGATCGGCGAATTTTCCGATGCGCTGCAAGGCGCCGGCGTCGGCCTGTTCTATTATGCCGGCCATGGCCTGCAGGTCGAAGGGCGCAACTACATCGTCCCGGTCGACGCCCGGCTCGACATGCCGGTCAAGCTGCAACTCGAAGCCGTGCCGATCGACGAAGTCCTCGACATCATGGAACAGCAGACCAAGGTCAGCCTGGTGTTTCTCGATGCCTGCCGCAACAATCCCTTTGCCCGCAGCCTGAGCCGCACCGCCACCACGCGCTCGGCGACGGCGATTGCCGGCCTTGCGCAGTTCGACTCGACGCGCGGCTCCTTCATCGCCTTCTCGACGGGCCCAGGTGCCGTCGCCATGGACGGAACGGGACGCAATTCGCCGTTTGCCGCCGCATTGCTGCGGCACATGGCCGAACCCGGCCAGAGCATCAACGACATGATGATCGCGGTGCGCCGCGACGTGGTTTCCGAAACCCGCGAGGGGCAGCGCCCCTGGGAACAGGGTTCGCTGCTCGAACGGTTTGAATTCGTGCCCGGCGGCGAGACGGTTGCACAGAAGCCCCCGGTCGCTCCGGCACCCGAGACAAAGGTCGTGGCGCTCGAACGCTCCGTCGGCGACGACAAGACCGCGATCGAGAAATTCCTGCGCGATGACTATCTGGCGCCCGATGCCGCGGCGATCGGCGAGACCGTCAAGCGGCTCTATGCCCCTTCCGCCACCATCTTCGGCACGCGCTACGACAGCGACGCCGTCATCAAGCTCAAGACCGACTGGTTCGCGCAATTTGCCTCCTGGTCGTTCAGCCTCGAACCCGGCAGCCTCGACGTGACGTCGCAGGGCGAGGACCGCGCCGAAGCCGTGTTCGCGATGAGCTATGATTATCAGCCGAAGAACAAATCGGTGGCGCGTATGACCGGCAAGGCAAAGGTCACGCTCGGCCTTGTCAAAAGCGACGGCCAATGGCGGATCGCCTCGGAAACCTCGCAAGCGATGAACTGAAGTCCCCCCAGGGGCGAATACGGGCCTGCTTCCACAAGTCGCTGGAAACGGGCCGTTTCGTTTGAGTTCCGGCTCACCTATATTGCCGGCGAAAGTGTTGGCGAGGACAGACATGGGCGAGGATCCGGCGCGCAGATCGATCGGGGCGCGGCGCAATCCCGACAGCGCCGAGGCCATTCTCGAAGCCGCGGAGGCTGTGCTGGTCGAGGCCGGCTACGCCGGATTCTCCATTGAGGCCGTCGCGCGGCGGGCACGCGCCGGCAAGCCCACGATCTATCGCTGGTGGCCGAGCAAGGCGGCCTTGTTGCTGGAAGTCTACAAGCGGCAAAAGCGCGTCGCCGTCCCCGATACCGGCAATCTCGAAAACGATCTCGTCGGTTTCCTCCAAAACCTCTTCGCGCACTGGCGTGACACATCCTCGGGCAGCGTGTTCCGGTCGCTGATCGCCGAGGCGCAGTCGGATGAAGCGGCGGCCGTGGCCTTGACTGGCTATGCCGATGGACGTCGGTCCCACACCGCCCGGATCATCGAGCGCGCCAGGGCGCGAGGCGAGGTTGCCGCCGATATCGATGCGGCGCTGGTCGCCGACCTCGTGGCTTCCTATGCCTGGAAGCACCTCTTGACCAACCGTCTCGACGAAGACGAGGTTACAATCCGTGCCACCGTCCGCTATGTGATATCGGGCATCTCGGGCTGATCGCCGACAACCGCCGGGGGGCGACTTGACCGAAAACGCCGTGCCGGTTCTGCCCGTCAGCCTGATCATCGTTTCCGACTATCTGACACAAGATGGCGATGACGAACTGCGCCGGGCAGTGCGCGCTTATGCGCAGGATGCGCGCGGCGTTCCGGCTGAAATCATCATCATGCTGCCGCATGGCCACGCATCGGCAATCGAGGCCGAACTGTCTGGAAAACCGGCCTTTTCCTGCCCTTCGGTGATCGTCGCGACGCATGACAGCGACGAGTCCTCGCAACTGAAAGACGCAGCACTCGCCTATTGCCGCCAGGACCTCGTCGCCGTGGTCGAGGCCGATTGCCTGACACGGCCCGGATGGCTGGCGATCCTTTACGAAGCGGTCGTGAAAAATCCGACGATCGATGCGATTTCCGGCCGCACCACTTACGACAAGGACACCATGATGATGCGGGTGATGTCGCTGCTCGACCGCGGCTTCATCGAACGCCGCAACCGTAGCGGCCAGATCATCCATGTCAGCAACAATGGCGCTTTGTACCGGCGGCCGGTTCTCGAACGCTATCGCTTCGAAGCCGATCATGGACCCTTCGTTTCCTCCCATCTTCGGCAGCACGCAATGCTGAGGGATGGCGTGACCATGGAAGTGGCCCCCGAGGCGGTCTCGATCCACGCCTATGAGGGCCTGGGCTTCGTCTGGGATGTCAGGCGCAACAAGGGCTACCAATACGCGCGCATGGATCTGCTGACGAAAGGCCGGCGCTCAAGGCTGGCCCTCGCCTGGCGGGCGGTGAAAACGTCCTTCAAGGAGAACCGCCAGACGGCGCAGGCCGTCGGCACGGCGTTTTGCCGCTGGACGGACTGGCCGCTGTTCTGGGCGATGATGCTTCTGGTGCGCATCCCCGAATTCACCGGTGCCCTTGCCGCAGGCGATCCGGCGACGTTCAAGGCCTCCACCCACTATCGCTGACTTTCCGCCAGCCAAGGCTCGAAACGAAAAGGGCGCCGAACGGCGCCCTTTTGTATGCTTTTCGACGCTGGCCTACTTGCCGGCTTCCATCGTGTCGACGGCCTTCTTCAAATTGGCATCAGGGATTTCGACCTTGGCGGCGCCGCGCAGCTGCTTGACCAGCGCGAAATACTTGTCGCGGATGACCGCCTGCTTGGCCTGGTCCTTGACGTCGTCGAACGCCGGCGGCTGTTTGGTGCGCTTGTCCTCGAGCTTGATGACGTGCCAGCCGAACTGCGACTGCACCGGCTCCTTGGTGTATTTGCCGACGTCGAGCGCGAATGCCGCCTTGTCGAATTCCGGCACCATCTGGCCCGGGCCGAACCAGCCGAGATCGCCGCCATTGGTCTTGCCCGAGGGATCGCTGGTGTGCTCGTTGGCGAGCTTCTGGAAATCGGCGCCGCCGTCGAGCTGCTTGATGATCGCCTCGGCCTCTTCCTTCGTCTTCACGAGGATGTGACGGGCATGAACCTCATTGACCGGCGGCGTGCTGGCGATTTCCTGGTCGTAGCGGGCGCGCACCTCGGCGTCGGTGACCTTGTCGACGACGCCCTTCTCGACCATCTCGCCATGCAGCGCGCGCTGCTGCAGGAACGCCATGCGGCGCTGGAATTCGGGATCCTTGTCGAGCCCGGTGGCGACCGCCTGGGCGGCCATGACGCGGATCTCGATGGCTGCAGAAAGGGCGGCGGCGCGGCGCTGCTCGGGCGGCAACTGCGCGAATTGCTGCGACAGTTCACCCTCGGCAAGCCCAAGGTCCGCCTCGGTCAGCTTCTCGCCATTGACGGTGGCGATCACCGCATTGGGGTCGACGGGTGCGGCGGCTGGCGCTGCAGCATCGGCCGGGGCGGGAGCGGCTTCCTGGGCCAGGACAGGCGACAGCGAAAGAGCCGACAGGCCGAAGACCAGGCCAAGGCTGGCGAGCGACGCACGGCGAAACAGTAAGGACATCAAGATTAACTCCAAGGGGGATTGGTCGGGCTTGCAGATCAGCCGGATTGTGGCGGAATTTGGCGCTGCCCATAGGGCTAACGCGGCGTTGACATCAGTTGAGCCCCCTCTTATCTGTCCAACGACTTTGCGTCCAGAACCGTTTTCCGGGCGCTTTTTGCGTTTGTCTGCGTTTCACGCGGAATTGATGGGGCCGGCCGGCGCCTGTCTCAAGATTGAGAATTCTATCGAAAGGACCATTGGATGGTCAGTCTCGGCGGTCTCGCCCGTAAGGTTTTCGGCTCCTCAAACGATCGCCGCGTCAAGGCGACCCGGCCGCGTGTCGAGGCGATCAACGCCATGGAAAACGAGATGCGGGCGCTGTCCGATGCCGAGCTGCAGGCTCGCACGGAGAAATTCCGCCAGGACATCGCCAACGGCGCCACCCTCGATGACCTGCTGATACCGGCCTTCGCCACCGCCCGCGAGGCGGCGCGCCGCGTGCTCGGCATGCGCCCGTTCGATGTGCAGCTGATCGGCGGCATGGTGCTGCACAATGGCGGCATCGCCGAAATGCGCACCGGCGAGGGCAAGACCCTGGTCGCCACCCTGCCGGTCTATCTCAATGCGCTTGCCGGCAAGGGCGTTCACGTCGTCACCGTCAATGACTACCTCGCCACCCGCGACTCCGAATGGATGGGCCGCGTCTACAAATTCCTCGGCCTTTCGGTCGGCGTCATCGTCCACGGTCTCTCCGACGAGGAGCGCCGCATCGCCTACGCCGCCGACGTCACCTATGCCACCAACAACGAGCTCGGCTTCGACTATCTGCGCGACAACATGAAGTACGAGCGCGCCCAGATGGTCCAGCGCGGCCACAATTACGCGATCGTCGACGAAGTCGATTCCATCCTGGTCGACGAGGCGCGCACGCCGCTGATCATTTCCGGTCCGCTCGAGGACCGTTCGGAAATGTACAACACCATCGACGCCTTCATGCTGCAGCTCGGCACGGTCGACTACGAGATCGACGAGAAGCAGAAGACCTCGATCTTCACCGAGGAAGGCACCGAGAAGCTGGAAAACCTGCTGCGCGCGGCCGGCCTGCTCAAGGGCGAGTCGCTCTATGACGTCGAGAACGTCGCCATCGTTCACCACGTCAACAACGCGCTTAAGGCGCACCGGCTGTTCCAGAAGGACAAGGACTACATCGTCCGTAACGACGAGATCGTCATCATCGACGAATTCACCGGCCGCATGATGCCGGGACGCCGCTATTCGGAAGGCCTGCACCAGGCGCTCGAAGCCAAGGAGCATGTGGCGATCCAGCCGGAAAACCAGACGCTGGCCTCGGTTACCTTCCAGAACTATTTCCGCCTCTACAAGAAGCTGTCCGGCATGACCGGCACGGCGCTGACCGAGGCCGAGGAATTCGGCAACATTTACGGCCTCGAAGTCACCGAGATCCCGACCAATCTGCCGGTTATCCGCAAGGATGAGGACGACGAGGTCTACCGGACGGTCGAGGAGAAGTACAAGGCGATCGTCAAGGAAATCAAGGAAGCGCGCGCCAAGGGCCAGCCGACGCTGGTCGGCACCACATCCATTGAAAAATCCGAGCAGCTGGCCGAGCGCCTGCGCAAGGAAGGCTTCAAGGATTTCGAGGTGCTGAACGCCCGCCACCACGAGCGCGAGGCGGCCATCGTCGCCCAGGCCGGCAAGCCCGGCGCCATCACCATCGCCACCAACATGGCGGGACGCGGCACCGACATCAAGCTTGGCGGCAACGCCGAGATGCGCATCGAGGACGAACTGGGCGACATGCCCGCCGGCCCCGAGCGCGAGGCGCGCGAAAAGGAAATCAACGCCGATGTCGAGCGCCTGAAGGACAAGGCGCTGGCCGCCGGCGGCCTCTACGTGCTCGCCACCGAGCGCCATGAATCGCGCCGCATCGACAACCAGCTGCGCGGCCGTTCCGGCCGCCAGGGCGACCCCGGCCGTTCGAAATTCTTCCTGTCGCTGCAGGACGATCTGATGCGCATCTTCGGGTCCGAGCGCATGGACGGCATGCTGCAGAAGCTCGGCCTCAAGGAAGATGAGGCGATCATCCATCCGTGGATCAACAAGGCGCTGGAAAAGGCGCAGAAGAAGGTCGAAGCGCGCAACTTCGACATCCGCAAGAACCTGTTGAAATACGACGACGTCTCGAACGACCAGCGCAAGGTGGTGTTCGAGCAGCGCATCGAATTGATGGACGGCGAAGGCCTCTCGGAGACGATCGCCGAGATGCGCGAAGGTGTCATCGAGGAGATCGTCACCAAGAACATCCCCGAAAACGCCTATGCCGAGCAGTGGAACGTCGCCGGCCTCAAGTCCGAGGTCGCCGAATTCCTCAATCTCGACCTGCCGGTCGAGGACTGGGTCAAGGAAGAAGGCATTGCCGAGGACGACATCCGCGAGCGCCTGACCGAAGCCGCCGACGCCGCCGCCAAGGAGCGCGCCGAGCGCTTCGGCCCCGACGTGATGAGCTATGTCGAACGCTCGGTGGTGCTGCAGACGCTCGACCATCTGTGGCGCGAGCACATCGTCAATCTCGACCATCTGCGTTCGGTCGTCGGCTTCCGCGGCTACGCCCAGCGCGATCCGCTGCAGGAATACAAGGGCGAGGCGTTCGAGCTGTTCCAGGCGCTGCTCGGCAATCTGCGCCAGGCCGTCACCGCGCAATTGATGCGCGTCGAACTGGTTCGCCAGGCCGCCGAAGCGCCGCCGCCCGAGGCGCCCGACATGTTCGGCAGCCACATTGACGGCACCACCGGCGAGGACGATTTCGGCGGCGGCGAGACCGCGCTTCTGGTCCGCCAGGAGAGCAACGCCATCGTCGCTCCCGAAGACCGCGACCCGAACAACCAGGCGACATGGGGCAAGGTCGGCCGCAACGAAGCCTGCCCCTGCGGCTCCGGCAAGAAATACAAACACTGCCACGGCGCGTTTGCCTGATTTCGACCGCTAGACTAGGGTGTCGGGGCCGGTTATGGGCCGGCCCCGATTTTTGAAGGCAGGCGGCGTCAACTGCGAAGGAACGTCAGCAGATCGGCATTCAGTCGGTCCTTATCGACGTGAAGCAAGCCGTGGGACCCACCCTCGTAAACCACGAGCTTGGCCTGCGGCATGAGCTTGGCGGTCAGGTTCCCGGAGATCTCCAGCGGGACGATCTGATCGTCGCTGCCGTGCACCACAAGCGCGGGGACAGTGATCTTCTTGAGGTCCTCGCGGAAATCGGTTTCCGAGAAGGCACCAAGTGCGTGATAGGCGGCGAGCAGCCCGGTTGCCTGTCCCTGCCGCCAGTAGTTTCGCCGCAAGCCCTCGGAGATCTTCGCGCCCGGCCGGTTGAAGCTGTAGTACGGCATGGTGACGTCGAGATTCCATTGCGAACGGTCAGCCTGCACAGCCGCGCGAAAACCGTCGAACACCTCCTTGGGCGCCCCCGTCGGATTGGTCTCGGTCTTGAGCAGGAATGGCGTCACCGCGGAGACAAAGGCGGCCTTGGCGACGCGGCCCTGGCCATGGCGTCCGACATAACGGGCGACTTCGCCGCCGCCCATCGAATGACCAATGAAGGTCGCCTCGCGGAGGTCGAGCGCATTGACCAGTTGTGCCAGATCGTCGGCGAACGTGTCGTAATCGTAACCGTTCGCCGGCTGGCTTGACCGTCCGAAGCCACGACGGTCATGGGCGATGACCCGATAGCCGTTCTGCAGCAGGAAGAACATCTGGTCCTCCCATGCATCGGAGGAGAGTGGATAGCCGTGGCTGAAGACGACTGCCGGTCCCGTGCCCCAATCCTTGTAGTAGAGGCTGGTGCCGTCCTTGGTGGTCAGATGGTTCGCTGTCGGCTCGCCGGCATTTGCCGGCACCAGGGTTTTTGCACCGGCAGCACCGGCGCTGGCAGCGGCAACGCCGACGCCAGCGGCGACGCCTTTCAAGAGGTTGCGCCGGAAAGCGCTGTCAGGTGTCGAGATCGTGGACATGGTGAACTCCGTGAAAAGAGGCCGCTTGCGGCGGCGGGATTGGTGAATGGTCGGGAGAAGAACCGGTCTGCCCGGTGGTTGGCAGAAAAGTTCGGAGTGGAATCAGAAGCCGGGGCGATCAAGGATTGTCATGAAAGGTCCTTTAGCTGTCTATCGATAGGTAGGTAACGACACAGCAGTTAGGCCTTTCCTTTCTCTGCGTCAACAACTATCTATCGAGTGGTAGACAGAGGATGAAGATGGCTAAAACGAAAACTGACATGCGCGAGGCGGTTATGGCGGCCGCAAAAGCGACAGTGCAGGCGCATGGCTACAACGCCCTCAGCTTTCGCGAGCTTGCCAAAGAGGTCGGGATCAAGAGCGCCAGCGTGCACTATCACTTCCCCACCAAAGGCGACCTGGGGGCCGCGCTGGCGCGTCGCTATACCGAGGATGGGGCCAACTATCTGTCGGAGCTGCTTGCAAATTCCAGCGACGCGACCTGGCGCATGGACAGATATACGGAAATCTTTCGCTCGGCGTTGGCCAATGACAATCGCATGTGCCTGTGCGGGATGATGAGCGCGGAACTCGCCGACCTTCCCACGGAGGTGCGAACCGAGGTCGACAAGTTTGCCGAGACGAATGTCGGCTGGATCACCCAGGTTCTGGCGCAGGCAAACCCTGCGGCGAGCGAGCAGGATTTGCGCGACCACGCGATGGCGATCTTCGCCGCCATCGAGGGAGCACAGCTCGTGGCGCGCGGTTGCCAGGACATCGGCATCTATGATCGAACGATCAGGGCGTATCGCGCCACCGGCCTCATGCCGTGATTGCCTGCGGCCGCGCTCGACTAGACTAGGTCGGGGGGCGCGAAGGATCGCTGACCTCTCAGTCGAAACTTTGGAACAAGCTTCTCACAACAACCCTGAATCGCGCGCTGCCGCCGTCGCTTCACCGCGCGACACCGCGTCCAGCTTGCCCAGCACGGCCGAGACATGGTGATCGACCGTTTTCGGCGAAATCGTCAACTGCTCGGCGATCCGCTTGTTGGACAGACCGCGTTCGATCAACTGCAGCACCTGCATCTGGCGCAACGTGAGGCCGGCGAGGTTCGCGCGCGTCGAGCGGCGTGGGCCGCGGGCGATGCCGCCAATGCCGCTCCTGCGCATGATTTCGCGCAGCCGCTGCGCAGCCGGCCTTGCCCCCAGGCCATCGAATATCTCCAGTGCCAGCCGCTGCCCCTCTTCGTCGCCAAGGGTGAGCGCAAGAGCGCGTTCGTATGGGGCATTCAAGTCGGCCCAGAGTGCCGAAGCCGAACGCCAGTCGCCGGTCAAAAGCAGCCGGTAGGGGGTCGCCATATCGGCAGTGTCGCCGGCCGGCATGTCGGGAGCGAGCAATGTTCGCCACAGCGCCAGTTCGCCGACATGGGCGCGCGAGCGCACCGGCGTTTCGGCGCGGGCGATCAGCGCCAGCGCCTCCTCTTTGTCGGTCAGCCCCAGCCATGCCTGCTCCGCCATCAGCGCTGCGTATGAACTCAGCATCTGCAGGTCTGCACCACTCCCGACAAACCGCGCCATTTCCGCAAACAGTGGCTCGGCCGACGGATCGCCGCGCCGCAGTCGCAGTTTCGCCAGTGCCAGCAGCGCCGGGAGCCGGCCCACCGTCGTTGTCCGCTCATTGTCGATGACGTCGGTTGCTGTCGCGGCGGCCTCGTCCCATTGGCCCTGGCGCAGCTGAACATCGGCCAGCATGCCTCTGAGATAGTCACGCCAGGTGCCGAGGTCGTTTTCGGTGCAATAGTGGATGCCGCTCTCGAGCACCGGGCGTGCCGCGTCGTAGCTCATCTGGGTGATCTCGAAACAGGCGCGGTTGGTAAAGGCGCGCGCGGCGTGCTCCTGGAAATTGCCCTGAAGTGCGATTTCAAGGCTTTGGTCGAGGCGCAGGCGTCCGGCAGCCGGATCCAGCCACTGCTCGACGCAGCCGACATTGTTGAGCGCATGCGAAGCGATGTCGGGCCGGTTCATCCGCTCGGCCAGCGCCGCCGCCTTCTCGCCATAGAAAAACGTGTCCTCCACCTTCTCCGACAGCATCGCCAGATGGGAGAGGTTCGAATAGGCCATGGCCAGTTCCGGACCGGCGGGAGCAGCTTCCAGCATCGCCACCGCTTCGGCGCCGAAGGCGGCAGCGGCGGCGCGGTCATCGCCCATTTCGCTCAGCCTCGAAAGCCATCTCAGGCTGTCGCCTTCCTTCAGCCTGTTGCCGTCGGCTTGATGCAGCCGGCGTGCCTGTTCCTGCGACGCGAGCGCGTCGGCGATCTTGCCGATGAGGTGGCATTCGAAGGCATGTCGTTCGTAGAGTTCCGCGCGTTCCGTGGCCGGCAGGCTGTCGGCCTGCTGCAAGGCGATCTCGTAGTAGCCGGCGGCATCGCGATGGGCGCCGACGCGCGACGCCTCGCGCGCCGCGATCGGCGCCAGTTCGCGCACCGCCGCCAGATTGTGCGCCTCGACCGCATGATGCACCAGACGGCCCGTGGAGACGTCGCCATTTTCGAGCAGCGCAGCCAAGGCACGCTGGTTGAACTGCCGCCTGTGCGACGTCGTCAACATCATTTCGATGGCGCGCCGCGCAATGTCGTGGCGGAAGGCGTAGCCGTCGCCGAGATCGTCGAGCAGGCCGTTGGCGACGCATTCGGCCAGCTGGCCGGCGCTGGCCACGCCGCACAGGCCCTGCAAGGCCCAGGCGTCGGCGCGACGCGGAAACACCGACACCGCGTCGAGCATTGCGCGAGCCCCTGGCGACAGCCGCTCAGCCCGCGCCAGCACCGCGTCGCGCACGCTTGCCGGCAACGCCGTTTCGTTTTCGGCGCACAGCAATTCGATGACGAAGAAAGCATTGCCTGCGGTCGCCCGGTAGATGGCGTCGCCATCGCGCCCCGCCGCATCGGCCAGCGACAGAACGGCCGCCTCGCTGAGCAGCGGCACCTCGATGCGCGCCACGCTGCCGGCCGGGATTTCGCCCAGCGCGCGGCGGACCCTGACCTGGGCTTCGCTGCGATCGTTGCGCGCGGTCACCAGGAGCAGAATCTGGGTGTTGGCGATACGCCGGCCAAGGAAGCGCACGAAATCGAGCGTCGCGTCGTCGGCCCAGTGCAGGTCTTCGATCACCAGCAGGCTCGGTCCCTTTGCCGCGAAGGCGTCGAGCGCATCTGAAAACAGCGGCAGTCTCTGCCCATGCCGGGCGTCGATGGCGCGCGGCAGTGCCCATTGCGCCTCGCGGGCCAGATCGTAGAGAGGGCCTAGCGGATCGGGGATCGACAGATCCTCGCAGGCGCTGCGCAACGTCGCCGCACTCTGCCCGACACGGGCCGCGAACGCCTCGACGAGCGCCGTCTTGCCAGCGCCAGCCTCCCCCGCCAGTACCGCGACGCGGCCATGACCGCCGATTGCATCGCCAAGCAAGGTCTCCAGTTGCTGCAGCTGCATCTGCCGTTCCAGAAGCATCATCATCGTCTCGTATGATCGGAGTTTTCCCACCATGGCGGGCCGCTCACGATAGCCCGTGAAGAGAGCGCCGCAATGTGACTTTGCACACATTGCCGTGCCTCTTCCCACAAAGAACGACGCCAATATAGGGAATCGTCCCGCCAAATATGGGGAATCGTTCCGATGCGCGGGCCGGGCCGGCGTGGTCAACGTCCAGCCGCGCTCCGATCGAGCGTGAATCAATGGAAAAGGAAGCCTTCCATGCCTCGCTATCTGATTGAACGCACATTTCCGGACGGCCTCAACATACCGATGACCGACATCGGCGCCAGCGCGGTGGGCGGCGTCGTCATGCGCAATGCCGAGAAAGGCGTCACCTGGATCCAGTCCTTCGTCACGCCCGACAAGAAGCGCAGCTTCTGCATCTACGACGCGCCCTCGCCCGAAGCGATCCGCAGCACCGCCCAGAAAAACTCGCTGCCCGTCGACAAGATCACGGAGGTGCGGGTTCTTGACCCTTACTTTTACCTCTGACCCGGCGTTCGGTCGCGACAATGATGAGCATCAAACTGCCGTTCGCGGCCATGACGAACTGCCTGATGGCCTGCCGGTCGGTGAAACCGGGCCTGTCCTGGGACATACCGGCCACTCCCTGCTCGGCCGTCTATGGCGGTTCGCGACGAAGCTGCCTGCGTATCTGTCTGAAAGGCGGCGCCTGCCCCCGGAAGGCGATTATCTGAGGCGTGACATCGGGCTCTCGGAACGGGAAGTGCCGCAGGAATATTGGCAATACTACTTTTGGGATCGTTGATTTTGCACGGGGTTTTAGCGGCGCCGGAAGCTCGGCAACCGGAGTTGCATAACCATCCCATGAACCGGGACGGACAAGCCCTCTCACCCAATCCTTAAACCAACGCCGCTGGCGTTTCGGCAGGCCCGACCGGTCGCCGTCGCCTCAAGCGCCAACAAACGAATGGAATGACCATGACCATAACTCTTTGGACGACACGCTTCGCGGCCCTGGCCGCCATCTCGATCGCGGCCGGTGCCGCCGCCCAGGCGCACGACGCCAATGCGCTGGCCGAAAAGGTGCGCGCCGCCAACAGCCGTTTCGAAAATGTGGCGGCTGCCACAGCCGAAGGTTACGCCCCGATCCCTTGCGCCAGCGGCATCACCGGCGGCGCGATGGGCATCCACTATGTCAACGGCGCCTATCTCAAGGACGATGCCGTCGATGTCGCCAAGCCCGAGGCGGTGATGTACGAGCCGATGGCCGACGGCAGCCTGAAGCTGATAGCGGTCGAATACATCACCTCGAAGGGCCCGGCCTCGCTCGAAGGCCAGCTGTTCAACTTCAACAGCGCCCCCAACCGCTACGGCCTCGGCCCGTTCTACGAACTGCATGTCTGGGCCTGGAAACAGAACCCGACCGGCGCCTTCGCTGACATGAACCCGAACGTGTCCTGCGACGCGATGAAGGGGATGTAACGCTCCCCTTGTAGCACCTCGGGCACCGGACGCATCCGGTGCCCGGCCTTCCCCCCTTGGCGGGGGGAGGGGCGAGCGAACCGCCGACCGGCTCCCCAGTCTTCCCCGGCGTTCGCTCGCCTTTCGTTTTGCCACCGGCATACGATTGACGTACCTTGCACATGCGACTGTCCTTGGCAGCTCGGCGTACCCGCACCTGCCCACGCTTTCTTAAGGTGTTTCGGCTACACCGAAACCTTGGGAACAGGCGGAAAACGGAGAGACATCGGGGTGCGCTTTTCCGCGGCGACGACGGCCGGGCGGTTCTTGCCACAGCGCTTGGCGCTGCGCATGGGGCCGTTGCTTGGGCGCATCGATGCGGTGCTGTTCACCGCCGACGAGCGCGGCGAAGCCGGGCGCATGTCGCTCATCGCCTTTGCCATCCGCATCGTCAGCGCCGTCATCGCCTTCATCAGCCAGGTGCTGATGGCGCGCTGGATGGGCTCGTTCGAATACGGCATTTTCGTCCTCGTCTGGGTGACGATGGTCATCGTCGGCAATCTTGCCTGCCTCGGCTTCCACACCTCCGTCATCCGCTTCATCCCCGAATACCGCGAACGCAACATGCTGGACGAGTTGCGCGGCATCGTGGTCGCCAGCCGCCTGTTCGTGCTGATCGCCTCGACCGTAATCGCCGGCCTTGGCGCACTGGGCGTCTGGCTGTGCGCGGACTGGATCGAGAGCTACTATGTCATCCCGTTCATCCTCGGCCTGTTCTGCCTGCCGATGATTGCCATGGGCGACCTGCTGCAAGGCCAGTCGCGGGCCAATTCCTGGGCGCTGTTTGCATTGTCGCCGACCTATCTGGTGCGGCCGGTGCTGATCCTGGCGTTGATGGCGCTGATGCTGGCGATGGGCTATGCGCCCGACGCCCGGACCGCGATCTTCGCCTCGATCGCCGCCACCTACGCCACCACGCTCGGTCAGCTCATCGGCGTCACCCTGCGCATGGGCAAGAACATCCCGACCGGACCGATGAAGGTGCATTTTGCCGAGTGGTTCATCGTCTCGCTGCCGATCTTCCTGGTCGAGAGCTTTTTCTTCCTGCTCACCAACGCCGATGTGCTGATGGTCGGCGCCTATCTGCAACCCAACGACGTCGCCGTCTATTTCGCCACCGTCAAGACGCTGGCGCTGGTGCATTTCGTCTACTTCTCTGTCAAGGCCGGCGTTGCCCAGCGCTATGCGCAATTCACCCATGGCGAGCCGGAGAAGCTCGCCGCCTTTGCCCGTGAGACCGTGTCGTGGACGTTCTGGCCGTCGCTGCTGATGGCGCTGCTGGTGCTGGCGCTCGGCGAGCCGATGCTGGTGCTGTTCGGCCCCGAATTCACCGCCGGCTATCCGCTGCTGTTCCTGCTGGTGTTCGGTGTCGTGGCGCGCGCCGCTGTCGGCCCGTGCGAAAGCCTTTTGACGATGAGCGGCAACCAGAACATCTGCGCCGCCGTGTACGCCATGACGCTGGCCTTCAACATCGGCCTCAACATAGTGCTGATCCCGCTCTTCGGCCTGTGGGGGGCCGCGATCGCCACCAGCCTTGCCATGGTCTTCGAGGCCAGTGCTCTGTCCTTCACCGTCTGGCGCAAGCTTGGTATCGTCATGCTGATCTTCGTTCCCGCAGCCAAGAGAGCCGCCTGATGGCCGCCATCCCGTTGATCGAGGAAACCAGTGGCGGTCCCGCCGGCGCCATGGTGTCGGGCCTTGCCGGCCTGGCGCGCGACGCGGATCCGGCGCATCTCGAGATCCTCGCCAACAACCGGCCGCAGCGCAAGCTGGCGATCTATCCCGCCTCGGCCGGCTTCGAACTGGTCGAAGAACTCGACTATCTGTGCACCCGCACGATCGAACCGAACGTCTTCTTCAACCCGCGCTTCCTGGCGCCGGCCATGCCCCGGCTGGAGGATCGCGAGGTCAAGCTGGCGGTGATCCGCGACGGCGACGAATACCGCAACCGCCTGCGCCTGCTGGTGCCGTTCTCGGTCGAACGGCCGGCGATTCCACTCGGCGTTCCCGTCATGCGCACATGGTCGAGCCCGTTCGGCCCGATCGGCACGCCGCTGGTCGACCACGACGACCCGATCGGCGTCGTCGAGGACTTCTTCGGCATGCTGTCACGGCCGCACCTGAAGCTGCCGAAAGTCTTCGTGCTGCCCGACATGCGGCTCGACGGCCCGTTGGCCAGCGTGCTTGCCACCGTTGCCGAGACGCGCGGCCTGACAATGGTCACCACCGGCAAGGCGGACCGGCCGGTGCTCGAAAGTACGCTCGACGGCGAGGCCTATCTGAAGGCATCGCTGCGCGCGCATCACCATCGCGAATTCCGCCGCCTGAAGCGGCGCCTGGGCGATCTCGGCAAACTGGAACATGTCGTGGCGCGCGGTCCGGACGAAATCCGCCATGCCATCGAAAGTTTTCTGACGCTGGAAGCGTCCGGCTGGAAAGGCCGCGAGCGCACCGCCATGGCCATCGACCGCTTCCGCGCCGCTTTCGCCCGCGAGGCCGTACACCGGTTGGCTGAACACGACATGTGTCGCATCCATTCGCTGACGCTGGACGGCCGCACCATCGCCTGCCTGGTGGTCTTCGTGGAAGCCGGCGTCGCCTACACCTGGAAGACCGCCTATGACGAGACGCTGGCGACCTATTCGCCGGGCACGCTGCTGATGATCGAGGTGACCAAACAGCATCTCGACGACCCCAACATCATGATGACCGATTCCTGCGCCGTACCCGACCATCCGGTGATGAGCCGGCTGTGGAGCGAGCGCAAGCCGATGGGCTCGCTGGTGATCGGGCTGACGCCGGATGCCGACCGCCTCGCCCGCCAGGCCGCCTCGCAGCTGCACCTCTACCGCGAGACCCGCAACATGGCCCGCCTGCTGCGCAACCGCATGAAGAGTTTGCTGGGACGGCGCTGAGCCGTGTACCCCGCGGGAAGCATTGAGAAAAGCCACTGGATCGGCGGCAAAACCCAAGCTATGGGTCGCGGCGGCAATTTCGGCCGGCCTTCACGACAAGCCATCCTGATGATCAGAACCTTTTTGCGTCACACCGGTCCCTGTGCGGCAGTCCTGCTGCTTGCACTGCTGCCCGTTCGCGCCTGGGCGGGTAGCTGTCCCGAGGATTGCAGCGAGCCCGCGCCGGCCGTCAACATCTACAGCCACACCGGCGCCGGCCATCTCAGCCCGGCCACGCTGGGCGCGCTGCCGCGCGTCTATGTGCCGAACCGCTCCTCCAACAGCGTCACGGTGATCGACACGTTGACCTTGAAGGAAGTCGACCGGTTCTCCGTCGGCAGCAAACCGCAGCACGTCGTGCCCTCGTGGGACTTGAAGACGCTCTGGGTCGCCAACAATGGCACCGGCAAGAACGGCAGCCTGACGCCGGTCGACCCGATGACCGGCAAGCCCGGCCCGCAGATTGCCGTGGACGATCCCTATAATTTGTATTTCATGCCGGACGGCAGCGCGGCCATCGTCGTCGACGAAGCCCTGGAGCAGCTCGATTTCCGCGATCCCCAGACCATGGCGCTGAAGTCGACCCTGCCCACGCCCAACTGCCCCGGCATCAACCACGCCGATTTCTCGGTCGATGGCTCCTATGCGATCTTCACCTGCGAATACGGCAATGGCGGAGTGACCAAGATCGACCTGAAGAACCAGAAGGTGCTTGGCCATCTCGACTTCTCGAAAATGGGCATGCCGCAGGACATCCGCCTCTCCCCCGACGGCAAGGTGTTCTACGTCGCCGACATGATGAATGACGGTGTCTTCCTGGTCGACGGCGACAGTTTCAAGGAGATCGGCTTCATCCCCACCGGCATCGGCGCCCATGGCTTCGTCGTCAGCCGCGACGGCAAGCGGCTTTACGTCTCGAACCGCGGCTCGCACAAAATGGAGCAGGGCAAGGCGAAGGGACCGGGCAGCGTAACGGTGATCGACTTCGCCACCCGCGCGGTCGTCACGCAATGGCCGATCCCCGGCGGCGGCAGCCCCGACATGGGCAATGTCAGCGCCGACGGCAAACAACTATGGCTGTCCGGCCGCTTCGACAGTGCCGCCTACATGATCGACACGACATCCGGCGCCGTGACCAAATTCCGCGTCGGCGCCGAACCGCACGGCCTGACGGTCTGGCCGCAGCCGGGACGGTATTCGCAGGGCCATACGGGGAATATGCGGTAGGGTGCGTCTGCTCTGCCTTTTCTATCGGCGGCTGCTGCCATGGGCTTTATCGTGGCCCTGATGCTGGACCGGCTATGGATGAATGTCATCGTCCCGCTTCGGGACGTCGCCTGGCCGGCCGCGACGCGCAGCAGAGGGCATCGTCCAACCGCGACGATCACTCCGGCACGCCGGAGATGCCCAGCGCCTCGACGTAACGCTCGGCGAACACCTTGTCCCGCCACGGGTTGATCTGTCTCTGCAGCCTGAGCGTGTAGGTCGGGAACGCCTCCATCAGACGCCGCGCCGCCGCCTGCGCCTCGTCCGGCCGGTTGAGTTTGACCAGCGCCATGATCACCACCCGGTGGGAGGTGCCGTAGTTCGGCATCTCCTGCAGCGCGCGTGCTCCCCATGCCAGCGCTTCCTCATAGCGCTCGAGCATCAGGTAGCTCATGCCGATGCCGGAGAGCGCGATGCCCTTCTCCGGGTCGACCGGGCTCAGCCGCATTGCCCTGTGAAAGTGCTCGATCGCGACGAGCGGGCGGCTGGAATGTGCGTTCACCCAGCCGCTGCTCGTATGGCCCTGCGCCGAATTGGGGTTGAGCAGCAGGGATCGTTCTATCGTGCCCAGCGCCATCTCGTAGTCCTTCGCGCTGTAGGCGAGCACCTGCGCGGCGAAGCGTAGGCTCGTAGGGTCGTCGCGCGCTTCGGCCAGTACCTCGCGCGCCATGCGCACGGCGACCCGGCCATCGTCGGGCTCATGCCAGCACTGGCTCACGGATACGCTGCGGATATAGGCGCCGAGCCCCTTTGCCAGATTGAAGCCAGGGTCGATGCTGAGCGCCTCGTTGGTGAGCCGGCGCACGTCGGCAAAGCCTTCGCGCGTCATGCTGTAGAAGCGCGGCAGCGCGCGAAGATAGAGGTCATAGGCGCTGATGTAGTCGGTCGGCTTCATGCGCGCCTGCTTGATCTGCTCCAGCCGGATGCTCGGCTCGACAGCGCCGACGACGCTCTCGGTCACCTTGTCCTGCAGGTCGAAGATGTCGCTCACGTCGCCCTCGAAGCGGTCGGCCCAGACATGGTGTCCGCTGATCGCATCCACCAGCTGCCCACTGATGCGCACCCGTGATCCTGCTCTGCGGATGCTGCCTTCGAGCACGTAGCGGACGCCCAGCTCTCGCCCGACCTGGCGCAGGTCCACCGCCCGGCCCTTGTAGGTGAAGGACGAGTTGCGGGCGATCACGAAGAAGGAGTTCACCCGGCTCAATCCCGTGATGATGTCCTCTACCAGCCCATCGGCAAAGTATTCCTGGTCGGGGTCTCCGCTCATGTTGGTGAAAGGCAGGACCGCGATCGAGGGCTTCTCGGGCAGGGCAGGCGGCGCCGCCACCGAGGCGCTGGCGTCGGTCTCGACGCGATAGGCGCGCACAGGCCGCTCGATGTTCTTGAGGCGCAGTTCGCCGAGCGGCGTGAAGCCGAAGTCGAGCTTGCCCTGAAGGTGGTCGTAGGCCGTGCCCGAGACGATCACGGTGCCCGGATCGGCGATGCTTTCGAGTCGGGCGGCGATGTTGACCCCGTCGCCGTAAAGGTCGCCGTCCTCCTCGCAGACCACGTCGCCGAGATTGACGCCGATGCGGAAGCGAATCCGCTCGTCGTTGGGCGTCTCCGCCTCATGTTCTGCCAGAGCCTGCTGGATCGCCATCGCCGAGGTCACCGCGTTAACGACGCTCGCGAACTCGCACAGCATGCCATCGCCGGTGAGCTTGACGATCCGACCATGGTGCCCGGAGACCAGTGGTTCGAGGAGGTCCTTGCGGTAGATTTTCAATCGCTCGAGCGTGCCGCGCTCGTCGCGCTCCGTCAGGCGCGAATAGCCGACCACGTCGCAAGCCAGAATCGCTGCGAGGTGGCGCTGCGTGGCTATTGTACCGCTCAGCCGAGCGCCTGCACGGGAACCGCCCCGCGTCGATGTCCCGCCAACCTCCAGACGCCTCACGTGCATGGTATCCCATCTCTCCCTGTCTCCGCCCGTTGCCGACACAGAACGGAGAAACGCAGCTTGACGTTGCCTTCACGAGATTTCGCTATGCGCTTGCCAGGCGGGAGCGTTCCAGTCGAGGCTAACAGCCAGCCGACGACACGCTCACGCAGCCTCTGGGGACGCTGACACGCCACTCCCAGAAGGCTGGAGATATTTCCTGTTTTTGTAACCGGCTGACGTCACCGTGGCGGTGCTTTTGTATCGGGCATCACCCCAGACGCTTGCGCTTGGAGGGTGATGAGGTCGGCAAGTGGGCTAAGCCGGACTGGTCAATCTGATGACGGATGCCTTCGCCCTGTCGGCCAAGGCACAGGCTCGACGCGACCCCTCATAGTGGGTGCCAATACTGGAAATTCCAGGAGAGAATTGGTGCCCCTAGCCGGAATCGAACCAGCACTCCTTGCGGAACTCGATTTTGAGTCGAGCGCGTCTACCAATTCCGCCATAGGGGCTCAGGCCGCAGGGCCTGGATGGGCGCGGACTATACGGTTGGAGGCCTGTTCGTCAACTGGCCAAATGCGCCGCCCCGCCCTGCTTGCGGCAAAAGCCCGCCTTTCGGTTTCCTGAAGCTCCTGCCATTGTGCGGCGCGGAAAATCTTTCTAGACAGGCCCGTATCAAAGCGCGTTGCGTCTGGGCGACATGCATTAGGAGAGCCGATGCTTCGCGGACTTTACGACTGGACCTTGTCGCTTGCGGCCCGCAAATCCGCCGAATGGTGGCTGGCCTTCATCGCCTTCGTCGAAAGCTCGGTGTTTTTCATACCTGCCGACGTCCTGTACCTGCCCATGGCATTGGCGCGGCCTGAACGCGCCTATCGCTACGCGCTGACCGCCACCGTTGCGTCGGTGCTGGGCGGCATTGCCGGCTGGCTGATCGGATACTATGCCTACGACACGATAGCGCGGCCGATGCTGGAGCACTTCGGCGGCCTCGACACGTTCGAGAGGTGGCAGTCGTCCGGCACCGGGCTGATGCTGGTGCTGCTCGTCACATCCGGTGCTGCCCACCTGCCGCCGATGAAGGTGGTCACCATTCTGGCCGGCGCCCTTCACGTCAATCTTTTTGTCTTCATCGTCTCGGCCATCCTGGCGCGCGGCGCTCGCTTCCTGCTTCTTGCCTGGCTGCTGCGCCGCTATGGCGAGGAGATCAAGGAATTCATCGAGAAGCGTTTGGGATTGATCGTCGGCGCCGGCGCCGCCGCCCTGATTTTGCTCTATATCGTGGTCAAATACGCGTTCTGACCGCCCAAGGCGGGCGGTGGTTCAGGACTATGCCGGCGGACGGCGAATTCAACGGACGAAACATGACAGCTACGATGACAGCCGACACCGGACGCCAGCGGACGCGCACCGCCTTGTTTCTCGCCGTCGCCATGGCCGCCACGGTCGGCTCCGCGCTCGCCTTCCAGCACGTTGGCGGTTACATCCCCTGCCATCTCTGCCTAGAGCAGCGCACGCCCTACTATATCGGCGCGCCGCTGATGCTGCTGGCCGTGATTGCCTCGATGCTCAGCGCGCCCGCCTGGCTGACGCGCGGCCTGCTCGCCATTGGCGGCCTGCTGATGCTCTACGGGCTTTATCTCGGCGTCTATCACTCGGGCGTCGAATGGGCCTGGTGGCAAGGTCCGGCCGACTGCACCGCCGGCGCCGGCCCGGTCGACACCGGCGGCAAGGGCGTGCTCGACGCGCTCGACAAATTCGTGCCGCCGTCCTGCGACAAGGCAGCCCTTCGCATCCTCGGCCTGTCGCTGGCCGGCTGGAACGCCATCGCCAGCTTCATCCTCGCCGCCGTCGCCTTCCGCGGCGCCTTGGCGAGAGACTGATCAAGCGCGACGCAGAGTTCGTCCAGAAATTTGTCAGGCTGAGTCGGATGGCGCGGCGTTCGAGAACCGGAGCGGAGCGTACTTGAGTACGTGAGCACCGGAAGCGCAGAAAGCTGCGTCAGGCGGCCAGCATGGCGGATTTCTGCCGAACTCTATGGCTCCAGTTCGACATCCCAGTAAAGATAATCCATCCAGCTTTCATGCAGATGGTTGGGCGGGAACAGGCGACCGTTGTTGTGCAGATCGTGCACCGTCGGTTGGTAGGGCTTCTGCAGCGGCCACATCTTGGCGTGCGCCGGCATCATGCCGCCCTTCCTGAGATTGCAGGGCGAACAGGCGGCAACGACATTTTCCCATGTCGTCGCCCCGCCGCGATGGCGCGGGATAACGTGGTCGAAGGTCAGATCCTCGGGCGTGCCGCAATACTGGCACTGGAAGCGGTCCCGCAGGAAGACGTTGAAGCGGGTGAACGCCGGATGCCTCGACGGCTTCACATAGGCCTTCAGGCTGACGACGCTGGGCAGCTTCATCGAGAAGGTCGGCGAAGACACCGCGTGCTCGTATTCGGCGACGATGTTGACCCGGTCGAGGAACACCGCCTTGATGGCGTCCTGCCAGGACCAGAGCGACAAGGGGTAATAGCTGAGCGGACGGTAATCCGCATTCAGCACCAGCGCAGGAAGCCCATCCGGAGATACGGCAACCGTCACCTTGTTGACCTCCTCGTTCTAGAACCGATCGGCGCGGATACTGTAAGCCCGACATGACAGGGATGTGAAGCGGATTGTCGCTCGTCAAAAGCGGCAAAAATGCAGAATTTTCATGCTTTTTTGCGGTTTCAGGCCGGTGGCGCGGCGTCCCTGCCCCTGGTTTCGCGATAATAGGACCAGAAAAGCCGCGATGCGACACCTCGCCACGGGCTCCATGATTCGGCCAGAGCGATGAGTGTTTTCTCCGGCGGACGCGGTTCGATGCCCAGCGCATGGCCGACCGCGCTCTGCAGCGCGACGTCGCGCGCGGGGAAAATATCGGGGTGACCGGCGGCAAAGAGAAGATAGACTTCCGCCGTCCACGGACCGATGCCCGGCACCGCTGTCATCGAAGCGATCGCCTCTTCGGCGTCGAGCGAGCAAAGGTGATGCAGGTCAAGCCCGTCGACCACGGCCTGGGCAACCGCGATCAGGCCGCGCTGCTTTGGCCGCGACAGCCCGGCCTCGCGAAACATGTCCTCGCTGGCGGCAAGGATCGCTTGCGGCGTCAACGGATCGACCAGTTTGACCAGCCGGCCGAAAATGGCATCGGCGCTGGCGCGGGAGACCTGCTGCGAGACGATGATCGAGGCAAGGCTTTTGAAGCCTGGCTCCGACAGCCGCAGCGGCACTTCGCCGGCCATGCCACGCACCTTTTCCAGCCGCGGATCGATTGTGCAAAGCGCATCCAGCCCCCGCGCAATGTCGTCCAGTGTCGCGATGCGTTGCATAGTATCCTTGTCCGCCGATGAGCAGCAAAGTAGCAATTGGCAAAACCGCTGCACAACCCGATTGCCACCTGAGACATGACGCTCCTGACATTTCGCTTCGCGCCGAGCCCGAATGGCGAACTGCATCTCGGCCATGCCTATTCGGCGCTGCTCAACCAGCGGCTGGCGCGCGCCGCCGGCGGCCGCCTGCTGCTGCGCATCGAGGACATCGACACGACGCGCTGCACGCCGGAGTTCGAGGCCGGCATTTTTCGCGACCTCGAATGGCTGGGTCTCGAATGGGAACGACCGGTGCGGCGTCAGGCCAAGCATTTCGCCGACTATCAGGCCGTGCTCGACCGGCTGATCCGCGAAGAGCTCGTCTACCCCGCCTTCATGAGCCGTGGCGAGATCAGGGCCTTCATCGCCGACAGTGAAAAGCGCGGCCGCGACTGGCCGCGCGACCCGGACGGCGTGCCGCTCTATCCCGCCGCCGACAAGGCGCTGCCGATCAGCGAACGCCACCGGCGGATCGCCGACAATGCGCCCTTCGCCTGGCGCCTCGACGTCGAAGCGGCACGGGCACGCCTCGGCACGGATTTGTCCTGGCGCGAGTTCACCGACGAGACGTTGTCGGCGACGCAGAGTGTCGAGGCGCGTCCGCAGGACTGGGGCGACGTCATCCTGGCCCGCCGCGACATCCCGATCAGCTATCACCTGGCCGTCGTCGTCGACGACGCGCTGCAAGGCGTCAGCCATGTCGTACGCGGCCAGGATCTGTATTCGGCGACCGGCATCCAGCGCCTGCTGCAGGAACTGCTCGGTCTCGGCGAGCCGGACTATTTCCACCACCGACTGGTACTTGGACCAGATGGGCGTAAATTGTCGAAGAGTTTTGGCGATACCGGCATCGCCGCGCTCAGGCAGGCCGGCGCTTCGCCGGACGATGTCAGGCGGCTCGTCGGTCTCTAGCTATAACCGTGCCAGCCCCGCCTTGAGCAGCGCCAACGCGCCGATAAACGCGAAGGCGCCGCCCAGTCCCCAGGCAACCGCGAGCTTCAGATCTCTAAGGACGATGCCATGCTCGTTCGCGACCATGATCGCGACGAAAAAACCAAGTGTGAACAGCAGCGTGTTGCCGGTCGACCCAAAACCGTCCTCCTGCATGATGGCGTCGAGCGCTGAGCCGAAGAAGAAACCGAACACGGCCACGCTTGCGACCGTCATCAACAGCCAGCTTGTGTCGAGATGCAACAGCATGCGCGCTTCCCTGTCGAAGCCGAAACGCCGTGTCGCCGGATCGGTCGACAGAAGTCGATTGCCCCGACGCCGCCCTTTGAATTCGGCCACCCATTACATTCCAATAAGCTTATGGATCAATTGTTTAGCTTTGCTTGCCGGATTGAACCGCATTAGAGCAATTGCCGTAGTTGACTCTTCACCCAATCGGGCCTCCTCCCCGGACACGAAACGGCTTCCCCCAAAATGCACAGTCTCAAGCGGTTCATCCCCGCCTCCTTCGTCGTCCTGTGGGCGACCGGCTTCATCGGCGCACGCTATGCCATGCCTTGGGCGGAACCCTTCACTTTCCTGGCGGTGCGCTTTGTCATCGCCGCCTTGCTGCTCGCCGGCCTGATGCTCGTGTTTGGCTCGAAGCGAGCCACAAGGGCCGAAGCGCTTCACGCCACCGTCGCCGGCATCCTCATGCATGGCGTCTATCTCGGCGCGGTGTTCTGGGCGATCCACAGAGGCATGCCGGCCGGGCTTTCGGCGCTGATTGTCGGCCTGCAGCCGCTGATCACCGCCGTGCTTGCCGGCAAGTTTCTCGGCGAGGCCATCCTGCCGCGGCACTGGGCCGGTCTGGCCGTCGGCCTGATAGGCGTCGTGATCGTGCTGTGGCCTAAGCTCGGCGCGCTCGGCGGCGGCGTTACGCCGGAAACGCTGACCGCTTCGCTGGTCTCAGTGCTGGGCATGAGCGCCGGCACCATCTGGCAGAAGCGCTATGCCTCGGGCGGCGACCTGGTGGCGGCGACGATGTGGCAGTATATCGGCGGCGGCGCGCTGATGATCCTGGCCTCGCTAGCCCTCGAGACCCGTACGGTCGTCATCAATGGCGAGCTGATCTTTGCCATGGCCTGGCTGGTGCTGGTGCTGTCGATCGGCGCCATCTTCCTGTTGATGGTGATGATCCGCGACGGCGAGATGTCGAAGGTCGCTTCGCTGTTCTACCTGGTGCCGGCCGTCACCGCTGTGATCGCCTGGGCGCTGTTCGGTGAGCAGCTCAGCCTTGTGCAGATTGTCGGCATGGCGATCGCGACATTGGGCGTTGGGTTGGCCACGGCTCGGCCAGCCAAAGCTTAACTCCCGACCCGGGCGCGCGCTTCGAGATAGCGGCTGATCGCGGCATTCAGCTCGCCGCCGAGAATAAAGATCGCCGACAGCATGTAGAGGAAAACCACCGCGATCATGATCGAGGCGAGCCCCGCATAGGTCGTCACATAGGACGAGAAGTGATCGAGATAGGTGGCAAAGACGGTTGAACCGATAAGCCAAGCGGCAAGCGTGAACAGGATGCCCGGCACGATCGAGACCAGGCGGCGCTTGCCCGCCGGCAGCCAGAAATGCACGGCAAACAGCCCGCCGACAATGACGGTCGAAGCGATGACGAACCGCCACAGCGTGATCGTGCCCATATAGGGTTTGATCCCTTCGATATGGGCTTCCGCGAGCCGCGCGAGCAGCGGCGCGAACACCAGAAGGACGCTGATCGCCAGGAAACCCGCCGTGGCGATCAGCACGAAAATGATGCTCTGCACCCGGCGGTAGATGATGCCGCGCGTCTCCGCGACGCGGTAGGCGCGGTTGAGCGAGGTGCGCAGCGCCTCGATGCCGTTGGAGGCGAAATAGGCGGCAAGCAGCACGCCATAGGTCAAAAGATCGGTGCGCCGCACGGTCAGCACGTTGAGCACTTCGCGTGCGATCGGCTTGGCGATCTGCTCGGGCCAGGTGTCGAAGACCAGGTGCACGGCGGTATCGGCGAACGCCTGCGCGCCGAGGAAACTCGCCAGCGTGGTGGCAAAGATCAGGAACGGAAACAGCGCCATCAGCGAGGTGATCGCCAGATGGCTGGCCATCGCCCAGCCGTCGTCGGTGTTGAAATGGCCAAGCGCGTCATAGAGCACGCGGCGCAGCACGACGATATTCCGCATCAAGAGCCGCGTTCCCTTCGATTGTCTCGACGCCGCGAATATGGGAAGGGATTGTGGCAAATGGCAACCCTTGCTCAAACCACGATGCCGCCGGCGAAAGAGTTGCGGACCATCATCGTCACCGGCGCCTCGTCCGGAATCGGCGCTTATTGCGCCCGCGCGCTGAAGGCGGATGGCTGGCGGGTGTTCGCGACGGCGCGCAAGCGCGAAGACATCGCTGCACTCGAGGCCGACGGCATCGAGGCCTTTTATCTCGACTACCGCGAGCCGGACTCCATCGCAGCCCTTTTGGCATCGGTGCTGGAACGTACGGGCGGACGCCTCGACGCCCTGTTCAACAATGGTGCCCATGCACAGCCCGGCGCCGTCGAAGACCTGCCGGTTGCGGCATTGCGGGAGCAGTTTGAGGCCAATTTCTTCGGCTGGCACGACCTGACCCAACGCATCGTGCCAGTAATGCGCCGCCAGGGACACGGCCGCCTCGTTCATTGTTCCTCGATCCTTGGGCTGGCGCCGGTGCGCTTTCGCGGCGCCTATTCGGCCTCCAAGCACGCGCTCGAAGGGCTGATGCTGTGCATGCAGCAGGAACTTAGCGGCAGCGGCGTCCACGTCTCGCTGATCGAGCCGGGGCCGGTGACGTCGAAGATCGCCAGCAACGGGCTGTTCTGGTTCCTGAAGAACATCGACCACGAGAACTCCGTCCACCATGTCGCCTATGCGGCGCAACTGGCGCGGCTTCGGGCCGGCGGCAGCTCTTCGCGGCTGAAAAAGGGGCCGGAGGTGGTCTATGCCGCCTTGCGCCATGCACTTCTGTCGCGGCGCCCACGCCCGCACTATGTGGTAACAGTGCCGGCTAAGATCGGCGTCATGCTCAAGCGCATCCTGCCGGCATCGATGCTCTATCGCGTGCTTGCCAGGCGCGCCTGAGCGAAACGAACTGGAGCCGCCAGATGGTCACCGTCCTCAAAATCCTCGCCGTTGTAGCCATGGCCGCGGTCTTGATCGTGCTGGTTCGCGGCCTCATCAACATGATGCGCGGCGGCGACGGCGTCACCTCCAACAAGCTGATGCAGGCCCGTGTGCTATTGCAGGCCGTGGCCTTGGCGCTGATCCTGCTGGTGGTGTATTTCACCCGCAAGTGACGGCCGTTCGGGAGGCGACGTGGTCAAGCTCAACAAGATCTACACCCGCACCGGCGACGACGGCACCACCGGCCTCGGCACCGGCGAACGCCGGCTGAAATCCGACCTGCGCGTCGATGCTTATGGCACGGTCGACGAAGCCAACGCCTGCATCGGCATCGCCCGCCTGCACACCGCGGCAAGCCATCCCGCGATCGACGCCATGCTGTCCCGCATCCAGAACGACCTGTTCGATCTCGGCGCCGATCTCGCCGTTCCCGACGACGGCAAGCCGCTCGGCTATGAGCCGCTGCGCATCATCGCCTCGCAGACCGACCGCGTCGAAAAGGACATCGACCTTCTCAACAAGGAGCTTAAGCCGCTGAAATCCTTCGTGCTCAACGGCGGCTCGCCTGCGGCAGCCGCCCTTCATCTTGCCCGCACCGTGGCGCGGCGAGCCGAGCGCATCATGGTGGCGCTGGCCCAGGACCCGGCCGAGCACGTCAACCGCGAGGGCCTGAAATACATCAACCGCGTCTCCGACTTTCTGTTCGTCGCCGCCCGTGCGGTCAATGACAACGGAAATGCCGACGTGTTATGGGTGCCCGGCAAGAACCGCTGAATTTGCTCGAAAGCGGACGAGGGACCGGGGCATGTTCATCCCGCTTTACGACACCAACAGGTTGCGCCACATAAGGCTGCAATATGTGACGATCGGCCTGATCGCGGCCAACGCGCTGGTTTTTCTCATCACCACGATCGGCGGCGAAAATTTCAACAACGCCGCCGTGCTCGGCCTCGGCTTCATTCCTTCGGTCGTCCACGACACGGCCGAGCTCTCGCCCCAGTTCGTCATCATTCCGGAGAGCCTGAGCTACATCACCTATGCCTTCCTGCATGCCGATATCTTCCATCTCGGCGGCAACATGCTGTTCCTGTGGGTGTTTGGCGACAATGTCGAGGACGCGCTCGGCCACATTCGCTACCTCATCTTCTACCTGCTGTGCGCCATTGCCGGCGCCTTCTTCCAGGGACTCGTCGCCTGGAGTTCTGAAACGCCGCTGATCGGCGCCTCCGGCGCCATCGCCGGCGTCGTCGCCGCCTATCTGGTCCTCTACCCCCGGGTGAAGGTATGGGTGCTGGTCTTCGCCCGCATTCCGTTGCGCATCCCGGCCTTCATCCCGCTGATCCTGTGGATCGGCTTCCAGGTGGTGATGTTTGCCGCCGGCGGCGAAAACCAGATATCCTGGGCCTGCCATATCGGCGGCATCATTGCCGGCGGCGTGCTGGTGCTCATTATGCGCAGCCGCGGCGTGCCCTTGCTTGCCGGCGACGACGGCGAGCCCGAACCCGCCGATCAGCCCGCCGTATCCACCGCGCCGGCGCCGACCGATCCCGCACCCACGCAACCGGAGACGCGCTGGGGCCGGGGTGGCGCTTCCGGTCAGAACTGAACCGATTTGAGTGGTTTGGCCGCTGCCGTGGCATATTGACGTGTTGCGCTGCCACAACTACGGAGGACGCCACCGTTAGGCGGCAGAAGACAGGAATTCCGTCCGGCCAGAATTCCGTTTGGCCGGAATTCAGTCAGGAATGTCGGCTTTCGACAACTCTGCAGTGGCGCACGCTGCTATAGCGCGCCCGAATATCTCAGGAGAGGTGACAGGCAAATGAAGATCCTTGTGCCCGTGAAGCGGGTTGTGGATGCGAACGTCAAGGTTCGTGTGAAGGCTGATGGTTCGGCGGTGGAACTCGCCAACGTCAAGATGGCGATGAACCCGTTCGACGAAATCGCGGTGGAAGAGGCGCTGCGGCTGAAGGAAGCCGGCAAGGCCGAAGAGATCATCGTCGTGTCGATCGGCCCGCAGCAGGCGCAGGAAACCTTGCGCACCGCGCTCGCCATGGGCGCCGACCGCGCCATCCTGGTCAAGACCGACGAGCAGACCGAGCCGCTCGGCGTTGCCAAGGTGCTGAAGGGCGTCGTCGACGCGGAACAGCCCGGCCTCGTCATCCTCGGCAAGCAGGCGATCGACGACGACTCGAACCAGACCGGCCAGATGCTGGCCGCTTTGCTCGGCTGGGCACAGGGCACCTTCGCCTCCAAGGTCGTGCTCGAAGGCGACAAGGCCAAGGTGACGCGCGAAGTCGATGGCGGCCTGCAGACTGTCGAACTGAAAATGCCGGCGATCATCACCGCCGATCTGCGCCTCAACCAGCCGCGCTACGCCTCGCTGCCAAACATCATGAAAGCCAAGAAGAAGCCGCTCGACGAAAAGAGCCCGGCCGATTACGGCGCCGACGTCAAGCCGCGCCTGAAGGTGATCAAGACCGAGGAGCCCAGCGGCCGCAAGGCAGGCGTCAAGGTCAAGAGCGTCGCCGAACTGGTCGACAAGCTCAAGAACGAAGCCGGCGTTTTGTAAGCGATCGGGAAAGGAACAGAAAAATGACCATTCTCCTCATCGCAGAACACGACAACGCAACCCTTTCCGACCAGACCGCCAAGGCGCTCTCGGCGGCCTTGCAGATCGGCTCGGACGTGCATGTGCTGGTTGCTGGCAAGGGCGCCAAGGGCGCTGCCGACGCCGCCGCCAAGCTCAAGGGTGTGAGCAAGGTGCTGCTCGCCGAAGCCGACGAACTGGCCGAGCGTCTCGCCGAACCGACCGCCGCTCTGGTGGTCTCGCTGGCCGGCGCTTACGACACCATCATCGCGCCGGCGACCTCGTCGGGCAAGAACGTCGCGCCGCGCGTGGCGGCCCTGCTCGACGTCGCGCAGGTGTCGGAAATCATCGAAGTGGTTTCGCCCGATACCTTCAAGCGGCCGATCTATGCCGGCAACGCCATCCAGACGGTGCAGTCGAGCGACGCCAAGAAGGTGATCACCGTGCGCACGGCTTCCTTCCAGGCGGCGCCCGAAGGCGGTTCGGCGTCGGTCGAGACCGTCAAGGCAGCGGCCAATCCGGGCCTCTCCACCTTCGTCGAGAACAAGCTGTCGGAGACCGATCGTCCGGAGCTGACCTCGGCCAAGATCATCATCTCGGGCGGCCGCGCGCTGGGTTCGGCGGAGAAGTTCCAGGAAGTCATCCTGCCGGTCGCCGACAAGCTCGGTGCCGCCGTCGGCGCAAGCCGAGCTGCAGTCGATGCCGGCTATGCGCCGAACGACTGGCAGGTCGGCCAGACTGGTAAGGTCGTCGCTCCTGACCTCTACATCGCCGTCGGCATTTCCGGCGCCATCCAGCACCTTGCCGGCATGAAGGATTCAAAGGTCATCGTCGCCATCAACAAGGACGAAGAGGCGCCGATCTTCCAGGTTGCCGATTACGGCCTGGTCGGCGACCTGTTCGTCATCCTGCCGGAGCTGCAAAAGGCGCTTTGACGCTATCTGCCAAAGCGTATTAAATTGTGAAAGGGTGGGGTAGACGAAGCTGCCCCACCCTTTTAGTTTGCACTGCACAAAAAGCAGGCCGCAAAGGCCTTTTCGACGGGATCGCTGCAAATGGCCAAGATCGAGACGATCGGCATTATTGGCGCCGGCCAGATGGGCGGCGGCATCGCGCATGTGTCCGCGCTTTCGGGCTTCAAGGTGCTGATCTACGACGTCTCGCCCGACCGTATCGAGAAGGGTATCGCCACAGTCAGCGGCAACATGGCCCGCCAGGTCGGCTCCGGCAAGCTTGACGAAAAGCTGCGCAACGATGCGATGGCACGCATATCGGCGGCTCCCGCCATGGCCGATCTCGCCGGTGCCGATCTGGTGATCGAAGCAGCGACCGAGGACGAGACGGTCAAGCGCAAGATCTACGCGCAGCTCTGCCCCCAGCTCAACCCGGAAGCCATCCTGGCGACCAACACGTCGTCAATCTCGATTACCCGACTGGCCGCGCAGACCGACCGTCCCGAGCGCTTCATCGGCATTCATTTCATGAACCCTGTGCCGGTGATGAAGCTGGTCGAACTGGTGCGCGGCATCGCCACCGAGGATCAGACCTTCGAAGCGGCCAAGGCCTATGTGAAGCAGCTCGACAAGACGATCACCGTCTCTGAGGATTTCCCGGCGTTCATCGTCAATCGCATCCTGCTGCCGATGATCAACGAGGCGATCTACACGCTCTATGAGGGCGTCGGCTCGGTCGACGCCATCGACACCGCCATGAAGCTCGGCGCCAACCATCCGATGGGGCCGCTGCAACTCGCCGATTTCATCGGCCTCGATACCTGCCTGTCGATCATGCAGGTGCTGCATGACGGGCTGTCGGATTCGAAATACCGCCCCTGCCCGCTGCTGGTGAAATATGTCGAGGCCGGCTGGCTCGGCCGCAAGACCGGGCGCGGCTTCTACGACTATCGCGGCGAGCATCCGGTCCCGACGCGCTAACCCATCAGAACGCTAGGTCCGTTCCGCGCTCAGGACGCCGCCGCAAGCGGCGGCGGCTCAGCCTGGCCTTTTGAGCCGCTGTCGTCAGGCGCCACGGAAACGCAACCGCGGCCGGCGGCCTTGGCCGCATAGCAGGCAGCATCGGCCCGGGCGATGATCTCGTCGACTTCGCCGCTGCGGATCGGCGCTACCCCGATGCTGGCGTCGATCGCATGCGGCCGGCCGTCCCAGGTGAACTGCAGGCCGCGGATGGCGTCGATGATCGAGCGCGCGGCAACCGTGGCGCCGGCGTTCGAGCCGGATTTCAGGATGACGGCGAATTCATCGCCGCCGAGCCGGGCGACGATATCCTCCGGCCCAAGCGCGCGGCGAATGGCGCCGGCAACCCGCTTCAGCAGGGCGTCGCCGGCGGCGTGACCACCCGTGTCGTTGACCAGCTTGAAATGGTCGAGGTCGATGAACATGAAATGATGCTCGCCGGTCGACCCAGTCGTACCGCCCACCGGCTTTGCCGCGCCGGCTTTGCGGTTCCGGTCGACCAGCTCTTCCATGGTGCGGATGAAGCTTGAGCGGTTGGCAAGGCCGGTCAGCGCATCATGCGCGGCGGCGTAGGCGAGCTGGCGCTGCAAGGCGCGCGCATCGGTGAAATCCTGAAAGACGATGACCAGGCCGCCGAACTCCTGGCGCTCGTTCATGATCGGCGACACCACCTGGCGAATGCTGCAGCGCGTGTCGTCGCGGCGGATCAGCACTGCGCGGCTGTTCTGGTCGGCCGGGCTGGCGCCGCCGAGCGCCGGCCGCGTCATGCCGATCCTTTGCCCGGTCTCCTCATCCACCGCCCAGTAGACATGGCCAAGCGTCTTGCCGAGCGCCTCGCTGCCTGCAACACCGGTCAGCTTTTCGGCGATCGGGTTCATGAAGGTGATGCGATTGGCGGCATCGGTGCAGATGACGGCGTCGCCGATCGACTGCAGCGTCACCCTCAGCCGCTCTTTCTCGTCCGCCAGCGCCGCCGCCGATGCGATCAGGCTTTCCTCGGCCTGCTTGCGCTGGGTGATGTCGGTCAGGCTGCCGATGGCCCTGATCAGCCGGCCCTCCCTGTCGCGTTCGAGCGTCTTGCCGCGATCGAGGATCCAGACCCAGTGGCCGTCCTTGTGGCGCATCCTGAATTCGGCCTCGAAAAACGGCGTCCTGCCCTCAAGATGCGCGCGGTCGGCTTCGGCCACGTTTTCGCGATCGTCGGGGTGGATCATCGTCAGCCAGCGGTCGGGATCGCCGTCGAGTTCGCCCTCGTCATAGCCCAGCATCTTCACCCAGGTGGCGGAATAGGTTGTGCCGCCCTTGCGCATGTCGAGATCCCAGACGCCTTGACCGGCGCTGGCCAGGGCAAAGTTCCAGCGCGTTTCGGCTTCGGCTATGCGCGCCTCGGATTGTTTGCGTGCGTCGATGTCCTCGATCTGCGAGACGAGGTAGAGCGGGCGGCCGCTCTTCTCGTCGCGAATGACCGAACCGGCAAGATGGGCCCACACCGGCGTGCCGTCCTTCTTGAGGTAGCGCTTTTCGAAGTGGAAGGCGTTGACGGTGCCCGTCCGTATGCCGTCCATCGTTTCGCGGCCGATCTGCACATCGTCGGGATGGGTGATCTGGAAGAAGGTCAGCGCCTCGATCTCTGCCTTGCTGTAGCCGAGCATGGCGGCGAAGGCCGGATTGGTTTCCTGGATGCGGCCATCGAGGCCGACAATGGCGATGCCGATCGCCGAATCTTCCATGGCGCGGCGAAAGCGTTGTTCGCTCTCGGCGATTTGCCGACGATCGTCGAGTATCCGGTAAATGAACAGCGCGGCGAGCATAAGCGCCACGGCGGCGACCGGCACCGATATCTGCAAGCAGAGCTTCAGCACGTCGGCGCTGACGTCAAGCCGCGACAGCAGCAGCAGCGCCACGACGGCGGCGCAAAACCCGCCGGCGGCGAGCACCAACGCCACGTGACTGTCAGCCCGCAGGCTTTTGCGTTTCCATCGCATCACTGTGCATGCCACCCCGTGCGCAACACATTTCTGCAAAAAACACTGGATGATCGATTTTAAGGAAAGGTTGCGCCGGGGCCACGGGCAACACGGTTCACCCGCAAACAATTGCCGGCATGATTAAGGATCGGTGATTATTGCAGGCTATCTCAGGCGGGCCGATTACCAGCGCACGAAGAACCGTCCGCCGAGCGCACCGAGCCCGGCAAGGACGGCGATGGCGAGCGTATACCAGGTGGCGACGAAAAGCGGCGAATCATCGAAGCAGTGCGCGGCATAGAAGGTTGCCGCCAGCCCACCGGCGAGCAGGCCTGCGACCGCGCCGGCAAGCACCGGTCGCGTCGGCGCACCGTAGCGCAGCATCCACAGGAAGACGGCAAGCGGCCCGATGCCGATCAGTGGGATGAAGCCCATGCAGACCATCATGTTGGAGCCGACCATGCGCGTGCTCCACATCGGCTCCGGCACCATAAACAGTTCAAGAGCCACGGCCACGGCCACCAGCAGCGGCGCCGCAAGCATCCAGGCCGCGGCTTTCGCCGTCGAGGCGCCCGGTGTCGACAGTGCCCGGATCAGGCCAAAGGCGGTAATGGCAAGCACGAGGGTGAAGACGAATTTCGCCAGGAACCGCATCGTGTGCATGGCGATCATGATGTCGGGACGCGGACCGATGGTGAGAAAGAACACCACCGCCGCGATCACCACCGCCGCAGCCGCAGCCATCCACCAGGCCGAGCGCAGCGGCATCGCCTTGCTGCTGATATCAGCGTCGAGTGCCTTGATAAGATCTTCGGTTCTCATGTCACTGCCGCCCGAACCGTTTGGCGATAGCGGCAAGCCCGCGATGCAGCGATACCCTGACCGCCGTCTCGCTGACGCCGAGCTTGGCCGCCGTCTCGCCTATCGAGCGGCCATCGACCGAGATGGCCGAGACCACGGAACGCTGCGCCGGCGGCAAGCCGTCCAGCGCCCGGTTGATGTCGCGTTCGCTGACGGTCTCGGCTTCCGGCTCGGCAAAAGTCTCGGCGATCTCGTCGATCTCGATCTCGATACGCCGGCCGCGGCGCCGGAAGGCATCGATCAGCTTGAAGCGGGCAATCGCATAGATCCACGGCAACACCGGCGCATCCTGGCGCCAGGTATGCCGTTTCACATGAATGGCCAGCAAGGTTTCCTGCACGACATCCTCGGGGTCGACCCCGCCCTGTACGATCTTGCGCCTGACGAAGCCGCGAACCAGCGCGGCGATCCGGTGCAGAAAGTCGGCGTAGGCCCTTTCATCTCCCGCAATCGCGGCCCGCATCAGCCGGGAAAGCTCGGCCTCATCCTTGCCGCTCACAAGAGTTCACTCCCCGATCTTCGCGCCTCGGCGCTGATTTGTTACGTGGCCAACGAAATAATGTCCAAGCCAAAGTGCCGCAAAATCACGAAAGTTTGCGGCCGAGCGACGGATTGAAGCAGCCCGCCAATGTTGACTATGGTAATCAGGTATCGGTAGGTGCAGCCGTGCAAAAACCAGAACCGCCGAGATTGAGGATGACGCCATGAAATACACCCTTTCCACCCTGGTCGGCGCCACCGCGCTGGCAATCGGCATGATCGCCGGTCCCACAATGGCCAAGGATGCCGGCATCATCGTCTACAATGCCCAGCATGAGAGCCTGGCCAAGGAATGGGTCGAAGGTTTCACCAAGGAAACCGGCATCAAGGTCACGCTGCGCAATGGCGGCGACAGCGATTTCTCCAACCAGATCGTCGCCGAGGGCGCTTCGTCGCCGGCCGACGTGTTCCTGACCGAAAACTCCCCGGCCATGACCCTGGTCGAAGCCGCGGGCCTTTTCGCCCCGGTCGACGCCGATACGCTGGCCCAGGTTCCGGCCGAATTCCAGCCGAGCAGCGGCAAATGGGTGGGCGTCGCGGCGCGCAGCACCGTCTTTGCCTACAACAAGACCAAGCTCACCGCTGACAAGCTGCCCAAATCGATGCTCGATCTCGCCGATCCGAGCTGGAAAGGCCGCTGGGCCGCCTCGCCGTCGGGCGCCGATTTCCAGGCCATCGTCAGCGCGCTGCTTGAGCTCAAGGGCGAAGCCGCAACCGCCGACTGGCTGAAGGCCATGAAGGAGAATTTCACCGCCTACAAGGGCAACGGCACCGTGATGAAAGCGGTCAATGCCGGCGAGATCGAAGGCGGCGTCATCTACCACTATTACTATTTCGGCGATCAGGCCAAGACCGGCGAAAACAGCAAGAACGTCGAGCTGCACTACTTCAAGAACCAGGATCCCGGCGCTTTCGTCTCGATTTCCGGCGGCGGCGTGCTGGCCTCGAGCAAGCATCAGAAGGAAGCCCAGGCGTTCCTGAAATGGGTCACCGGCAAGGGTGGCCAGGACGTTCTGAAGACCGGCACGTCCTTCGAATACGCGGTCGGCAAGGGCGCCGAATCCAACCCGAAACTGGTGCCGCTGGTCGATCTGCAGGCGCCGAAGGTCGATCCGGCAACACTGAACTCCAAGAAGGTGACCGACCTGATGACGGCAGCCGGCTTGCTTTAGTGCGCGTTCGTCCTAAAAGGGCAACGTTTGCGCTCCTGCGAGGCTTTCGCAGGAGCGCTCTGTTTTCGAGATGGCACCGTCCATGACGACATATTGCGTTTCCGGCCGCACCCGCGGCGCCCTCGCCCCGGCGGCAGTGGCGCGGCCGAGCTGATGCAGTCTGCGGTCGATCTCGCGCGTTCAGGCCAGGCAGCCGGGCCGTCCCGCCGGCAGCCCATGTCCTGGATCGCTCTTGCCGCCGTCATCGTCTCGCTGCTGTCGCTGCTGCCGCTTGCCTTCATCATCTGGATCGCGGTGCAGACCGGCTGGGACACCGTCTCGGCCCTGGTCTTCCGGCCGCGCGTCGGCGAGCTCCTGGTCAACACCGTGCTTCTGGTGGCGCTTGCCGTCCCCATCGCCATCGTCCTGTCGATGGCGCTGGCCTGGCTGACAGAGCGCAGCGACCTGCCCGGCGCTCGCCTCTGGGCCTGGCTGTCGGTGGCGCCGCTCGCCATCCCCGCCTTCGTCCACTCCTATGCCTGGATTACCCTGGTGCCGGGGCTGCACGGCCTGTGGGCCGGCGTCCTGGTGTCGGTGCTTGCCTATTTCCCGTTCCTCTATCTGCCGATCGCGGCGTCGCTGCGCCGGCTCGATCCCGCTTTGGAAGATGCTGCCGCAGCACTCGGCCTCGGACCGTGGCGCGTGTTCGCACGTGTCGTGCTGCCGCAGCTCAGGCTCGCCATTTGCGGCGGCGCGCTGCTGGTCGGCCTGCATCTGCTTGCCGAATACGGCCTCTATGTCTTCATCCGGTTCGACACCTTCACCACCGCGATCGTCGACCAGTTCCAGTCTACCTTCAACGGCCCCRCCGCCAACATGCTGGCCGGCGTCCTGGTGACCTGCTGCTTCGTGCTGCTCGCGCTGGAAGTGCTGGTGCGCGGCGAAGAGCGCTACGCCCGCGTCGGCTCGGGCGCGGCGCGCCACCGGCAGCGCTCAAGGCTCGGACGCGCCACGCTGCCTTGCCTGGCTCTGCCTGTCATCACCACGCTGCTCGCCCTCGGCGTGCCCTTCGTCACCATCGGCCGCTGGCTGATCGCCGGCGGTGCCGATGTCTGGCGTTTCGACGAGATCGGCCTGGCGCTGGGCCAGACGCTGTTCCTGGCGCTCGCCGGCGCCCTGTTGGCAACAATTGCCGCCATGCCGATGGCCTGGATCTCGATCCGCGCGCCAGGGCCGCTGCAGCGGCTGCTCGAGGGCTGCAACTACATCGTCGGCTCGCTGCCCGGTGTCGTCATCGCGCTGGCGCTGGTCACCATCACCGTGCGCATCGCCATGCCGCTCTACCAGACGCTGTTCACCATCCTGGTCGCCTATGCGCTGATGTTCCTGCCGCGCGCTCTGATCAGCCTCCGCGCGTCGATCGCGCAGGCGCCGGTCGAGCTTGAACGCGCCGCCGCCAGCCTTGGCCGGCCGCCGCTGAAAGCGCTGTGGTCGACAACGATCCGCCTGTCGGCGCCTGGCGCCGCCGCCGGCATGGCGCTGGTCGCGCTCGGCATCATGAACGAACTGACCGCCACCCAGATGCTGGCGCCCAACGGCACGCGCACGCTGGCCATGGCGTTCTGGTCCTATAGCGGCGAGATCGACTATGCCTCGGCCGCGCCTTACGCCTTCATCATGGTGGCGATGTCGCTGCCGCTGACCTGGCTGCTCTATGTCCAGTCGAAACGGATGGCCGGACGATGAGCTTTCTCGAAATCAGCGGCCTCACCAAGCGATACGGCCCGGTCGCCGCCCTTGCCGGCGTCGACCTCAGCGTCGCCAGCGGCAGCCGCACTGCGATCGTCGGCCCGTCCGGCTGCGGCAAGACCACCTTGCTGCGGCTCATCGCCGGCTTCGAGGCGCCGGACCAGGGCCGCGTCGTGCTCGACGGCGAGGTTCTGGCCAATGGCGGCCATGCGGTGCCGGCGCATCGCCGCGGCATCGGTCTGGTAGCGCAGGACGGCGCCCTGTTCCCGCATCTCAGCATCGCCGACAATATCGGCTTCGGCATGGCCCGCGGCGAGGATCAGCGCGCCGAGCGCATCGCCGAGCTCGCCTATACGGTCGGGCTCGACAAAGCGATCCTCAAACGCCGCCCGCACCAGCTTTCCGGCGGCCAGCAGCAGCGCGTGGCGCTGGCCCGCGCCATGGCGATGAAACCCAGGCTGATGCTGCTCGACGAGCCGTTCTCGGCGCTCGACACCGGCCTGCGCGCCTCGATGCGCAAGGCGGTCGCCGAATTGCTCGAAGCCGCCGGGATCACCACCATCCTGGTCACCCACGACCAAGCCGAGGCACTGTCCTTCGCCAGCCAGGTCGCGGTCATGCGCGAAGGCCAGTTCTCGCAGGTCGGCACGCCGCGTGAGCTTTATCTGCAGCCGAAGGACCGCATGGTCGCCGAGTTCCTCGGCGACGCCATCATCCTGCCGGCAAAGATTTCAGGCGGCTTCGCCACCTCCTCGCTCGGCCGCATTGCAGTAGACTCGAAGGAGCGCCGCGATATAGCCCGCATCATGCTGCGGCCGGAGCAGGTGCAGGTAAAACGCACCGAGCGCGAAGGCATGTCGGGTCCACCGGGCACGATCTTCGCCGAGGTGACGGAATCGGAGTTCGCCGGCTCGATGTGCACGATTGCGGTACGGCTGCTGAACAACCCCGATCCGCCCGACGCCGCGGCCATCGGCAACACGCCGCTGATGCTGCGCAAGCCAGGTATCGACGCGCCTTCCGTCGGCGAGATCGTGCGGCTGACCGTCTCCGGCAAGGCACATGTCTTCGCCTGACCTAAGCAATTCCAGGAAAAGTGTGCGGCGGTTTTCCTGGAGGGAATTGCGGCAAGCAAAATTTTCCTATCGGACTCTCTGACCCGTCGCCGGCGACCAGAGCGGCCAAGTCTCAAGGAAGTCGTTGTTGTGCACGACCACGCGTCGGGCTGCAGCGTCGATGAGCACAATGCCGTAGGTCGGCGGCGCCTGCTCGACCACTTCATCGCCGACGAGGTCGAGCATGAAGCGGGCATGCAGGCCGCGTTGCGCGGTGAACGGAATGCCGGCGACCGTGCCGGCAATGTCGCGATGGACATGGCCGAAGAAGATATGGCCGGCATTGCCATGCCGCGTCAGCACTTCGAGGAAACGCTGCGGTTGTTCCAGCCCGAGCGGGTCGAGCAGCGGCAGGCCGAGTTCGACCGGCGGATGATGCAGGAAGATGTAGGCCTGCCGTCCCGCCGCCTCAGTGAGCCGCGCGTCGAGCCAGGCCAGCCTGATGTCGCAGAGTTCGCCGGTGACGCGGCCTTCGGCCAGGCTGTCGAGGAACAGCAACGAGGCTTCCGGCGTATCGAAGACCGACTGCACGAAGCCGCTTTCGTCGGCCGGATTTTCAGGGAAGGCCGAAATGAGATTGGCGCGCCGGTCGTGATTTCCCGGCAGCAGCCGGTACGGCAGCGAAAGCCGGCTCAAGGCCGCTTTGAGATCGGCGTAGCTCTCGGGCGCTCCGGTCTCGGTCAGGTCGCCGCTGAAGACGCAAAGAGCGGCATCGCCGTGGCGAGCATTGATGTGGTCGATGCAGCGGTCGAGCCGCTCATGCAGATCGACGCCAAATCGGATCTCGCCGCGCCGGCCCAGATGGACATCGGTGACCTGGATGATTTTCATGCGACATTTCCTTGGGAAATTGCTTTGTCGTCCGTCCGAGCAGGCGGAAACGCGCTAGCCGATGGCTTCTGAAAATCAGAGCGCCGGTTCCGGCACGGAAGCCTTGAACACGTCGAGCCGGCCTCCGGTTTCGGACGAGAAGAAATGCAGGTCGGCTTCAGCAAACTGCAGGCCGACGGTGCTGCCCGGCACCGGGTGGACGGTCTCCGACGTCACCACCGAGAATGGCGCGCCGTCGAGATCGACATAGACCACGCGTCCGGCGCCGAGTTCCTCGACGAGATCGACGGTCGCTTCGAGAGCGCCTGGCGTGCCCGCCGCAACAAGCCGTACAGATTCCGGCCGGATGCCGACCGCGACCTTGCTGCCGACCGGCAGGCCGGCGCGTGAAACGTTGAGCTTGCGGCTGTCGCCAAGCAGCGACAGGCCGTCGAGCGTCACTGTGCCCTCAAGTATGTTCATTGCCGGCGCGCCAACGAAGGTGGCGACAAAGCGGCTTGCCGGGCGGCTGTAGACTTCGGCCGGCGTGCCGACCTGTTCGACGCGGCCGCCATTCATCACCACCAGCCGGTCGGCCAGCGTCATCGCCTCGACCTGGTCGTGGGTGACGAACACCGAGGTGGCGGCCAGCCGGCGGTGCAGCTTGCGGATTTCGGAGCGCATCTGCACGCGCAGCTTGGCGTCGAGGTTGGACAGCGGCTCGTCGAACAGAAACACCTTCGGCTCGCGGATCATGGCGCGGCCCATGGCGACGCGCTGACGCTGGCCGCCGGACAGTGCCATCGGCTTGCGGTCGAGCAGATGCTCGAGCTCCAGCGTCCGGGCAACCGCCTGGATGCGCTGCGTGCGTTCGGCGGCGGGAACGCCCGACACTTTCAGCGAATAGCCGATATTCTGCGCGACGCTCATATGCGGATAGAGCGCGTAGTTCTGGAACACCATGGCACAACCGCGCTCGCGCGGCTCGAGCTTGTTGACCACCGTGCCGTCGATGGCGATCGTGCCGCCGGAGATGTCTTCCAGCCCGGCGATCATGCGCAGCAGCGTGGACTTGCCGCAACCGGATGGGCCGAGAATGACGACGAACTCGCCGGACGCGAAGTCGAGGTCGACACCGTGCACGACCTGCGTCTTGGCGTAATTTTTCTTGACGCCGCGGATGGTGATGGAAGCCATTGTCTGCTCCTTATTTTTCGGTGGCGATCAGGCCGCGCACGAACCAGCGTTGCATGAGCACCACGACGACCAGCGGCGGCAGCATGATGATCAGCGTGCCGGCCATGGCAATGTGCCATTCGGGCGCCCCGCCGACATTGGGGATGAGCTGCTTGAGCTCGGTGACCGCTGTCGCATGCGACTGGTCGGTGGTGATGAGCAGCGGCCACAGATACTGGTTCCACGCCCACAGGAACATGATGGTGCCGAGCGCGGCCATGTTGTTGCGCGACAGCGGCAACAGGATATCGATGAAGAAACGCAACGGCCCGGCGCCGTCCATGCGCGCGGCCTCGGTCAGCTCGTCGGGAACGGTCAGGAAGAACTGCCGGTAGAGGAAGGTACCGGTGGCTGTGGCGATCAGCGGCAGGATCAGGCCGGGATAGGAATTGAGCATCCCCAGATTGAGCGCGACATGCACGCCCGACAGCTTCTCCATCAGCCAGGACAGGCCGGTCAGATCCATAATCGTCTGGTAGGGTTCGAGCACATTGGCGACGACTGCATAGGTCGGCACGATGCGCACTTCCAGCGGCAGCATCAGCGTGATGAAGATCAGCCAGAAGATGAGGGTGCGGCCGGGATAGCGGAAATAGACGATCGAGAAGGCGGTAAGCGCCGAGATGATGACTTTGCCGGCGGCGACGCCGGTCGCCATGATGAAGCTGTTCAAGAGCTTCGGCCCGAGGTCGGCCGTTACCCACGCCGTCTTGATGTTGACCCAAAAGTCGCTGCCCGGCAGCAGCGACATCGGCACGTCGTTGACGTCCTTGATGTTATGCGACGCGGCGATGGCCACGATGACGAACGGCGCGATGCAAAATACGAAGCCGACGAACAGGATCACATGCGTGAAGAAATTCAGGAACGGCGTGCGCTCTACCATGGTCATCTCACCTGTAGTGCACGCGCCGCTCGATGAAGCGGAACTGGAAAATGGTCAGCACGACGATGAGCAGCATCAGGATGATGCTCTGCGCGGCAGCACCCGAATAGTCGAGCCCTTTGAAGCCGTCGGAATAAATCTTGTAGACCATCAGATTGGTGGCGTTTGCCGGGCCGCCCGAGGTCATGATGTCGACGATGCCGAAGGAATCCTGGAAGCTCTCGGTGATGTTGATGACGAGCAGGAAGAAGATGGTCGGCGTGATCAGCGGGAACTGAATATCCCAGAAGCGCCTGATGACGCCGGAGCCGTCCATCGCCGCAGCTTCGATCAGCGAGCGCGGTATGGCCTGGAACGCGGCCAGGAAGAAGATGAAGTTATAGCCGACATATTTCCACGAAAAGGCAACGATGATCGAGGCCATGGCATCAGCGCCGTCGAGGCCGGGGTCCCAGAAGCCGGGCCAGACCTGGTTGACGACGGCCATGAAGCCGGCTTCCGGCGCCAGGATGAAGCGGAACGCCAGCGCCAGCGCGGGCGCGGCGATGCCGTAGGGCCATATCAGCACCACGCGGTAGAGGCGCGAGCCGGCAAGCTGGCGGTCGGTGAGCGCGGCAAGCACCAGCGCGATGAACATCGCCAGCCCGGTGCTGATGCCGGCGAAGATGAGGCTGGCGCTGATCGAATTCCAGTAGTCGGCGTTGGACAGGATCGAGCGAAAATTGTCGAGCCCGACCCAGATGTTGCCGCCGCCCCAGGGCTGCTGCAGCGTCAGCGACCAGTATACTGCCTGCCCGGCAGGCCAGTAGAAGAAGGTGAAGATCAGCAAGAGCTGCGGCACCGCGAAGAGGATGCCGATAGTCCACCTGCTGAAGGTTACGCGCTTTTCCATCGATCCGCCCAGGCCGTTAAACCGCCGGCCCGTTTTCCTGGGTGAGACTAGAGCATGGTCCCAAAAAGTGGGTACCGGTTTTTGGAAAAGACCGTGCTCCAAAAAAGGCCAGATACGAAATGGCCGCCCGTCGATTCTTGGCGGACGGCCATACCGGTATCCGGGGGTTAGGGCAGGGTCTTGCCCGGATAGGTCTGCTGGAAGCGCTCGAGGATGGCGTCGCCGTTCTTGACCAGCGTGTCGAGGCCTTCCTGGACGCTGACCTTGTTGGCGAAGATCGCCTGCATCTGGGTGCCGAACTCGGCGCGGATCTGGGTGAAATTGCCCAGGCGGATGCCGCGGGTGATTTCGGTCGGCTCGGACGCGGTCAGGCTGGCGATCGCGACTTCACGACCCTTGTAGGGCGCCTTGTCGTAGAAGCCCTGAGACTTCAGGTAGTCGAAGCCCGACTTGGTCACCGGGATGTAGCCGGTGTTGGTGGACCAGAACAAGGCGGTCTTGGGGTCGTGGATGAAGTTCAGGAACGCGGCCGCGCCCTTGTATTCGGCATCCGACTTGCCGGAGAGCACCCACAGCGAAGCGCCGCCGACGAGCGAATTCTTGCGCTCGGTGCCGGCATAGACCGGCAGTTCGGCGACATCCCAGTTCATGCCTTCCTTCTGCGTGCGGCCAACGGTGCCGTGGTCGCCGACCGAGGTCAGGATGACCTGGCAGGTGCCGGTGGCGAAGGACTGCACCATATCCTGGCCGAGGTCCTTGGACTTGATCTTGATCAGGCCGGCGTCATACCACTTCTTCAGATCGGTGACGTACTGGACGAACTTGGTCTTGTTGACTTCCAGACGGGCGTCGAGACCGTCATAGCCATTGTTCTTGGTGGCGATCGGCTGGTTGTGCAGCGCCGAGAACTGCTCCATCAGCTGCCAGCTTTCATTGGCCGAGATGTTGATCGCCATCGGGCACTCATAGCCGGCGTCCTTCAGAGCTTTCAGGTCGGCGGCGACATCTTCCCAGGTCTTCGGCGCTTCGGTCTTGCCGATCTTGGCGAAAGCGTCCTTGTTCCAGTACATCAGCGGGGTCGAGGAATTGAACGGGAACGAGAGCATCTCGCCCTTCGACGTCGCGTAGTAGCGGGCGATGCCGGGAAAATAGTCGGCGTAGTCGATCTTGTAGCCGTTTTCTTCCATCAGCTTGTCGGCGGGCTTGTAGGCGCCCGACAGCATCATGGTGGCGGTGCCGACGTCATAGACCTGGACGATGGCGGGCTGCTTGCCGGCGCGGAAGGCGGCGATGGTGTTCTGCAGCGTGGCGTCGTAATTGCCCTGGCTGGTGCAGACGACTTCATAGTCGGCTTGCGATGCGTTGAAGTTCTTGCACAGCGTATCGACGACGCGGGCGAGATCGCCCGACAGGCCGAACCAGAAATCGAATTTAACCGGCTCCGCGGCAGCCGGCTGCGCCAGCGCAATGCTGAAGGCCCCGGCGGCAAGGGCCGCAAGGCCCTGCTTGAAGATCGACATGGATTTTATCCTCTTGAGTGGCTGATGACATCAGGCTTTGCGCAAGTCCCTTGCCGCTCTCATAGAGAAGGTATGTGACAGTTCTGTTGTGCCCTTCCGGGCCTGTGGACAGCCGGTCTCTCCTCCTCGACGGCCACGCCGGCATGAAACCGTCACATCGGCGCTCTAGGTAGCTAGGGCGCCTCGGAATGGCGTAAAGACCCGGCGGAAAGAATGATTATCCGGCTAATGTATCCTGCCGGATGACGGGTCAGATGACGGGCCCGAAGACGGGACGTGAGTGGAGAAATGAATGCTGGTCCGGCAATTGACCCATGTGCCCGCCGCCGACCGCCAGGCGATGCGTGAAGGCCCGCGCGACAGCGTCACTCATCTGCGTCATGCAGCCGCCACTCCCGCGCTTGGCCAGATCGAGGTCGGCGGCACGGTGCCATCGGCAAGTGCCGACGAGAGCCTGTAACAAGAAAAGATCGCCGCAAGGTACAACCGGAAAAACCCGCTGTAGTTGTAGTGCCCATAACCGATTCTTCAAGCGCCCCGTACTAATCAAGTCGATGGCTGATTGCTGCGGGAGAGCAGGTGGGGCGAGATGCTGACGGTCTATAATTGCATCGTGCACGAGCACGATCTGAGACTGGTCGCACTAGCAGCCCTTATTTGCGGTATTTCTTCCTTCTCCGCGGTCAATCTGCTTCGCCATGTCGACCGCTCAAGCGAGCGCAACCGCTATACCTGGCTGATGATATCAGCCACTTCCACCGGCTTCGGTATCTGGGCGACGCATTTCATCGCCATGCTTGCCTTTTCTCCGGGAATCCCCAACGCGTACAATGCGGAAATGTCGGCGCTTTCGCTCGCCGGTTCCGTCGCCCTGACCGCCGCCGGCATGTGGATTGCCACTTTGCGCCGGGGCACCGACTACGCCCTGGTCGGCGGCGCGGTCCTCGGCGCCGGCATCGCCGCCATGCACTATATCGGCATGGCCGCTTTCGAGGTCGAAGGGCGCATCGTCTGGAACCCGCTGCTGGTCGCCGTCTCGCTGCTGGCAGGCGTCAGCCTCGCCGCACTGGCGCTGCTGGTCGTGCTGCGGCGCCCGTCGATGCAGGCGACCATTGGCGCCGCCATCCTGCTGACGCTGGCGATCTGCACCCTGCACTTCATCGCCATGGGCGCGGTGTCGATCTTCCCGGACTCCTCCATCGAGATATCGCAGTTCACGGTCGAACCGGTGTCGCAGGCCTTCGCCGTCGCTGCAGTCAGCCTGGCTATCCTGGTGCTTTCAGCAGCGGCGCTGTGGATCGACCTGCGCTTCCGCCGTCACAAGCTCGAGGCCGAGCGCATGCACGGCCTCGCCAACGCCGCCGTCGAGGGCCTGATCGTCTGCGACGGCGCTCGCATCGTCAGCGCCAATGACAGCATCGCCGCGCTGACCGGCATGGCGCCGGAAGTATTGAACGCGATGCTGCTCGGCGACCTCTTCGGCGAACGCATCGCGGCCGGCTTATCCGACTGCAGCGGACAGGCACTTGAAGCAGAGCTCAGAGCCCATGACGGCACCGCCATCCCCGTCGAACTGATCGCCAGGAGCATCGACTATTGCGGCAAGCCGCACAACGTCGTCGCCGTGCGCGACATCCGCGAACGCAAAAAGGCCGAGCAGGAGATCCTGCGCCTCGCCCATTTCGACCCGCTGACCGGACTCCCCAACCGCCGCAGTTTCTCCGGCCGGCTCGAGGCCGAAATTTCCGCAATGGGCCGCGGCGGCAAGCGCGAGCATCTTGCGTTGCTGCTGCTCGACCTCGACCGCTTCAAGGAAGTGAACGACCTGTTCGGGCACGGCGCCGGCGATGCCATGCTGCAGAAGGTGGCGCTATGCGCCTCCGGCGTGCTCCGCCATGGGCAGATGCTGGCGCGTCTCGGCGGCGACGAGTTCGCCATCATTGTCCCTAACCTTCCCGATCCACAGGCGGCCGGCCGTATTGCCGAGCAGGTGCTGGCAGCGATGCGCGAGGAAAACCGGCAGTCGGTCGGGGGCGGCCTGGTGTCGGCCAGCATCGGCATTGCGCTTTATCCGCTCGACGCCGACGAGCCGACAGCCCTGGTCAGCCACGCCGACACCGCGCTCTATCGCGCCAAGGCCGAAGGCAAGGACACCTACCGTTACTTCGAGGCCTCGATGGGCGCCGAGGCGCGCGATCGGCGCGTGATGGAGCACGAACTGCGCCAGGCCATAGCGCGCAATGAGTTTCGCCTCGTCTACCAGCCGCAGAAGGAGATCAGCAGCGGGCGGATGCTCGGGTTCGAAGCGCTCATCCGCTGGCGCCATCCCCAGCGCGGCGACGTGTCGCCGGTGACCTTCATCCCGGTGGCCGAAGACAGCGGCGTCATCATCCAGATCGGCGAATGGGTGCTGGCGACCGCCTGCGCCGAGGCTGCGCGCTGGAAGAACCCTCTGACCGTCGCTGTCAATGTCTCGGCGGTGCAGCTCCACAACCCGAATTTCAGCCGCAACGTGCATGAAGTCCTGCTCCGTTCCGGCCTTTCGCCCGGCAGGCTCGAACTCGAGATCACCGAAACAGCGCTGGTCAAGGACATGCCCCGTGCGCTCGCCACCTTGCGGCAGGTCAAGGCGCTGGGCGTGCGTGTGGCGATGGACGATTTCGGCACCGGCTACTCGTCGCTGTCCAACCTTCGCGCCTTCCCCTTCGACAAGATCAAGATCGACGGCTCGTTCATCAAATCGGTCGACAGCAACGGCCAGGTGGCGGCCATCGTGCGCGCCGTGCTGGGGCTTGGCCGTGGTCTCGGCCTGCCGGTTCTGGCCGAGGGCGTCGAGACGCTGGGCGAACTGAAATTCCTCGACGCGGAGGCCTGCGAGATTGGCCAGGGCTATTATATTGGCCGGCCGAGCCCGATCGAGGCGTTCAGTGAACTGACCGGCGTCACTGCACCGCCAGCTGAGGACGACGCCACGATAAAACCGCTCGGCGGCAGCATTCTGATGCTCGAACCGGCAGCCGCTCTTCGCTCGGCCTAGAGCAATTTCAGGAAAAGTGTGAAACGGTTTTCCGTCCGAAATTGCGTCAAAACAAAAAGTTAGAGCGGGTAGCCGTTTCCGCGAAACGGTGAACCGCTCTAAGGCGCAAGCGCGGCCTCGACGAGCCGCTTGGCATCCGGCCCCGACCATTCGGCCGGGCCGTTCATATGCGCGACCAGGCAGCCTTCGCCGTCGATCAGCATGGTGACGGGAAGCCCGAGCGCCAGCCCGCGCGTCTTGACGTCGTTGAACAGCGCCAGCGTCGAATCCCGATAGAAGCCGAGCTTCTCGATGCCGATGTCGCCAAGGAACTTCTTCGGCTTCGCATCGTCGCCGGCATCGACATTGACCGCGATCACCTCGAAGGCATTGCTGCCCTTTTCCTTCTGCAGCGCGTCGAGCGCCGGCATTTCGGCACGGCAGGGCGCGCACCATGTCGCCCACAGATTGAGCAGCACCGTCTTGCCGGCATGGTCGGCGATCGTCATCGGCTTGCCGTCGGGACCGTTGAAGGCGAGACTTTTCAGCGATTGCGGCGGATCGGCCGGCAACAGAGCGGCAACCTGGCCCGTGGCCGCGGCGGCGACCTTTTTGGCGCGGTCACTCTTGGCGGCGCAGGCGACATCATCCTTGCTGGCGCCGGCTGCAGCTTGCGCTGGCGCGCTGGCGGAGGCTGCGTTGTTGCCAGAACCGCTCTCGCTGACATATACCGCGACCGCGCCGGCCAGCACGCCTGCCACCAAGGCGGCGAGGATCAGGCGCGGGGCCGGGAAGTATCTATTGCCGTCTGCCATTTTCTAAACTGCTCCGGAGCACGGGTTATAGCGATGAGCGACAAGAAGGCCAGCAACCAGATGTGGGGCGGACGTTTTGCCTCGGGTCCGGCCGCAATCATGGAAGCGATCAACGCGTCGATCTCGTTCGACCGCAAACTTTATGCGCAGGACATAAGAGGTTCGATCGCTCACAGCGAAATGTTGGCGCAAACGGGCATTATTTCGACGGCCGATCAAGAAAAAATCGCTCACGGGCTGAACACGATCCTGAAAGAGATCGAGGCCGACACGTTCGAATTCTCGACCCGGCTGGAAGACATCCACATGAATGTCGAGGCCCGTCTCGCCGATCTGATCGGGCCGGCCGCCGGCCGCCTGCACACAGCCCGCTCGCGCAATGACCAGGTCGCGGTCGATCTCCGGCTCTGGGTCAAGGATGAATGTTTCCGCGTCGCCGAAGCTCTGAAGGGTCTGATATCAGCCTTTCTTGAGCGGGCCGAGGAACATGCGGCGACCGTCATGCCGGGCTTCACCCACATGCAGGCAGCGCAGCCCGTGACCTTCGGCCACCACTGCATGGCCTATGTCGAGATGTTTGCGCGTGATCTGTCGCGCGTCCGCGACGCCATCGAGCGGATGGACGAAAGCCCACTCGGTGCGGCAGCCCTAGCCGGCACCAGCTTCCCGATCGACCGCCACCAGACCGCCAAAGCGCTCGGCTTCCGCGAACCGATGCGCAATTCGCTGGACAGCGTTTCAGACCGCGATTTCGCGCTGGAGTTTTTGAGCCTGGCAGCGATCTGCGCCACCCATCTGTCGCGGCTCGCCGAAGAGATCATCATCTGGTCGACGCCGCAATTCGGCTTCGTCAGGCTGTCGGACAGCTTCTCCACCGGCTCCTCGATCATGCCGCAGAAGAAGAATCCGGACGCCGCCGAACTGGTGCGCGGCAAGACCGGCCGCGTCACCGGCCACCTTGTCGGCCTGCTGACCGTGATGAAGGGCATGCCGCTGACCTATGGCAAGGACATGCAGGAAGACAAGGAATCGGTCTTCGATGCCGCAGAGACGCTCGACCTGATGCTGGCGGCGATGACCGGCATGGTGCGCGACATGACGGTGAACGCCGCCGCCATGAAAAAAGCCGCCGGATCGGGCCACGCTACCGCGACCGACCTCGCCGACTGGCTGGTGCGCACGCTGGGCCTGCCCTTCCGCGAGGCGCATCATGTGACAGGTCGCGCGGTGGCACTGGCCGAAGAGAAGAAGGTCAGCCTGGAGAAGCTTTCGCTGGAGGACCTGCAGTCGATCAATCCCGGCATCACATCGGATATCTTCTCGGTGCTTGCCGTGCAGAATTCTGTGAAGAGCCGCACCAGCTTCGGCGGCACCGCGCCATCGGAAGTGCGCAAGCAGATCCGCGCCTGGAAAAAGCGCATCGCCAAGGCGTAATGCCGAATATTGCGCAGCAATATCCGGGGTGCAATGCACCGAAAACTCGGCTAAAAGCGGCAGCACGTGAAAAGTTTCGGACGGATGGATCGATGACCGCTAGCAGGATTTTGGTGACGGTGACGCTGCTGACGGCCATGGTTGCCGTGACCGCCTGCGGCCGTAAGGCCGGTCTCGACACGCCCTATGAAGCGGCCGTCCAGGCGCGCAAGGACGCCGCGCGGGCCAAGCAGCCGGTGCCGCCGGAGCCGGAAAAACCGGTCGTGGACAAGAAGTTCATCCTCGACCCGCTGCTCTAGAGCCAATGAGACCGGCTTAGCCTTTCTAAATCAGGTCTCGTGCTCCAACTTCCGGAAACACTCTCGTGAACCATTTCGATTACCGCGACGGCGTACTCCATGCCGAGGACGTGGCGATACCAGACATCGCCGCAAGCGTCGGCACGCCGTTCTATTGTTATTCGACGGCCACGCTGACCCGGCATTTCCGCGTCTTTGCCGATGCCTTCGCCGGGCTCGACACGCTGGTCTGCTACGCCTTGAAGGCGAATTCCAACCAGGCGGTACTGCGCACGCTGGCAAAGCTGGGCGCCGGCGCCGACACCGTCTCGGAAGGCGAAATGCGCCGCGCGCTCGCCGCCGGCATCCCCGCCAACAAGATCGTGTTTTCCGGTGTCGGCAAGACCGCGCGCGAAATGGATTTCGCGCTCGAGGCCGGCATTCTCTGCTTCAACGTCGAATCCGAACCGGAGCTGGAATTGCTGTCGGCCCGCGCCACGGCGCTCGGCAAGGTGGCGCCGGTCTCGCTGCGCATCAACCCGGATGTCGACGCCAAAACCCATCGGAAGATCTCCACCGGCAAGGCCGAGAACAAGTTCGGCATCCCCTGGCAAAGGGCGCGCCAGGTCTATGCCCGCGCTGCCGGCTTGCCGGGCATCAAGCCGATCGGCATCGACACCCATATCGGCAGCCAGATCACCGAGTTGCAGCCCTTTGACGACGCTTTTGCGCTTCTGGCTGAACTGGTCGGCGCGCTCCGCGCCGATGGCCACGCCGTCGAGCATGTCGATGTCGGCGGCGGCCTCGGCATCCCCTACCGCACCGACAACAGCCCACCGCCTCTGCCCGATGCCTATGCCGAGATTGTCAGAAAGCAGCTCACAAAGCTTGGGGTGAAGGTGATGTTCGAGCCGGGCCGGCTGATCGTCGGCAATGCCGGCATCCTGGTCTCGGAAGTGATCTTCGTGAAGGAAGGCGACGCCAAGAATTTCCTCGTCGTCGACGCCGCCATGAACGATCTGATCCGGCCGACGCTCTACGATGCCTTCCACGACATCAAGCCGGTGGTGCAGCCGCCGGCCGACACGCCGCGCATGGCGGTCGATGTCGTCGGCCCGGTCTGCGAGACCGGCGACTATCTCGGCCTCGACCGCGACCTGCCGCGGCTGAAGTCTGGTGACCTGATTGCCGTGTCGACGGCCGGCGCTTATGGCGCGGTGCAGTCCGGCACCTACAACACCCGCCTTCTTGTGCCCGAGGTTCTGGTCGACGGTGACCGTTTCCATGTCGTGCGCCGGCGCCAGACCTATGACGAGCTGATTGGCCTGGACTCGGTGCCCGACTGGCTTGCATAGAAGTCGCCGCGCCGGCTGCGCCTATAGCCGGTTCTGGATGAGCACCCTTGTGTCGGCGATCTTGTTCTCGTCGCGGCGGTAGAACGTCCATTGCTTGATACGCTTGGGGCGCAGCAGGCCGGCCTGGGTAAGCACGCGCATATGTTCGGAGAGCGTCGCCTGCGTAATGCCGAGCTTCTCCGCGATCAGCAGCGCGCAAACGCCGTCCTCGACCAGATCACCGTCTGCCTGGGCCGGGAAATGCGCCTGCGGATCCTTCAGCCAGTCGAGGATCTGCAGCCTGCGTTCGTTGGCGATCGCCTTGAAGACATCAACCTCTTGCATTTAGCCATTTTGCCAAGTTACTAATTGCTGTCAATCCCAAGGAGATCGTCATGACGAACGGCAACACCGTCACGCGCGAACGCATCGCGGCGATGGAACCGCGCATCCGCCCCTATGTCAGACACACGCCGGTGCTGCGCGTCGACATGGCCGATTTCGACCGGCCGCCGCTGGCGGTCGACCTCAAACTCGAATGCCTGCAGCATTCCGGCTCGTTCAAAGCGCGCGGCGCGTTCACCAATCTGCTGGAACGGCCGGTGCCCGAGGTAGGCGTCGTCGCGGCGTCAGGCGGCAATCATGGCGCCGCGGTCGCCTATGCGGCCATGCGGCTCGGCCACAAGGCAACGATCTTCGTCCCCGAAGTCAGCCCGCCGGCCAAGCTGCAGCGCATTCGCGGCTACGGCGCCGAACTGGTCGTCGGCGGCGCCCGGTATGCCGAGGCGCTGGCCGCCAGCGAGGCTTTTGCGCAAAAGTCCGGCGCGCTGCAGATCCACGCCTTCAACCAGGAAGAGACGCTGGTCGGCCAGGGCACGCTCGGCCTCGAAATCGAGCAAGACCTGCCTGAGATCGACACGCTTCTGGTTGCCGTCGGCGGTGGCGGCCTGATCGGCGGCATCGCCGCCTGGTTTGCCGGCCGCATCAGGATCATCGCCATCGAACCCGAGGGCGCGCCGACATTGCATCGCGCCTTCGAGGCCGGCCACCCCGTCGATGCGCCCGCCGAAGGCGTCGCCGCCGACTCGCTGGCGCCCAAGCGCGTCGGCGAAATGATGTTCCCGATCGCCGAGGCCTTTGTCGAGCGCTCCATCCTGGTCACCGACGAGGCCATCATCGCCGCGCAGAAGGCGCTGTGGGAGCGGGTGCGGATCATCGCCGAGCCGGGCGGCGCCGCGGCCTTCGCAGCCCTTTTGTCCGGCCGCTACACGCCGGCGCCGGGCGAACGGATTGCCGTGCTGGTGTGCGGCTCGAACACCGATCCGGCGAAATTCTGAACCTTGCTTTGACTGAATTGCTGGTGGAAACCCGCCAAAGCTCTTCAAGTTTTCCCGAACCGCCTCGCCTTTGCCGTGTTTGCTGGTAAACTTCGGTTCGTTGAGTCTGGGCTATCCCGCCCGGGCAGGAAGGGCCGATGACGGAAAGCCCCATTTCCAGCAGCGATCGCAGCCTGGCCGGGCGGCTCGCCCTGAGCCGGCTTGCGACACGCCTCTCGATAACGGTCGAGCGCGGCTGGCCGCTGCTTCTGCCGCTGCTCATCGTCGCCAGCCTGTTCCTCAGCCTCTCCTGGCTCGGTCTCTTTCCTCGCCTGCCTGACGCTGCGCGCATTGTTCTGGTCGCGGTGTTCGGCATTGCCACGCTCGCGGCGCTCTATCCGCTGCGTTTCTTCAAGCTTCCGTCCGCCGCCGAAGTCGACCGCCGCATCGAGGCGGCCAACCAGTTGCAGCACAGCCCGGTGCTGGTGCAGACCGACCGTCCAAGCGGCAAGGAAAGCATCTTTTCCCAGGCGCTGTGGCGCGAACATCAAAAGCGCATGGCCGACAAGCTCGGCAACCTCAGTGCTGATGTGCCGCGTACCCGCGTGCCGGAACGCGACCCGTGGGGATTGCGCGCCATCGCGGCGCTGCTTTTGGTCACCGCTTTTGCCTTTTCCTTCGGGCCGTCGGGCGGCAGGCTCTCCGATGGTTTCCGTGCCCATGCAGCGCGCGACATCGTGCCGCCGCGCATCGATGCCTGGGTGACCCCGCCGGCCTATACCGGCAAGCCGCCCATCTTCCTCACCACGCCAGTGCTCGATAACAACGCCAAGCAGGCGGCAGCCACCTTCACCGTGCCGCAGGGCAGCGACGTCTCGCTGCGCGTCACCGGCGGCTCCGGCGAGGAAACGCTCAGCTTCGCCGACAAGGGTGGCAATGCCCGCGCCATCGACCCGACGGGTCCGCAGGCAGCAGCGGTCAAGGCAGCGGCGGTCAACCCGGCGACGCCCAAGTTGCGCCAGTTCACCGGCAAGCTGACGGCCGACGGCACGCTGACGCTGAAATCAGGCGAAGCCGATCTCGGCCAATGGGCCTTCGCGGTGATCCCCGACAAGCCGCCGACGATCCGCTTCGTCGGCGAGCCCAAGCGCGCCGTCAACGGCGCCTTCGAGCTCAACTACCAGATCGACGACGACTATGGCGCGGCCACCGCCAATGCGGTTTTCGCGCTGGCCGATCCGGCGGCGCCCGGTGCGCACCCGCTCTACGGTCCGCCTGACATGCCATTGGCGCTGCCGCGCCGCGGCGGCAAGGCGAACGCCGCCAAGACCACCAAGGATCTCACCGAACACGTCTGGGCCGGCGCCAGCGTCAAGCTGTCGCTTGTCGCCACCGACGATGCCGGACACACCGCGACCAGTGAAACCAAGACCATCTTGATGCCCGAGCGGCCCTTCGCCAACCCGCTGGCGCGGGCGGTGATCGAGCAGCGCCGCCTGCTGGCGCTCGATGCCAACGCCAACCCGCGCGTGCTCGACCTGATGGACGCGATCACGCTTCGGCCCGAAGACACGTTCGACAACATGTCGCATTACCTCGCCATCATGAGCGCTCGCAGCCGACTAAAGATGTCCGACAGCGACGACCAGTTGCGCAACGAGGTTGCCTATCTCTGGGAAATCGCGCTCGGCATCGAGGAAGGCAATCTCTCCGCGGCCGAAAAGCGCCTGCGCCAGGCGCAGCAGGCGCTGCAGGACGCCATCAAGCGTGGCGCCAGCGACGAAGAGATCGAAAAGGCGATGAAGGAACTGCGCGAGGCGATGAACGAATTCCTGCAGGAATTCGCCGAGCGCGCCAAGCAGAACCCGAACGCGCCGCAGATGCAGCAGAACGGCCGCGAGCTGCGCCAGAGCGACATCGACCGCATGATGGACCAGATCGAGAACCTGGCGAAATCAGGCGACCGCGACAAGGCTCAGGAGCTGCTGTCGCAACTGGAAAACATGATGAACAACCTGCAGGCCGGCCGTCAGCAGCAAGGCGGCGAGCAGGACAGCGAGATGCGCCAGCAGATGGACAAGCTGGGCGAAATCATGCGCCGCCAGCAGGAGATGATGAACGACACCTACCGCATGGACCAGATGCAGCGCGGCCAGGGCCAGCAGCAGCAGGATGGCGACGAGCAGCTCGGCGGACAGGATCAGGAAAAACCCAGCCCCGGTGACGATCGCGATCCACTTGCACGTAAAAAGCCGATGACGGCGCAGGAATTCGCCGAGGCGATGAAGCAGCTGCAGGAAGGTCAGGGCCAACTGCAAAGCGAGCTCGACAAGCTGAAGAAGGGCCTGGAGGGCATGGGCATGCAGCCCAATGAAGGATTTGGTGAGGCCGGCAAATCCATGGGCAATGCCGAAAAGTCGCTTGGCGAAGGCGAAGGCGACCAGGCCGTCGGCCATCAGGGTCGCGCGCTGGAAGCGCTGCGCAAAGGCGCCAAGGAGATGATGAAGCAGCTGCAGGCGATGCAGGGCGACCAGGGCGGCAGCCAGGAAGGCGGCCGCCAGCAGGATGCCGACCGCGATCCGCTGGGCCGGCCGCGCGCCAGCCGTGGACCTGATTTCGGCGATTCGGTGAAGGTGCCCGACGAGATCGACGTGCAGCGCGCCCGCCAGATCCTCGAAGCGATCCGCAAGCGGCTCGGCAACGCGCTCAGCCCCGACATCGAGCGCAGCTATCTCGAGCGGTTGCTCGAACTGAAGTAGCGTCTGCCGGGGAAATCCGATCCAGCGGAAATGGTGACGCCATGCCCAAACTCGGGACTGTTACGCCCATCTTGCGCATCTTCGACATCGCCAAGGCGCGCGAATTCTATCTCGACTTCCTCGGCTTCAAGGTCGAGTTCGAGCACCGCTTCGACGACAATGCGCCGCTCTATATGGGCGTAATCCGCGACGGCTGCGTGCTGCATCTCAGCGAACACCACGGTGACGGCGCGCCGGGCGTGGCGGTGCGCATCGAGGTCGAGGATATAGCGGCGCTGCATCGCGAACTGATCGGCAAGAAATACCGCTTCGCCCGGCCGGGTCTCGAAACCACGCCCTGGCAAAGCCGCGAAGTATCGGTCGCGGACCCCTTCGGCAACCGCCTGCATTTCTACGAGGATGCGGCAGGCTAGGCATGCAGCAAACAACTGCTCTAATCGGACCTGTTGACGAACGCGTCGCGGATCGCTTCCTGCATGCCGTCGATCGCCTCGCCTGACGCGTTGGGGTTGCGATGCATCACCACATTCGAGGAATCGATGTGGCCGAATCCGTCGGCGGCGGTGAGCTCGCGGCAGCCGTCCGGAATGTTGCTGTGCGAGATCGGCGCGATCGCCAGACCGGAGGTGACGGCGAGCTTCAGGCCACCGGTGGTGTCGCTGGTATAGGCGACACGATAGGCCAGCCCGCGCTGCTCCAGCGACTTGATGGCAAAGTCCTTGCACCAGCCGGCCCTGTTGTAGAGCGCGATCGGCACCGGCCGCTCCTCATGCATGTGATGCAGGCTCGATGTCACCCACACCGTCGGATCGTGCATCAGCACCTCGCCGCCGCCAGGATCCTGCCATTCGAACACCACGGCGAGATCGAGCTCACCGGCGGCCAGCGCCGCCAGCTGCGCGCCTGAATGCGCATAGCGCACCGTGACCTCGACCTTGGTGTGACGCTTGGAGAAAGCACCGAGCGCGCGCGACAGGATGGCATGGCCATATTCCTCGGGAATGCCGATGCGAACCGGCCCGCCGAGGGGTGCTGCCGCCATCGAGGCCGCCGTCTCGTCGAGCAGCGAGACGATGCGGCGGGCATTGACGATCAGCTCGCCGCCACGGCGCGTCAGCGCGACGCCGCGCGAGCCGCGTTCGAACAGGCTGTCGCCGACCAGCTCTTCGAGCTTCTTCATCTGCATCGACACCGCCGACTGGGTGCGGCCGGCCTGCTCGGCCGCCCGCGTGAAATTGCCCGCTTCGGCAATGGCGACGAAGGTGCGCAGAAGATCGCTGTCGAGGGTTGGCCGCATCGAATCCGTCATAAGCAAATTTGATCGCTGGTATCATTCCAATTCGTTTGCAACATGTCAAACGCCGGACGATAGTCAGCCTACCCATTGGATATGCGGCCGCGAAATCGGTTGCGGACCAATCGAAGAGTCCTCACTCATACCCGCTGCCCGAAACGGTGGCGGGTTCTTTTTACCCCGCTGCCGGGCGGCTGCGGGCAGTTCAAATGGAAAGAGCATGATGTCGTCCGAAAACCGCTTCACACTTTTCGGCATCATGCTCTAGGGGCCGGCAACAACGCATGCGCAACCGGATCGTTCTCGGCATCATCAGCCTGTGCCTTGGCGTGCTGGTGTTCTCGCTCCAGGACCCGCTCGTCAAGGCGGTGTCAGGCGGCTATCCCGTCACCGAGGTGATGTGGATCCGCTCGATCGTCGCTCTGCCGATCCTGATCATTCTCGTCCACGCCGATGTCGGCCTGCGGGCCATCGCCTCGAAGCGATTTGGCCTGCTGACGATCCGCGCCTTCATCCAGTTCAGCTCCTATACCGTCTACTATCTGGCGATAGCCGCTCTGCCGCTGGCCGACGCGGTGGCGCTCTACTTCATGGCGCCGCTGTTCATCATGGCGATGGCCGGGCCCTATCTCGGCGAACGCGTCTCCTGGCAGACGCTCGCCACCGTGCTGATCGGCATGCTGGGTGTCGTGGTGATGCTGCGCCCGGGCGCCGGCCTGTTCGACTGGGCGGCCTTCCTGTCGCTGGGTTCGGCGCTGCTCTACGGCTTTTCGCAGCTGATGGCGCGCAAGATCGGCGACACCGAATCCTCCACCGTCATGGCCTTCTACCAGAACGGCGCCTACCTCGTCGGCGCCGCCGCGGTCGCCGGCACGTTCTGGCTTGCCGGCATTACCCACGCTGTCCACCCCAGCCTCGAATTCCTGGTGCGGCCATGGGTCTGGCCGACGATGCCGGATTTCCTCAAGATGGCAGCCTGCGGTTTCGTTGCCTCGGCCGGCATGATCCTTCTGTCGCAAGCCTACCGGCTGGCGCCCGCCAACCGCGTCGCCACCTTCGAATACACCGGGATCATCTGGTCGCCGCTGTGGGGCTTCCTCTTCTTCGACGAGGTGCCGCGCTCGACCACCGCCATCGGTGCCGCGCTGATCATCGGCGCCGGGCTGCTGGCGCTCAACACCGAACGGCGCAAGGGCGCCAGCCCAGTCCTGGCCGCAAGCCAGGATGCGGCTTGAAAGTCAGGCGAAGCAGGCCAGCGCCTGGTCGACGCGGGAGCGGATTTCGGCAAGCGTGAACGGCTTTTGCACGACATCGATGATGATGCCGTTCAACTCCTCGGCGCGTTCGCGTTGGTCGGCATAACCGGTCATCAGCAGGATTTTCATGTCAGGGAAAAGCCTGGCGGCCGCGATCGCCATCTCGATGCCGTCCATCTCCGGCATGCGGATGTCGGAGACGACGAGGTCATAACCGCCGCCCGCCGCGCTGATCATCGCCAGCCCTTGCGCACCGTCGGCGGCAATGTCGATTGAATGCCCGGCGCGTTCGAGCGCGCGGGCGGCGAGGGTGCGGACGGACTCATCGTCCTCGACGATCAGAAGCTTTGCCATGGGCCGGAATTTGGCGGGCAAAAGTTGACTTTTTCTGAAAATTTGAAGCGTCGAGAAGCCTTTTCTCAGGCGTCGCCTTTGACGACGCCTACGAATGGCAATTCACGAAAAGCGTGGGCGACGTCCATGCCGTAGCCGACGACGAAATAATCGGGACAGTCGAAGCCGACATAGTCGGCGTTGAGTTCGGTCTGGCGGCGCATGCGCTTGTCGAGCAGCACCGCGATGGAACAGCTTTTGGCGCCGCGCGACAGCATCAGATTGCGGGTGAAGGACAGCGTCTTGCCCGACTCCAGAATATCGTCGATCAGCAGCACGTCGCGGCCGGCGACCTCATTGTCGATGTCGCGCAGCACCCTCACCTCGCCGCTGGTGGTGCCGGCGCCATAGCTCGAAATGAAGATGAATTCGACCTCCGGCGACAGCCCGACATCGTGCATGGCGCGGATCAAGTCGGCGGCGAAGATGAAGGAGCCCTTCAGCACCGAAATCACCAGCAGGTCGTGATAGTCGTGCTCGGCAATCTCCTTGGCGAGTTCGAGATTGCGCCGCGCGATAGTCGACGCGGAAAACAGCACTTCAATGTCCTTGCCGCGCACGATTGGCATTTATTGCCCCTTCAAAATGGAACACCGGTCGCGGTGTGTTGAGATTCAGGTCAGGCCGAGTCGAAAATGGTTGATACCGAGAACCGGAGCGGAGCGTACTTTTGGGTACGTGAGCACCGGAAGCGCAGGTATCGGCCATTTGCAGGCCGGCCTCACCTGAATATCAGCACACCTAGCCGGCGAAGGTGACGGCGACGGCCCTCACGCCGGTTCTAGGCACATCGAGGCGGCTGGAAAAGCCGAATCTTTCGCCGGGCGCCAGCGAACGGCTGGATGTCCCCAACGTATAGCGGGTGATGCGGCTGTCATTGCCAGTGACGCGGATTTCCAGCGGCGGCAACGGCCCGGCTTTCACCCCGTCATTGACCGCCTCGCCATCGACGAACAGCACCGGGGTGGCGCCAGACGCGTCGACACGCGAGGTGACGCCGGCAATGCTGAGTACGGTGCCCGCCGGCTGGTCGACTGTCCAGAACGGCGTCTGGCGCACCAGCGCGTGGCCGCCTGAGACCCAGAAGGCAGCGAGCGCCGCACCGACGCCGGCGATCCAGAAGATCGGCCCGCCTCGCGATGCCGGCGGCCGCACGGTTGCGGCTTCCGGCTTGCGCAGCATCTCCATGCCTCCGATCGACGGTGTGGCCATGCTGCGCGCGGACGGCTGGATAGCATCCGCCTTCGAGACACTGCGAGGCAGCACCTCATAATCGGCATCGACGATGTCGGTCGCCAAAGGACGCAATTCCGGCGCGACACTTGTCCCGGTCATGATTTCGCCGGAAACCGGGCGCGCGGTTCGTTGCTCAGCCATCATGGCCCCGCTGTTCGCTCTTCGTTTCTTTTGCGTAAATGGAAATGGTTAACGCTTCCCCACCGGAACCCTTGTGACGTATTCAAAAGCAGCGAAAATTAACCGACGGTTAACCATGGCGGCCGATGGTCGTTTGACAGAAAGGGCTGGCACGCCGCCGCCACAGATTCCAGGTCGTCGCACGTGATCCGCTTCGAAAATGTCGGCCTCCGCTATGGCATGGGTCCGGAAATCCTCCGCGACATCTCCCTGCACATTCCGGAGAGCTCCTTCCAGTTCCTGAGCGGGCCCTCCGGCGCCGGCAAGACGACGCTGCTGCGCCTTCTGTTCATGTCGCTGAAGCCGACGCGCGGGCTGATCACCATCTTCGGCAAGGACCGCTCGCGCATCTCGCGCGCCGAACTGCCGCATCTCAGGCGCCGCATCGGCGTGGTGTTCCAGGATTTCCGCCTGCTCGACCACATGACCACCTATGAGAATGTCGCTCTGCCGCTGCGCGTGCGCGGCCGCGAGGAAGCGAGTTACCGCACCGACGTCACCGAACTTTTGAAATGGGTTGGTCTCGGCGAGCGCATGCATGTGCTGCCGCCGGTCCTGTCTGGCGGCGAAAAGCAGCGCGCCGCGATTGCCCGCGCGCTGATCGAACAGCCCGAGATCCTGCTGGCCGACGAGCCGACCGGCAATGTCGACCCGCCGCTGGCGCGTAGGCTGCTCAGGCTCTTCATCGAGCTCAACCGTCTCGGCACCGCCGTGGTGATCGCCACCCATGATCTCGGCCTGATGGAGCAGGTCGACGCGCGCCGCATGATCCTGGCCGGCGGAAGGCTGGATATCTATGACTGAGCTATCCGCCGAACAGCTGCATGAAGAGGCCGCCGAGCCGGCGACGACGCAGCGCGTCCAGCGCCGCATGGCGCCGATCGTGCCGGCGCAGAACATTGCCGGCCGCGCTCTGGTGCTGGTCATTGCCATCATGACCTTCCTCTCCTGCCTGACCTTCGGCGCCGTCACGCTGGTGCGCGATACCGCCTCGGTCTGGGAGAACCAGATCTCGCGCGAGGCGACGATCCAGATCAAGCCGGTCGACGGCCTCGACATGGAGGCAGCCCTTGCCGAGGCCTCGCAGATCGCCGGTGAATTCCCTGGCGTAAAAGCGACCAAGATCATCGACCGCGACGCAACGGCCCGCCTGCTGGAACCATGGCTGGGCACCGGCCTCAACATCGACGAACTGCCGGTGCCGCGGCTGATCATCGTCACCATAGACGAGACCAGCCCGCCCGACTTTGCCGCCATCCGCGCGGCGATCACGCCCAAGCTGCCGAGCGCCTCGCTCGACGATCACCGCACCTGGGTCGACCGGCTGGTCGCCATGGCCCGCACCACGGTCACCATCGGCATCGCCGTGCTGGTGCTGATGCTGTCGGCGACGGTGCTGACGGTGGTGTTCGCCACCCGGGGCGCCATGGCCGGCAACGGCCATATCATCGAGGTGCTGCATTTCGTCGGCGCCGAGGCGCGCTTCATCGCGCGCGAATTCCGCTGGCATTTCCTGGTCACCGGCATGAAGGGCGCTGCCGCGGGCGGCACCGCGGCGATCCTCGTTTTCATCGTCTTTTCCTGGTGGTCGTCCCGCAACATGGCAACGCCGCAGGCCGACCAGGCGACCGCTTTGTTCGGCAATTTCGCCATCGGATCGGCCGGTTATCTCGGCGTCGGCCTGATGGTGCTGGTGATCGGCGGGCTGACGGCGGCGACATCGCACGCCACCGTGGTCGCCTACCTCAGCGACATCGATGTCCGCCAGCCGGATGCGGGCTGAGCAGTGACAGCAGAAGCGAAAACGGCCCCGGGAGGCAACGACAGGAACAAAGGGGCGATCACGGATCGAAAACCGACGTAACGCAATGTGCGCTTTTTTCCTTATCAAAGCGGCATTTCAGGATTAACCATAGGATGATGGACGCGCGGAACTCGACCGGGACGGCTGGACAGATGCCAGTGGTGGGTGCGCTTTCGCGTGTGCGCACCGGCCCGAGTCGTCTGCGGACGGCGCTGCGTCTCGCCTCCCTCTGTCTGCTGCTGCTGGTGGCGCTGTTTGCCGGTGGCTTCGGTTGGTTCGCCAGCAAGGTCAGCCACATGACCACCCCGGCCAATCCGGCCAAGGCCGACGCGATCATCGTCTTGACCGGCGGCCAGGCGCGCCTCGACGCCGCACTCGACCTGCTTGCCTCGGGCAAGGGCGAGCGACTGCTGATCTCGGGCGTCCATCCCTCCGCCAGCCGCCGCCAATTGCAGGCCGCGACCGGCGGCGACAAGGCATTGTTTTCCTGCTGCGTCGACATCGACCGCGCCGCGCTCGACACGATCGGCAATGCCGAGGAAAGCGCCAAATGGGTGGAGAGCCACGCCTATGGCAGCGTCATCCTCGTCACCAACAACTACCATATGCCGCGCAGCCTCTTGGAAATGGGCCGCCTGCTGCACGGCGCGAAGCTTGAGCCCTATCCGGTGGTCAATACCAATCTCGACAATGGCGACTGGCTGACCAAGCCGGAGGCGCTGCGCGTGCTTCTGACCGAATACAGCAAATACCTGCTGGCGCTGGCGCGCGGCATTGTCCCGGTCCGCCAGACCGCCGACAGTGTCGCGCTGGCCGAGGTTTCGACCGCCAAGGACTGACGGCAGCCAATTATCCCTTGGCCGCGCCGTCCGCGACGCCGCGCAGCCGCGCAATCTCCTGTTCGAGCCGCTCAATGCGCTTGTCACGTTCGGCAAGCGCCGCCGCCACGTCGGCAGCCTCGAAACGCTGCGGAATGTGTTGCGGGCAATTGGCGTCCCAGGCCGAGACGGTGAACAGGATGACCTGCTCGGGGCGTGCCTTGTAGTCCTCCGGCATCAGCTTGGCCAAAAGTTCTGCATCGTCCTCGACGACGCGCGCCGTGCCCCAGATCTTGACGCGCTGCCGGTGCGCATAGTCGATCAAGAACAGGAAAGCCTGGTTGTTGTCGGCAAGATTGCCCTGGGTGATGAACTGCCTGTTCCCCGAGAAATCGGCAAAGCCGATGGTCTTCTCGTCCAACACCTTGAGGAAGCCGGCAGGCCCGCCGCGGTGCTGGATATAGGGCTGGCCCTCGCCATTGGCCGTCGACAGGAAGACGCTGGTCTGCGCCTCGATGAAGCCGGCAAGGTCGGGCGTGATATGGGCGCGCCATCCGCCGCGCTCCTCGGCGCTGGCATAACCCTTGCGAGAGCCTTTGCGGGTCTGGATCGCCTTGACCGTCGGCGTAAAGGCGACATCGCTGGTGAAGGTGTGAGCGTTCATGAAAGCCTCCTCGAGGCCAAACCTCTGGCCGTTGTACACCGGATGTAGAGGCTTCCATCTTCCGGATGTAGATGGCATATTTGCAACCTATCCTCCCATTTTATGGAACAAGTGATGGATCGCCTCGAAGCCATGTCGCTGTTCGTCGCCGCGGTGGAGGCTGGCAGCCTTTCCGCTGCCGGCCGCCGTTTCGGCATTCCGCTGGCGACGGTCAGCCGCAAGGTTTCCGACCTCGAAAAGCACTTGAACACGCGGCTACTGAACCGTTCGACCCGGCAGCTGACGCTGACCGATGCCGGCCAGGCCTATCTCGCCGCCTGCCGGCGCATCCTGGGCGAGGTCGGCGAGGCCGAGCGCACCGCCGCCGGCGAATACAGCGCGCCGACCGGCGACCTGTTCATCACCGCGCCGGTCGTCTTTGGCCGCCTGCACGTGCTGCCGGTCGTCACCGAGTTCCTTGCCGCCTACCGCGAGGTGAACATCCGCCTGACGCTGGTCGACCGGATCACACAGCTGACCGAGGAGCATCTCGATCTCGCCCTCCGCATTGGCGAGCTTGCGCCTTCGAGCCTGGTCGCCATCCGAGTCGGCGCGATCCGTCGCGTGGTGTGTGCCAGCCCCGCCTATATCGCCACGCACGGCATGCCACAGGCGCCGGAGGATCTGGCTGCGCATGAATGCATCAGTTTCGAAGGGCCCTCCCCCCTCGCCAGCTGGAGCTTTGCGGGCGAAAAGCGAGAGATCATCGTGCCAATCCGCTCACGCCTTCGCATCAACACAGCGGAAGCGGCGATCGATGCCGCGATTGTGGGCACCGGCCTGACGCGGGTGCTGTCCTATCAGATCGCGGATGCAGTGCGTTCGGGCGCGCTTGTCCCTGTCTTGCAGTCGTTCGAGCCGCCGCCTTGGCCGGTCAGCCTCGTCCATGCCGGCCAGGGCTTGCTGCCGGTGAAACTGAGGGCATTCCTCGATTTCGCCGCTCCCCGGCTGAAGCAGCGGCTGCTGCAGGCGGCCTGGTGAGCTAAGGCTGGCTGCGGGCCTGTGGCGAAGCGCCCGGCCTGAGGCCATTGCGGCGTTTCCTTTTTGCCCGCGCTTGGTGTAACCAACGCACACCTCCTCAACGGGCCCTTCCCCGCATGCTCTATATCCGCTCGCTGGCGTTCAACTTCGTCTTCTACGTCAACCTGATCGTCCAGATGATCCTCTGGACCCCGTATTATTTCCTGTCGCCGCGCCACCGCGCCTGGTTCGTGCCGAAATTCTGGTCGCGCACCAGCCTGTGGCTCTACGACAAGATCGCCGGCACTAGGAGCGACATCACCGGCGTCGAGAACCTGCCGGAGGGCTCCTTCATCCTGGCGCCGAAACACCAGTCGTTCTGGGACGCGATCGCCTTCTTTCCGCTTCTTCAGGACCCACTCTACATCCTCAAGCGCGAGCTTACCTGGATCCCCTTCTTCGGCTGGTACATCATGAAGATGCGGATGATCCCGGTCGACCGCGGCAGCCGCTCCAAGGCGCTGAAGCAGGTCGTTGCCTCGACCCGGGAGGAAATGGCACGCAATCCGCGCCAGCTGATCATCTATCCCGAAGGCACGCGCCGCGCGCCGGGCGACGAGCCGGCCTACAAATATGGCATTGTCGAGCTTTACGCGCAGCTTGGCGTTCCGGTGGTGCCCGTCGCCCATGTCGCCGGGCTCTACTGGCCGCGCCGCAAATTCATGCGCTATCCCGGCACCATCAAGGCCCGTTTCCTGCCGCCGATCCCGCCCGGGCTGGGCAAGGACGAATTCATGGACCGGCTGATCGGCGAGACTGAAGCCGCCTGCGATCAGTTGCTGATCGAAGCTTCCCGAGCGCCGAACCCGCCGCCAATGCCGCCGACGGCGGTCAAGCGACTGGCCGAACTCGCTGCGGCCACGAAAACCAGGGCCTGATCTTCGGCGCCGCTTGAGCTACGGCCACGCGGCCAATGCTGTGGTCACCACCAGCGTTGCCGCGAACACCAGGTTGATGATCCGCGACGCCAGCGGCTGGCGCAGATACTGCGCGAATGCTGCTCCGGCCAGTAGCCACACCACATGGATGGCGACGATCATCAGGGTAAGAACTGCGAGTCTCGCTGGGACACCGAGAGCGTCAGTGCCGGCCGCTGTCGCGGAGCCGGCAAGGACGGCTGCAATCGCCACATAGGCCTTCGGGTTGGCGACAGCGAGCAGGAAGCCACCGAGGAAGGTTGGCAGCGCCGCCCCGCTCTCGCGTGCCGCCAGCGGCGGCGCCGTCGCTACTTTATAGGCGAGATAGAGGATGTAGGCGGCAGAAGCGACCGCCAGCACCGGCGCCACCCCCGGCATCGAGGCGAGCACCGCGGTGATGCCGGTGGCCACCACCAGCAGCACCGCGGCTGTGCCAAGAATGATCCCCGATGTGTAGCGTAGCGAATTGCGCAGGCCGAAGGCGGCGCCTATCGCCGTGACGCTGATCGTCGCCGGGCCCGGACTGCCCATGACGACGGTTGCCGCCAGCACCAGCGCCAGCAATTGCTGCCAGGGCTGCGACTGCGAAAGGATTTCTGCGGCCATGCTGCTCCCTCTCCCACGATAGTGGAGAGCAGTGTGGCGAGCCGGACTGCCGTCGTCTTGAACGATCGTGCCGAACCTGATCGGCAGCCTTCGCTAGGCGCTGGCCTTGTCCAGCGCAGCCACGTCCTCAGCGGCGAGCTTCAACGACGCTGCGCGCACCAGGCTGTCGACCTGCTCGAGCGTCGTCGCGCTGGCGATCGGTGCGGTGATGCCGGGCTGCGCCATCACCCAGGCGAGCGCCACTTCCGCCTGGCTGGCCGAATGCCGCGCCGACACAGTGTCGAGCGCCGCCAGAATGCGCATGCCGCGCGCATTGAGATAACCCTTCACGCCACCGCCGCGTTCACTTTTGCCAAGATCGGCCTCGCTGCGGTATTTGCCGCTCAAAAACCCTTTGGCGAGAGCGAAATAGGTGATGACGCCGATATCCTCGGCCACGCACAGATCATGCAGCGGGCCGTCGAAGGAAGAGCGGTCGTAGAGATTGTATTCGGGCTGCAGCACGCTGTAGCGCGGCAGGCCGCGCAGGCTGGCCACATCGAGCGCCGCACGCAACTGGCCGGCATCGAGGTTCGAGGCGCCGATATGGCGGACCTTGCCGGCGGCGAGCAGCTTCTGATAGGCGCCGAGCGTCTCTTCGTAAGGCGTGGTCGGGTCAGGCCAATGCGACAGATAGAGGTCGATCACGTCGGTCTGCAGCCGCTTCAGCGACGCCTCCACCGCCCTTTCGATATGAGCGGCAGACAAATCCTTTTTGCCTTGCCCCATATCCGAGCCGACCTTTGTGATGACGACGATCTTGTCGCGGTTGCCACGGCTTTTCATCCATTTGCCGATGATTGTTTCGGACTCGCCGCCCTTGTTGCCCGGCACCCAGCGCGAATAGGCATCTGCCGTATCGATGGCGTTGAGGCCGGCGCCGGCGAACCGGTCGAGCAGATCGAAGGAGGTCTTCTCGTCGGCGGTCCAGCCGAAGACATTACCGCCCAGAACCAGCGGCGCGATGGAAAGGTCGGTTTGACCGAGACGGCGTTTCTGCAAGATCTGGCTCCGTGAGGCTGGCGGCGGCGGCGAACCCGAATGCTTCGGGCCGCAGCTAAGCTAGGTCTCGCCGCGTCGAGGTCAAAGGCCTCGGTGAATTTTCCAGCGGACCAGCGCTTCACAAAGGCGCGACCTGCTCGCCTATAAGCTGGCCATTGTCTACTGGCTTTGACGCCGGTATTCACCGGGTGGCAGTCCGACCGTGCGGTTGAAAAGCCGACTGAACGAGGCCGCATCCTGATAGCCGACCTGATAGCATATCTCCGCAATTCCAAGCCTGGTGCTTTCGAGAAGCGACTTGGCGGCCTCGAGCCGCTGATCCTGGATCCATCGGCCGGGAGTCGTGTGCAACTCGTCGGCAAACCGGCGCGCCAGCGTTCGCGGCGACAGGCCGAGTTGCGCGCCAAGCAAGGCAAGGTCGAGCGTTCTGATCTGGTTTCTTGCCAGGGCGTCGAGGCGGTCGCGCAACGGCTCATGCAAGGGCAGCAGATCGGTGAGCGGGAACTCATAGGGCGCCTGGCTCTGGCGCGATGGCGGCAGCACCAAGAGTTTGCGAACCAGCCGCTCCTCCTTGACGAAGCCTAGATCCTTCAGAAGCGCCTTGCCGAGCTCCAGGCCTGAAAACCCACCGCCGCAAGTATAGATCCGGCCGTCCCCGACCAGGACACGGGAAGCGTCCCAGCGCACTTTCGGAAAGCGGCGCTGGGCATCGGCCTTTAGCCACCATGAGATCGTCGCGCGTTTTCGATCGAGGAGGCCGGCATCGGCCAGGAAGTAACCGGCGCCGCAATGCGCGGCTATGATGGCGCCGTCGCGCTGCGCCCTGGCGATCAGCGGCGCGGCATGACGGCTCTCTTCCTCCAGTGCGGCAACCAGTTCCGGCACCTGCATGCCGGGCATGGCAAGCAGGATCAGCAGATCCATTCGCTGCGAGGGTTCGCGTCTGGTGTGAAAGGAAATTCCGGGCGTCGTCGTGGCGTCTGCCTGCCGCGCCACGAATTCGAAGGAAATCGCCGGCGCGCCGCGAAGGGTGTTCACCAGATCGAACATTTCGACCAGCGTCGCAGCGACTGCCGAATAGAAAGTCGACGGCAGCCAGATCACGGCGTGGACAGGGCGTTTTTCCAGGGTTCGTCCTCGAACTAACTATATGGCAAGTTTAGCACATAGATTGTCAATTCTGCCAATTCTAGTTCCTAGAGTCCGCGGCGCCGATGCAAATGTCGGCGCTCGCGGTCTGGTCGCCTCCAGCCGCTACAGTTTTGGAGACCGACATGAAAGCAATCGTATTCGACGAGATCGGCTCGCCGCGGGACGTCCTCTATCTCGATGATGTCCCCACGCCACGGATCGGCGACGGCGAGGTGCTGGTCAGGATGGTCTCGGCCTCGGTCAACCCGGGCGATTTTCTGTTCATCCAGAACCTCTATCCCGAGCCGAAGAAGCCGCATTTTCCCCGGCAGATCGCCGGAAATCATGGTGCAGGCATCGTCGAGGCGGCAGGGACAGGTGTCGCGCTGCAACCAGGCACCCTTGTCGCCTTCAGCCACTACAACACCTGGGCCGAGTACGCGGCCATTCCCGCTGAATGGCTGATCCCTTTGCCCGCCGACTATCCCGCCGAACGCGCCGGGCAGATGGTGAACCCGATCACCGCCTGGGACCTGCTGGTGGATTCCAGGGTGCAGCCTGGCCAGTGGCTGGCTGTCACGGCCGGCTACTCATCGATTTCAACCATGGTGATGCAGTTCGCCCAACGGCGCGGCATCAACGTCATTGCGGTGGTGCGACGCCAGCATCAAAGGCTGGATCTGAAGGAGCTTGGCGCCACCGCCATCCTCGACCTGTCGGACGTGAAGGGCGACATAAGGGAAGCTGTCATGGACATGACCGGCGGCGCAGGACTGAACGGCATCATCGACAATGTCGGCGGGCCAGCCAGCGGCGAGTTGATCCGCACCCTTGCTCTTGGCGGGCAGATGGTCATCAACGGCGGCATGAGCGCCGAGCGTTTCGAACTGCACAATTTCGACGTGCTGCTGAGCGGCGCCGAAATCAGGGCAAACATCTATCGCTACTTCTTTTCGCCGCCTGTCGAAGCCGACCGGCCAATGCTGCGCGAGATCGTCGACATCTTCGGCCAGCCTGGTTTCCACATCCCTGTTGGCGGCATCCATCCGCTAAGCGAGTTCAAGCTTGCCGTCGCAAACAGCCTGGATCGCGCCGATCTCGGGAAACAGATCTTCACGATGTAGCGTTGGTTGCGACCCGTCTCGCCACCTCTTCCAGCCAGTGATCGCTGATACCGAGCGCTTCGAGGTGTTCGACCGTGCTCAGCACATAGTCCTCATTGTTTCCGGACTGGCCGATGGCGCCGCGGATAACGCTTGCCGCATGCGCCGCGTCGAGCCCGCCGGCATACTGCTCATGCTGGCGGTCGACGATATAGGCGACCGCTTTCACGCTCTCGCCCGCAGCCGCGCCGTTCCCGTCGAGCCTGATGTCGAGAACACGCTCGAGATAGACGCTGGTGACCAGTTCGCGCTCGCGCAGATAGGTCAGAACCTCATCGCGCAATTCGCCCGGTACGCGAAAAGCCAGCCCGATGCAGGAGCCACCGAGGTCGAGGCCGAGCACCAGGCCCGGCCGCTCACGCGTCCCGCGATGCACGAAGGAATAGACGCAGAGCGACCGCCGGTAGCCGTAAAGGCGCGCGCGCCGGGTCTCGACATGCGCGAATCCCGGCCGCCAGATCAGCGAGCCGTAGCCAAAAACCCAAAAATCGCCCATATCGCCAAGCCTGAATGCACGAGAGTGACGCCGCCGCATCGGAATCGGTGCTCTTCTGTCTTTTTGCTTGTTGCGTAAACCACAGTCCACCCGCAACACGCCGCGTTAATGAAAGCCGCAGCATGACGTCAAGTGACGAGCGCCCGTCGAAGTTGCCCCGCCGGCTGTTGTGGCTCGCCGCTTTCATCGCGGTTGTGTTCGGCCTCTACAGCGCGGTCTGGTTTTATGTCGCCGGCCGCGTCAGCAGCGAAGCCGACAAGGCGGTGGCCGCGCTCAAGGACAAAGGCATCGAGGCCGGCTGTGCCGATCTCACTGTCAGCGGCTACCCCCTGAGCTTCGCCATCTCCTGTAGCAATCTTGCCTACGAGGACGACACCAGAAACGTCGCCGCCTCGGCCGGCAGCTTCAACTTCGTGGCCGCGATCACCCAGCCTCTGTCGCCTGTCGCCGAGTTGCGCGGACCGCTGCGTACCTCGGTGCCCGGAATGACGCCGCTATGGATCGATTGGGGCAATCTGCAGGCCGACGCAAAACTCTCCTGGCCCCTACCCCGCAGCATTTCGCTGCGAGCCGACAGCCTGTCCGGCCAGACCGATCCGGCCGACGACACCGACCCGGTCTCGCTGTTCAGCGCCGGCACCGCAGCGGGAGAGCTGCGGCCCGACGGCCAGGACATCGGCTATGTCGGCAGCTTCACCGACCTTGAGATCGACGCCGACGCGATCGGCGGGCGCGTGCTGCCGCCGCTCGACGGCAGCGGCGATGCGACGCTGAAGAACGGCGTGGCGCTGATGAAGACTGAGGCCAGGAGCCTGCGCGGCCAGGCGGTCGACATCCACAAGCTCGACCTGTCGTCCGGAACCGCACGCATCACCGTCTCCGGCCCGGTATCGGTCGATGAAAATGGTCTGGTCAATGCCGATCTGACGATCAAGCTGCAGGATCCGAAAGCCGTGGCGGCAATCCTTGCCACCGCAATCCCCGAGCAGAAGAGCCAGATCGAGCAAGGCTTTGCCGGCCTGGCGTTGCTCGGCAACGAACCGTCGATGCCGCTCAAGGTGGTCAAGGGCAAGGCCTCGCTCGGCTTCATTCCGCTGGGCAAGATCAAGCCGCTCGATTAGACCATGATCCCAAGGCGGGAACCGCTTAGAGGGAAGATCATGCCTAGCCAAGCCAACGCATGAGCCGACCGGTGAGATTGCTAAGCGTTGGCGCGCTGACGCTGGACACCATTCTGCTCGTCGAAACCTTGCCCACGCATCAGGGCAAGTTCATCGCCTCGGACGGCGTTCAGATCGCTGCCGGCATGGCGACGAGTGCTGCCTGCGCGGCACGCCGTCTCGGCGCCGAAGTGTTTTTGTGGGCAAGTGCGGGTGACGATGCCGTCGGCGACCAGCTGCTGGCCGGCGTCGAAGCCGAGGGCGTCGATTGCAGCTTTGTCCGCCGCGTCAAAGGCGCACGCTCGGCACTGGCCTCGATCGTGGTCGACGCCCATGGCGAACGCATCATCGTGCCCTTCTACGACCCGAAGGCGCAGGCCGACCCCGGCGCGCTGCCCATAGCCGACCTCGCCGCCTTCGACGCCGTGCTGGTCGATGTGCGCTGGCCGGGTGCTGCCGCGCTCGCCTTGACCGCAGCGCGCGACGCCGGCCGTCCGGCGATCCTCGACGCCGACACCGCGCCGCTCGAAGTGCTGGAGCGTCTGTTGCCGCTGGCGTCGCACATCGTCGCGTCGGAGACGGCGGCCCGCATCGTCTGCGGCCACGCGCTCGACCCGGAAACCGCCTGCGCCGACCTTGCCAGCCGCACCGATGCCTTCGTCGCGGTCACCGGCGGCGCGGCGGGAAGCTGGTGGCATGACCGGTCGGCCGGCTGCGTGCGCCACATCGCTGCGCCGAAAATCAAGGCGGTCGACACGCTTGCTGCCGGCGACGTGTTCCACGGCGCCTTTGCCGTCGGGCTCGCCGAAGCCATGCCGATCGAGCAGGCCTTGCGCTTTGCCAGCGCCGCCGCCGCGCTCAAATGCCAGCGCTTCGGCGGCCGGCTGGGCGCGCCGGACCGGGCCGAGACAATGGCCATGGTTGCGGCGACCTGGCCTGGCTGAAGCAGGTTTAGCTCTTGGCTGGATGCTCCACCGCCTGGCGGCCGAAATCCGGCACGTCAATGTCCTGGCCGGCCTCGATGATCGAGCGGCGTACGGCGCGGGTGCGGGTGAACAGGTCGAACAGCTTGTCGCCGTCGCCCCAGCGGATCGCCCGCTGCAGGAAGGCCAGATCCTCCGAGAAGCGTGCCAGCATTTCGAGGATGGCATCCTTGTTGTGCAGGCACACGTCGCGCCACATGGTCGGATCGGAAGCGGCGAGACGGGTGAAGTCGCGAAAACCCGAGGCCGAATATTTGATGACTTCGGTCTTGGTCACCGATTCCAGATCGTCGGCGGTGCCGACGATGTTGTAGGCGATGATGTGCGGCAGATGCGAAACGATGGCCAGCGTCATGTCGTGATGCTGCGGGTCCATCGTGTCGATGTTGGAGCCGCAGCGCCGCCAGAACTCCGACAGCTTTTCCAGCGCGGCTGGATCGGTGCCCGGCAGCGGCGTGAAGATGCACCAGCGGTTTTCGAACAGCTCGGCAAAACCGGCATCGGGACCGGATTTTTCCGTACCCGCCAGCGGATGGCCCGGGATGAAATGAACGCCGTCCGGCACGTAAGGCTGCATCTGTGCAATCACCGAGGCCTTGGTCGAACCGACATCGGTGAGGATGGCGCCCTTTTTCAGCGCCGGTGCGATCTCCTGCGCCACCTCGCCCGACGATCCCACAGGCACCGAGACGATGATCAGATCGGCATCGCGAACCGCTTCCCTGGCGTCGGTGGTGTAGCTCTCGCCGAGACCGAGTTCCTTCGCCCGCGCCAGCGTGGTCGGGCTGCGCGTCGCGATGGCGACATGGCGGGCCAGGCCTTCGCGGCGGATGACGCGGGCCAGTGACGAGCCGATCAGGCCGATGCCGACCAGCGCGATCTTTTCAAACATCGGTGATGTCATTGGTTCAGCTTTTCAGGAATGTCGTGAGGGCGTCGATGACGCCGCGATTGGCTTCTTCGGTGCCGACGCTCATGCGCAGCGCGTTGGGAAACCCGTAGCCAGTAACCCGTCGCAAGATATAGCCGCGCTGGGTGAGATAATCGTCCGCCGCCTCCGCCGAATGCTTCTTGTCCTCAGGGAAATGGATGAGAACGAAATTGCCGACACTCGGCGTCACCCTGAGACCAAGCTTCGTCAGCTCTTCATTCAGCCAGGTCAGCCATGTCTCATTGTGCACCGCGCTGCGCTCGACATGGGCGCGGTCGCGGATGGCGGCAATGCCGGCCTCGATCGCCGTCGCATTGACGTTGAAAGGGCCGCGAATGCGGTTGATGGCATCGACGATGTGCAGCGGGCCATACATCCAGCCGATGCGCGCGCCGCCAAGGCCGAGCTTGGAGAAGGTGCGGGTCATGACCACATTCTGCGCGCTGCCCGCCAGCTCGATACCGGCCTCATAGTCATTGCGCCGCACATATTCGGCGTACGCCGCGTCCAGCACCAGAAGCACGTTGCCCGGCAGGGCAGCATGCAAACGCCGCACTTCCTGGAACGGCAAATAGGTGCCGGTCGGATTGTTGGGATTGGCGAGGAAGATGATTTTGGTTCGCGGCGTCACCGCAGCCAGGATCGCGTCGACATCGGCACGCTCGTCGGTTTCCTTCACCGCAACCGGCCTGGCGCCCGCCGACTGGATGTAGATCTTGTAGACCATGAAGGCGTGTTCGGTAAAAATCGCCTCGTCACCCGGCGCCAGGTAGGTCTGCGCCAGCAGGCCCAAAATCTCGTCCGAACCGTTGGAGCAGATGATGTTTGCCGGGTTGAGGCCGTGCACTTCGGCGATCGCCTCGCGCAGCCGCCTTGCGGTGCCGTCGGGATAGACATCCAGCCTGGCCGCGACTTCACGCGCGGCCTCGATTGCTTTCGGCGACGGGCCGAGCGGGTTCTCGTTCGACGACAGCTTATGGACCTTGGCGACGCCAGCCGGCGCCGTGCTCTTGCCCGGCACATAGGCTTCTATGTCCATGATGCCCGCGCGGGGCGTCGGCCGTGCCTTGTCCGCTGTCTTGTCCATGTCGCAAATCCGTCGAGAATGCCTCCGTCCGAAGGCCGCTGCGGAAATACAAGCCGTGGCCGCGAATGTCGAGAGGCGCCTGCGGCGGCAATAGCTTGCCGTTGACGCCAGGCCGCGCGAGTTCTAGAAGAACGTAACAGTCCCGTGGTGATTTGGCCGGTCGGCTTGCAGCCACGTTAAACAACTCGCTAAAGGGCCGTTTGCGTGACGTAACCGGCTTTGCGATCGCATTGCCGGTTTTTTATTGCCTGACGGCGGGCAAGGAGAGTCACATGATCGCGCTCCGCGCTGCAAAAACCAACAACGAGGCCGACAACCCGTCGAGCCCGGTGTTGCGTTTCGGCCCCGATAAGCCGCTGAAGCTCGACGCCGGCACGCTGTTGTCGCCGTTTCAGATCGCCTACCAAACCTACGGCACGCTGAACGACGCCCGCTCCAACGCCATTCTGGTCTGCCATGCGCTGACCGGCGACCAGCATGTCGCCAACACCAATCCGGTAACCGGCAAGCCCGGCTGGTGGGAAGTGCTGATCGGCCCCGGCAGGATCATCGACACCAACCGTTTCTTCGTCATCTGCTCCAACGTCATCGGCGGCTGTCTCGGCTCCACCGGCCCGGCCTCGACCAACCCGGCCACCGGCAAGCCCTACGGGCTCGACCTGCCAATCATCACCATCCGCGACATGGTGCGGGCGCAGCTAATGCTGGTCGACCATTTCGGCATCGAGAAGCTGTTTTGCGTCCTCGGCGGCTCGATGGGCGGCATGCAGGTGCTGGAATGGGCATCATGCTATTCCGAGCGCGTCTTCTCGGCGCTACCGATCGCCACCGGCGCACGCCATTCCTCGCAGAACATCGCCTTCCACGAGGTCGGCCGCCAGGCCGTCATGGCCGACCCGGATTGGCATGGCGGCAAGTATTTCGAGCATGGCGCGCGCCCGGAAAAAGGGCTGGCGGTGGCGCGCATGGCCGCCCACATCACCTATCTGTCGGAAGCCGCCTTGCACCGGAAGTTCGGACGCAATTTGCAGGACCGTGACGCGCTGACCTTCGGTTTCGACGCCGACTTCCAGATCGAGAGCTATCTGCGCCATCAGGGCATGACCTTCGTCGACCGCTTCGACGCCAACTCCTATCTCTACATGACCCGTTCGATGGATTATTTCGACCTCGCCGCCGACCATGGCGGCCGGCTGGCCGATGCCTTTGCCGGCACCAAGACGCGCTTTTGCCTGGTCTCCTTCACCTCGGATTGGCTGTTTCCGACCGAGGAGAGCCGCTCGATCGTGCATGCACTCAACGCCGCCGGCGCCTCCGTCTCTTTCGTCGAGATCGACACCGACCGCGGGCACGACGCCTTCCTGCTCGACGAGCCGGAACTGTTCGCCGCCATCAACGGCTTCATCGGCTCAGCTGCAAGGGCGAGAGGGCTCAGCGCATGACCCCGAAAAGTTGCAGACTTTTCGGACCGGGATCATGCGCCAGGCAAGAGGCAAAGCCATGAGCGTCAACCGCGCCCAGCGCGTCGACCTCGAAGTCGTCGCCGGCCTCATCCCGCCGCTCTCGCGGGTGCTCGACGTCGGCTCCGGCGACGGCCTGCTGCTCGAACTGTTGCAGGAGACCAAGCAGGTCGACGGCCGCGGGCTCGAACTGTCGCAGCGCGGCGTCAACGAATGTGTGGCACGCGGCCTCTCGGTCATCCAGGGCGATGCCGACACCGACCTCGAATTCTATCCCGACAAGGGTTTTGACTTCGTCGTCCTGTCGCAGACGCTGCAGGCAACCCGCAACCCGAAGCTGGTGCTCGACGAGCTGCTGAGGATCGGCAACCGAGCCATCGTCTCCTTCCCCAATTTCGGCCATTGGCGGGTGCGTCTGTCGCTGTTCTTCAAGGGTCGGATGCCGGTGACCGAGGACCTGCCCTATTCCTGGTACGACACGCCCAACATCCATTTCTGCACCATCCGCGACTTCGTCAACCTGGTCGAGGAGCTCGGCGCCTCGGTGGAGAAAGCTACCGCGCTCGACGGCAACGGCCAGAAGATCGGCCTGTCGATGCCATGGTGGTTCTGGAATTTCTTCGGCCAGCAGGCGGTGTTCTTGCTGAAGCGCTGAGGTTTCACCTATCCCAGCACGTCGGTTGCCTTGTGCGGGTGCCCGACACCCTCGGCGAGGACCACATCGGAGCAGGAATTGTCGGTCCGTAAGGCCAGGATCTCTCGATAGGCAGGCGAACTATACCAGCCGCGCGCATTCTCCTTGTCCTGAAACTCAATGACGATGAGATGCCCGGGCCATTCGTTCTCGAGCACCTCCATGTCGCCGCCATGGACAAGAAAGCGCCCGCCAAACGGCTCCAACGTGGCGTCGATCCGCTGCAGGTACTCGACAATCTGCGGGCCTATTGTGACTTGGCGCATATGGGCGACGGCGTAGGCGGTCATGGCTGAACTCCGTGTTCGATCGAAGCGCAAACCGGCTTCGTAGGCGCAATCTGGGGAAATGACGGCCATCGGTCGATTACGCCTGAGGTAATAGGAACGCGGATCAAGGCGACCCGCGAACCTACCCTGGAGCGCACGCTGCCCGAACCCGCGAGGGTGTTGCCATTGGAGCGCGGGGCCTGAAATTCGTTATTGCGGACGGATCGCCTCTCGCATCTTCTGATGACATAGGGACCTGTTCTTTGTAGCGTCGCCTGCCAACATGATGCTGAGCGGAGCATGGAACGGAAGAAGCAGACGTATTCGATTGTTGTCGAAATGGAAAACGCCAAGTACATCAACGAAGATGAGGTTGGCGTTTCGCTCACCGCTTTGGCGCGAGAGATCGGAAGGGCAACGACGGACGATCAATACGCCAGACCGGAGGTTATAATCGTTCACAACGGACAGGATACCGACACGCCGCTTCTCCAGCAACGAATCTGCGACCTTGTCCCGCGACTTGGCGCAGTTGCAAATCTGGTTTTCGGCGCTTGCACCGGTGGCCGGTACTACGAGGTCAAGAACAAAGGCGCCGAGTTGGCCACGGGCGACGTCGTCATTTTCACCGATTCTGACACGACGGTTGAGCACGGCTGGCTGTCGGCGCTCCTCAAACCGCTACAGGACCCGAAGACGACTGCCGTGAACGGCTACACCTATCTCGGATTCGACGATTTCGCCTCGCGCACCTTTGCCCTTCTATGGTTCTTCCCGCTGCGCGATGGCGATCAACGTTTTGCTTCCAGGCGAGCAATGAACGCCAACAATTGCGCCTTTCGCAGACTCTGGTTGGCCAGCCACCCCTATCCGGCCAACAACGGTTTCAAGGTTTCTTGCACGTTGCTCACGAACCAGTTGCGAGAAAGCGGATATGACTTCGTCAGGGTCGATGCACGGGCCAGCCACTATCCCCCGCGCGGCTGGCGCTTTTTCTTCTGGCGTGCCCTAGTCACCGGTCGCGATGCGGACCGCAAATATATGGCGCTGGAATCGACATCCCGAGGCAAACGCGCGCTGAAGGCAACAAGGCGCTGGTTTTCGACGTCCTGGCGAGTGAGCAAACGCCTCATTGCCCATGCCCCACAAGTCGGAATGCCAATCTGGCAGATCCCGTTTGCCCTGATCGTCGGATTGGTCTTTTGCACTCTGGTTTTTCTTGCCCAGGCGGCCATGGCGCTTGGTCTGATCCGGGACGAACCGGAACACGTGCCCCTTTATGTAGTGCATAGCTGAAATGGCCAAGACCTTGGAAATCGAGCCCCTCATCACGGTGATCACGCCGACGCACAATCGCCGCAGCAAGGTGGTGCGCGCCGTCGAGAGCGTGCTGGCGCAGAATTTTGCCCGGTTCGAGCACATCGTCGTCGATGACGGCTCGACCGACGGCACGGCCGCCGCACTCGCCGAAATCCGCGATCCACGGCTGATCTATGTCGGCGCGAAATGGCGCGGCGCCAATGCTGCCCGCAACGCCGGCATCGAACGGGCGCGGGCGCCGGTGGTGACCTTCCTCGATTCCGACGATGTCTACTTGCCGGACCGGCTGGAGCGAACGCTGGAGTGGTTCGAGGCCAATCCCTCGCTCGAAGTGCTGATCAGTTCCTTCGTCTCGCTGAAAGGCAATCGCCGCACCAATTGTGTCAATCGCGATGCGTTCCTCAACCGCGACACGCTGGAGCGGGCTCTGGTTGGGCAGACAATCTTCATTGCCGGCTCGGCGATCACCGCCCGGCGCGAATCGCTGCTGGCCATCGGCGGCTACGACAGCGACGTCACGCGCATGCAGGATCGCGAATTGTTGCTGCGCTTTGCCCGGCGCAGCGGCGCGCAATTGTCCGAGGTGATCGACTGGAAAAAATACAATTCGGAGAATTCGATCTCCGGCCGCCGCGATGGCTATGTCGAAGCCTATGCCAGTTTGATCGACAAGCATCCCTATATCGCCGACCGCTACCCCCACATTCCGCCTTACATGATCGCCCGGCAGTTGATCGCCGACGCGCTCAAGGGCAGGGTTTCGCAGGCCTTCTCCGGCTATCTGGCCAACCGGTCGTCGAAGGCGCTCGGATATTCGCTGCCGCAGCTGTTTCGCGGCTATGTCGGCGGCCGGCGCTGGCGCCGCGATCTCTACGCCGAATTTCGCGACAAATACGGTGCTCGGCCGGCCTAGAGCTTCCCTCGGGAACTGTCTCTAAGCCTCATTTGTCGAGTTCCGGGAAATACGGATCGGAATAGAGCCGCCTGTCGCGCTCGCCCTGGAGGCAGTCCAGAGGCGCTGCCGCGTCGATCGGGACCACGGTCGCATCGGCAATGCCGCTCACCTCCAGGATCAGCTTGCGGCGTATGGCGGTGGCGAATTCGGAGGCCGCGTAGATCGGCAACACGAAGGAGCCGGGTCCGCCGGTGACGCAGTCGTCATAATACTGGTCGAGATGGCTGAAGGTCGGCGACGGGCTGATCAGGATCGGCAGGCCGTTGATGACGATGCCCTTGGCCACCGCGGCATCGCGTGTGATGGCGACCGGCAGCCCGGTGTTGTTGGGGCCATCGCCGGAAATGTCGATCACGCTGCGTGGCGCGTCGAAGCCGGTGCCGTCGAAAAGCCCGGCGCCGAAGGCCAGCGCGCCCGAAATCGAGGTGCCGCGAAAGCTGCGGAACGGCCGCGCGGCTATTTTGTCGGCGAAGGCGTTGGCGCTTTCTGCGCTGTCGATGACCTGCCAGGCGATGACGCCATCCTCGCGCACGACGCCAGCCCATTCGAAATAGGCAAGCGCGATGCGGCCGGTCGTGCCCGAGCGCACAGCCTTGATGAAATCGGGATGCCTCAGCGCCTCAACATAGCCGGCGCGCTGCAAGGCGAACTCCCTCTCGTCCATCGACTGCGAGATGTCGACGGCCAGCACCAGTTCAACATCCACGGCAACGGCATTGGCCGGGGCAGCCACGGACGTGGTGCAGGCGAGGCAGGCAAGCAGGCTGAGCGCGTCGAGCATGGCCGGACCCACGATGTTTCCATCGGAATCTTCGCCGCGATCGCGGCGAAATAAAGCCACGGCTACTTCTTTCGCCGGTGGGTCGCCTTTGGCGGCGGGTCGATGGCGCCGGCCCTGACGTGGGCGCGCTTCAGCGCCGGTGCGCCCGTATCCTTCTCGATGCTCAGCGCACGGGGAAAGAAATGACTGTTGTGCAGGCCGCGCCCGATGTTGAGGATCGCGGTATCTGGCAGGCGTTTCTCCAGCATCGACAGCACCCGCCGCAGCGACGGACCGTCGAACGCATCCATCGCCTCGTCGATGATCACCCATCTCGGCTGCCGCAAGGCAAGCCTGGCGAAGGCGAGCGCGCGTTGTTCGTCATCGCCCAGTTCGTGATCCCAGCGGGCGGTGCGGCCGAGGGAGGACGACAGCCGCTCGAGACCGACCTCGGCAAGCACCGCTGAAATGTCGGCATCGCTCGCCGGCGCTGGTCCATTCGGGTGGTCGAGGACCTCGCGCAACGTGCCGACCGGGAAATATGGGACGCGCGGCACGAAGATCGGGACCTCTCCCGCCGGCAGGCCGATGCGTCCGCTGCCCCATGGCCACAGGCCGGCGATGGCGCGAAAGAACAGCGTCTTGCCGGCGCCTGGGTCGCCGGTGATCATGACGCGCTCGCCGGGATGGATTTCGACATGGCTGTCGGCAAGCTTGGTGCAGCCCTCCGGCGAGGCCACCTGGAGCTTTTCGAACGTCAGGCTGCCATTGGCGTTGTCGCCGAATTCGATGCGCCTTTCCTTGTCGTACAGCACATCGGTTTCATCGAGCGCGATGCGGAAGTCGGCGACACGCATCAGGGTGGCGCGCCAGTCGGCGATGCCGCCGATGTTGTTGATGAACCAGCGCAGCGACGAGTGCACCTGGTTGAAGGCGCCGACCGCCATCATCAGCCCGCCGAAGGTTATATCGCCCGAGAAATAGACCGGCGATGCCACCAGGATCGGCGCCACCACGGTGATCCAGCCATAGGTGTCGGTCACCCAGGACAGGTTGATCTGCGCGGTGTAGATGCGCCGCATGGCACCCAGCACCGTGCCGAGGTCGATTTCGAGCCGGCGCTTGGCATCGGCTTCGCCATGGTAGAGCGCAATGGCGTCGACATTTTCGTTGACCCGCACCATCGAGGAGCGCAGCTCGGCCTCACGCGTGTAGCGATCGCTGTTGAGGTGGATCAGCGGCCGCCCGACCAGCCAGCTGAGCCATGAGGCGATGCCGGCATAGAGGAACGCGGCCCAGACCATGTAGCCCGGTATCGCCAGCGCCCAGTCGTTGATGTGGAAGACGAAGCCCGACGACAACTGCCACAGCACGCCGACGAAGGACACCAGCAGGATGAAGGACTGCAGCAAGCCGACCCCGAGGTCCGTCGTCAGATCGGACAGATGCGCGGCATCCTGCTGCATGCGCTGGTCGGGATTGACGCCAATGGCGCCGGCATTGGCCAGCCGGAAGGCCCGCGCCGGCCGCATCCACTGGTCGATCAGGTCGAGCGTCAGCGCCTCACGCAGCTTCAGCCGGATCATCTGGTTGAGCCAGGTCTGAGCGATGTTGAGCACCAGCAGCGTGCCGGCGATCATCGCAAAGATCATGAGCTGGTGCAGGAAGGCCGCCATGTCGCGGCGCGCCAGCGCATCGTAGAAAGGTTGGTTCCAGCGGTTGAGCAGAACCTGGCCGATCGACGTCGCGACAATGACGGCCATGATGCCGACCGACGTCCACAGCAGCCATTTGCGGACCGGCGAGCTTACCAGCGCGCGTTTGATCGTCGCCACCTGGTCGCGCAGGCTGCTGGCTTCGACAGTTACCGGCTGGGCTGCGACGTTCGTGTCCGGTTGATCAGCCATGGCCTGGATCCTTGCGTTCAAAAGCGGTGCTGAAGCCGGATGGAGAGACTTGAAGGCATCCGCCGCTCAAACGGCCTACGGATGCATCTGCGACAGATAGGTGGGAAAACCCCGCGCAACACCTCATGATCACGAAGGTGTCACCCGACGCGTGGTCGAGGTGACCGCTTCGGCCTGGCGGCCAAGCCTTGTCGCGCCGTGCGGCGACAGCACCGGCACGAAGACGCGGCGCGAGGCGCGCTGCGCGACCGGCACGCCCTGATAGAGCCGCTTCTGCGCCTCGACCACGATGACGCCGGAAAAGATCGGCCAGAACCGCCGGCCGGCGCGCTCCAGCACATTGTGGAAGCGCATCATGAAGCGCCGCGGCGATGGCGGGAAGAACAGCGCGTCGGACCAGGACGCCGGCGTGAAGTTCGCCTCGCGCAGCAATTCGGTCAGCTGGCCGCGCGAGAACGGCCGGCCATTGCCGAACGGCGTGTGCTCGAACCGAGCCCAGACACCGCGCCGGTTGGGCACGACGATGACGACACGCCCCGCCGGCGACAGCACCCGCCAGATCTCGTTCAGCGTCTCGCGCGGGTTTTCGACATGTTCGAGCGAGTGCACCAGCAGCATACGGTCGATGCAGGAATCGACCAGCGGCAATTCCTCGTCGAAGACCAGCGCCGTCGACGTCGGTCCGTTCGCCGGCCAGACCACCGCACCCTGGGTGGCCGGCATGAAGGCAAAGACCCGCTCGGCATCGGTGCCGAATCGCTCCAGCCACGGCAAGGTATAGCCGAGCCCGACCAGCCGCTCATTGGGCACGGTCGCCCATAGCGAGGACAGCGCCATGGTGATCGAGCGTTCGGCCAGGCGGCCGAGCGTGGTCGAATAGAAGGAACGGAGATCGACGATATCGGAATGCATGCGCCGGACGGTAGCTGCGATGCCGCTCAAGTTCAACAAAGGCGCCAAGCCGAACAGAAGCGAAGTTCAACAAAGCCGGATGACATCGGGGGCCAAGCGCCCTATGTCTGCGGCGACAGATGGAGAGATCAGAAATGCCGGTCGAAATCGAACAGTTCATGTGCCGCAGCGACAATTTCGGGGTGCTGGTGCATGACCCCAAGAGCGGCGAGACCGCCATCATCGACGCGCCCGAAGAGGCGCCGATCCTGGCCGCGATCGAGCGCACCGGCTGGAAGCCGACGCTGATCCTGACCACCCACCACCATGTCGACCATGTCGAGGCCAATCTGGCGCTGAAGGAGCGCTTCAAACTGCGCATCGTCGGACCGGAGGCGGAAAAGGAAAAGATCCCCGGCATCGACGAGACCGTCGGCCAGGACTCGGTCGTCCATCTCGGCGGCGAGCGGATCGACGTCATCGCCACGCCCGGCCACACGGCGGGCCACGTCTCCTATCATTTTCCGGCCTCGAAAGTGGCGTTCACCGCCGACACGCTGTTCGCACTCGGCTGCGGCCGGCTGTTCGAATGCAAGCCGCCGGTGATGTATGACTCGCTGAAGAAGCTCGCCGCACTGCCGGCCGACACGGTCATCTATTGCGGCCATGAATACACGCTCTCCAATGCCCGCTTCGCGCTGACCGTCGACCCGACCAATTCTGCGCTGAAGGAGCGGGCGGCGAAGATCGAGACGCTGCGCGCCGACAACAAGGCGACGCTGCCGACCACGATCGGCGAGGAATTGTCGACCAATCCGTTCCTGCGCTGGCACGACCCGGCGATCCGCAAGCATCTCGGCATGGAGAAGGCCAGCGATGCCGACGTGTTCGCCGAGATCCGCAAGCGCAAGGACAATTTCTGAGCATCGTGACGTTTGCGGAAAGCCATGACCAGCGCCGCTGAAATCATCGCCACGCTCGGCCTTAAGCCGCATCCGGAAGGCGGCTGGTATGCCGAGACCTTTCGCGACGGCGCCGGCGGCGCGCGTGGCCATTCGACGGCGATTTATTTTGTGCTGGAACAGGACCAGATTTCGGCCTGGCATCGGGTCAAGGACGCGGCCGAGGTCTGGCATTTCCATGCCGGCGCGCCGCTGGCACTGTCGATGTGCGAGGAAGGCGGTGCCGTGATCGAGCAGGTGCTCGGCATTGAACTTGCGGCGGGCGAGCGGCCGCAGATCGTGGTGCCGGCCGGCTGGTGGCAATCGGCGCGCAGCCTCGGCGAATGGACCCTGGTCGGCTGCACCGTGGCGCCGGGCTTCGATTTCTCCGCCTTCGAAATGGCCGAACCCGGCTGGGAACCCGGAACACTTTAAGGTGTGTTGAGATTCAGGTCAGGCCGAGTCGAAAAGGTGGTTTCCGAGAACCGGAGCGGAGCGTACTTTTGGGTACGTGAGCACCGGAAGCGCAGGAAACCGCCCTTTGCAAGCCGGCATCACCTGAATATCAACACACCGAGCGTGATCGCCAACTGGGCGGCATAGTAGAGCACCCAGACCGCATAACGGATACCGGCGCGATAGGGCGCAATTGCCGGCACCAGGAATTTTTCCGTGGCAAGCAGCCCGTCCGACGCCATGAACAGTACGGCGCCGCCGATGACCCACGGATTGTTGAGCGTCAACGCCGAAATGCCCATCGCCAGAATGGCCGCGATATAGACGGCGATCGGCACCCGCAGGCTTGGGCCGACACGGCGCCAGAGTGCTGCCAGCATGACGACCACGAAGGCGGCCATGGCGAGTGCGATGGCACCGCGCCATGTCTCGGTGCCCAGCACATCCAGCCCGCCGCCGCTGCGCAAGAAGAGCGGCACATAGAGGATATGCGCCGCAAGAAAGCTGGCCAGTCCGCCGAGGAAGGCCTTTTCGCCGTCACGCGACAGGAAGGCGTCGCCGACGGCGCTGAGCGCCAGCGCAGCGACGAGCAGCAGCGGCCCACCTTGCATGAAGGCCAGCACCGCAAGCATGGCCACGGACAGCGTCTTTGCCGCCGAGCGGGCCAGCGTCGGCCGCATGTCCAGGGTGAAGGCGTAGATCACCGCCGCCACCAGCGAAAAAATCAATGTTGCATTGGCGTTGGCGTCGATACCGCCGGCAAACGGCATCGTCATGCGCTTGCCTCACCAGTTGCCGGCTTGCGCAGGAACAGCGATTTCGCCGCCAGGGCCGCGCCGCCGGTGATCAGCACGCAGGCGGCGAGGATACGCAGCGACGGCTCGGCAACGCCGGCGGCGATAAGCACCAGCGTCGATAGCAGCGGCGCCGCATAGCTGGCAGCTCCGAGCACCTGGATGTTGCCGCGCTTGACGCCGATGTCCCAAGCGTAGAAGGCCGCCCCCACCGGCATCAGCCCCAGACCGAGCACGGCCAGCCATTGGCCGGGACCGTCGGGCAGCACTGTCTTTTCCAGCAGGAGATGGCACACGAGGGAAAGCGCCGCCGTGGCGGCGCAGAACCAGGTGACGATCGAGGTCGGCACCGCCGGAAAACGCCGCGACAGCAGCGAATAGGACGACCACAGCAGTGCGCAGACCGCCGCCATCGCATAGCCGAAGGCATAGCGCGCATCGAAGGCAAGCCCGCCGCCCATGGTGACGATGAGGACGGTCCCTGCCAGACCGAGCAGTGCGCCGACGACATGGTTCCAGGCCAGTTTTTCGCCCGGCATCAGCGCCGAGCCGAGCACGATGAGCAGCGGCCACAGATAGGCGATCAGGCTTGCCTCCACCGCCGGCGCGTTGCGCAGCGCTGTGAAGTAGAAGAAGTGGTAGCCGAACAGGCCGGCAATGCCGATCAGCCAGACCTGGCGCGGGATCTTCTGGCTTTTGTCGGAGGCCGGCATGAACAGCCGGGCGACCAGCCCGACCGCGGTGCCGATGGTGAAGGTGATGGCCGACAAAAGGAACGGGGGAACTGCGCCCGAGGCGTCGGTGAGCAACGCCAGCAGCGCCCACATGGCAACCGCCGAGAAGCCGATCAGTGTTGCGCGCCCCATGCTCGTCTCCGGCGGCGCGCCCCATTTCAATTCGGGTGGGCGCCTATTCAGCTGCTTCGAACCGCCCCGCGCTGACGGTCAAGGTGCCAATCTGCGTCCCGACCGTGGCGTGGATCGGCGCATATACGCCGGTTTGGCCGAGCGGTGCAAACGTCACCATCATCTTGCTCTTGTTCTTCAGGTAGTTCAGCGCCTTGCGGCCCTTGCGGTAGCCCGCCACCGGCTCGAAGCTCATCTTGCAGGTGACGGTGTCGCCCTTGTAGCCCTTGACCGAGATCGAGCCTTTCGACGCGTAGGTCAATGTCAGGTCGGCGCGCATCTCGCCGTCATAGAACTTCACCTTGCGGCCGCAGACCTGGTCGATGCTGTCGGCATGGATGACGGTGGCGGCCATCGGGTCGAGAACCGATGTCAGATCGTTGCCACCCAGCGGTATCCAGGTCTTGGGGTTGCGCTTTTTCGGCTCGGGGATGACCTGGGTGGCGGTAACCGCACCATTGGCAAAGCGGATGTCGACGACGGAGGCCTTCTTGCCGGACTTGTAATCGGCGCGAAACGCCTGCGGCTGCATCTGCTTGCCCAGAATCTTGCCCTTTGACGAGATCGTGCCGCTCGTATCGTCGAACAAAGTGGCGATACCGGCGCTGGAGACGGTGCCGTCGATGGAATAGCTATCGCCTTCGTAGTGGCTGTTGAATTTCGCCCTGGCCACCGAAAGGCCGAGGAACGACACGGTGTATTCGCCCTTGAAGGACTGTGGGGCAGCTGCCGGCGCTGCGGCAAGGGTTGAGGTTGGCAAGGCAGCGGCAAGCATAGCGACAACGGCATGAGACGGACGAAGCATGGCGGGGGTCGGTCCTTGAATTTTAAAGCCGGAGACGGGGCAACTCCGGCCTGGCATGTCCCTATGCGACCGCTTATAGGCTGAATTCCGGCCTTTATATGAAATGCCCGTCACAGGCATGGGCAAGCCGGAGCTTGACGCATTGGCGAAATGCAACTATGGAACGCCAACTTTTCCATAAGGCCGCCTGACTAAAACCGCGCGCCGCCCGGCGCGGGCGAAAATGGTTTGGCAGGCTTAGCGAGAACTGAAGGTTAGAACCATGTCCCGTACCTGCGAACTCACTGCCAAGGCAGTCCAGACCGGCAACAATGTGAGCCACGCCAACAACAAGACCAAGCGTCGCTTCCTGCCGAACCTCGTCAATGTGACGCTGATCTCGGAAGCTCTGAACCAGAATGTGCGCCTGCGCATTTCGGCCAACGCGCTGCGTTCGGTCGAGCATCGCGGTGGCCTCGACGCCTTCCTGGCCAAGGCCGACGCCAAGGAACTGTCGCAGCGCGCGCGCCTGTTGAAGAAGCAGATCGCCAAGAAGCTGGCCGACCAGCCCGCCGCTTAAAGACTTTAAGGCGGGGGACGACCGCCTTGAGCATCGGAGCGATCCGGTGCTCAAAAACTTGCAAGGCAGCGCGATCCGCATTTCGGATAGCGCCTGGCTGGTTCCATTACCCAGGATAAAAAAATGACTTCCTTCTCGCGATATCTGCCCTTTGTGGCCGCCATGGCGCTTGTCGTCGTGGCATCGAACATCCTCGTGCAGTTCCCGATGCAGGGCCAGGTCGGCGGCCTGTCGCTGGCCGACATCCTGACCTGGGGCGCCTTCACCTATCCCTTCTCCTTCCTGGTCACCGACCTTGCCAACCGCCGCTATGGCCCGATCGTCGCGCGCCGCATCGTCTTCGTCGGCTTCATGACCGCGGTGATCTGCTCGATCCTCATCCCGCCCTTCCTGTTTCGCCACGGCTTGATCGAGTTCGAGACCGCTGCCGATCGGCTGGTGCGGATTGCGGCGGCCTCTGGTGCTGCGTTCCTCTGCGCGCAATTGCTCGACGTCACAGTGTTCAACCGGCTACGCCGGCAGAGCTGGTGGCGCGCCCCGATCGTCGGCACGCTGGTCGGCTCGGTGTTCGACACCGTCGTGTTCTTCAGCGTCGCCTTTTCCGCCCTCTTCGCCTTCGCCGGCCCGAATGACAGCTTCGCGCTGGAGGCAGCACCGCTGATGGGCGTGCTGCCGGTCGAGACCATGCGCTGGGTCTCCTGGGCGCTTGGTGACCTCTCGGTGAAGCTGATCATCGCCGTGGTGGCGCTGATCCCCTACCGGCTGCTCGCCGCCCGCTGGAGCCAGCCGGCGATCGCGGTCTAGGCGTGATCCCCTGGGTCCAGCTCGACTCGGCCAAAACGCCTGACGGTGGACAGGAACTGCGCCTCAAACAGCGCGGCAGCGAATTCTCGATCATGCTCGGCACCAACGAGCTGATGAACAGCCGCCTCAGCAGTTCCGAGGAAGCGCTGGCAAAACTGTCCTGCGACAGGATTGCCGGCCGCGGCCAACCAAGAATCCTGATCGGCGGCCTCGGCATGGGTTTTACCCTGCGCGCCGCACTTGCCGAGCTTGGCGCCGATGCAAGCATCACCGTCGCCGAGCTTGTCCCGGCGGTCATCGCCTGGGCGCGCGGCCCGATGGCAGCGCTGTTTGACGGCTGTCTCGACGATCCCCGTGTGAGTGTCCGCGAGGCCGATGTCGGGCACATCATAAGGTCCGACAAGGCGGCTTGGGACGCCGTCCTGCTCGACGTCGACAACGGCCCTGAAGGCATCGTCTACAAGGGTAACGACGCCCTCTATGGCGCCGCCGGCCTCGCCGCCGCTCGCTCCGCGCTCAAGCCGGGCGGCGTGCTGGCGGTGTGGTCGCAAGGACCCGACAGCGGCTTTACGCGCAGGCTCAAGCAGGCGGGTTTCGCCGTGGACGAAGTGAAGACGCGCGCCAATGGCAAGCGTGGCGCCCGCCACGTCATCTGGATTGCTACGAACCCGTCTAGCTGACGCTTGCGAGAAAAGACGGGCGGATCGCTTGATCCCGCCCGCCATGGATGGAAGCTATCTCGACAGTTCGGCGGCAAGAGCCTCCAAAAGTCCGCGCGTGCCTTCCTCGCGGCCTTGCGCCGAATCGACGCCGTCGAAGAAAACGCCTTGCTCAGTAAAGGTCAGGCGGGTGCCGTCACCGGAGGGTGACAACTCGACGGTGGTCAGCGATGCCGACATGGGCTGCGACCCGATTGCCATCCGGTAGGAGAACACGATGCGCTGGTCGGGAACGATGTCCTGAAACTGCGCGTCGAGCCTGATCTCCGGGCCGCCCTCGTAGCTGAACCGCGACACCTCGGCACCGCCGACGCGGAAGTCGAAGCTGAATTCGGCGATGGTGAAGCCGTGGCCTTCGACCCGCCAGCGCCGCACTGTCGCCTTGTCGGCAAAGGCATGGAAGACCTTGGCCGGCGACTGCGGATAGGTCCGCTCGATGGTGAAGGTCGAGTGGATGACGGAGTGCTCCTCTACGGGGGCGATCTGGTTCATGATGTTTGGTCCTTGTCTTGATTCTTGGGGGATTGGTCTTCGGGGTCCGTCTCGGCCAGGATCTGGCCAAGACGATCAAGGTGGCGTTCGGCCGGAATGCGGCGTTGCGCGATCCAGTCGGCGAGCGGAGAGAGCCCGCCCGGTTCGATCCGGCAGGTGCGCACCCGCCCGATCTTTTCACTGCGGATCAGCCCACAGGCTTCCAGCGCCTGCAGATGCTGCAGCACGGCGGCAAACGTCATGCCGAACGGTTCCGCCAGCTGGCTGACGGTCGCCGGTCCGCGGCTCAGCCTTTCCAGGATCTGGCGGCGGGTGGGCTCGACAAGAGCCCGCAGGATGCTGTCGATCTCGGAATAGTTAAGCATGGACTTGAGTATTGCGTCATCAGAAAATTGTCAAGCCACGACTAAAGTATTTTCGCAAGCAATACGGTCAGCCGTCCAAGCAATCGAAAGCGGAGGGACAAACGGAAGGGCAGACGCGGAGTACGCTGCGCCATTCGAAACTGCCTCAGGAGACACGGAACAACGAAAGGCGCGGGCCTTATCTCAAGGTGAGCGAGAATCCGCCCGCGCCGTGCGCGTCGAAATACCGGTACAAGGTGGAAGCATTCCAGCCATGCGGCGCTTCGCGACGGACATCGACGTGGTCTGTGTCCGAGAAGCTCAACTCAGGCGTGGGTCCATTCAACGACGCCGCGCTGTAGTCCAGCGTGACGGAGTCGCCCGTATCGGCAAAGGAGATGGTGATCTTGCCGTCGCCATAGCTGATGTCGGCGTCGTCGATCGAACGCTCAGCGAAGACGATCGTCGTCTCTCCCGCAACGTTGATGACATCCTTGCCGTCGCCGCGATCGAAGAACAGCTTGGCCTTGCCCGTGCCGGTGAGATCGATCCGGTCGTCGCCTTGCCCGCCCGAGATCGCGTCGGCGGTGCGCGCGTTGATCCTGATTGTGTCGTCGCCGCTGCCACCCTCGACGCGATCGACCTTGGCGGCGGCGATGGCGATGGCGTCGTCATCATCGCCTCCATAGACGCCAAAGACGGCCTGACCGCTCGCGATGGTGATGATGTCGGCGCCCTGGCCGCCGGAAATGCCATCGACCCTTTGCCCGGCGGCGACTGTGATGATGTCGCGGCCTTGACCGCCTGAAACACCGCGCGCTTCGTTGCCCGCAGCAACGGTGACGATGTCGTCGCCGGCGTCGCCGGTTATGTTGTCGATGTTCATTCCGCCCGCAAGGGTAAGCACGTCTCGCCCGGCRCCGCCCCAGATTCCCGAGATATCCCGTCCCGCCGCGACGGTGAGCACATCGTTACCCTCGCCCGCCTCGACGTTGTAGGCATCCCGTCCGGCAGCAATGTTGACGACATCATTGCCGGCACCAGTGAAGATGCCGCGACCGCTGGGTATGACAACAGCGATTTGTTTGCCGCCCACCATCGCGTTCGTCACCACAGCGCCCGACGCCGTTTTTCCCTGCCAATAATCGGCGGTGGCGTCTTCAGTGGACACAAGGTTGAGCCGATCGTTTCCGTCGCCCAGGGAAATGTAGTTCGGGGCGGTGTCATCGCCGGACGACATAATGTTGACGACGTCGTTGCCGGATCCGCTTTCGATGAACTCTGCATTGACGGGCATGACGAGCAGGAAGCCGTCGCTACTCCCAGCGCCTCCGATCGACAGTTTGATGATTCTCTCCAGCGCAGTTTGCTGGGCGCTGTCGCCTCTGCGAAGGCTTGGGCCATCGGTCAGCAGGCCGACCGGCTTCGGCTTTTCACCGGAATCTCCTCTGAGCAGCAATTGCAGGGCCACCTGCTGTCGAGATACGGATGAGACGCTTGTCATGGGGTCCGGAACCGGTTGCACGATTCCAGACAGGCGTCGCCCGACTGAAACCAGGGATTGCAAGGCAGTTTGCCGATTCGGCGTTACCAAACCGTGCATGGGTTGCAGACGGGAAAGCGTAAAATCCGGCCGTTCAATCCTTGTGCAGGATGAATTCCAGATAGAGATTGCGCTGCAGGATCGAATGGTTGTCGTCCGAGATCAGCGACACCATCACCGCGCCGTCGTCGCGGGTCCAGACGTCGAGCCCTTCCATATTGTCGATCTGGTAGCCCATATCGGCTTCCATCAGCACCGGTCCGTCGGCAACCGCGCCCTTCTCGACGCTTTCGCCATAGATGCGTCTGAGCCGCATCTTCACCCCGCCGGCCATCGAAAAACTGCGCTCCAGGAGCAGCAGGTCGCCGTCCGGCAGGAAGGCGCCGTCGGTGATGTCGAAATCGCCATTGCGCTTGACGGTGAAGACGCCCTTGTGCGGTCCTTCGATAATGGCGGCATAGATGTTGCCTGATTTGTCGAGGCTCTTTTCCGAGACCACGACCAACCCGCCCTCGTGCTGGCCATAAGGATTGGCGTGGGTGACGGTCTCGAAGCCGCGATTCTGCCGAAGTTCATGGGCCGGAACCAAAAAATTCAGCTGCTTGAACGGCGCCTTCATATTGTCGGGATCGATCTTGAACTGGGCGACGCGGTGGTTGCGCTCGAAGCCGACCGTGGCAATGCCGTCCTTGACCGCCAGGCCCTCGGCGTCGACCTGCCATTTCTTGTCGATCGGCCGGCCCTGCTCATCGACCATCTGCTGCATGCGGAAATTCTGGATACCCGACGGACGCCGCTCGGCATCGTGGGTCAGCGCGCCGAAGAACCAGAAGCCAGTGTCGGCGACGCCGACGAAATCACCGCCGGGCTCGAGGAAGCGAAATGCGGACAGCGCGCCGAAATCGCGCGTCGGCGAGGTCATTTCCAGCCCGCCGACAAATTCCAGCGGCCCGAATTGTTTGTCGGTGCTGCCGATATGGAAGGCGGTGATCGGCCGTGCCGAGACTTCGACCGGCTCGACCGCATTTGGCCCGGCGGCGATAGCCGGCACCAAAGCCAAGCCGAGCAGAGCTGCGGAGGCGAAAAGCGTCTGCCGGAGGCAGGCTGGCAAAAGGATCATCCGGCGCGCCGGTAGCCGCCGCGGCGTGTGTCGCGCGCGTTTTCCTCGGCAAACAGCGAGGCCAGTTGCTCGGTCATGGCGCCGGCCAGTTCCTCGGCATCGACGATGGTGACGGCACGACGGTAGTAGCGGGTGACGTCGTGACCGATGCCGATGGCCAAAAGCTCAACCGGCGAGCGCGTCTCGATCAGCTCGATGACAGCGCGCAGATGCCGCTCGAGATAATTGCCCGGATTGACCGACAGCGTCGAATCGTCGACCGGGGCGCCGTCCGAGATCATCATCAGGATCTTGCGCTGTTCGGGCCGGGCGATCAGCCGGTTGTGCGCCCACAGCAGCGCCTCGCCGTCGATGTTTTCCTTGAGCAGGCCCTCGCGCATCATCAGTCCGAGATTGCGCCGGGCGCGCCGCCACGGATGGTCGGCGGATTTGTAGATGATGTGGCGCAGGTCGTTGAGCCGGCCGGGGTTCGGCGGCTTGCCGTCCTTCAGCCATTTTTCGCGCGCCTGCCCGCCCTTCCACGCCCGCGTGGTGAAGCCGAGAATCTCGACCGAGACGCCGCAGCGCTCCAGCGTGCGCGCCAATATGTCGGCGCAGGTCGCGGCCACCGTGATCGGCCGGCCGCGCATCGAGCCCGAATTGTCGAGCACCAGCGTCACCACCGTGTCGCGGAATTTGGTGTCGCGCTCCTGCTTGAACGACAGCGGCTGCATCGGATCGATGACGACACGCACCAGTCGTGCCGGATCGAGATAGCCTTCCTCGAGGTCGAAATCCCAGGAGCGGTTCTGCTGCGCCATCAAGCGCCGCTGCAAGCGGTTGGCGAGCCGGCCGACGACGCCGGAAAGATTGGCCAGCTGTTTGTCGAGGAAAGCGCGCAGCCGGTCGAGTTCTTCCTCTTCGCACAGCTCCTCCGCACCGACCGTCTCGTCGAAGGCGGTGGTGAAGATCTTGTAGTCGATCTCCTTCGGCAGGTTGGTGAAGGGGTTGTCGTTGCGGCGGGCTTCGCCCGGCGTCTCGGCATCCGCATCGTCATCGTCGGAGAGATCGTCGGCCGTGGCGTCGGAGGCCTCGGTCTCGGACGACTGTTCGTCGTCGGCCGACGCCTCGGCATCCTCGGACTGCGACTGCTCGGAGCCGGAATCGTCTTCGCCGCCCTCCTCGCTCTGCTCCTCGCCTTGCGGCTGGTTCTCGTCATTGTCCTCGGAGTCTTCAGTCTCCTGGTCGTCGCCGAGTTCCTCGGCCATCTCCATGGACGCCAGCATATCACGCACGACGCGGGCGAAGGCCTGCTGGTCGCCGAGCTTGGCCGAGAGACCGTCGAGATCGGCCTTGGCCTTCTCCTCGACCCAGGGGCGCCAGAGTTCGACCAGCCGCTCGCCGCTCTTCGGGATCGGCCGTCCGGTCAGCTTCTCGCGCACCATCAGGGCGAGTGCTTCCTCGATCGGCGCGTCGGCCTTGTCCCTGACGTCGACAAGATTGGCCTTGGCGTATTTGTCCTCCAGCATCGAGCCGATATTGTCGGCGACGCCCTGCATGGCGCGGCTGCCGATCGCCTCGACGCGCGCCTGTTCGACAGCGTCATAGATCGAGCGCGCCAGCTTGCCTTCCGGCGCCAGCTTGGTGTGGATGCGCTGATCGTGGCAGGCGCGCTTCAGCGCCATGGAATCGCCGAGCCCGCGGGTGATCGCGATATCCTCTTTCGAGGCTTTCTTCGGCAGTTCCGGCAACCGGGCACGGCTCCCGGCAAGGGCCGGCCTGTCCTTGGCGAACCCGACTTCGAGTTCCTTGTCGCCGGCAATGGCGCGCATGCAGACGGTGACGGCGCGCTTGAAGCTGTCGGCCTCAGACCCCGTCTTCGACTTGTTGCGCGTGTTGTCGCCCGGACCCGCCACTTACAATACCTCTTCTCCGGCAGTGAGTATCAGTCTCTTCACAGCAGCTTGCTGAATAGTCAGAAGCTGCTCGGCAACGCAGCCCCCACGACCGGGCGTGGGGACGTCTTCTTGTGTTGAGACCACGCCTGTCCGCACATCAAGATGCCAGGAGTCCGACCATGCGTCGCCATTGAGACAATGCGAGTAGACGCAGACCACTCCGACCGTAACGTTATTCTTCCGTGCGTCACCACAAGAGGCACCGCGCTCTGTCATTTCCCGAGTGAAGAAGCTCGGCGATTGGCCCAGTTGCTTTAGCCGAGCGCTGCCGTCAGGTTTGCTTAGGTTCAAAAAGTAACCATGATCGGTACCGGGCCGGATCGCCGCAACGGAACAGCCAGCCACAACTGCGAGAACAACACCCGCAATCAGCCTCGGTAGAAGCCGCCGATCCAAATTGTTACCCCAGCACCACGTTGGCGGCGCTTTCCGGCAGATCCTCACCAAAGGCGCGCTGGTAGAACTCGGCCACCACCGAACGTTCCAGCTCGTCGCATTTGTTGAGGAAGGTCAGCCGGAACGCCATGCCGATATTGCCGAAGATCTCGGCATTTTCGGCCCAGGTGATGACGGTACGCGGGCTCATCACGGTCGACAGATCGCCGTTGATGAAGGCCGAGCGCGTCATATCGGCGACGCGGACCATCTTGTTGACGATGTCCTTGCCCTTGCCGTCGCGATAGTGCTTGGCCTTGGCCAGAACGATGTTCACCTCATTGTCGTGCGGCAGATAGTTCAGCGTGGTGACGATCGACCAGCGATCCATCTGCGCCTGGTTGATCTGCTGCGTGCCGTGATAAAGGCCGGTCGTATCGCCCAACCCGACCGTGTTGGCGGTCGAAAACAGCCGGAACGCCGGATGCGGACGGATAACACGGCTCTGGTCGAGCAGCGTGAGACGGCCCGACGATTCCAGCACGCGCTGGATGACGAACATCACGTCCGGACGGCCGGCATCATATTCGTCGAAGCACAGTGCGACATTGTGCTGGTACGCCCACGGCAGGATGCCGTCGCGGAATTCGGTGATCTGCAAGCCGTCCTTGACGACGATGGCGTCCTTGCCGACGAGGTCGATACGGCTGACATGGCTGTCGAGGTTGACGCGAACGCACGGCCAGTTGAGGCGGGCGGCAACCTGTTCGATATGGGTCGACTTGCCGGTGCCGTGATAGCCCGACACCATGACGCGGCGGTTGTAGGCGAAGCCGGCAAGGATCGCCAGCGTCGTCGCCTTGTCGAACAGATAGTCCGGATCGACGTCCGGCACATGCTCTGATGTCACCGAATAGGCCGGCACCACCATCTTGGAGTCAAAGCCGAATTTATCCTTCACCGAGACTGTCGTGTCGGGCAAATTGGCGATGTCGCGATCGACCTTGTTCATCTCTATCCACGTCTCCACGGGCGAAATGCCTCATTTCGCCGGCAATCGATTTTGTCCGGGGGCGGTCTTAGAGCCTTTTCCACCCTTATGAAAGTTGGAAAACGACACGAACCGTTGGGTCGCTCAGCACAAACCCGCCTGCTTGAGCACGCGATAGGCCTGCAGCACATCGCGGAACCGGTCTTCCGAACCTCTGTCGCCGCCATTCGCATCCGGATGGTGACGCTTCACAAGTTCCTTATAGCGCGCCTTGATATCCTTGCCAGTCGCCTTTGTATCAAGGCCAAGCGTTTCCAGCGCCTTGGCCTCAAGCGGCTTGGCCTTGCGTTCGCGCGCCTCGCGCGGGTCTTTCGGCCCTTTGAACAGGTCGAACGGGTCGCGCATGCGGTTGTAATAGCCGGCGCGGCCGGAGCGCATCTGCGCCATATCGGGCGAGGAGCGCGTCGAGGCGCCGGCGAGGCCCATCTTCCATGTCGGCCGGTGGCCGGTCATCGCTTCCTTCTGGAAGCGGGCGATCTCGGTGTCCGGGACGCCGGAGAAGTAGTTGAAACCCTTGTTGTATTCGCGCACATGATCGAAGCAGAACTGAAAATACTCGCCTTCCTTCATGCGCCCGACCGGCGCGCGATGGGTGCCGGCCTCCTTGCAGCCGTCCCACTGGCAGATCGGCGAGCGCGACTTAAGCTCCGCGTCCTTTTCGGGACGGATCCGAATCTTCTCGAAATATTTGGGGTACGATTTCATCTCACCCATTTATGGGCTGTTCGCACGTGCGAAACAAGAATTGACATTTTCGCGATGATCGCCCTAACCGCTGAATCGCGGCATAAAGCAGGGCGAATGGTGATTTTTGAGGCGGCCCGGCGAGATCGATCCCGATTTCCCGATCACGCCATGCAGATATGGTGAAGGGAGACCGCGATGTCCATACAGGCGACCATGGAAGACAAGCTGAACAAGGCGTTTTCGCCGGAGCGGTTGGTGATCGTCAATGAAAGCCATCTCCATGCCGGTCATCACCATCACGGCTCCGACCATCATGGCGCCTATGACGGCACCGGCGAGACGCATTTTCGCGTCCGCATCGTCTCGCCCGTCTTTGCCGGCATGAGCCGCATCGACCGCCACCGCGCCGTCAACGAGTTGCTGGCGGCGGAGTTGAAGGCCGGCGTCCATGCGCTGGCCATCGAACCGGCAGCACCCGGTGAAAAGACCCGCTGGTAGGCCGCCTCAGATCACCGCTTCGATCAGAAACGGTCCCGGGCGCGAGAGTGCGCTGTCGAGCAGCGCGTCGAACCGCTCGCAGGTTTCGGCCCGTGCAGCCTCGACGCCCATGCCGTTGGCCAGCGCAACCCAGTCCAGCGCCGGATGGTCGAGATCGAGCATACGCCTGGCGTTCTCGCCGATCGAATTCACGCCGACATTCTTCATCTCGCCATGCAGGATGGCGTAGGTCCGGTTGGAAAAGATGATCGTGACCACGTCGAGCTTTTCCCTGGCCTGCGTCCATAGGCCCTGCACCGTGTACATGCCGCTGCCATCGGCTTCGAGATTGATCACCTTGCGGTCCGGGCAGGCGATCGCCGCCCCTGTTGCCATCGGAATGCCGCCGCCAATCGATCCGCCCGTGCCCATCATGTAATCGTGCGGCGCCGCATAGGCCGACAGCGCAAAGAACCGCCTTGCCGAGGTGACCGCCTCGTCGCAGACGATGGCGTTCTCTGGCAGCTTGCGCGCCACCGATAGAGCGATCGCGTCGTCGGTCAACTTGCCGCTTGGTGTTAATTCGTCGGGAAAGGCGGTCGCTGCGGTGAATTTCTGGGTTGCCTTGATACCAAGCTCGTCGGCGAGCGCCTCCAGCGCCGCTTTCAAATCCTCGCCATGCGCCGCCAGCGAAAGCACCTCGCAATCGTCTCGGACCAGCCGCCCCGGTTTCCCCGGATAGGCGAAGAAGGCGACCGGCTCCTTGGCGCCGACCAGCACCAGCACGTCGATATCCCTGAGCGTGGCCGTTGCGGCGTCGACCGGATAGGGAATGCGTGTCGGCGCGAACCGCCCGCGACCGCGCTGCATGCGGGCGATCAGCACCTCGCTGAACAGGCTGACATTGCCCGCCGCCGAGATTTTCCCGGCAATTTCAAGCGCATCGACGCGCGCTGCTAGCCCGCGCACCACCATGCCGACGCGGCCCGGGCGGGTGCGGATCGCTTCGGCGACCTTGTGCACGGCCTCCATGTCGACGGCGGGCGGCGGCGCCAGCTTGACCTTGCCAGGTGAAATTGCGTCGACCTCGCCCCAGGCGGCATCCGCCGGCAGGATCAGCGTCGTGACGCCAGGAGGGGTCAGCGAAGCACGGAAAGCCGCCTCCGCGGCCGGTGCGATGTCGGCCGGACCCTTGACGCGGCCGACCCAGTTCGACATCGGCGCCGCCAGGCCTTCTATGTTGCTGGTCAGCGGCGCGTCGAGCGGCAGGTGGTAGGAGGCGTGGTCGCCGACAATGTTGATCATCGGGCTGCGCGCGCGCCTTGCGTTGTGCATGTTGGCCAGCCCATTGGCCAGGCCCGGTCCAGTGTGCAGCAGCGTCGCCGCCGGACGGTCGGTCATGCGCGCATAGCCGTCGGCGGCACCCGTCACCACACCTTCGAACAGGCCGAGCACGCAGCGCATTTGAGGCTTGCGATCGAGTGCGGCAACGAAATGCATTTCCGACGTGCCGGGGTTGGCGAAACAGACGGTGACATCATTGGCCAGCAGCACGTCACACAGCAGGTCGGCGCCATTCATGAAATTCTTCCCCGGTTCGACAATCTGCCAGGCAAATGCACCCATAGAAGCCGGTGCGGCAATGTCCTGCCGGGATTTTTGGTCTGATCCAGGGCCTCGCCGCGATCAGCCGACTGTCGATTTCAGGAAGGCCAGTGCCGCAGCGGTCAATGCGTCGCCATCCTCGCCGAAATCATGATTGATCGACATATGCGTATAGGCGCTGCCGTCGAACAGCGTCACCGCCGTCCCGGCAACGCGCAGGCGCTTGGCAAAGGCCGTCGATTGCTCGTCCCGGCCATCGGCGCGCGAATAGGCGATGAAGGTCGGCGGATGCTTCTTTCCGTCGACATAGCTGGCCGGCGATAAGGCCGCCCATTGCGAAGGATCGGAAAACACACGGGCATAGGCCCGCACCATGCCGCCGCTTTTCTCAAGTGCCGCAAGATCATAGGCCCTGGTATCGTCGAGGATCAGCGCTGCTACGCCGGGCAACCCGCCGCGCATGCCGGTCAACGCAATAAGGTGGCATCCGGCCGAATGGCCCATGCCGACGATGCGGCGGGGGTCGCCGCCAAATCGGGCGATGTTGGCCCTGACATAGGCATAGGCCTTCTCGACATCGCCGGCCTGGGTCGCGACATCGGCCTCGGGCAGCATGCGGTAGTCGATGGAGACGAAGCAGAAGCCATTGGCGAGCAGGAAAGCCGGTTTGGCGCCGACCTGGCTGCGTTTGCCGAACTGCCAGGTGCCGCCATGGACGAAGAAGACCACCGGCAGGCCACTGGCACCTTCGGGCGCATAGATGTCGAGCTTGGCCGGGCCGTAGTCGAGCGTCTGCGGAGATGGCCGCTCCGAGGCCTTTGCAGCACCTACCGGCAGCAGCGCTGCGATCAAGGCTAGAAGCAGGGTTCGCCGGTCTATCATCATCGTCTCCTGACCGCCCCGGCGAAGATGCACCTTGGCGTCGTCGAGTTCCAATGAAGGATTGGTAATGCGGGCCGAGCTAGGCGTCGCCCGCCGGCCTGATCCTGATCCTGGCGATCCGGTTCTTGTCGCGCTTCATCACCACGAAGCGCTTGCCGTGGAAGGTAAAGGCCTGCTTTTCCTCGGGGATCGACTGCGTCTCGTGGATGACCAGGCCGGCAATGGTGGTGGCTTCCTCGTCCGGCAGGTTCCAGTCGAGCGCCCGGTTGAGGTCGCGGATCGGCACCGTGCCGTCGACGACGACGGAGCCGTCGGCTTCCTGCTTGACGCCCTGGATGTCGACATCGTGCTCGTCGGCGATCTCGCCGACGATCTCCTCGATGATGTCCTCCAGCGTCACCAGCCCTTCGACCTCGCCATATTCGTCGACGACGATGGCGAAATGCGCCTTGGCGCGCAGGAAGGCGTTGAGCTGCTCCTGCAAGGTCGTGGTGTCGGGCACGAACCATGGCTTGGACGCGATCTTCATCACGTCGATCTTGGTAAAGTCGTTGCCGACCTCGTTCAGCGATCTCAGCAGGTCCTTGGCGTGCAGCACACCGACAATGTTGTCGAGCGAGCCCTTCCACAGCGGCATGCGGGTGTGCGGGCTCTGCAGGATCTCGCGCACCACCGCTTCCGGCGCATTGTCGGCATTGACCGAGCGCATATTGGTGCGGTGGACCATGATGTCGGAGACTTCGAGCTCGTCAAGGTCGAACAGGCCGCCGACACGGTCGCGGTCCTCGCGCACCATCTGGCCGTCACGGCGGAAATCGTCGACCGCACCGCGCAACTCATCCTGGGTGGAGCGCTGCGGCTCGATGCGTGACAGCTCATAGCCGAACATGGCAAGCAGGCGCGTGCGCACGGCAATGAAAAACAGGATGAGGATGGCGAGAACGGCGACGACGATCCAGCCGGTGTCCATCTCAGCCGGCTTTCCCGTTGGCCGGATGGTTTTCCCTGAGGAACGACAGCACTTCGGACGCCGGCACATCCTTGGCAATAAAAGCCTGGCCGATGCCGCGCGTCAGGATGAAGGTCAACGCGCCGCGCGACACTTTCTTGTCCTGTGTGATGAAGCCAAGCAGCGCCTCGGCGTCGGGCAGTTCGCCAGGGATGTCGGACATCCGCCAGGGCAGGCCGACGGCGCGCAGATGCGCCTCGACCCTTGCCGCGTCGTCCGGGCTTGCCAGGTTGAGCCGCGCGGAGAACCGGTGCGCCAGCGCCATGCCGATGGCGACGCCTTCGCCATGGACAAGACGAGCGCCGTCATACTGTGTTGCCCCTTCCAGCGCATGGCCGAATGTGTGCCCAAGATTGAGCAGCGCGCGGTCGCCGGTTTCGAACTCGTCGCGGGCAACGACATCGGCCTTGGCGCGGCAGGCTTCGGCAATCGCCTCGGCCCGCTCCGCACCGCCGGCGAATACCTTTGTCCAGTTCTCTTCCAGCCAGGCGAAAAACGCTGGCCGGTCGATCAGCCCGTATTTGGCGAGCTCGGCATAGCCGGCGCGGAATTCGCGGATCGGCAGCGTGTCGAGCACCTCGGTGTCGGCCAGCACCAGCTTCGGCTGGTGGAAGACGCCAACCAGATTCTTGCCGCGCGGGCTGTTGATGCCGGTCTTGCCGCCGACCGAGGAATCGACCTGCGCCAAGAGTGACGTCGGAATCTGGACGAAATTCATGCCGCGGCGCACGATCCCGGAGGCAAAGCCGGTGAGGTCGCCGATGACCCCGCCGCCGAGCGCAATGACGACATCGCCACGCTCCAGTCTGGCGGCCAGCACGCCGTCGACCACCTCTTCGAGATGGGCAAAGCTCTTGGTCTTTTCGCCGGCCGGCAGAGTGATGACAGCAGGCTGGATGCCGCCTTTTTCCAGACCGGCCTTCAGTGCGTCGAGATGTGTCGCCGCGACATTTTCGTCGGTGACCACCGCCGCCCTCGTGCCGGGCAGGCGGCGCGATATCTCGGCGCCGGCGCGCGCCAGAAGGCCGGGGCCGATCAGGATGTCATAGGCGCGCTCGCGAAGGCCAACCTCGACAGTGACCGGCTCGCTCATGGCCTCACCTCGTCCGGCGCCGTGGTGGCCGGAATGCCGAAATGGCCGCACAGCGCGTCGACGACCTCGGTCGCAATGACCTCCTTGCGGTCGTCGCGTGTCGCCACGGTGACGTCGGAGGTCGCATAGACCGGATAGCGTTCGCCCATCAATCGCTCGAGCACGGCGCGCGGATCGGGGTTTTTGAGCAAGGGCCGGTTCTGCTTCTTGGAGACGCGCTCCATCAACAGATCGAGCTCGGCCTTCAGCCACACCGAGACGCCATGCGACGCGATCGCGTCGCGCGTCTGCGCATTCATGAAGGCGCCGCCGCCGGTCGACAGCACCTGCGGGCCGTTTTCCAGGAGGCGCAGGATGACGCGCTGCTCGAGCGCCCGGAATTCGGTCTCGCCATAGCGCTCGAACAGTTCCGGCACGGTCATGCGCGACACGCTTTCGATCTCCTGGTCGCTATCGATGAACGGCAGGGACAGCATGGCCGCCACCTTGCGGCCGATCGCTGTCTTGCCGGCGCCCATCAGGCCCACAAAGACAATCGAGCGGTTGCCCAGCCTGTCGAGCAGCGCGGCATGGCTCTCGCCAGGAGGATTTGCTGGTAACGCGTTCATGAGACCATGCTGTTTCTAGGCCGTCTTTGCCGGCGTATCGACATCAAAAGCCGGTTTGCGTCAAGCATCGCGCCCTGAGCAGGTCTCGGAAAGTGCAGTGGTTTTCCCGCATCGACCTGCGTTAGGCAAAACCCTTCGTCCTTGAATTGGCCGGATTGGCGTCCCATAAGGGCACAGGGTTTGGAATCGCAGAACAAGAAGACGGGCGAAAATTGATGCCGACACTGTTCCGCTTTGTCGTGACACTGATGATTCTTGCCGGCATTGCCTATGGTATGATGGTGGCGCTGGCGATGTTCGTCGAGCCGAAAAAGGCGGAAATCACCGTGCGCATTCCGCCGGAAAAGCTGAACCCCAAGAAAAACTGACCCGAAGAAACTGACCGCAGGGACATGAACAGCGCGGCTCGCATCGAAGCCTTTCTCGAAATGATGAGCGCCGAACGCGGTGCCGCCGAAAACACGCTGTCCTCCTATCGTCGCGATCTCGAAGACGCCTCGCAGCAGATTGGCGGCGGGCTTGCAGCCGCCGCCGCGGCCGACATCCGCGCCTATCTCGACGACATCGCCGCGCGTGGCTTTGCCCCGACGTCGCAGGCGCGCAAACTGTCGGCGATCCGCCAGTTTTTCAAGTTCCTCTACGCCGAGGGGCTGCGCAGTGACGACCCAACCGGCACGCTGGACAGTCCGAAAAAGGGCCGGCCGCTGCCCAAGACGATGAGCGAGGCCGATACCGGCAGGCTGCTCGACCGCGCGGCCCTGGAAGCAGGTGATGGCGTCAATGGCGACCGGCTGGCGGCGCTGCGCCTCCACGCGCTGGTGGAGGTGCTCTATGCCACCGGCCTGCGCGTCTCCGAACTGGTCGGCCTGCCGGTGACCGTCGCCCAGCGCGACGACCGCTTCTTCATGGTGCGTGGCAAGGGCGACAAGGAGCGCATGGTGCCGCTGTCGGCCAAGGCGCGCACGGCGATGCGGGCATGGCTCACGGCCCGGGCCACGGTGCCGGCTTTCGCCGACAGCCCGTTCCTGTTTCCGGCCGCCGGCGACAGCGGCTATCTCTCCCGGCAGGTCTTTGCCCGCGACCTCAAGGGCCTCGCCGCGCGGGCCGGCATATCAGCAGCGAAAATATCGCCGCACGTGCTGCGCCATGCTTTTGCCAGCCATCTCCTGCAGAACGGCGCCGATCTCAGGGCGGTGCAGCAGCTGCTCGGCCACGCCGATATCTCGACCACGCAGATTTACACGCATGTGCTGGAAGAGCGGCTGGTGCGGTTGGTCAACGATCATCATCCGCTTGCCGACTAGGCCTCATATCGCTATGTGAAGGCACGTTCCACCGCGCGGAGCCGCCATTTCCCGGGTCCCGCCAAGTCTTTGCCTTCCGACGCATCGGTCCGCTCAAGAATGTACAATTACCTCGATTTCGAAAAGCCGGTGCAGGACCTTGAACTCAAGATCCTCGAGCTGAAGAAGCTTGCCGAGAATGGCGAGGCGGTCGATGTCGGTGACGAAATCAGCCGGCTCGAGAAACGCGTGCGCGACGCGCTGCGCGACATCTACAAGGCGCTGACGCCGTGGCAGAAGGTGCAGGTCGCGCGCCACACCGACAGGCCGCATTGCCTCGACTACATCAAGGGCCTGTTCAGCGATTTCACGCCACTCGCCGGCGACCGCAATTTCGGCGAGGACCAGGCGATCATCGGCGGCTTCGCCCGCTTCCGCGGCGAACCGGTGGCCGTCATCGGCCAGGAAAAGGGTTCGGACACGGCGAGCCGGCTCAAGCACAATTTCGGTTCGGTGCGCCCTGAAGGTTACCGCAAGGCGGTGCGGCTGATGGAGCTTGCCGACCGCTTCAAGATCCCGCTTCTGACGCTGGTCGACACCGCCGGCGCCTATCCCGGCGTCGGTGCGGAGGAACGCGGCCAGGCCGAAGCCATCGCTCGTTCGACCTCGGCCTGCCTCGGCCTCAAAGTGCCGTCGATCTCGGTCGTCATCGGCGAAGGCGGCTCGGGCGGCGCCATTGCGATTGCCACCGCCAACCGCGTCTACATGCTGGAACATGCCATTTATTCGGTGATCTCGCCGGAGGGCGCCGCCTCGATCCTGTGGCGCGACACCACGCGATCCAAGGATGCGGCGACCAACATGAAAATCACCGCCCAGGATCTTCTGGAGATGAAGATCATCGACGCCATCATCCCCGAACCGCTCGGCGGCGCCCAGCGCGCGCCCGAAACGGTGATCGCCGCCACCGGCGACCTCATCGCAAAGACGATGAAGGATTTTGCCGGCGCCAACACCGATTTTCGCGAGCAGCGCCGTGAAAAATACCTGGCGATGGGCCGCAGCCTCTGATTTCGGACCGGTTGCGCGCCRCAATGTGGCGCGAGTGAGCAATTTCGCCACAAAAATGCCGCCGCATTCGGTTCAATGAAAACTCCGTGAAACGGGACGAATTGCCGTGGGGAAGCCGCCCGGAGCTTGCGGTAAGGAATTTTCAAGGTTAACGGGCTTAGGGTCCGTGAAGGTTTAGTGTGCTGGCCGGCGCAGCCGAAGCCCTGGCCCCGAGAAAAAAGACATAGCCGTAACCATGTTCGCCAAGCTTGCCCGCACCGGAATCCTGATCGCCGCCCTCGGCGTTGCCGGCTGCAACGATTCCTCGATGAAGGATTTCGCGCCGGAGGCCAACAAGCCGCTGCCGGACAAGATACTCGCCGATATGAAGGCCAAGGGCATGGTCCGCACCTCCTCGGTGATGGCCCGCATCTTCAAGGAAGAGGGCAAGCTCGAGATCTGGAAGGCCAAGACCACCGGCCGCTACGAGATGGTCGCCAGCTACGACATTTGCAAATGGTCGGGCAAGCTCGGCCCGAAATACACCGAGGGCGACCGCCAGGCGCCGGAAGGGTTCTATACCGTTCGCCCATCGCAGATGAATCCGCGCTCGAACTATCACCTGTCCTTCAACATCGGCTATCCCAACGCCTATGACCGGGCCAATGGCCGCACCGGCGCCAATCTGATGGTGCACGGCGCCTGCTCATCATCGGGCTGCTATTCGATGACCGACCCGCAGATCGAGCAGATCTATGCTTTCGGCCGTGACGCCTTCCAGGGTGGCCAGACCGAGTTCCAGATCCAGGCCTTCCCGTTCCGCATGACCGCCGCCAACATGGCGCGCTATCGCAACGACCCGAACTACGAGTTCTGGAAGATGCTGAAGGTCGGCTACGACAATTTCGAGATCACCAAGGTGCCGCCGAAGGTCGACGTCTGCGAGAAGCGCTATGTCTTCAACCAGGTGGCGCCCGAAGGCACAACCTTCGATCCGACGGGCGCCTGCCCTCCAACCACGCAGCCGGATTCGCTGAAAAGCGCCTACAACGCCTATCAGAGCAGCTATGACGCGGCCTTCAGCGGCGCGGTCAAGGCCAGCGTGCCGGCGCCCAAGCCGACCATTGCCGGCATCAAGGAAGCCAGCATCGTTTCCGACTGGTCGAAGCGCCGCGCCCGCGGCGAGCGCGTGCCGATCGACCCGCCGTCGCTCAATTCCGACGGAACGGTGACCGAGACGGCGCGCATGGGCCGCATCGATTCGCCCGCCGGCCGCAAGATGGCCGCGCTCGACGCCGAGAAGGAAGCCAAGCGCAAGGCCGAGGAACAGCGGCTTGCGGCCATCGAGGCCGCGAAAGCCGCCAAGGCCCAGGCACTGGCCGAAAAGGAAGCCGCCAAAGCCCAGGCGCTGGCCGAGAAGGAAGCAGCCAAGCAGGCTGCCCAGCAGCCGGTCGCCACTGCGAGTGTCGAGGCGGCGCCTGCCGAGCCGCCGGCCGACGAGAGCCGGATGTCAAAGATCAAGAACAAGCTGCTCGGCATGTTCGGCGGCTGAGGTTTCACCTTGGCCGCGATCTACGATCTCAAGGGGCTGAACTGCCCCCTGCCCGTTCTCAAGGCGAAAAAACGCCTGGCGGCGATGCAGCCGGGCAGCCGGCTGTGGCTGGAGACCACCGACCCGCTGGCGGTCATCGACATCCCCGCCTTTTGCGCCGACGCCGGCCATCAGCTGGTTGAAACAGCGGCCGTCACCGGCGGTCATCGCTTTCTGGTCGAGCGCGGCGAACCGCAACCCTGAGTATCAACCCCCGGCAATCGCCAGCGGATTGCTCTCCAGCGCCGCACGATCCGGTGTGTCGATCGACGGCCGGTTGGTGAAAGCGGCGAACAGCCGGCGCACATAGTCTTCCGGCATGTCGAGGGTGATAAGGACCAGCCTGGTGCCGCGCTGACCGTCCGGCCAGGCCGGCAGCCGCGCCGGCGGATGCAGAATCTTCTGCACGCCGTGAACGACCAGCGGCCGCGACGGGTCTTCCGCAAGCTCGATGACGCCCTTCATGCGCAAGAGCTTGTCGCCATGCGCCGAGCGCAGCAGGTCGAGGAACATCTCGATCGCCGAAAACGGCACCGGCCCGTCATGCACTAGCGAATAGGAGCGCACGCGGGAATCGTGGCGATGCGCATGGTCGTGCTCGCCGTGCTCATGCTGGCCGTGATGGTGGTCGCCCTGATCATGGTGGTGGTCGTGCGCGGCTTCTTCGCCCAGCCAGCGCTGGACGTCGGCGGATTTGGTCGCCGGATTGTAGAGGCCGCAATCGAACAGCGCCGCGACGCCGGTTTGGCTGTCACCGGCCTCCAGCACTTTCGCGCCCGGATTGAGCTGACGCAGCCGCGCCCGCAGGGCCTCGAGATCGGCGGGATCGCCGGCCAGATCGACCTTGGTCAGCACGATGCGGTCGGCGACCGCAACCTGCTTGACCGCCTCGACATGACCATCGAGCGTGGCATTACCGTTGACCGCGTCGACCAGCGTGATGACGCCATCGAGCCTGAACGCCTGGACCAGGGCGGGATGCGCCATGATCGATTGCAGCACCGGCGCCGGATCGGCGAGCCCCGTGGTCTCGACGACGACGCGCGCAAGGCGGGCTATACGACCTGTCTGCAGCCGGTCGACGAGGTCGGCCAGCGTGTCGACCAGTTCGCCGCGCACCGTGCAGCACAGGCAGCCATCGGACAGCTGGATGATGCCGTCCGAGGCCTGTTCGACCAAGAGATGGTCGATCGCCACTTCGCCGAACTCGTTGATAATGACGGCGGTATCGACCAGCGCCGGGTCCTTGAGCAACCGGTTGAGCAATGTCGTCTTGCCGGCGCCGAGGAAGCCGGTGAGCACCGTGACGGGTATCGGAAAGCCCGCCATCCTAGTTCGCGGCCTTGACCGACTGGTCGCCCTGCACCGGGGTTGCCGAACCCACCACGACCGGTTCCGAACCCTTTGGCGCCGGGATGTCGGGCCGCCAGCTCGGCAGCGGCACATCGGCGAATTCCTGGCCGCCCTGGTCGAGCATCGCCTTTGGCGCTGGCCCGGTGGCGCCGCCAAGACCGACGGCGACCAGCGTCGGCACGTGGTCCAGCTTTTCCTGATAGGGCGATTTCGGCACATCGGCGCCCTTCGCGGCGACCGGCGGTGCCGCCTCGGACTGCTCTTCGGGCGCCTTCTTCTTGCAGATCTCGTCATGCATGTCGTTGGTCGACACGGCATCGCCATAGGTTGGCATGGCCGCGACCGTGATCGCGTTCGGATCGGGCGTGGCAAAGCCCTGGTCGAGCAGCCTTGCCGCGGTCTCGGCGCGGCTGACCGCCGATTTTTCGCCAAGCACGACAGCGACCAGCGTGCGACCATTGCGCGTTGCCGAGCCGATCATGTTGAAGCCCGATGGACAGACGAACCCGGTTTTCATGCCGTCGGCGCCGGGATAGCGGCCGATCAGAAGATTGTAGTTGGGGATCGCCTTCTTGCCGACGGCAAGGCCTTCGATCGAGAACCACGGCGCGTATTGCGGGAATTCCTTGCGGATCGCCATCACCAGCAAGGCAAGGTCACGCGCCGTCGTATACTGCTCCGGCGAAAACAGCCCGTTCGGGTTGACGAAATGCGTCCCGGTCATGCCGAGCCGCGCGGCTTCGGCGTTCATGCGGATGGCGAAGCCTGCCTGCGAGCCGCCGATATTCTCGCCGATGGCCATGGCGATGTCGTTGGCCGATCTGACCAGCATCATCTTCAGCGCATTGTCGAGCCGCATCACCGAGCCCGGCTTGAAGCCCATCTTGCTGGGCGGCTCGCCGGCCGAATGCTTGGTCACCTTGATCGGCGAGTCGAGCTGGACCTCGCCGGCGGCAATCGCCCGGAAGGTGACATAGGCGGTCATCAGCTTGCTCAGCGAAGCCGGATACCAGCGGCTGAAGGCGTCCTGGTGCTGCAGGACCTTGCCGCTGTTCAGGTCGAACAGGACAATCGGATTGGCCAGAGCCGGCCCGGCCAGCATCGGCAGCGCCAGGGTTCCCGTTAGCAGTAATTTGAGGATATGGCTGTGCCGCATCATGGAATCCGAAATCACCTCTTGCCGTAGTCGCCCCTGGCTCCGTAAGATTTCGTTACGCGATGGCCAGCATGATGAGATCCGGCCCTCAATTTCCGGATCACATTGTTTGCGGTGCTATTTACCCTATGTGACGCCAAGATGGCAAAGTGCCTGGCAATCACGATTGCAAAGCAGCGGGCCAACACCGTCTGCTCCAACAGCGAGATGGAACCATAATGCCGATTCTCAACCGCGCCGCCGAGATGCAGGATGAAGTTGCCGGCTGGCGACGCCATCTGCACCAGACGCCAGAACTGAACTTCGATGTCTTCAAGACCGCCGCCTTCGTCACCGAGAAGCTGAAGGAATTCGGCTGCGATGACGTGGTGACGGGCCTCGGCAAGACCGGCGTCGTCGGCATCATCCATGGCCGCAAGGGCGAAGGCGCGACCATAGGCTTGCGGGCCGACATGGACGCGCTGCCGATCAACGAGATCACCGGCAAGCCCTACGCCTCGACCGTTCCCGGCAAAATGCACGCTTGCGGCCATGACGGCCACACCGCAATGCTGCTGGGCGCCGCCAAATATCTGACAGAAACGCGCAATTTCGCCGGCTCGGTGGCGGTCATCTTCCAGCCGGCGGAAGAAGGCGGCGGCGGCGGCAACGAGATGGTCAAGGACGGCATGATGGAGCGTTTCGACATTTCCAGGGTGTTCGGCATGCACAACATGCCGGGCCTGCCGGTCGGCCAGTTCGCCATCCGGCCGGGCCCGATCATGGCGGCAACGGCCGAATTCACCATCACCGTCAAGGGACGCGGCGGCCATGCGGCTATGCCGCACGGCACGATCGACCCGATCGTCATCGCCAGCCAGCTGGTCGGCGCCTTGCAGACGGTTGCCTCGCGCAGCACCGACCCGGTCGAGGCCGTGGTGGTGTCGGTGACCAAATTCCACGCCGGCGACGCCTACAACGTCATTCCAGAGACCGCCGAGATCGCCGGCACGGTGCGCACGCTGAAGAAGGAGATCGCCAAGAAGTCGGAAGAGCGCATCCGCGCCATTTGCGACGGCATTGCCACCGCCTTCGGCGCGACGATCACTGTCGATTATGACGCCAATTACCCCGTCACTTTCAACAATCCGGAAGAAACCGTCTTTGCCAGCGATGTCGCGGCGAGTGTCGCCGGTGACACCCAGGTTCACCGTGCCATCCAGCCGGTGATGGGAGGCGAGGATTTCTCCTACATGCTGGAAGCCCGGCCCGGCGCCTTCATCTTCATCGGCAATGGCGAGACCGCCGGCCTCCATCACCCGGCCTATGACTTCAACGACGAAGTCATCCCGCACGGCATGAGCTACTGGGTGAAACTGGCCGAAACGGCGCTCGCTGCCTGACCTATGCCGCCTAGAGGCCGGCCGAATTGCCTTCGGCCGGCCTCTTGATTGCCTTCGGCGAGCCTCTTGGCGAAACGATCCGAAGCGGCTATGTGTCGGGCCGCGTGGTCCCGTAGCTCAGTAGGATAGAGCGGCAGATTCCTAATCTGTAGGTCACAGGTTCGATTCCTGTCGGGATCACCAATAACAGGTAGATCGCATCCGCGAAGCTCAGGCCACCTGATCGCCGACCGGCCGAGAGCGTCTCATGGCACCTGATCGGCCTCTTTCGGAACTTGCAAATCGCCACTATCCGAGATGATAGCGATGCCGGAACGGCAATCACGACTACACTGAAGGGGCGTCTGATCGGAATGGATTTTGATTGGCAGAGCATCAACGCTTCAGGGTCGTTTGCCGAGCGCGACTATGTGACGAACAAGCTCTCGATATGGATGCCCATTCTTGAACCGCTGCGGGATACGCCGCTTTCAGTTCTGGAAATTGGTTCCATGGAGGGCCGCTCCGCCCTTTTCTTTGCCAGCTACTTGCCTAAGGCCATCATCACCTGCGTCGATCCCTTCCACAAACGGGAGAAAAGGTTCGACAGGAATTTGAAGCGCTACGCCGATCGGGTGACGAAGATTCGCGACTTCTCGCTGCCTGCGCTGATCAGGCTGCGCCAGGCAGGAGCGGAATTTGACCTTGTTTATATCGATGGTTGTCATGAGCGCGAAAGCGTCATGATGGATAGTGTCCTGGCATGGGGGATGCTCAAGCACGGCGGCATGCTCATTTGGGACGACTACACCGACTACAAGGACAACAAGGCAAATTGGGAGCGTCCCACGTCCGCCGTCGATGGCTTCCTGGTCGCCTACGCGCAAGAGTTTCAAGAGATCTCGCGCACCAAACAGCTCATCGTGAAGAAGACTGCCGATACCCCGCGCTGCCCGGTAAGGGGAAAAATCGGCTCACGCCGTCTCAGGACCTTTGTGCAATCCATTCAGGGCTGGCTCTGAGAGCCACGGCGACGGGTGCGTCGGGCAGCCTTGCTCCGAAACCTATCAGCCCGTGAGGCGCCCACGAAACAACGTGGTGCCGTCCGCCAGGCGCGACCTGGAAATGTCCCGGAATCCAGCCTCGGTCATCCACGCGCGATACTGACCTTCAGTGTAGGATTCGCCTGCGCGATAGAGGTTCAGGAAGGTGAGATTGAGAAAGACACCGTCAGGCGGGCCGAGACGGTCGTCATCGACGACACCCCACCCGGCAATTGCGATCTCGCCTCCTTGTGTCAGGCAACGTGCCGCGTTCAGGATCGAACTGCGCGCCTGGTCCGGCGGCAGCACCTGGACGACGGCTTTCAGGATCGCCAGATCGTGCTGGCCGACCGATGGCGCGACCGTGATGTCGCCTTCTTCGACAACCACGTCGCTGGCGCCGTATTCCGCCAGGATGGCTGGCGCGACCGCTGCGACCGTCGGCAGTTCCATCAGCGTCGACGCAATATGCGGCCAGCGCTCGCGAAGTCCGACGAGAATCGTCCCGGCGCCGCCGCCGATGTCGATCACCGAACCGATCGTCGAGAGGTCCAACGCGCGGGCCAGATGTCGGCCGAAAATCACTCCGCCGGGGGCGAGCATGCGGCTGAAGGCCGCCGCGGACTCAGGCCCTGCCTCGGCAAAGTCGTGCAGCGCAGCCGGCCGGTTCTGCCGCAGCGAGTCTGCGGTCAAAAGGTCGGCTCCCCAGAGCTCGCGCAGCAGCGCGTGATCGCCGCCGCGATAAGTCGGCTTGGACGCGTCGAGGAACTCCGCCGCTTCGGCGCCGTTGCGAAATTGACCATCCTCGACGTCGAGGAGACCGACGCTGGCGAGCGCATAGAGGAGCCGCGACAGACGATCGGGCTCGACTTTGAGCGCGACCCCGAGGCTGCCGGCGGTCATTGCACTGCCGCCGAGCTGGGTGAAGATGCCAAGGTCCAGCCCGGCGCGAAGCGCGAGGGCAGAAGGCACCCCTGCGATCAGCTTGTCGATCCGCTCAAAATCCACCATGTCACATCCCTTTCCTCGATCCGGAGCCGAAAGCGACCCGGCGGATCGGATTCGACCGAACCGGCACCAACCGCAAGCTTTTGCCAGTCGATGCGCGCCGTCGATGCCGAAAACTCCTGTCCCCCGTCACGGAAATGTTTTAACCGCCTTCTTGGCGATAGCCCGGCCTATGGTTGCCATGATGTCGAACTGATTCTCGTAGTTGATCCCGTTCGCCTTCTGGATCGAGGCCTGGATTGCGCTCGAGAACGGCCAATAGGGAAAGTACGGATGACATTCGAATATGCCAACCTCACCGGTCTCGATGTCCCTGGCCATGTCGAAGGTCAGCAGCGGAACATCCGGAAAAGCGGAACGGTGGGCTGACCTGGCGGTTTCCATCATCTCCGGATTGGCGTCCAACACAACTTCCATACTTCGGGTGTTGGAGACTATGGCCGTGCCGCCGCCCTTGCCGAAATCCCATCTCGCCTTCAGCGGTTCACCGCGCCGCGTGGTTTGCCGGATGCAAAGGACGACTTCGCCGAAGACGGTGATCACACGATAGCTGACTGGCCATTCGCCCGTGTAGACGAATTTCTGAACAATCATCGGTCCGCGCCGGCCGAGATGGTCCGGCGGGTATGAAGCGCGGTCAGCAAACTTCACCCTTCCGATCTTCCTGATCCTGACATTGGCGCCGGCCCGTCCGACAGACGGCTTTTCGACGACGTAAGGCCCCCATTCAGCCGGGTCGAGTTTGGTATCCGGGCGCAGCTCTTCCCACCGTGGCACCGATACACCGGCAGCGGAAAGCGTCCTGTACTCGTCTATCTTGCTGCCTTTCACACCTGAAAAGAACTTGCCTGGGAGCAACTTGCGGTCGGTCCGCCGAACCATGGCGACGGACATGGATTGAGAAAGCCAAAGGGGCAAAAGCGCAATCTGCTCCGATCGTTTGTGACGGACAAGGCGGGCAGAAATTCCCTCCGACCTGATTGCCTCTGCGATGCGGTGAAAATCCTGCTTCGTCTTCGGATTCTCGTCCGGTACGACCAACACCACCGTCGTCAAAGGCGCTCTCCCGCGTCCCCATCGCGGCGATATTAGACGACAATCAATTTACCGAACAACTGGTGCCCCTTTCAGGGCAGTACGTCAGCCAAAGCCAGCAGCGCCAGCCCGGCCAGTGCTGAGCCGGCTAATGTCGGCAGCATGCCGATCTTCAGTTTCAGCATTGCGACCATGGCGGCTGCCGCCAGCAGTGCGGCGCGCCAGTCCAGCGACGACAGCACCGGCACCTCCATGCCCAGGCCAACACGGTGCACCCCGCCAAAGACGACATGCAGCGCGAACCACAGCGCAAGGTTCATCACCACCCCGACGACAGCCGCCGTGATCGCGCTCAGCGCCGCCGACAGCGCCTTGTTGCCGCGCAGCGCCTCAATGTAGGGGGCGCCGAGAAAAATCCAGAAGAAGCAAGGCACGAACGTCACCCAGAGCGTCAGCAATGCGCCAAGCGATCCGGCGACGAGCGGACCCATCGCACCTGCATGTCGATAGGCGGCGACAAAGCCGACGAACTGGAGCACCAGGATCAGCGGGCCCGGCGTCGTCTCGGCAAGGCCAAGGCCGTCGACCATTTCACCGGGTGCCAGCCAGCCGAACGAGGTCACAGCTGCTTGCGCGACATAGGCGAGTACCGCATAGGCGCCGCCGAATGTGACCACCGCCATCAGGCTGAAGAAGCCACCAAGCTGCGTCCACACACTGGCAGGGCCGGTCAGCGCCAGGATCAGCACGACCGGTCCGAGCCAGATCGGCAGCCAGATCGCAATGGTGCGCGGCGCGTGCCATTTCGTCGGTCTGGTATGAGCGAGTTCGCCGCGCTCGAACATCAGGTCGACCGCGCCTCTGACATCAGGCAAATTGTCCTTGCCATGTGCGGCTCCGGAAAACCGCCCCGGCGCCAGGCGATTGCCGATCCAGCCAGTCAGCCCCGCAGCCAGGATGATCAGCGGAAACGGCAGCCCGACGACATAGATGGCCAGGAAGGCGACCACCGCGATCGCCACCATCACCCGGTTCTTGAGCGCCCGTTTGCCGATGCGGATGACCGCTTCGACGACAACGGCCAGCACCGCCGCCTTGATGCCGAAGAACAGCGCCTCGATGACAGGCGCATCATTGTAGAGCACATAGAAGGTGCTGAGGCACAGCATGACCAGGGCGCCGGGCAGCACGAACAGGATGCCGGCCACAAGGCCGCCGGCGGTCCGGTGCAGCAGCCAGCCGATATAGATCGCCAGCTGCTGTGCCTCGGGTCCGGGCAACAGCATGCAATAGTTCAGCGCATGCAAAAAACGCTGCTCGCCGATCCAGCGCCGTTCCTCGACCAGTTCCTTGTGCATCAGCGCAATCTGCCCTGCCGGCCCGCCGAAGGAGAGCAGGCCGATCTTCGCCCACAGTTTTGTGGCTTGCCTGAAGGTCGGCGCGGCAGGTGCATCGACAGGACGCGCCTTGTCGTCCGCTGCAAGGGCGCTCATGGCGTTTTGCCCCCGCTTGGCCAGTTATGGGTTTCGTCGGTGGCGTCGCGGCACCACCTGAAAAACGCATCGTAGAGCAGCATGCCGGCCTCGAGCTGTTCGAGATCATCGCGAAACATGCGCGACAGGCCGAGCGATGCCGCGAGGAACCCCGCCGCTTGCGGTATGAGATCAAGGCGTGCCGTGTCGGCCGCACGCACGATCAAAGCAAGACGGTCGAGCGCTTCGGAGCGCAGCCCGAATTCCTCGATCATGGTGTCGAAGGTGCAGCGCTCGCCGCGATGGCTCCAGAATACATCGTCGATGTCGAAGGGGATCGCCGCGAACCGGTCGGCGGCAGCCAGCACTTCGGCCGGTTCGACGAACAGGAACACCGCCGAAGGATCGATGAAGCGGCGGATCAGCCACGGGCAAGCGATGCGGTCGACCTTGGGGCGCGCGCGCGTCACCCAGACGGTGCGGCCCTTGTCGTCGCGGCGCGGCATCTTCTCGGCCGTGACCAGAACCCCCTTGGCCGCCAGCCAGGCCTCGAAACCGCCTTCCAGCGATTCAGCGGCGATGCCCTCATGGCGCAGCCATGCGCCAACGCCTTGCGAGAGTTTTTGGCCCTTTTGACAGATGACGACGACGTGGCGTCCGGCGAACTCGGCCGCCCAGGTCGAAACAGACTTGAAGTCGCGCCGGGATGAGGCCGGCAGCAGGCGTGGATCGGCGTCATAGTCCTCGTCGATGCGGACATCGACAAGAACAGGTGCTTCCGGCAGGCCGATGAGACGGGAAAGCTGCGCTGCGGTGATTGCGGTTGTTGACGGCATGGCGTCCACCTCCAGAGTGAGAGTTTGGACGCGATCATTGGGCTGACGCCTCACGGGGTCGTCGCGAAGGAACCCCTTGCCTTGATGCTGGATCGATCGACGCTGATTGTCAAGGACAGAGCAGCGCTCGGCCCTCGGACGCCTACTGCGCCGTCCAGCCGCCATCCATCGGCAAGGTCGTGCCGGTGATCTGCCTGGCCGAATCCGAGCACAGGAACAGCGTCAGCGCCGCAAGCTCCTCGACGGTGACGAATTCCTTGGTTGGCTGCGCCGCCAGGAGCACGTCGTGCTTGACCTGTTCCTCGGTCATGCCGCGCGCCTTCATGGTGTCGGGGATCTGCTTTTCGACCAGCGGTGTCCAGACATAGCCGGGCGCGATGGCGTTGACGGTGATGCCGTCCTGCGCGACTTCGAGCGCCACCGTCTTGGTCAGGCCGGCTATGCCGTGCTTGGCCGAGACATAGGCCGACTTGAACGGCGAGGCGACCAGCGCATGCGCCGAGGCGGTGTTGATGATGCGGCCCCATTTGCGCGCCTTCATACCCGGCACCACAGCCTTGATGGCATAGAAGGCAGCCAGCAGATTGATGCGGATGATGGCTTCCCATTTGTCGTCAGGGAATTCTTCTATCGGCGCGACATGCTGTATCCCGGCATTGTTGACCAGAATGTCAAGGCTGCCGAAGGCCGCCTCGGCGTCATGCACCATGGCGGTCACGGCCGCGCCGTCCATCATGTTGGCGCCGGAGTAGCGACACTTGACGCCGAAATCCTTCTCGATGCCGGCGCGCTCCTGTTCGATCGCGGCGGCATCGCCGAGGCCGTTGATGGTGACGTTGGCGCCTTCGGCAGCAAAGGCGCGGGCAATGGCCAGGCCGATGCCGCTGGTCGAGCCGGTGACGAGCGCATTCTTCGAAGACAGGGAACCCATGGAGATCTCGCGACTGGTGGGAGGAGCTTTGACGCAGATGGTTTGTGCACCGCAACATAACAATGGCATGACCATATGTCATTGCGATTACAATGTTGTGATCCTCCACGCACGCCTTGCGCTGGCATCGAAGTGACACGACATGGCATTGTCATGCTGCCGTGCAACATAATCGTCCTGCACGTCCGCAAGATCGTTCCTGAACCGACGGGTGAGCAATTTGGAAATCGCCGATGTCGTGAAGCGCGCCTATGCGATGCCGCTGACCAACCCGTCCTTCCCGCCCGGCCCGTATCGCTTCTTCGACCGCGAATACGTCATCATCACCTACCGCACGACGCGCGAGGCGCTTGAGGCCGTGGTGCCGGCGCCGCTGGAGATCGACGAGCCGCTGGTCAAATACGAATTCATCCGCATGCCTGACTCAACCGGCTTCGGCGACTACACCGAGACCGGCCAGGTCATCCCGGTGAAGTACAAGGGCCAGCATGGCGGCTACGTCCATTCCATGTATCTCGACGACGATGCGCCGATCGCCGGCGGCCGCGAGCTCTGGGGGTTTCCGAAGAAGCTCGCCAACCCCAAGATCGTGCATGAGGGCGAGGTTATCGTCGGCACCTTGCATTACGGCAGCGTTCTGTGCGCCACCGGCACCATGGGCTACAAGCATCGCGAGGCCGACCACGATCAGGTGCTCGCCTCGCTCGCCGCGCCCAACTTCCTGATCAAGATCATCCCGCATGTCGACGGCAGCCCGCGCATCTGCGAGCTGGTGCGCTATTACCTGACCGACATCACGCTGAAGGAAGCCTGGACGGCGCCGGCTGCGCTCGATCTTCGCCCACACGTCATGGCCGACGTGGCGAAATTGCCGGTCCTCGACATCGTCTCGGCCGTTCATTTCAAAGCCGATCTGACACTTGGGTTGGGCGAAGTCGTGCATGATTACCTCGCCGACCAGTCTGCTGCCGGCACGACCAGACTGGAGAAAGTCAGTGCTTGAGCGTAACCGCAGCAAGGCAGCTGCCGCCACGATCGCGGAAATCACCGCGCAATACGATCGCATCGCCCTAGTGTTCCAGGGCGGCGGTGCGCTCGGCGCCTATCAGGCCGGCGTCTATCAGGCGCTGGCCGATGCCGGCTGTGAGCCGACCTGGCTGTCCGGCGTCTCGATCGGCGCGATCAATGCCGCCATCATTGCCGGCAACGAGCCGAGCCGCCGGCTGCAGCGGCTGGAACAGTTCTGGCAGACGGTCTCGGGCCGCAAGATCTGGCCCTATACGCCGGAAGGCGACATCTATCGCGATATCCGCAACCAGACCTCGTCCTTCATGACGATGGCGATGGGCCAGCCCGGCTTCTTCAAGCCGCGCTCGCCCAATCCCTGGCTCCAGTTGTCGGGCGCCGAAGGCGCCACCTCCTTCTATGACACCGCCGAGCTCAAGGACACGCTGGAGAGCCTGATCGACTTCGATGTGCTGAACGACGGCAAGAAGCGGCTGAGCGTCGGCGCGGTCAATGTCCGCACCGGCAATTTCGTCTATTTCGACACCGACAAGGTGCGCATCGCGCCGGAGCACATCATGGCCAGCGGTGCGCTGCCGCCGGCCTTCCCATCGATCCGCATCGAGGGTGAATACTACTGGGACGGCGGCATCGTCTCCAACACGCCGCTGCAATATCTGCTCGACCAGGAAGAGGACCGCTCCTCGCTGGTGTTCCAGGTCGACCTGTTCAGCGCCCGCGGCGTGCTGCCGCGCGGCATGGCCGACGTGCTGTCGCGCCACAAGGACATCATGTATTCGAGCCGCACGCGGCAGAACACGGACAATTTCCAGCGCATCCATGCGCTGAAGATGAAGTTGCTCGATGCGCTGAAGCGCGTGCCGCCCGAGCAGCTGAAGGACGGCGAGAAAGAGCTGATCGCCGACTATTCGGATGCCGGCGTCGTCAACATCGTCCACCTGATCTACCAGCACAAAGGCTACGAGGGCCACGCCAAGGATTATGAATTCTCCGGCACGTCGATGCGCGAGCACTGGGAGATGGGCCTGGAGGATACGGAACGCACGCTGCGCCACAAGAAGTGGCTGATGCTGCCGACCAATGCCGACGGCGTCACCATCCACGATCTGCACCGCGAGGATCCGACCTAAGGCCTGGCAGAAGGAAACACGAACGGGCCTGTCCAGTATTGGCAATCACCACAGTCGAGTTCCTTCACACCCCTCTCTGTCCTGCCGGACATCTCCCCCTCAAGGGGGGAGATTGGCTGTCGCGAGTGCTTTCGCCAATCACCAGCGGTGCAGGAAGAGAGCGGCCGGCGAAGCTGCTAATCTCCCTCCTTGCGGGGGAGATGGCCGGCAGGCCAGAGGGGGGTGCTGTCCCTCCCACACTTCGAAGCTCCGTAGAACATCCATACGACAAAAAAGCAGCGCCGGTCGCCCGGCGCTGCTTTCTCGTCAAAACTCTGCTCGGCTCAGAACACCTGGCGGAAGATGATGAACAGCACGAAGGCAAGCGTGATCGAGCACGGCAGGGTCAGCACCCAGGCCAGCAGCAGGTTGCGGACCGTCGACCATTGCAGGCCCGACCCGTTGGCCGCCATGGTGCCGGCAACGCCCGAGGAGAGCACATGGGTGGTCGACACCGGCAAGCCGAAACGGTCGGCCATGCCGATGGTGATCATCGCAACGAGTTCGGCGGCGGCACCCTGGCCATAGGTCAGGTGGCTCTTGCCGATCTTCTCGCCGACCGTGACGACGATGCGTTTCCAGCCGACCATGGTGCCGAGGCCGAGCGCCAGCGCGACCGCGATCTTGACCCACAGCGGGATGAACTTCGTCGCGTTGTCGACCGCCTTGTGATAGTCCGTCACCGCTTTCAGGTCGGCCGCTTCCATCGGCAGCAGCTTCTTCTTGTCGATCAGCTTCAGCGCCTCGCCGATCAGATAGATGTCGTTGCGCGCGTTGCTCACCAGATCCGTCGGCACATTGTCGACCGAGGCATAGGGCTGCAGCGAAGTCGTGGTGTTGTGGATGTAGGTCTGCAGCGCAACGGTCGTCTGGTCGCTCCAGGTCCGGGTGCGTACGGCATCCTGGACGGCCGCCTTGGCGTCGGTGACGGTGACGCCCGGCTTGGCGTATTTGCCGAGCGCCGTCTCGACGCTGACCGAGGCCGCCTTGTAGGCCTCGAGATAGTTGATGTCGGGCGTGCGGTTGAGCGCATAGGCCGTCGGCACGACGCCAATCAGGATCAGCATGATCAGGCCCATGCCCTTCTGACCGTCATTGGAACCGTGCGCGAAGCTGACGCCGGTGCAGGTGAAAATCAGCAGGCCACGGATCCACCATGGCGGCGGCGTGTTGCCCTTCGGCGCTTCATAGAGAGCGGGATTGCGGACCAGCAGCTTCATCACATAGAGCAGGGCGAACGCGGCGAAGAAGCCGATGATCGGCGACACCAGAAGCGTGATGCCGACATTGGTCGCCTGCCCCCAGTCGACGCCGCTGGTGGCGCTGCCGGCCGGTGCCATGAACTGATTGGCAAGACCGACGCCGATGATCGAGCCGACCATCGTGTGCGAGCTGGACGCCGGGAGGCCGAGGAACCAGGTGCCGAGATTCCACAGGATCGCCGCGACGAGCAGCGCGAACACCATGGCGAAACCCGAGGAAGAACCAACCTGAAGGATGAGCTCGACCGGCAGCAGCGACAGGATGCCGAACGCAACCGCGCCGCTCGAGGTCAAAACGCCAAGGAAGTTGAAGACGCCCGACCACATGACGGCAAATTCGGCCGGCATGGAGCGCGTGTAGATGACAGTTGCCACCGCATTGGCGGTGTCGTGGAAGCCGTTGACGAACTCGAAGCCCAACGCAATCAGCAAGGCAATGCCGAGCAGGATCCACGGCACGGTCTTGGCCACCGCCAGATCCTGGCTGAGCGCGTAGCCGACATAGATGACACCGACGAGCACCAGCACGCCGAAGGCCGGCAGGAACCACTTCGCGCCGCCCGATTGATTGAGCGGATGGTCCGGTCTCGGAATCCCCGCTTCGCTAGAAACAACGTCCACCATCGTCTCACTCCGTTTTGCACTGCAGCAAAGAACTCGGAATGACGCTATGGCTGGTCGATGAAGCTGGTGTGACGGCTATGGTCTTTTGATCGCGCAAGGGGCGCTGCAGCCCTTGTTCCGGCGCGCGATGCGGATCACGTTTCTTTGCCGGCGCAAAAGACGAGTGAGCGAAGGATCGTCGATCCGGTTCATCAGCGGAGAGGCGGATGAACCGGATTGCGGGCCTAGACTAACCCGCAATCTCAAGCAGCGCCGATACGAGCAAGCGGCGTTCGTCGGCGGAAAGCACGTCGGAATCGAACAGGTTCATGCTGCGCAGCCCTTCGATGGCCAGGAAGCAAACCAGCAGCGCCTTGAGATCCGGCGTCTCGCTCTTCAGCCGCTGCAGCAGCTGCGACTTGAAGGCTTTTATCGGCGTCAGGAAATCCGGATCCTCGGCGATCGCCGAGAAGATCCACGAGGCCGTCGGCTTCGGCTCCTCGCAGTCATCCGCCGAGAGCCGGATATAGGTGGCAAGCAGGCTCTCGCCGCTGGCGCCGGCGACGCGGCCCGATTCCAACGCCAGCTCGAAGGCGCGCAGGTAATTCTCCACCAAGCCCTGCATCAATTTGGCCTTGGTCGGAAAGTTGTAAAGCAGGCCGCCTTTCGACACGCCGGCGCGACTGGCGACGGCGTCCAGCGACAGGCTGCCGGGGCCGGCCTCGCGTGCTACGTCGGCGGCGGCGGCGAGTATCTTCTCGCGTGAATTTGCCCTTCGGGTTTTCATCGATCCCTTCCCCCCGCAAGAGCCTAGGCGGAATTGACAAGACCGTCCAGACGGTACAGTAAGTTCGCCGTCATTTGTAATCGGGACCCGCCCGCGGATAGGTGTCCCGATATACGGCTATTTTGCCGGACACCGCCGAGGGGACAGTTCGTGAAGCGCTTTATCACCATTACCGCAATTCTGCTTCTACTCGCTCTGGTGTGCGCCGGCGTTGTCGGCTTCAACCTGTTCCGCGACCACATGATCAAGGAATTCTTCGCCACGATGAAGCCACCGGCGACGACCGTGTCGACGGTTGTCGTCAAGCCTTCGGACTGGACGCCGGGCGTCGAGGCGATCGGCACGGTGCGCGCCGTGCGCGGCGTCGACCTGACCGTCGAGACCAGCGGCATCGTCAAGGACATCCTTTTCCACGCCAACCAGAAGGTGCCTGTCGATTCTGTCCTGCTGCAGCTTGACGACGCCGTCGAGCGCGCGGATCTCGCCTCGGCGCAGGCGCAATCCGTATCCGACCAGACGGCGCTTAAACGCGCGCTGGAACTGCAGCGGCGCGGCGTCGGCACGGACGCCACGCTCGATACCGCGCAAGCCGCTGCATCGGCCTCCGCTGCGCAGGTCAACAAGCTGCAGGCCGTGCTCGATCAGAAGCAGTTGACGGCGCCGTTCGCCGGCACCGTTGGCATTCCCAAGATCGACCTCGGCCAATATCTCTCGCCCGGCACGGCCGTGGTGACCTTGCAGGATCTGGATACAATGCGGGTCGACTTCTCGGTGCCCGAACAGCAACTGCCGCTGCTCAAGATCGGCCAGACGGTGCGGCTCGGCATCGGCGGCAGCGGCGGCGGCGCCGACATGCCGTTTGCCGGCGCCATTCGCGGCATCGATCCCAAGATCGACGCTTCAAGCCGCCTGGTCTCCGTCCGTGGCGAGGTCGCCAATCCTGACAGCAAGCTGACACCCGGCCAGTTCGTCCAGGTTCGCGTCGAGCTGCCGCAGGAGAAAAATGTCCTGTCCTTGCCGCAGACGGCATTGACGTCGAGCCTCTACGGCGACTTCGTCTTCGTGGTCGTTCCGGCGAAGCCGGCGGAAGGCGCCCCGGCCGCGAAGCCCGAGGAACAGCCTGCTGCAGGGACCGACGCAGCAAAGCCGGCGGCAGATGCAAAGCCGGCCGACGCGAAACCGGCTGCCGAAGACGCCGCGGCGAAGCCCGCGGACAAGCCGGCTGTCGACCCCGCGAAGTCCGCGGCAGAACCGGAGAAGCCGGCGCTCGTCCTGTCGCAGGTGTTCGTGAAGCCCGGCCGCCGCAACGACGGCATGGTCGAGATCATCGAGGGCATCAAGGCCGGCGACGAGGTCGTCACCGCCGGCCAAAACCGTCTCTTCAACGGCATGTCCGTTGCTGTCGACAACACCATTGACCCCAGCAAGTCGGCTAACCAGCAGGCTCAGCAATGAACGTTTCCGACATCTTCATTCGCCGGCCGGTGCTCTCCACCGTGCTGGCGTGCATGATCCTGCTCCTGGGTTTCCAGGGCATCTTCAACCTGTCGATCCGGCAATATCCCAAGGTCGACGAGACGGCGATCACCATCACGACCGCCTATCCGGGCGCCAGTGCCGACCTGATCCAGGGCTTCATTTCGGCGCCGATCGCGCGCGCCGTCGCCTCAACCGAAAACATCGACTACGTCACCTCGTCGAGCCGGCCGTCTTCGAGCACCGTGGTCGTGCAGATGAAGCTCGGGTCCAACCCCGATGTCGCGCTGACCGAGGTGCTGTCCAAGGTGCAGGGCGTGCGCGGTACCTTGCCTGATGCCTCGAAGGACCCGGTCATCGTCAAGGGCACCGGTCAAGAATTCGCGATGATGTACATCTCGATGCAGAATCCGAACATGAGCAAGGAGCAGCTCACGGAATATATCGAGCGGGTGGTGCGGCCGCGCATATCGACGGTGGAAGGCGTCGCCGACGTGCAGATCTTCGGCGCCGAGGAATATTCGATGCGGGTCTGGATCGACCCGATCAAGCTCGCCGCGCGCGGCGTGACAGCGGCCGAAGTGCTGACCGCGATCAACAACTCCAACTTCCTGTCGGCGCCCGGCAACACCGAGAACGAATATGTCGTGTCGTCGATCACCGTGCGCTCGACATTGCAGACGCCGGAGGCCTTTGCCGAGCTGCCGTTGCGTTCGGTCGATGGCCAGGTGGTACGGTTGCGCGACGTCGCGCGCGTCGAACTCGGCGCGGAGAGCACCGACACCAGGGTGAGCTTCAACGGCAAGCCCGGCACCTTCCTCGCCATCTTCCCGACGCCAGCCGCCAACCCGCTGACCACAGCTGATGCAATCACCAAGATTGTGCCGGTGATCCAGGACACGCTGCCGAAAGGCATGACCATCGAGGTCGTCTACGATTCCACCGAGCAGATCAGCGCTTCGATCGACGAGGTGTTCAAGACGATCGCCGAGGCGGTCGCCATCGTCATCGTGGTCATCCTGCTGTTCCTCGGCTCGTTCCGTTCGGTGATGATGCCGATCGTGACCATCCCGCTGTCGCTGGTCGGCGTCTGCTTCCTTTTGTTTGCGGTGGGATATTCGATCAACCTTCTGTCCCTGCTGGCAATGGTGCTGGCCATCGGCCTTGTCGTCGACGACGCCATCGTGGTGGTGGAGAACATCCATCGCCACATGGAGGAAGACCACATGTCGCCGATGCAGGCGGCCTTCAACGGCATGCGCGAGATTTTCTCCGCCATCGTCGCCATGACCATCACGCTGGCCGCCGTGTTCGCGCCGCTGGCCTTCACCGGCGGCCTGACCGGTGCGCTGTTCCGCGAGTTCGCGGTCACGCTGGCCGGCTCGGTGGTGCTGTCCGGCGTCATTGCCGTCACCATCACGCCGATGATGTCGGCGCGCCTGCTGAAGGCCGGCGCTCCCGGCCGCTTCCAGCGCATCGTCGACGGCACCTTCAGCCGTGTCGAGCACGTCTACGAGCGGGCGGTCACCGCCTCCTTGAGAAATCGGCCGGTGACACTGCTGATGGTCGTGGCACTGGTTGCGCTCACCGGCTTCATGTTCACCAAGACCTCGAGCGAACTGGCGCCGGAAGAGGACCAGGGCTTCCTGCTGTCGATCGTGACAGCGCCGCGCTATGCGACGTCCGACTACACCGAGACCTACGTCAACCAAATCCTCGGCCTGGTGAAGGACATTCCCGAAACCAGGGCGCAGTTCTCCGCCGTCGCCTTTGGCGGCGCGACCAACAGCGCCTTTGTCGGCTTCGCCTTCAAGGACTGGGCCGAACGCACGCGCAGCTCGAAGCAAATCCAGGAAGACATCCAGGGACGCCTCGCCAAGGTTGCCGGCGTCGAGGCCTTCGTCTTCGCGCCGCCGACGCTGCCCGGCTCCGGCGGCGGCCTGCCGATCTCCATGGTGGTGCGTTCGACCGGCGGTTCGGCCGAGGTCTACGAGGCGGCAGAGCAGATCAAGAACAAGGCGCAGGCCTCCGGCCGCTTCATCGTCGTGCAGAACTCGATGTCCTTTGACGCGCCACAGGTGACGGTGACCATCGACCGCGACCGTGCCGCGGCTCTCAACCTGCCGATCGCCGACATCGGGCAGACGCTGACGCTGCTGGTCGGCGGCGCCGAAGTGGCGCAGTTCGACCGTGACTCCAACAGCTACGACATCATCCCGCAGGTGCCGAAGGAATTCCGCGCCAATCCCGAAAAGCTCGGCGAGTATTTCGTGCGCAGCGTGACCGGCGAGATGGTGCCGCTTTCGGCCGTGGTGAAGATTTCGACCAACGCCTCGCCGGCCGCGATCGAGCAGTTCAACCAGCTGAATTCGGCGACGATATCGGCGCTGCCGCTTCCAGGCGTCACCACTGGCGACGGGCTGCAGAGCCTGGAGAACCTTGCCAAGGAGAGCCTGCCCGAAAACTTCTTCATCGATTATTCCGGCCAGTCCCGGCAGGAGAAGGAGCAGGGCAACACGATCCTGATCGCGTTCGCCGCCGCCGTTATCGTCATCTACCTGGTGCTGGCGGCGCAGTTCGAAAGCTTCCGCGATCCGCTGATCATCATGATGGCGGTGCCGCTGTCGATCTTCGGCGCCATCGTGCCGCTCAATCTGGGGCTTGGAACGCTCAACATCTACACGCAGGTCGGCCTCATCACACTGATCGGCCTCATCACCAAGCACGGCATTCTGCTGGTCGAGTTCGCCAACCAGCAACGCGAGAAGCACAAGATGTCACGCAGGGAGGCCATCATCGCCTCAGCCAAGGTGCGGCTGCGGCCGATCCTGATGACGACGGCGGCGATGGCGCTCGGCGTCGTGCCGCTGATCGTGTCCAGCGGTGCCGGTGCGGCGGCGCGCTATTCGATGGGTCTGGTGATCTTCACCGGCATCCTGGTCGGAACCATGTTCACTTTGTTCGTGGTGCCGATGTTCTACACCTACATCGCCAGCAAGGACCTGCCGCACCACGCCGAAAAGCCCGACCCGAAACTGATGCCGGTCCCTGTGGACTAAGCACTCGGTGGAACTGCCAAGTGCAAAAAGAAAAAGAGGCCGGAAACTTCCGGCCTCTTTTTTTGACTGGATTGATTACCGCAAAGCTCCTGCTGGAGCTTCAGGGAGCCTGCGGTGAAGCGCGGCGTTGGCCAGACCTCACAACTGCTCCAACCGCAGTCTGCTACTTGACGATGACGATGCTGGTGTTGGTCGGCCCGAAGGTTTCGACCAGCTGGTAGAAGTCGGCGGCATTGTCGGGATGCAGCCGCACGCAGCCATGCGATGCCGGCTGTCCCAGCCGCTTGATCGCGTTGGTCGCATGCACGGCGTAGCCGCCGCTGAAGAACACCGAATGCGGCATCGGCGCGTTGTCGTATTTCTTCGAATACCACATCTCGTGCATGCGGGTCGGCTTGAAAGAGCCGGTCGGTGTGACATGCGCCCTGTCGCCGGTCGAGACCTTCCAGGCGAAGGTCGGCCGGCCGTCGACCAGCACTTCCATGGTCTGCTGCGACAGCGAAACACGCGCCACGATCTGGCTTGCCGCGGCATGGGCCGTGCTGTTGGCGGCGCCAAGCAGGAGCGTGGCGCCGGCAGCGGCGGCGGTGACGTTGATGAGTTTGGCGGAAATGGCTTTGTACATGATGGCTCCCCTTTGCCGGCCCGGCCGGCGTCAATTCGATGACCGCCTTATCCCTGCGTCATGTTTCAGGCAGACTTCGCTTGATGCTCGTTTGTGTTTCGAATCTGTTTCCTCTGGTTAACGAGCAAGAGGTCGAGGGGAGAGGCCAAGGAGGAGCTTCCCGTCTGTCCGGGGGCACTCAGGGCTGCGACCATACCGCCAAACGAAAGTGCGAATATCCATATATGACAGCCGTTTAGCTTCGCTCGAAACCCACCTGCAACAAAGCGCGGCCCGGGCGGCATGATGTGGTTACAGGCCAACGGCACAGTCATCCCAACGAGAACAGCCGGCGCGAAAACGAAAATGAGCATCAGATCGATCACCCTGTCCTGGCTTTTCAGGATCAGCATTGCCGCACTTGTCGTCGGCGGCATCGGCACAGTCGCCGGCACCCCGATGACGAAACTGGCGGTCATGAATTCGGGTGAGGTTTCGACGCTGCATGCCGCGCTGTTCATAGCCTTGGTCTGGATCGTCTCCAGTCTGCGCATCAACCGTCTCCGGGCCTTCTGGCGGGTCGGCCCTGGGTTGAAGTGGATGCGCGGCCCCTCCGGCAACTTGCTGCCGAGAGGACCGAAGGCCCGCGCCGCAGCGGGGGGCTCCGTGGGCGGCGCGGGCACTTCGGGTTTATCCTGAAGCACCCGCGGTTTTGATTTTGGGGGAATAACCGATGAAGACGAAATCTGCTGCCACGGTGCTTTCGGCACTGCTCTACGCACAGGGCCTGCTCGGCTTTGCCGGTCTCGTCACGGTTCTCCTGAAGGACCGCGCGCAGGCTTCCAGCGAAATCGTGGTCGCCAACGAATTGCCGCCGGGGCCGTCGCTTCTGGTGGTGCGCTGACGCCTATGCATGCCGCCCAAAAGTGCGCAGCTTTTTTGGGCGAGCCGCGAAACAATCCAGCCTTACTGCTCTCAGTCGGCGCGCTGCGTCGGCGGGTCGAAACGGTAGCCGGCACCGCGTATGGTGATGATGGTTTCGGTGTCGAGCTTGCGGCGCAGCCGCACGATGCGCGAATCGATCGAGCGGTCGAAGGCATCGGCATTTTCAGCCGGCGCCGCCGCAATGATGTCGTCGCGCGTCAGCACCTTGCGCGGGCTGGCCAGAAACAGCCTGAGCAGCGCCACCTGACCCGGCGACAGCTGCTCTTCCGCACCCGAGCGGTGCATGACGATGGCCGACCGCAAATCGACGGTGGCATTTTCCAGCACGATCAGTTCCTGGGCGGACCTGCCGCGCCGCGTCAGCAGGCCGCCGATGCGCGCGGCAAGTTCCCTGACATTGAGCGGGCTTTCAACGACGTCGGCGGCGCCAAGCTCGAGCGCCAGCACCTTGTCGACCAGATCGGCCGGCCGGCAGATCAGGATGAAGTCCGGTCCGGCCTTCCCGTCCACGCTCTGGCCGCCGCCATAACGCCTGAGCAGGTCCCGCCCCTCCGCCTGACTGACGCTGTCGCCGACGATGACGACATCTATGCCCCCGGCCGAGAGCAGGGATTCGGCTTCCCAGGGTTGCCGCGCCTCACGCACGTCATGGCCGCGCCGGTCGAGATGGTCGGCGAGATCGCCGGCCACCACATCGGCGACGGAAACCAGCGCGATGACGGATCGTGCAGCCATATTTTCTTCCCCTGCCCCTGCAACCGGATATGAGTGCTGGACATCATGTTTATACCCAATCTACTTTCTGCTGAAAGCGGGAGCGAGGCCATAGTGCGGGCACGAATTGTCATCGTCGAGGACGAGCCCGATCTCAGGGATGCGGTCGCCGAGTATCTCGGCGCCAATGGTTACGATGTGACCCAGGCCGGAAGCGCTGCCGAGGCGCGCACCTTGCTGGAGACCGAATCATTCCATCTGGCCATCCTCGACATCGCCATGCCCGGCGAGGACGGTCTGTCGCTCGGCCGCTGGCTGCGCTCGAAAATGCCGATCGGCATCATCTATGCCACGGCTGCCGGCACCGCGCTCGACCGCATTGTCGGGCTGGAGCTTGGCGCCGACGACTATATCGTCAAGCCCTATGAATTGCGCGAGGTGCTGGCCCGGGTCCGCTCCGTGCTGCGCCGGGTTCCGCAACCGAGCCCGCCGCAGGCCGCGAAGGCGCAAGCCGATGGCGGTCGCCGGCTGAGCTTCGGTCAATTTCAGGCCGACCTTGACGGCAGGCTTGTCACCGGCGCCAATGGCGCCGTCATCGACATGGCCAAGAGCGAGTTCGACGTGCTGGAGGTTTTCCTGACCCGCGCCAACCGGCTGTTGACGCGGGCGGCGATCTCCGAGGCGATCGGCTTTGTCGAAGACCCGGAATCGTCGCGTGCCGTCGACATCCGCATCATGCGGCTGCGCAAAAAGATCGAGGCCGACCCGGCCAATCCGAAATTTTTGCGCACGGTGCGCGGCGAAGGTTATATCTTTTCGCTGCCGACCGGCGACGGACACTAGCAATTCCAGGAAAAGTGCGTAGCGGTTTTCTGTCCGGAGTTGCGTCGGAACAAAGAGATGGAACGGTGCACCGTTCTGGAGCCCTACCACCCACGGCCCTGTACAAATGGCTGACATGACTGCTGACCCAGTACGCATGGACCTGAAGGGCGTTCGCCAGGGCGCGGCGATGGCGGCCGTGCGTGTCGTGCGCCGGCTGCGCGAAGCCGGCGACTGGCAGCGCGAGATGGATACCATCCTGGAGACGCTGTGCGTGGCCATGCACTGCCAGCGCGGCATTCTGTTCAGGCTGCGCGAATTGCCCGGCCAGGGTTTTGCCCAGTCGGTCGCCGCCTACTGGATCGACCCGCGCTTCGGTGGCGAGCTGGCCTCGCCGACCGTGATCATGCAATCGATCGTCGATAACGACCCCCTGCTGGAGCGGATTGCCGAGGACGAGCGGCAAGGCAAGATCTTCGCCGGCCACACGCGCAACCTCGACGGCTTCCTCAGGACCGATTTCGAAAAGCAGCACATCAAATCGTTCCTGTCGGTGTCGGTGTTCGCCCACGGCCATCTGTGGGGCACGCTTGCGGTCAATGACTGCGTCAGTGAGCGTGAGTGGACCGACGAGGAAGAGGCGGCGCTGCACATCATCGCGCTCGCCATCGGCGACGCCATCGAGCGGTCGCCGTCGGATGCCCATGCCAGCGAAGTCATTCGCCGCACCATGCTGCAGGCCTCGCTCGACGCCATCATCGTCATCGACGAGACCGGCTCGATCATCGAATTCAATCCGGCCGCCGAAAAGATGTTCGGCTTCCAGCGCAGCGACATCCTCGGCAAGGACCTGCTCGATACGGTGGTGCCGGAATATTACCGCAAGGGCTATGTGTCGGGGGCCGAGTACATGTCCGGCCGCGGCGCACCGATGGTCGGCCAGCGGCTGGAGACGGTGACCCAGAATGCCGCCGGCGAGGTGTTTCCGATCGAACTGACCGCAACCGAGATGCGGGTTGCCGATCGCCACCTCATCTTCGGCTCGATCCGCGACCTGCGCGACAAGCTGCGCGCCGAAGAGGAGATCAACCGCCAGCGCGAGAAACTGCACCAGAACGAGAAGATGGCGGCGATGGGTTCGCTGCTGGCCGGCGTTTCGCACGAGCTCAACAACCCGCTCGCCGTGGTTGTCGCGCAATCGACGCTGCTGCATGAATTCGCCACCGACCCGCAGACCAAGGTGCGCGCCGAAAAAGTGCGCGCCGCCGCCGAGCGCTGCGGCCGCATCGTCAAGAGCTTCCTGTCGATGGTGCGCTTGCATCCGGCGGCGCAGGCCGAGACCGATCTCAACCAGGTGATCCGTGCTGCGCTCGAAGTGACCGCCTATGGCGCGCGCTCGAGCGGCATCATCATCGACACCGATTTCGCGCCCGGCCCGCTGCTGGCGATGGCCGATGCCGACCACGTGACGCAGGTGGCCGCGAATTTTCTCATCAACTCCCAGCACGCTCTGGCCGGCATCGGCGGCGACCGCCTGATCAAGGTGCGTACATTCCGCAGCGACCGCGGCAATCCCGGCTTCTCGGTCGAGGACAATGGACCGGGCATTCCGGAGGCGATCCGCGGCCGCATCTTCGAATCCTATTTCACCACCAAGCCGGTCGGCGTCGGCACCGGCATCGGCCTGTCGATCTCGAAGTCGATCATCGAGCGGCACAATGGCAATGTCTGGTTCGAGGAGGTGCTGCCGCGCGGCGCGCGCTTCGTCGTCCAGCTGCCGGCGATCACCAGCGGCGCGGCTGCGGTCGGCGACAGCCCGACCCGCTCCAGCGGCTTGCGCCATGCGCTGATCATCGACGACGAACCCGACGTCGCCGGCTCGCTCTCCGACATCCTGGAATTGATGGGCATCAAATCGCGGATCGTACCGGCCTGGACGTCCGCGGCGGCGACCTTGACCGGCCACATGCCACCCGACATCGTCTTCTCCGACCTGCGCATGCCCGGCACCAGCGGCATAGCCATCTACCGCGAGCTGTTGGTCGAGCAATCGGCGCTCGCCAAACGCTTCGTGTTGGTCACCGGCGACCTGATCGGCGCCAAGGCCGAGATCGAAGCCTTGCCGGTGCAGCAGCGGCCGCAGATCCTGGAAAAGCCGTTCTCGACGCTGGACGTCCGCGGCGTGCTCTCCGCCATCGCCGACCAGGTCGCCGCCGCCGGCTGAACTCTTCGAGCTGCGGGCTGAGTTCTTGTCGAGGCGCCGACTGGGGGCAGCCGAGATTCAGGTCAGGCCGCGGCGAGAATGGTTGATACCGAGAACCGGAGCGGAGCGTACTTAAGTACGTGAGCACCGGAAGCGCAGGTATCAACCATTCGCAGCCTGGCCTCACCTGAATATCGACTGCCCCCAAAAAAGAGGCTCCCGACCGGCAGGGGCCGTCGGGAGCCAAGAAAGAGCGCGGGAGGAAGCGCTCGGGAGGTTCAGAAAACGTTGGGTGTCGTGGTCAGCGGCGCAGCGTTGGCGATCATGCGGATGGCGCGCGCCTTGTGCACGCCGGACTGGGCGGCAATGACGCGCAGGCACTCCGCGCTCTCGGCGCCCCAGGCCTGGCCCTTGCAGGCAAAATCGATTTCCGGCTCTGGCAGCCGGGCGGTCTTGATGGTGGTCGGCGCGCCCTCGACGACATTGGCCGGCGGGTTGAGCGAAGCGAAGGCCGGGCCGGAGGCCGGCGTCAGGAACAGGACGGCAAGGGCGCAGGCGCCCAGCATAGAGAACATCGCGACCGGATGGTCGCTGGCGCGCTTGCGCAGCGCCAGTTTGGCGCGCCGTTCATTGCTGGCGATCTCGGCCTTCGTATACATGTTGCTCCCCTTCGCTTTCTTATGAAACGAACTTAAACGCGCCTGGTAACGGGCGAATGATGCGCTTGGCTTGCCCGCGTAACAGGTTTGAAACAAGAAATTCGGGCATGTCCGGGCAGATCCGGTCATGCGCCGACGGCAGGGTTCGTTTGCGGTGCTGTTTCATGCGCGCAATCAAAACGTTGACGACAGGCGGGCCGTGAACGCAGCAAAGCCTATTGTTGGCCAGTTGAACTATGAACAAGCTCACACTGCGGATTGAATTTGCGACGGCAGGCATTTTTCGTCATGGGCGAGGCCCGGTTTTGCCGGTGCGGCGCCGTCGTATCCACATGCGGGACGGCCATTTCACGACCCTGGTTAACGCCCGGATTTTCCGAGATTTTCTTCCCTCGCGGTGACTTCAGATCGACGCTATTGCTCTGTTCTGAAAGCTCACTATTTCCACAAACCATTGCATTTCAATGCAAAATATGATTTTATTGAATGAGTATTCAACAAAAGAAGAGCTTTCCATGAACCCGCACCTCCGTGACGTGGCGATCCCCAATGATTGGGACCGGCGGGGTCTGCCGGGCTGGAGTTATCACTCCGACGCCCTTCTCGAACTCGAGAAGGAATACGTCTTCCGCAACCATTGGCAGATCGCCGGACACGTCTCCGACGTGCCGAATGCCGGCGACTATCTGACCATGGACGTGGTCGGCGAGCGGGCGCTGATCGTGCGCGGCAAGGACGGCGTCGTGCGCGCCTTCAACAATATGTGCCGGCATCGCGGCAGCCGCGTCGTCGCCGACAGCCAGGGCACCTGCAAGAACGCGCTGGTCTGCCCATTCCACGGCTGGGTCTACAATCTCGACGGCACGCTGCGCGGCGCCGCCCGCCCGCGCTCCTTCCCCGAACTCGACAAGACCGAATTCGGCCTGATGCCGCTCGACCTCGAAATCTGGATGGGCTTCATCTTCATCCGCTTCCGCAAGGGTGGCCCGCAGCCCTCGGTGGCCGAGCTGTTGAAGCCGATCGAGGCCGAGATGGCGCACTACAATGTCGCAGAGATGGTGCCGTCCTGGGGTATCTGGACGCAGAAGTCGCCGGTCAACTGGAAGTCGGTGCGCGACGTCGACAATGAAGGCTACCACGTCGCCATGGCGCACCCGGCGCTGCAGGATCTCTATGGCGCGACCTATTTCGACGAGCCGTTCATCAACGGCGTGTCGCGCTCCTTCGCCACCTACAATCCGCATGCCGGCCGGCGCTGGAGCGTGCGCGAATACATCAAGCTCACGCCCGATGCGTCGCATCTGCCGGAGCATCTGCGCAGGGCCTGGATCTATTACGGCATCTTCCCCAACAACGCGCTGTCGATCATGCCGGAATCGGTCCAGTTCTATCAGGAGTTCCCGCTGTCGACCGGCGAGACGCTGCTGCGCGGCGCCATCTACCGCTACCCCGACGAGACCAGGGAACAGGCGGCAGCCCGCTACCTCGCCTACCGCATCGACCGCGACACCATGAACGAGGATGTGCAGCTTTCCGTGTGGTCGAACGAGTCGATGATTTCAGACGCCTTCGAGGGTTTTTATCTCTCCGACCTCGAATATGGCGTGCGCACCCACCACGACCATCTTCGCAAGCAGATCCCGGTTCTGGGCCTGGAAACAGCGCCTGAGGAAAAGGACATGTGGAACCTCAACGAGGCGATGCGGTCTCAGGTGTAGGGCGGCGGCGACGCTGCTAATCTCCCCCCTCGTGGGGGAGATGTCCGGCAGGACAGAGGGGGGCGCGAAGGAACGCGAGCCTTCCCCACCTTGCGACCTCTCGTGAACTAGCGAACATGCGCTGTGGAGCAGCAGAGAAGCCGGCGGGACAGCGCCCCCCTCTGCCCTGCCGGGCATCTCCCCCACAAGGGGGGAGATTAGCCGTCACCCCTGCCAGACCCCTTCTTTCCTCAGATCATCCATGGTCCGCGAAATCCCCTCGCGCAGGATGGCCACCATGTCGTCGATCTGCTCGCGCGTAATGATCAGCGGCGGCGACATCACGCACATGTTGATCAGCGGTCGCACCAGAAGGCCGAGTTCATGGCAGTGCGCGTCGATGCGCTTGCCGACATCCTTGTCGAGCTGCAGCGGATCCTTGCTTTCGCGGTCGGCGACGCATTCGACGCAGCCCATCAGCCCCATGCCGCGGACTTCGCCGACCAGCGGCAGTTCCTCCAGCGTCTTCAGCTGCGCCTGGAAATACGGCGCGACATCGCGCGTATGGGCAAGCACGCTGTCTTCGAGGATGTCGAGGTTCTTCAGCGCCACCGCGCAGCCGATCGGATGGCTTGTGTAAGTCAGGCCGTGGCCGAACAGCGCGTCGGGATGGTTGGAGCGGCGCATGTCCTGAAGCAGCCGTTCGGAGATGATGACGCCGCCGAGCGGGAAATAGCCCGAGGTGACGCCCTTGGCGAAGGTGATCATGTCGGGGTCGATACCGAACACGTCACCCGAGGCAAAGACATGGCCGAGCCGGCCGAAGCCGGTCACCACCTCGTCGGAGACATAAAGAATATCGTTCTCGCGGCAGATCTCGCGGATGCGCTTGAGATAGCCATCCGGGGGCACCACGACGCCACCCGATGCCTGCACCGGCTCGCCGACGAAAGCGCCGATCTTCTCAGGTCCGACGCGGGCGACCGTGTCGCGGAACTGATCGACCAGGAAATCGGTGAAGGCTGCTATGCTCATGCCTTTCGGCCGCCGGAACGGGTCGGGCGAGGACAGCTTGACCACCAAATCGTCGGCGCCGTCCATCCAGTCGCGGTCGCGCGGCCGGCCGTTGAGTGAAGCCGACAGATAGGTCGAGCCGTGATAAGCGCCGCCGCGGCTGAGGAACAGCTTCTTTTCCGGGCGTCCGCGCACATTGTTGTAGAACTGCATGAACCGCAGCGCCGTCTCGACAGCCGAAGAACCGCCGGTGGTGAAGAAGGTGTGGCTGAGATCGCCCGGTGCATGGTCGGCAATGCGCTTGGCGAGTTCGGCCGAAGGCGCATTCATCGTGTACCAGGGCGTGTTATAGGACAGCATCATCGCCTGGTCGTACATGACCCTGGCGAGTTCCTCGCGGCGGTGACCGACATTGATGCACCACATGCCGGCCGGCCCGTCGATCAGCCGCTTGCCTGTGACGTCGGTGATGTAGATGCCGTCGCCTTCGCCGATCAGCGCGCGTGCTTCATTGCCGACCGAGCCGGCATAGGGCCAGGGCTGGACAAGGTGACGCTTGGCCAGCTCGACCGCATCGTCGTCGCCAGCCAGTTCAATCGCTCTTAAGTCTCTTGCAGCCGCCATCATTGCCTCGCAGGTCTGGAACGCAATTTTCGCCGGACCCGAAACGAAGCGCCAAGCCTTGAAAAGCGGGCTTTCTTCACTTCATTTTGAATGTCCGTTCAATCAATATTGCAGAAATAGCGCTTGATTTCAATCCACGGATGCGCTCATGATGAAAGAAAGCCGGCAAGCTTGGAGCGCGACCAGAAATCGCGCTCCGCAAAAATTGGGAACAGGCCGCCGGCCCGGTCAATGGGAGCATCATGGCGGGACAGTTCGAGCCAGCAACCGAGATCACGCCCGGAGCGCTGCAATGACGGCGGCGGCCGAAGGGTCGCCCGTATTCGGCATGACGCGGGCCAGGCGAAACGCCCTTCTGCAGTCCGAATCCGTCCAGGGCCTTGCCCTGATCAGCCCGACCTTAATCTATGCTTTGATCCTGCTGCTGGTGCCGATCCTGGTGGTGTTCGCCCACTCGTTCTGGACGCAGAACTACCTCACCATCGACCACACATTCACGCTGGAAAATTACCGCATCGCGCTGACCGAGCCGATCTATCGCGATCTGCTCTGGCGCTCGCTCTACATCTCGCTGACGGTGAGCTTCTTCACCGTCATCCTCGCTTATCCCATCGCCTATTTCATTTCCTTCCACGGTGGCCGCCACAAGAGCCTGTGGCTGTTCCTAATCACCATCCCGTTCTGGACCAGCTATCTGCTGCGCGTGATGTCGTGGAAGGTGATCCTCGGCTATAATGGCGTGCTGAATTCCGGTCTGATGGGCCTCGGCATCATCGACGAACCGTCGACAGCACTGCTCTACAATTCCAGCGCCGTCATCATCACGCTGACCCATGCCTGGGCCGCCTTCGCCATCCTGCCGATCTTCGTCTCGCTGGAAAAGGTCGACCGCACTCTGGTCGAAGCTGCCACCGATCTCGGCGACGGCCCGCTGCGCTCCTTCCTGCGCGTGACGCTGCCGCTGTCGGCGCCGGGCGTCATTTCGGCCGCGCTCATCGTCATGATCCCGACCGTCGGCGACTACGTCACCCCGAGGCTGGTCGGCGGCAAGGATGGCGTGATGATCGCCAATGCCATCGAATCGCAGTTTCACAAAGCTTCCAACTGGCCGCTCGGCGCGGCACTGTCGGTGACCACCATGCTGGTCGTGACGCTGATGGCTGGCGCCACGGTGCTCATCATCCGCGCAGCGCAGAGGTTGGCGCGATGACGGCGGTGCGGCGCTTCCTTGGCGGCGGCTGGCTGTCCGCCTACGCCTTCCTCTACGTCGTCTTTCTCTATCTGCCCGTAATCTTCCTGCCCATCTTCTCGATCAACACGGCGCCGACGCCGAAGTTTCCGCTCACCGGCTATACGCTGAAATGGTACCAAGACCTGCCCAAGACGCCGGCCCTGCTTGACGCCGCCTGGAACAGCCTGATCGTCGGCGTCTCGGCATCCGTGCTGGCGACGCTGCTGGGCGTCCTCGCTGCCCGTTCCATCACACGCTACCGCTATCCCGGCCGCCGCACCATCAACGGCCTGATCATGGCGCCGCTGGTGCTGCCGGAAATCATCCTCGCCATCTCCATGCTGCTGGTCATGCTGCAACTCGGCCTCAGCCTGTCGCTGTTCACCGTCGTGCTGGGCCACGTCCTGATCTGCATCCCCTATTCGATGACGGTGCTGACCGCGGGCTTCGAAGGTTTCGACCGCAGCCTTGAAGAGGCCTCCGCCGACCTCGGCGAGAGCGCCTTCGGGACCTTCCGGCGGGTGACGCTGCCGATGGTGGCGCCGGCGATCATTTCCAGCCTGCTGGTCTGCTTCACCATCTCGCTCGACGAGTTCGTCATCGCCTTCTTCCTGACCGGAACCGAGACCACGCTGCCGATCTATATCTGGGGCCAGTTGCGCTTTGCCGCCAAGCTGCCGGGCGTGCTGGCGCTGGGCACGCTGCTCTTGGTCGCATCCTTTGTCTTGATGACCGTTGCCGAGATCCTGCGCCGCCGTGCGGCCAGGCGCACCCAAAACGAGGGAGGCCTCTATGCCTGATCAGCCCGAGCGGCCCCAATCTGATCGATCCCAAACTGACCGAGCGATGATCGAGATTCGCAGCGTCACCCGCAGCTACGGCGCCTTCAAGGCGCTCGACGACGCGACACTGACCATCAGGGAAGGCGAGTTCTTTTCGCTGCTCGGCCCCTCCGGCTGCGGCAAGACAACGCTGCTGCGCATGATTGCCGGCTTCGACAACCCGACCAGCGGTTCGATCTCGGTCGGCGGCCAGTCGATGGAAGGCATCCCGGCCAACCGCCGGCCGACCAACATGGTCTTTCAGAGCTACGCCATCTTCCCGCATCTCAACGTCGAGCAGAATGTCGCCTATGGGCTGAAGCGGCTGAAGCTGGGCGCGGTTGAAGAAAAGCGCCGCGTGGAGGAGGCGCTGGCGCAGGTGTCGCTGACCGGCCTCGGCAAGCGCCTCGCCACCGAGCTTTCCGGCGGCCAGCGCCAGCGCGTGGCGCTCGCCCGCGCCTTGGTGATGCGGCCCAAGGTGCTGCTGCTCGACGAGCCGCTGTCGGCGCTGGACAAGAAGCTGCGCGAGCAGATGCAGGTCGAGCTGCGCCGCCTGCAGCAGGCGGTCGGCATCACCTTCGTGCTGGTCACCCACGACCAGTATGAGGCGCTGGCCATGTCCGACCGCATCGCGGTGATGTTCGGCGGCAAGATCGCCCAGGTCGCATCGCCCAAGGAAATCTACCAGCGGCCGGTCAACCGCCAGGTCGCCGACTTCCTCGGCGGTATGAATTTCGTCAAGGCTCAGATCGTCGAGGAGAATGCCGCCTCGCTGGTCGTCGACACGCTGGGCTTCGGCCGTGTCAGGACCGACAAGCCGAAGGCCTTCGTGCGCAATGGCGGCGCCGCCACGCTGGGCATCCGACCGGAGCGCCTGCGTGTGCTGTGGGACAATACGACGGCCAAATTCGAGGTCGCCGGCAAGGTGGTCGAGCGCCACTATTTCGGCGAGATCACCCATCTGATCGTCGAGATACCGGGACTGGAAAAGCCGCTGTCGGTGACCGAGACCAATGATTTCGGCGCCGATGATATCCCGGTCGGCACCTCCATCCGCCTCGCCTACGATCCCGAGGCCCTGGTGGCTATGGCGGACTGAAGCTCGGCTACGATCTCTTTGGCAGCAATGCGCCCCATCACGATCGCACCTTCGACATAGCCCGGAAAGGACGGCGACAGTTCCGATGATGCGAAATGGACAGGAGCCGCGCCGGCACGGATCGTGCGTTCGGCATCCCGTGCCGTCACATCGACAATGAGGTCGCTGTAGGCGCCGCCGCTCCAGCGGTCATCGATCCAGTCGCGCTGGCTGAAATCGATAATGTCGACCGCGTCCGGACCAAGGGCGCTCACCAGCCTTGCCGTCACTTCCGCGCGCAGCGCAGCATCGTCGAGTGGGCGCCAGCGCAGTGCCAACGGTCCGCCGACGAAGACGACCAGCGCGGCATGGTCGATATCCTTGCTGGCGTCACAGGCGAACAGGCCCGGCAAATCGCGCCACATCACCATGCCGCACAGGTCGCGCTCGCGCCAAAACGGCTTGGCATAGCGCACGAGAATCTTGATCACCGCGCCGCTTTCCCAGACGCCAAGCGCCTTCTCGAGGACCGCCGGCAAGGCCGGCGCGAAATCGAGCTTTGCGGCCGTGACCGGCGGCAGTGCGACCAGCACTTTTCGTGCTTCGATGGCACCGCTTGCCGAGACGACACGAACCCCCTGCGGCCGGTGCTCGATGCGCGTCACCGGTTCGTTCAACCGCACCCGGTCACCGAGATCGCCGGCCAGATCCTCGGCCAGCGACTGCATGGTCTCGCGCAAAGAATACTGCAGCTCAGGCACCTCGTTGGTGATACGGCGGTCATTGTCGATCAGGTGCCACAGCGGCACTCTGTCCATCGCCAGGCACCACAGGCCTTCGATCATCGACCGGAAAGCCGTCTTGGCGTCAGTGGGATCAGGCTGGCGTTCGAGCCAGGCGGCAACACTCATGCCGGCGATCGAAGGATCGTCCGGCTCGATCGCATTCATGCGCTCGCGGATCGCCATCGCGCCGTAATAGGTCCGCTCGGCCTGCTCGACCGACAGTGATGGATGGGTGATGAAATCCCCATCCACATAGGTCTCGACGAAGGCCTTGCCGCGGGCCGCGGCCAGCGCCGTCACCTCCGGCATGTCTTCGCAGAAAAACTGGCCGCCGCTGTCGATGCGTTCGCCAAGCCCGTTGCGAACCGCTTCGACCCTGCCGCCGACACGGTCGCGCGCCTCGAGCAGCACGAAATCGATGCCGGCCTTTCTCAGCGCAAGCGCCGCCGACAGGCCGGTGAAACCGGCGCCGACGATGACGACGTCGGTTCTTTCGATCTTGTCGCTCAATAGCCGGCCTTGATCTTCTCGAACTCCGTGACCATGCGCTGCTTGAGCTCGGGCGGCACCGGCTGCTGGAACAGGGTTTTGTCGAGGAACTTGTCGAGATTGTCGAAGCCGCGGTCGGTCAGCACCTGGTGGTCGATCGCCGCCATGCCGGCGCTGTTGCCGTGACCGTAGCCGAAGGTCTTGACCAGATAGTCGGACACGGCATGCGCGTTGACCGCGCTGAGGAAATCATAGGCCTGATCAAGCTTGCCCGGCGCGTCCTTCATCAGGACATAGCCGCACACCCAGGTCGAAATGCCTTCCTTGGTGTCGCGGTTCATGGCGATAGGCATGCCTTGACCCTTGAGCGTCACGAAGGTCTCGTTCCAGCCCCAGACGAGGTCGACCTCATTGCCGGTAAAGGCCTGGTTGAGATCGGTGTCGTCGGTCCAGTAGAAGCGGATATTCTTGTGCACGTCGCGCAAGAAGGCGGACGCTTCCTGGAACTGCGCGTCGGTCATCTTGGTCCAGTCCTTGAGGCCGATGACCAGGCTTGCCAGCGCGTAGGCGTCGTCGACATTGTCGCCTATGGTGACGCGGCCCTTGAACTTAGGGTCGGCGAATATTCTCAGCGACTGCGCCTCTTCAGCCGTCACCTTGTCGGTGCGGTAGAGCAGCGATGTGTTGCCCCAGTCGAACGGCATGAACCACGCCTTGCCGTCGGCGGTGGTGGCGAGGTTCTTCATCGCCATGATGCCGGGATTGAGATCTTTCCAGCCGGCAATGCGGCTGGTGTCGAGCGGCTGCAGAATGCCGGCCTCGCGCCACTTGACCACGCTCTGCGAACAGGGATGCGCGATGTCGGCCTTGAAGCCGGCCCGCATCTTCTGGAAGGCTTCTTCCTCGTCGCCGAAGAAAGCGAAGGTCGGCTCGGCGCCGTATTTGGCGGTGTAGTCGGGATGCAGCAGCGGATCCTCATAGCCCGACCAGTCGAACACGACGAGGTCGCCACCACCCTCGGCATAAGCCAGCACGGCGCCGGCGCCCACTGTTAAGGCAGCGGCAAGGGCAAGGCGGCGAAGCATGGAATTCATGGTGCGAAACTCCTCATCGCTAAAGGCGGCCGGGCGACGTTACGGAATTTCAGCGACCTTGGCGAGACCGTCTGCCCGCCTGAGTGGCGGGCAGACGGATGAGGCCGGACAGGACTTTAGTAGCCCGCTTTGATCTTCTCGAACTCGGCGATCATCTTGAGCTTGAGCGCAGACGGGACCGGCGATTGGAACAGGGTCTTGTCGACGAATTTCTGCACGTCGTCATAGCCCTTTTCTTTCAGGATCGCCTGGTCGACACCGGCCATACCCTTGGCGTTGGCCTGGCCATAGCCCCAGTCCTTGACCAGCACCTTGGCGGTTTCCGGATCGTTGATGGCGTTCAGATAGTCATAGGCCTTATCGATGTTGCCGGGCGCGTCCTTGAACAGGACATAGCCGCACACCCAGGTCGAGATGCCTTCGTCAGTGTCTTTCTTGGCCTTGATCGGTACACCGGCAGCGACCGACTGCACCGTCGCGTCGTTCCACGCCCAGGCAAGATCGACCTCGCCGCCGGAGAGCAGCTGCACGACATCGGTTGTATCGGTCCAGTAGGAGCGGACATTCTTGTGCACCTGGCGCAGGAAGTCGGATGCCTGCTTGAACTGGTCGTCCGTCATTTTGGTCCAGTCCTTAAGTCCGATGGCAAGGCTGGCCAGCGCATAGGCGTCGTCGACATTGTCGCCGATCGAGACCCGGCCCTTGAACTTGGGATCGGCGAAGGCCTTTAGCGACTGCACATCCTTGGCGTCGATCTTGTCGGCGTTATAGGTGAGCTGGGTGTTGCCCCAGTCCCAGGGCATGAACCACGCCTTGCCATCCGATGTGGTGGCCAGATCCTTCATCGCCATGATGCCGGGATTGAGGTCCTTCCAGCCGGTGATCTTCGACGTGTCGAGCGGCTGCAGCAGGCCTGCCTCACGCCACTTCGTCACGCTCTGCGAACAGGGATGGCCGAGATCGGCCTTGAAGCCGGAGCGCACCTTCTCGAAGGCTTCGTCCTCGTCGCCGAAGAAGGCGAAGGTCGGCGAGTCGCCGTTCTTCTCGACATATTTCGGGTGGAAGCTCGGGTCTTCATAGCCGGACCAGTCGAACACGATCAGATCCTTGTCGGCGGCAACAGCTAGCGCCGCAGCCGAAGCCGCGAGCGTTGCTGTCAGCGCCAATGTCAGCGTCAGGCGTCGGGTTATTCTTTTCATGCTGTTCCATCCTCTTTGTCGTTGTTGCCGGCTCGACTGGCCGGCTTCTGGTTATCCGTAGTGCTTGGGAAAGGCCGCCGCGAGGAAGGCATTCGCCGCTTGCAGCGCGGTTTCACGCGTCGTGTCTTCGGTTCCCATCATCAGCCGCAGCCACAAGCCTTCCAGCATGGCCGACAGCGCCAGCGCCATGACCTGCGGCTCATAGCCATAGCCGCCGCTCTCTTTGAGCGTCGCACAAAGATCGATGAAGACCTGCTGGTAGTAAGCGTCGCGAGAACTGCTCAGCGCCTGATAGACCGGCCGCGACTTGGCCTCGCCCCAGAAAGCGAGCCAGGCGGCGAGCTTGCGCTTGTTGCAGATCGAGCGGTCGAAGTCGGCCCACACCAGCACCTGCAGTTGTCGGGCTGGATCATCACCGGCTTTCTGGAGAGAAGCACGCCAATGCGCCGAATACTCGTCATACATATGCTGCAGCGTGGCGATCAGCAGCTTCTCCTTGCTCTCGAAATGAAAGTTGACGATGCCGCGCGACAGGCCGGCGCCATCGGCGACATCGGCCATCGTCGTCTCCGCGTAGCCGCGCTTGGCCAGCGAATCGATGGTCGCCTCGATCAGTTGCAGCTGCCTGACCTCCTTCGACGCCTTGCGGCCGCGTTTTTCCGGTTCGGTTTTTCCAGACGTGTCGGAGGATCGCTCGTCGCGCGCTGCAGCTTTCATCGGTGCCGTCATGCTCCACATTGCCGGCTACCCCACCATAGCCGGCTTCCACCCGCGAAGATGAGTGGGACGGTGCTCGCCACTGTCAAGCACCTTCTGCATGGCTTCCCAGGTCTTGATGTTCTTGTCGACATAGGCGGCCCCGACCGCGGCAGCAGCCGTCTGATACAGCGGGCCTTTCAGCCTCTCCAGCTCGCCGCGCGCGACCTCGCGATACCAGGGATTGCGGTCCTTGACCGCGACATCGGCAAAGCCGGCGCGGCGCATCGCCTGCGCATAGCGCGCCGGCGACGCCATGGCGAAAGACAGGCCTTCGGCCGCGACATAGGCCTTCATCTCCGATGATGGCTCGCCGTCGTGGCCAATCAACCAGTCGGAAGCGGCAAAGACGCCGCCCGGTTTCAGCACGCGAAAAATCTCGGCAAATAGCGCATCCTTGTCGGGCACATGCAGCAGCGCATCCTTGGAGAAGACGACATCGAATGAAGCGTCGGCGAAAGGCAGCGGCCCTGGCGGCGCCTGGACAAAACTGGCGCGGTCCGAAAGCCCACGCGCGGCGGCGCGCTTCCTGGCCGCCTCGATCACCGGGCGCTCGATGTCGAAGCCGGTGGCATGGACGACGCCATGGCGCTCAACCAGATGCAGGGTGATGCCGCCGGAGCCGCAGCCTATGTCGAGGATGGTCTTGCCCTTCAACGAGAGCCCTTCGATCACCCGGTCGACTTCGTCCGGCCCGCCCGGCGACAGATAACCCTCGCCCCACAGCGCCTCGAGGAAGCGGATGGCGGTGTCGTCATATTCCGGCTCGGCATCTGCCGTTTCGATCATCGAACCTCGGTCCCGTCCGCCGAATTCAACACGTTCGATTGCCGGCAAAACGTAGCGCATATCAGAGAAAACGCAACACCATTTGTTGAACATTCATTCAATATGGCTGGACAAAATGGCGGCTGCCATGCCAAATTCCGCGCATTCGGGAACAGATCACGCAAAAATGAACCGCGGATCGCCTAGGGAAAACGGACCAGAATGAAAGCTTGGGATGCGATCATCATCGGCGGCGGACACAACGGCCTGGTCAACGCCTGCTACCTGCAGCGCGCCGGGCTCGACGTGCTGGTGGTCGAGAAGAACGACTGGGTCGGCGGCGCCGCAACCAGCCGCGAACTGACGCCAGGTTTCCTCTACTCCAACTGCTCCTATGTCTGCTCGCTGTTTCGCCCCGAAATCATGCGCGACCTCGAACTGCCGCGCTTCGGCCTGCAGGTCATCTCCTATGAAGGCGGCGCGGTGTTTACGCGCGACGGAGACTACCTCGCCAACTACCGCGACCACGATGCGCACCGGCGGGAATTCGCTCGCTTCTCCAGGCGCGACGCCGAAGCCTATGACCGCTATTCGCGCGACGTGACGCGACAGTGCCGCTTCATCCAGCCGCTGTTGATGCGCACCGCCCCCGACCCGACCAGTTTTCGGCCACGCGACCTCGGCGAACTGCTCTATCTCGGCAAGAAATTTGCCGGCCTTTCTGCCGAGGAAATGGCGCTGACCCTGCGCTTCTGGACCATGTCGATCTCGGAATTCCTCGACGAATATTTCGAGACCGACGTCATCAAGGCGAACTTCGCTCTGTCCGGCATCATCGGTACCGCGCTCGGGCCGATGTCGCCCGGCACCGCCTATGTGCTGCTGCACCACTATATGGGCGAGGTCGATGGTTCCGTCGGCGCCTGGGGCTATGCGCGCGGCGGCATGGGCGCCGTCACCAAGGCGCTCGCCGCTTCCTTTAGGGCCAGCGGTGGCACTATCCGCACCGGCGCCGAGGTCGACCATGTGCTGGTTGGCAGGGGCAAGGCGAAAGGCGTGGTTCTGGCCGGCGGCGAGGAGATTTACGGCAAGCTCGTCGTCTCCAACGCCGACGTCAAACGCACCTTCCTGAAACTGGTCGAGGAAAAGGAACTGCCCGACATTTTCCTGCGCCGGGTCAAGAACTTCAAGATTCGCGGCTCCTCCGGCAAGGTCAACATCGCGCTGGACTCCCTACCTGAGTTCCCGGCTTTGCCGAAGGACTCGCCGGTCTATCGCGGCGATATGCATTTCACCGATTCGATGGAGCGCATGGAACGCGCCTATGACGACTGGAAGGCCGGGCACTGGTCGGCCGACCCGTTCCTCGACATGGTCATCCCGACGACGCTCGACCCGACCATGGCGCCGCCGGGCAAACACTTCATGAGTTGCTTCGTGCAATACGCGCCGCCCAAGGTGAACGGCCACGACTGGACCGCTGCCGACCGCGACGGTTTCGCCGAAAGCGTGGTCGCGCAGATCGCAGAATATTCGCCGGGTTTTCGCGACCGCATCGTTCACATGGAGGTGCGCACGCCACGCGAGATCGAGGCCGAGGTCGGCCTCACCGAAGGCAATATTTTTCAGGGCGAGCTGACCTTCGACCAGTTGCTGTTCAACCGGCCCGTGCCGGGCTACGCGCAATACCGCTCGCCGGTCGGCGGGCTGTATATGTGCGGCTCCTCGACCCATCCCGGCGGCGGCGTCATGGGCGCACCGGGCCGCAATGCCGCGGCTGAAATCCTGCGCGACCTTGCCAAATCAACCTCCCATATGAGCCCGGCCCATGACGTCATTTGATAGCATCGTCATCGGCGGCGGCCACAATGGCCTTGTCGCTGCCGCCACGCTGGCGAAGGCCGGTCGCAAGGTGCTGGTGCTGGAATCGGCAGTCGACGTCGGCGGCGCCGCGCGCACCGAAGACTTCGCGCAGGGCTTTCGCGTCTCCTCGATCGCCCATGTGCTCAACCGCCTGCATCCCGATGTGGTGAAGACGCTGGAGTTGGACAAGCACGGGCTGCAAATCGCGCGCACCGACTTCATACCGTCGGTCGCCTTGTCGAAGGACGGCCCGCCGCTGGTCCTGCATGGCGCCTATGGCGAAGTGCTGACCGGCTCCACTCCCTCCGAACAGTCGGCCTGGAAAGAATTGCGCGCGCAGCTGTTGCGCTATGCCGGCATCTTGAAACCTTTCCTGTCGCGACGCCCGCCCGATCTCGGCGGCATGTCGTTGCTTGAGGCAGCGGCGCTCGGCCAGACGGCGCTGGCGTTGAAAAAGCTCGGCAAGGAAGACATGCGCGATTTCCTGCGCGTTCTCCTGATGAACGTCGCCGACCTGCTCGACGAGCAGCTTGCCGATATCAGGCTGAAAGGTCTGCTTGCCTTTGACGCGACGCTGGGCAGCCATCTCGGCCCGCGTTCGCCAACCTCGCTGCTCGGCCTCTACTACCGGCTGGCTGGCGAGACCGGCGGCGCGGCCGGCGCGCAGATGCTGCCGAAAGGCGGCATGGGCGCGGTCGTCACCGCCATCCGCGCGGCGGCGGAAAAAGCCGGCGTCACCATCCGTACAGCGGCCCCGGTGGCCAGGATCATCGTCGAGAAAGGCCGCGCCGTCGGCGTCGCCCTCGACAACGGCGAAGTGCTGCGCGCCAGAACCATCGTCTCCGCCATCAATCCGGCGGCCACCATGATTGACCTCGTCGGGCCACGCGAGATCGACACCGGCTTTGTGCGAAAGGTGAAAAACATCCGCATGAAGGGCGATGCGGCCAAGCTCCATCTGGCGCTCGACCGGCCGCCGCAATTTTCCGGCGTCGACGCCGCCAGCCATAGGGGCCGTCTGGTCATCGCGCCCTCGCCCGACCATGTCGAACGCGCCTTCAACCCGTCCAAATATGGCGAGTTCTCAGCCGAGCCGGTGATGGAGATCACGCTGCCCTCGCTTGCCGATCCGTCGCTCGCGCCAAACGGCGCCTGCGTGTTGTCGGCGGTGGTGCAATATGCGCCCTATGCGCTGAAAGAGGGCTGGGACGCAGGCCGGCCGAAATTCCTGAAGGCGATCATGACGCAGCTTGAGACCTACGCCCCGGGCATCGGGAAATCAGTGTTGCATACAGAGCTTTTGACACCGGCCGACATCGAGGCGCGCTACCGCATGCCTGGCGGCCACTGGCACCATGGCGAATTGCAGGCGGACCAGATGCTGATGTCACGACCCGTCTCCGGCTGGTCGGGTTATGACACGCCGGTCGAAGGGCTGTTCCTCGCCGGCGCCGGCTCACATCCCGGCGGCGGCGTTTCGGGTGCTCCGGGATTCAACGCCGCCAAACGCATCATTGCGATGAAGGGCTAGATCATGGCGCAAGCAATCAGGAAGAAGCCCATCGCAAAAATCGCCGATGCAGCCGCTGCTGCCCGCACAGCCGCGCAGGGCCATTTCCGCACCTTGCGTCTCGGTACGCCGTTCCAGGCGCGCATCGATGCGCTGGCGAAGACCCAGGACTGGTACAACTGGGCCGGCTACCGCGCGCCGCATTCGCTGTGGGACGAGGAGCTCGAATATTTCGCCATCCGCAGCCAGGCGGCTTTGTTCGACATCTCGCCAATGACGAAATACCGCGTCGAGGGGCCGGACGCCGAAGCCTTCCTCGATCGCGTCACGCTACGCGATGTGACGAAGCTGAAACCCGGCCGCGTGCATTACACGGCTTGGTGTGACGATGAAGGTTTTGTGCTCGATGACGGCACGCTGTTTCGCCTGTCGCCGACGCGTTTCCGCCTGTGCTCGCAGGAGCGGCATCTGCCCTGGCTGCTCGACAGCGCGATTGGGTTCAATGTCGCAGTCGAGGAAGAGACCGAAGCCGTCGCGGGTCTCGCACTGCAGGGACCAACCTCCTTCGCCGTGCTGCGCGATGCCGGTTTCGCCGGTGTCGAGAAACTCAAGATATTCGACCTCGCCGAGTTCCCGCATGATGGCGGCACGGTGACCATCTCGCGCACCGGCTTCACCGGCGATCTCGGCTACGAACTGTTCGTGCCAGCGGAAAAAGCGCTGAGCCTCTGGGACCGGCTGATGGTAGCAGGCGAACTGCGCGGCATCCGCGCCATCGGCTACAACGCGCTCAACCGCGCCCGGCTCGAGGCCGGGCTGATCGTCGCCAACGCCGACTTCACCACCGCCGAGCATGCCATCCGCGCCGACCGCCTGCGCATGCCGGACGAGATCGGTCTCGGCTTCATGATCGACCTGGAAAAAGGCCATTTCAACGGCCGCCGCGCCATCCTCGAAGCCCGCGCCAAGCGCAAACTGCGCCATGTGCTGGTCGGGTTGGAGATCGAGGGCAATATCCCGGCCGAACATGCCATCGTCTACTACAAGAAAAGCCAGGAGGTCGGCCTGGTCAGCGCCGCCATGTGGTCGCCGATGGCCAAGCGCAACATCGCCATCGCCTCGCTGGCGCGGCCCTACGGTGATACGATGGTGGAAGACCTCTGGGTCGAGATCTACGCCATGCGCGAGTTGCAATATCAGAAGCTGATGAAGCGAGCCAAGGTGGTGGCGCGGCCCTTCATCAAGCTCGACCGGCGCACCGCCAATCCGCCGGCGGATTTCTGATCATGGCCAACGAACCGGATGATGCGGCGGAAGCCGCCGAACAGTGGCAATTGGTCAACACGCCGCTCGGTGAAAAATGGTCCGGCCGCACGCGCTACGCCGCCGCCATGTACTTCTACAAGCGCGGCGAGATGAGCGCCGAGACGCTCGAGGTCTACCGAATCTGCGCGCGGCTGGATTCGGAAAACCCGCTGCCCATCATCAGGGATCGTGGCACCGGCCAGGACTGGCTGAAGCGCATGGGCGCCTAGCCGATCGTCCTCTCCAGAACGTTCAGCCAGTTCTTGTAAGCGATCTTCTCGATCAGCGCCCGGCCGAAACCGCGTGCGGCCAGCGCATCGATCAGCTTCGGCAGGCCGGCGACGTCGCCGATGACCGCCGGGATCATGGCGCCGTCGAAATCCGAGCCAAGACCGACACCGTCCTCACCCAGCGCCTGCAGCAGCGAATCGACATGGCGAACCATGATGTCGAGGCTGGTGTCCGAGTTCATCCTGCCGTCGTCGCGCAGGAAGCCGGTGGCGAAATTCAGCCCGACCATGCCGCCGGTCTCGCGGATGGCGCCGAGCTGCCAGTCGGTCAGGTTGCGCGAATGGGTGCAGAGTGCATGCACATTCGAATGGGTGGCGACCAGCGGCGCGTCGCTGAGTGCTGCGACATCGCGAAAGCCTTTCTCGTTGAGATGCGAGAGGTCGATCATGATCTTCAGCTGGTTGCAGGCCTTGATCAGTGCCTTGCCTGCATCGGTCAGTCCCGGACCAGTGTCGGGCGATGAGGGGAAGCGGAACGGCACGCCATGGCCGAAAGCGTTGGGCCGGCTCCAGACAATGCCGAGCGAGCGCAGGCCGGCTTCATAGAGCACATCGAGCAACGTAAGCTCGGGGTCGATCGCCTCGACGCCTTCAATGTGGAACACGGCGGCGATCGAATCCTTTGCCATCGCCGCACGAATGTCGCCGGCGCTGCGGCAGACCGTCAGCGCGCCAGCCCGTTCCAGCCGGAACAGGATCGAGGCCATTCCGATGGTGGACGTCAGCGCGTCCGTGCGCGGCAGCTCCGGTGGCAGCGGCTCATTGTCGCTCGGCGCCGGCGGCACAGCGCTACGCTTGGCCTTCTCGACCGGCGGCGGAAAGATCGCGAACATGCCGCCGGCAAAGCCGCCCTTCTTGGCGCGCGGCAGATCGATATGGCCGCCCTGCGTCCCCTCGATGAACAGCTTTTCGACGTCGGTGTCCTTCGACTGGTACAGTCGCAGCAGCGTGTCGTTGTGGCCGTCGAAGACGGGGACGAGATCGGATTCGGTCATCAGGAAGCCATTCGGTCAGTTGGCAGGAGCGGACGAACCGCAGCGAACTGTGTACTTAGGCAAGAAGGCCGAACTGCGCAAATGCCAGAGACGTGTTCGCTCTTGTGGCTGAGCGGGGGCGGCTTCTCCTTCTCCCCTTGTGGGAGAAGGTGGATCGGCGCGACAGCGCCGAGACGGATGAGGGGTGTTCCAGCGGAGTGAGACGTAGGCGTTCCCTGGAGCACCCCTCATCCGTCGCCTTCGGCGACACCTTCTCCCACAAGGGGAGAAGGGGAAGAGGTCTATTGCTTCAGCACATCGGCCCATTCCGGATGGCGGCGGAACTGGGCGTTGGCGAACGGGCAGAGCGGGATGATCTTCTTACCCGCAGCCCGCGCATCCTCGACGGCACGGGTGACGAGCCGAAGCCCGGCGCCCTGGCCGCGAAACGCGTCCGGCACTTCGGTGTGATCGATGATGATCTGGTGCTCGCCGACCTTGGTGAAGGTCATCTCGGCCTCGGCGCCGCCCGGCCCGCGCAGGACATAACGGCCCTTCGAGCCGCGGTCCTCGAGTTCGATTTCAGGCAGTTGGTCAGGCATTGCTTGCTCCTTCAACCGGCGCATTGGCGAAGAGCCGCCTTGCCGCTTCGATCTCGTTTGGCTGCACCTCGTGGCCGCCATCGTGCCATTCCACTGTGACATCGGCGCCATCGGCGCGCAAATAGGCCTCCAGCCGCGATGTCAGATTGGGCGGGCAGATCGGGTCGCGCTTGCCGGCGGTCACCAGGATGCGGCGGCCGGCGAGGCTGCCCTTCACCTCAGGTTCGAAAGGAATCAGCGGATGCATCAGCACCGCCGCATCGAGCAGGTCAGGCGCAGCGAACATCACGGAAGCCAGTATGTTGGCGCCGTTGGAGTAGCCGAGGCCCAGCACCGATGACGGCTTTGCCGCTTCCACCTGCGCCTTGATGAAACCGGCCATCTTGCCGGTCGCCCGCGCGAGGTCGTCCATGTCGTAGACGCCCTCGCCGGTGCGGCGGAAGAAGCGCGCCGCACCGTGCTCGGAAACATCGCCGCGCGGCGAGATGATAGTCGCCTGGGGCGCGAGGTCGCGCCCCAGAGACAGCAGCTGGTTTTCGTCAGCTCCGGTGCCGTGGAAGACGAAGAGCAGAGGACCGCCGGGCGAACCCGGCAGCGTCTTGTGGATGTAGGCGTCCTTGCTCATCGTCTCAGCCTTCCAGCTTCTGAAGATGCTCTTCGAGATAGGGCCGCAGATGCTGATGCTGCGTCGGCAGTTTCAGCGCCTCGCCGAGATGGGCGGTGTCCTCGTCACGGTCGAAGCCCGGCTCGTTGGTGGCGACTTCGAACAACACGCCGCCCGGCGTGCGGAAGTAGATCGCCCAGAAGTAATCGCGGTCGATCACCGGGGTCACGCCATAGCCCGTATCGATCAGCGCCTTGCGCACTTCGAGCTGTTTGGCGCGGTTCTCCACCGCGAAGGCGACATGGTGCACCGAGCCGGCGCCGAGATTGGCGAAGCCAGCCGTCGGCAGCGATTCGATGTCGACGACATCGGCGCCATTGCCGTTCTTGATGGCGAGACGGCTGACATTGCCTGACTTGTCGACCTGCTCATAGCCCATGAACTTCAACAGCTCCTCGGTGGCACCGCCATCCTTGAGGCGCAGCGACACCGAGTGGAAGCCGCGGATCGCCTCATCGGCGGGAACACCGCCCTTCAGCCACGGCGCGCGGCAGTCGGCCTTGTCTTCGACCAGCGCGAAGCCGTCACCGTCGGGACCGGCGAAGGCGAGCCTTTTCTCGCCGAACGAATCGTCGCGGGAGAGACCAGTAACGCCTTCATCGGCGAAGCGCTTTTCCCAATAGCCGAGCGTACCCGCCGGCACCGAATAGGCCGTGGTGCCGACCTCGCCGACGCCGTGGCGGCCCCTGGCAATGTCCGGGAACGGAAAATACGTCATCACCGAACCCGGCGTGCCGTGCTCGTCGCCATAATAGAGGTGATAGACATCGGGCGCGTCGAAATTGACGGTCTTTTTGACCCGGCGCAGGCCGAGCTTGTGGGTGAAGAAATCATTGTTCTGGCGCGCATCGCCGGCCATTGAGGTCACGTGATGCAGGCCCTTGATCTGGTCGAGCATTGTCTTGCTCCTTCCCTTGGCGTTTTGCGGCCCTTGCCGCTGTCCACGCCTATATGAGGGGTCGCCCGGCAGCGGCAAAGGCGGCAAACTCAGAATGGACTGTATCCTAATAGTGAACAGCAGAAAATTTACGTTCACCATTTCAGCAATGTCAACGGGCTTGCGCCACCGCCAAAATTCGGCTCACTGGAGCCTCTTCCCAGCATGAAGGATAGCGCAATTTGGCCGCGGAAAGCAGACGTCCGAACATCCTCCTGATCTCCTGCGACCAATGGCGCGGCGACTGTCTTTCGGCTGGCGGCCATCCCACGGTGAAGACGCCGAATGCCGATGCGCTCGCCGCCGAGGGCGTCCTTTTCAAGCGACACTACGGCGGTGCGGCGCCCTGCTCTCCGGCCCGTGCGTGCCTCTACACCGGCCTCTACCAGATGAACAACCGCGTCTGCCGCAACGGCACGCCGCTTGACGCCCGCCACGGCAACATCGCGCTGTCGGCCCGCGCGCTCGGCTACGATCCGACGTTGTTCGGCTACACCGACGTTTCGTCCGATCCACGCACAATAGCGCCGAGCGATCCCCGGCTGAAAAGCTACGAGGGCGTGCTGCCCGGCTTCAGCGTGCGCCAGTTCCTGCCCGAGCATCAGAAACCGTGGCTGTCATGGCTGAAGGCGCGCGGCGTCGACACCAGCGCCGGCTCTCCCGGCATTCATCGCCCCGTGGGCGAGAAAGCGGGCGACGCCGTGACCAACGCGCCACCTGTCTATTCCAGGGACGAGACGCCAACGGCCTTCCTCGCCGGTGAGTTCATCCGCTGGCTGGGCGAGCAGGATGCGCCATGGTTCGCGCATGTCTCCTTCATCAGCCCGCACCCGCCCTTCATCGTGCCCGAGCCGTACAACACGCAGTATGATCCTGCGGACGGCCCTACCTTCCGTCGCCAAGAAAACTGGCAGGCGGAAGCGGAAAGCCACCCCTATCTGGCCTACGATCTCGGCCGGCAAAAGCGGAGAAGTTTCCGCCCCGCCGTTGACGGCAAGGTGTGCGATTGGGGCGACGACAATCTCCGCGCCATCCGCGCTATCTATTATGGCATGATCTCGGAGGTCGACGCGCAACTCGGCCGCATCTGGCAAGCGGTCCAGGCTGCGAATGCCTGGGACAACACGATCATCGTGCTGACCTCGGACCATGCCGAGATGATGGGCGACCATTTCATGCTGGGCAAGGGCGGCTTCTTCGACGGCAGCTATCACATCCCGCTGATCGTGCGCGACCCGCGTCGCGGCAAGACAGCCGGATCGGTTGTCGATCGCTTCACCGAGGCCGTCGACATCTTCCCGACCTTGCTCGATCTGCTGGATGCCGACGCCCAGCCGCATCTCGACGGCCATTCACTAAAACCGTTTCTGGATAGCGAACCGCCCAAAAACTGGCGTGACGCGGCGCATTGGGAGTTCGATTTCCGCTCGATTGCCAGTGGTGAAGCCGAACGGCATTTCGGCATCGCCTCGCGCCAGTGCAGCCTCGCCGTCATCCGCACGGAAAAATTCAAATACGTGCACTTCGGCGGCGGCTTGCCATCCTTGCTGTTCGATTTGGAGAAGGATCCGGGCGAGCTAGCCAATGTCGCCACCGACGCAGCGTATCTCAGCGTGCGGATTGAATTTGCGGAGCGGCTGCTCGCCTGGCGCGCCGAACATCTCGACCAGTCGCTGGCGCTGGCGGAGCTGACTGAGGATGGGGTCGCTGGGTATGTGGGTAGGGCAGTAGGGCAGTAGGGCAGTAGGGCAGTAGGAAAAGTATGGATAGGCAGTGCTGTCACGCTCCCTAATTTTTATCCCTACTGCCTTACTGCCGTACTGCCCTATTCCCTTCCTTCACTGCACCATCAACCGCTGCTGATCCCGCTTCTCGGCATAGCTGCCCTTGTCGTAGGCAGCCTGCGCTTTCAGCTGGTCCTTGGTGAAGTTGGTGTAGAGGTACTTCTTGCCGTCCTTGTCGGTCATGAATTTGAGCTTGTCCATGCCGACCGCGACCTCCTTGGCGCCGATGCCGAGGAAGCCGCCGACATCGACGATGACGGCATCCGGCTTGCTGTCGGGCGCCAGCACGACGTCGCCGATCTCACCAACCTTTTCGTCGTTGGCGCCATAGACGGTCGTGCCTTTCAGATCGTCGCCCCTGATCTCACCGACCGGCATTTCGGTCAGCGTCGACTTGTCGATGGCCGCGGTCTGCGTCGGGTCGGTGGCCTTCATGTCAGGCGACTCGGCCGCCGGAGCGCCGGCCGTCTTGTCCATTGGCCCAGCCGTCTCAGCCGGAGCGGTCGCCGCAGGGGCCATGGCTGCCGGAGCAGCCGGCGCCCCGGCGTCGGACATCGTCGTCACCGGCACCGGATCATAGACCTTGCGGTCGAAATCCGGCTGCGCCTGCAGCTCTTCCTTGGTCGTCTGGGCCACCAGCCAGCGATCGCCATTCTTCTCGGCCCATGCGGCCTTGGCGAAATCATAGGTGACGTTCTTGGCGCCCATGCCGAGGAAGCCGCCGACACCGATGACCAGCGACTGGGCCTTGCCGTCCTTGGTCAGCACGATGTCGTTGACGTCACCGATCTTCTCGGCATCGTCGGCGGTGCCGTTGTAGACGGTCTCGCCGATAATGTTGGTGGCGAGATTGCCATCAGCGCGCTTCACCACGGGTTCCGACGGCGCCGCGTTCAAGTCGACGGGCTTCTGAGGGTCATTCTGAGCGCTGTCGGTAGCGGCGGGCGCTGACGGCACCGGATCATAAGGTTTGCGGTCGAAGTCCGGCAGCGCAGTCAGCGCTTCCTTCGTCGTCTCGGCAACCAGCCAGCGATCGCCGTTCTTCTCGACCCATTGCAGCTTGCCGTAGTCGAAGGCGACGTTCTTGCTGCCGATGCCGAGGAAGCCGCCTACGCCGATGATAGCGGATTTGACCTGGCCGTTTTCATCGAAGACGACATCGCTGATATCACCGATCTTCTGCGCATCGTCGGCGGTGCCGTTATAAACGGATTCGCCGATGATATTGGTCATCAGGGCGCCCTCCGCCTGCTGCGCTGCCGGCGCGATGGTGGCAGGGGCTTCAGCCGGTGCCGGGGTTGTCGCCGGCGCTGTCGTTGACTGCGCAAAAGCACCGGTGGCGATTAGCGTTGCAAGCGCGGTCGTCGCGAACAAAGTGCGGATCATGATTAAGTCTCCTCTTGCGTGATCTCGTGCGCGCCGCAACCGGCAGCCATTGCCGGGAGACCGAAAGCGGCGCCTCGTATGCGTTCACAACGTTGTGACAAGGCGCTTGTTCCGAAAAAACGGGGTTGTTGCCGCACCTCGGACAAGTCCGTGGAATCGCCCGACATTTCGGACCGACCTATGGAACCTTTGTAAGGCTTGCCCGTTCCAGCCTGTGGCTGGGCATTCCGGCCCTAAGAAGAATACGGAGCGGGCATGCGATTTGCGGCGGTGCTGAACCGGGACGGCGGCACCTTGCGGACGACCGATTTATCCGCGTTTTCGGACCGGATGCGCCAGACGCTTGAGGCGGCCGGCCATACCATTGATATCGACATCGTCGAAGGCAAGGACATTGTCGCGGCGCTCGACAAGGTCGCCGCCCGACGCGGCATCGAGGTGGTGCTGGCCGGCGGCGGCGACGGTACCATTTCGGCCGCTGCGGCGCGGCTGATGAACACCAAGAAGGCGCTGGCTGTCCTGCCAGCCGGGACGATGAACCTTTTCGCCCGCGGCCTGGGCATACCGCAGACCCTCGATGCGGCGCTGAAGTCCTTCGCCGACGGCGAAGTGATCGCGATCGATATCGCCAGCGCCAATGGCCGGCCTTTCGTGCATCAGTTCTCGATCGGCCTGCACGCCAGGATGGTGAGGCTGCGCGACACCATGGAGTTTGCTTCGCGCCTGGGAAAGATCCGTGCTTCGGCAAAGGCCGCCTGGACGACGATCAACAATCCACCTGCCATGAAGGTGACATTGACGGTCGGCGACGCGGAGATCGTGACCCGCATCAGCGGCATCGGCATCTCCAACAATCTGTTCGGCGAGGGCCACCTGCCTTATGCCGACAACCCTGCCGGCGGCGTGCTCGGCATCTATGTCACCGTGGCGCGACATCGCGGCGAACTGGCCAGGGCCCTTTTCGACATGGTGCGCGGCAGGTGGCGAGACAGCGACCATGTCGAAATCCATCAGGCCGACAAGGCAGTCGTGAAAATCCACACCGGAAGCAAAAAATTCGGCGCCGTCATCGACGGTGAACTGGTCAAGCTGGAGCGCGAAACGGAAGTTCGAATCCATGCCGGCGCTTTGAACGTCCTGGTGCCGGCAAGCGCCGCCCAAGCGAAGGCCGCCTGATGCGAAGGCCGACGATATCGCACGCTCTAGCCGCCGGCCGGCTGACCTTGGCCGGCGGGCGCGCTCTGGGTCGCGGGAGCGCCGTTGTTGATCTTCTGGCCATAAATCTCGGCAGCGCCCCAGGCGATGAAGGCCAGCAGCAGCGCGGCGATCAGGATGCGCAGCCCATGCCAACCCCAGCGCCCCTGACGGGCTTTGTTCTCAGGGATGATCTTGGTCATTGGCGGCGTTCCCGTGATGCGGCTGCAAGCGTGGCGGACAAAACCATGGCTGGCGAAACATGGTCGGGTAACGATTGCTTGCTACAAAAGTTCCGGGTCCCGACCGCTGGGCACGCCGCGCGGCACGGCGGCGGGGACCTGCAAGCGAGGGGACTTGGTGGATAAGAAGGTGGAGAAGGGTCTGCCGGTCGAGGTCCGCCGCGCCGTGGCGGCGCCGGAGCGGCTTGCCGTGCTGCACGGGCTTGACGCGATCGACACCGCCTCGGACCCCGACTTCGATCGCATCAGCGGTCTTGCCGGCGCCGTGATGCAGGCGCCCATCGCCATGGTCACGTTGCTCGATACCGAACGCCAGTGGTTCAAGTCCTGTGTCGGTCTGGACGAGACCGAGACAGCCACCGACATCTCGTTCTGCGCCCACGCCATTGCCGCCGGCGACGAGCCTATGGTGGTGACCGATGCCAGCATCGACCCCCGCTTCGCCGCCAATCCGCTCGTGACCGGCAAGCATCATCTGCGCTTTTATGTCGGCGCGCCCATGGTGGTGGCCGGTGCGCGCATCGGCACCGTATGCGTTCTCGACCGGGACCCGCACGACTTTCCCTCCACGGCCGCACTCGATCAGTTGAAGGCACTGGCTGGGCTGGCCGCCAGCCTGTTTACGCTCAAGGACGCCACCCGTAGCGGCGCCATTGCCGCCGCGGCTTTGGCGCAGGAGGAAAAGCGCCGCGCCATTGCGCTCGATGCCGCCTCGCTGGCCAGCTGGGCCTGGGATATCCGCACCGACATGATCGAATGCGATGTGCGCCTGTCGGAGCTGTTCAACCTGCCACGCTCGAACCGGTTGCGGGCGCGCGACATACTGGGCGCCATCGACCCGCGCGACGTCTACCAGACCGAGACGCGCTTTCGCGACGCCTTGACCGGCAGCGACGATTATTTTGGAGAATACCGGGTCAAGGGCTTCGATCCGCCGCGCTGGATAGCCACCCGCGGCCGCGTCATCGAGCGCGACGGCGAGGGCAAGCCGACGCTGATCTTCGGCGTCAATTACGACATCTCGGAACGCAAGCTCGGTGAGGAGCGGCAAAGGCTGTTGCTGCGCGAGCTGAACCACCGGGTCAAGAACACGCTGGCGACGGTGCAGGCGCTGGCGACGCAGACCGTTCGCCACGCCCGCCGCCCAAGCGAATTCCTCGAAGCCTTCGGAGCCAGACTGCAGGCGCTGGGCGCTGCCCATAACCTCTTGTCCGATCGCGAATGGCGCGGCATCGGCATCCGCGAACTGATGCAGATCGAGGTCAAGCCGTTCGATTCGGCCGAACAGCCGCGCATCGCGATCTCCGGCCCCGATCTGCTGCTGTCGCCCGACCAGGCGGTGGGGCTCGGCCTGATCATGCACGAACTGGCCAGCAACGCGCTGCAATACGGATCGCTGTCGGTGGGCTCGGGAAAGGTCGACGTCGACTGGAAAGCGCTGGGCAAGAAAGGCGCACGCCGCCTTGTGCTGACCTGGCGCGAAAGCGGTGGGCCCAAGGTCGATCAGCCCGAACGCCAAGGCTTCGGCTCGATCCTGATCCGCCGTAGCCTCGCCAAGGTTTTGTCCAGCGAGGTGGTGCACGAATTCCGTCGGGAAGGCGTATTCGCAGAAATATCGATGCCGCTGGAAGATCTGCCGAGCTGAAGCGTCGGGGGAGTTCAGGCCTACTCGGCCTCGTCGTCCGGATCGCCCGGTCGCGGTTTGACGTTTTCCTTGTAGATGGCATAGGCCACCAGCGCGATGATCGGTCCTAGGACAAGTTCCTTGCCGCCTTTCCTCTTGAGCAGCGACGGCAGTAAGGCAAGGGCCGCCGTGATGCCGAGCGCCTTCAGGTCGGCATTGCGCCTTCGTGCACGGCGACGGGCGCGCGTGCCGGCCGCCAGTTGATGGATGATCAGGATGAGCCCGGCCAGCACCAGGAAGCCGGCCGCGAATCCCAGACATGCCGCCATCGGCCCATAACGGTCGGCGGCCCAGATATAGGCCGCCCCCAAGAGAAACCCGAGACCGCACAGAGCCGCAACCGCGGCGAGCCCATAGACGACTGCCGCCGTGCGCGCGCGGCGCATGGCGGCAATGGCCTCACCCGAGGCCAAAGCCGAAATCAGCGATGCCAGCGTCCCCATGTCTAGCGAAAACTAGCGCCGGGCGAGAAGCGCAAACAGGAAGCCGACGCCGGCTGCAATGGCCAGCGAGGTCACCGGCTTTTCGCGCACATTGGCGGTGATCTGGGCCTCCAGATCCTTGGCGTTGCCGCGCAGGCTGTCGAAGGCGGCTTCGCCCTGGGCGCGCAACTGCTCGACGCCTTCGGCGGCAGCGCGCCGGGCTGTCCCGTAACCGTGCTCGCCGGTCTTGGCCAATTGCTTGGTCAGCTTTTCGATATCGGCCTTCAACTGCCTGATATCGGCTTCGAGGTCGGCATTCGTCTGGCTTTCGCCAGCGGTTTTTCCTGCAGCAGTTGCCATTCCCATAACTCCTTGCGTTTGCTTGGTTTCAAACGCCCCACACACGTCAAGGTTCCGAAGTCGGAGACCCTATCTATGAAAGGGCGTTTGCTTCTGTGAGTCCAGCCCAGCTGATCCCAGGTCAGATCAACGGCCGGCGACCTTCGCCCAGCCCTTCCCAGCGCGCGAGGTCCTTCAGCGCGTCCCTGTCGATCACTTCGCAACCGCCGTCGCGCCAGGCGATGAGCTTGCGGTCGATCAGCTTGCGGATCGTCTTGTTGGTGTGGACCAGCGACAGGCCGAGCGTATCGGCGATGTGCTGCTGGGTGATCGGGATTTGCACCGGCGCCTTGCCGTTGAGCCCGACTACCGCCGCGCGGCTGGCGATAAAGGCGATGAGATAGGCCGCGCGCTCAATCGCCGTGCGCCTGCCGATGCTGAGCAAATTCTCGTCCAGCATGCGCTCCTCGCGCGATGCCATCCAGGTAATGTCGTAGGCAAGGCCCGGATGGTTGCGGTAGAGCTCGTGCAGGTTTTCGCGCTCGAAGACGCATAACAGCATCGGCGACAGCGCCTCGATCGAGTGCTGCATCTCACCAAGCAGGCTGCCCTGCAGGCCGATGAGATCGCCGGGCATCGAATAGTTCAGAATCTGGCGGCGCCCGTCCGACAGCAATTTGTAGCGGAAAGCCCAGCCCGACAGCACCGTGTAGAGATGAGCGCTGTGGCTGCCTTCGACGAGGACGGTCGCACCTTTGTCGACGGCAAGTTCGCCCTTCTTGAACGTGCTGACGAAGGCAAGCTCCTGCTTCTCGAAGTCCCGGAACACCTGCAACGGCCGGAGCGGGCACTTCTCGCACGGATATTGGCGACTGGAAAAGGAACGACCGTTCTGGCCAGACATTTCGACCCCTCCTCGAACGCCTCTTTGACAGAGACGGACTGCAACGCCTTTGCAAGGCCGCGGTTCCGCTGCGATGGCATGTCTTTTTTAAATGACAGGATGGCAAATAGCGATCATGACTCACTGCACTCCAGTGAGGCGAATTCGAAGCTCGCCTGGCGTTGGAGCAGACCCGGCGAGCGAATTTTTCGGATTAAGGCCCACTGGCCATTCCCCCCAAGGTCCGCGATGCGGTTGACTGGAGTCACTGAGCCCGATGCCGCAAGAATTAAGGAGAGATTGCCAGGTGCCCCCATTGCTTGAGGGATTGCGAATTCTTGTCCTGGAGGATGAGTTCCTGATCGCCATGGATGTCGAGCAGCTTTGCCGCGACCATGGCGCCGGCGACGTGGTGATTGCTCGCGACCTGGCAGAGATCGACGAGCAGACGGTCGCCGACAAGTTTGATGGCGTTATCGTCGACCTGATGCTGGGAGGGACGTCGACGCTCGACTTCGCCGCGCAACTGCAAGAGGCGGGCACACCCTTCGTCTTTGCCTCCGGCTATTCGGACGCTGACGAGATCAAGGCGTCTTTCCCTGGCGTCCGACTGGTAACCAAGCCATATTCGGGAGACGATCTCGTCGAGGCGCTGGCCGTGGCCTGCGGCCGCGCGCCAGTCTGAAATGCCGTCGATGGGGACTTAGGAACCGGCAAACGGGCTCCGTTGTCAGGCGGCGTTCGAGCCGGTGACCTGGGACGAGATGGCATCCGGCCCGTATTCGTCTTCGCCGGAGATTTTCAGGATCTCCTGCAACCGCGTGCGAGCCCGGCTGACCCGGCTCTTGATCGTTCCGACCGCGCAACCGCAAATCTCGGCCGCTTCCTCATAGGAGAAGCCGGAAGCGCCGATGAGGATAATGGCTTCGCGCTGGTCCTCGGGCAATTGCTCGAGCGCGCCGCGAAAATCCTTGAGGTCGAGCTGGCCGTGCTGGGCTGGGTGAACGGCAAGCCTGGCGGTCATGATGCCATCGCTGTCCTGCACTTCGCGCCCGCGCTTGCGCATCTGCGAATAGAACTCATTGCGCAGGATGGTGAACAGCCATGCCTTGAGATTGGTACCCGGCTGGAAGCTCTCATGCTTGTCCCAGGCCTTGACCAGCGTCTCCTGCACCAGGTCGTCGGCCTTGTCGGCATTCTGCGTCAGCGACACGGCAAAGGCCCGCAGGCTCGGGATCGAGCCGAGCAAATCGGTCTTGAACCCTTGTGAGACAGCTGCCATGCCTCAGTCCTTCTTCTGTGCGGGTTCGGCCTGTTCCAGCTGGCTGAGCAACTGGGCGAAGCGATCCGGCACATTGTCGGAGACCAGCTCGTCATAATACTGTTTGAGTTTGCGGCCGATTTCCGAATTCGCCCCGAGCGGGTCGCCGGAATTGGCCCGGCGCCTGTCAGCGGCGCCAGCCAGTGTTTCTTTATTCATGTCCTTCATTTCGCCCTTAAATTCCAGCGCCCCGAGCCGCCCAATTACACAACGCAAAGCGGCCCCCTCGTCTGGTTGCCCATCGCACCACAAACGTCGCCCACACAGATTCGTTCCACAAGCCGCGGAACTTTTTCGCAAAACCCGCGTTTGTTTGCCGGGGCTTGCAATCAGCTTGACCTGGAATCTATGCAATCACGTCATCTGAGGGAGACGTCTATCATGAGCCTTTCCGCAACCATTGCTCCGCACCTGCCGTTCCTGCGCCGCTTCTCGCGCGCCGTTTCGGGATCGCAGGAGAGTGGCGATGCGCTGGTCGCCGCGATGCTCGAAGCCATCATCGCCGATACCGACATCTTCCCCGAAGCGTCGAACGACCGCATCGCGATCTACAAGGTTTTCGCAAAACTGTTCACCTCCATTGCGATCCGCGTTCCGCAGGAGCAGGCGCAATCGGCATGGGAACAGCGCGCCGCCGCCAATCTGAACGCCATTGCGCCACGCCCACGCCAGGCGTTCCTGCTGGTCGCCGTCGAAGGATTCAGCGAGGACGAGGCAGCCGAGGTTCTCGATGTCGACAGCAAGGAATTCTCCGAACTGCTTGCTCAGGCAAGCAACGAGATTTCCCGCCAGGTGGCGACCGACGTGCTGATCATCGAGGACGAGCCGCTGATCGCCATGGACATCGAGGAGATGGTCGAGAGCCTCGGTCACCGTGTGGTCGGCACCGCCCGCACCCATGCCGAGGCGGTGGAGATGTTCGGCAAGACAAGGCCCAAGATGGTGCTGGCCGACATCCAGCTTGCCGACGGCAGCTCGGGCATCGATGCCGTCAACGAGATCCTGTCGTCGACCTCGGTTCCGGTGATCTTCATCACCGCCTTCCCCGAGCGTCTGCTGACCGGCGAGCGGCCCGAACCCGCTTTCCTCGTCACCAAGCCGTTCAATCCGGACATGGTCAAGGCGCTGATCAGTCAAGCGTTGTTCTTCGACCGGCAGGCCAAGGCCGCCGCCTAACACAATCTCCAATGTTTGCCGCATCCCGCGGCGTTGCCAGGCACTGGCGATCGTCCACCCGGCGATCGCCAGTTGTCGTTTGCTCCATGCCGCGCTTGCATGGTTGCGCTCGCGTGCCTGAATCAATTCGCGTCCGGGGCCCTTCCAAAGGCTGCCTTTTTCGGCAAAGGGTGGAACAAACACCAACCACCCACGTTCTTATCTCAGCATCGGAAGGAGACAGATCATGCTCTACTGGGCGCTCGTATTTCTGGTTGTGGCGATCATCGCCGGCGCGCTTGGTTTCGGCGGTATCGCCGGTACCTCCGCCGGCATCGCGCAAATCCTGTTCTTCATCTTCCTCGCCTTCCTCGTCATCTCGCTTCTGGCCGGCCTGTTCAGGCGGGCGTCGTAAGACCGGCAGCGAGCCAACACTGGAAGCCGCACCCCTCAAACGGTTTCCAGCCACCGCCGGGCGGTGTCCTCCCAAAGGGACACCGTCCGGCGGACCTGTTTCAGGGCTTATTTCAGGAACTGATTTCTGCGTGGATCGTTCAGCTTGAGTGGGTGGACAGGTGACTGATGCGTTCCAGAGGCGAGACAGGCGAAAGCGGGCGGAGTGACGAAGTCATAGCCCTGCATCCCGCTGAAAGCGGGATGCAACTCGGCCGTGCCTTGCTCCACGCTCTGCACAATGCCGGCATTTCCGTTCTGTACCAGGACCGTGAGATGAAGACCGTGTGGGCCCGCAACATGCGTGAGCCATGGGCTTCCGACACTGCCGACGGCAACGGCATACTGCCGCCGGCGCAGGCCGAGTACATCGGTGCCGCCAAACGCCACGTCATCGCTTCCGGCAATCCCGAACGCCTCGAGCTCAGCGTTCCCACTGCTGAAGGCATCCGCTGGTTCCAGGTGTGGGTCGATGCCGATCGCGGCGATGGCGGCGACGTTCAGGGTGTTGTCACCACAATGGTGGAGACAACCGAGCAGAAACGCCGCGAACAGACGCTGAAGACGCTGCTGCGCGAGGTCAGCCATCGCTCCAAGAATCTGTTGGCCATCATCCAGAGCATTGCCACCCAGACCGGCCGCTATTCCGAGACATCGGACGATTTCCTGACGCGCTTTCGCGGCCGGCTGCAGTCACTGGCCTCCTCCCAGGATCTGGTGACGTCGTCGAACTGGCGGGGTGCTGCACTACGCGAGCTTGTCCGTGGCCAGGTCGTGCGCTACGGCGCCGATCCCGCACACAGCCTGCGCTTCAACGGCGTCAACCCATACCTCAATCCCAACGCCGCGCTTCATATCGGCCTGGCCATGCACGAGCTCGCCGTCAATTCATTCAGCTACGGTGCCCTCGCGCGGCCGGATGGCTTTGTCGAGGTTACCGCCAATCTGTCGAGCCTCACGGAGGCCGTTGATAAGCCGGCTTTGTCGCTGACCTGGGTCGAGGCCATCGTCGCCAATGATAACAGGCGCACCGAGAAACGCTTCGGCAGCGTTGCCCTCGAACGTGTCGTGCCGGCATCGCTGAACGGCACGGCGACGCTCGAAATCACCGGCGACCGTCTCGAATACCGGCTTGTCGTTCCGCACGGCAATTTCGAAACCGAGTGATGGGCCGAAACCGGTTTTTCCGTTCAAAATTGCGTCAAAACAAAGAGATAGAGCGGATCGCCGTTTCCATGAAACGGTGAAACGCTCTAGGTCAGGCCGGATTCCTTAACCGGCTGTTCACCATAAAGTTCGATGCTGTGGCTCCCAGAGATTGCTGGATACTGGCCGATTCAACCGACGCTTCGGCCGCGGCCTGCAACGCAACGATGGGAGGAATGATCTTGACGGTTGCCGACATGAACAGGCTGGAACAGGCCGCCCGCGTCTCGATGAGCGGCTTTCAGGATCCGGACGCTGCCGCCACGCCTGTGCCGCACCCCTGGCATCCCTTGCTTCGCTTCGCCGCTGTCGCGTTCGTCGCCGCCATCGTGCTGATCTTGGCGTCGCAACTGGGCTGAGCCAGGGTCGCTCAAGTTCACACTGCTCCAAGTCAGGCTGAGCTGAGAGTCCGGTCTGGCTCCCTAGCCAGCCAATTATTAACGTCCCCAGCTTTCATCACAGGAACTTTGACGGCTGCAGACCGTTCTTATGGCGAGAGGATCTTCGCCGTGGAACACATCGCCGCTTTGCTTCTGGTTATCGGCTGTTCAAACAGCATGACGGAATGCCGCGAACTGCCGGTGCCCGTTAGCGTCTTCGAGACCGCGCAGGCATGCACGGCCGAGCGGCCTTTCGCCATGGGTGACGTGCAGGGTCAGGCTGAGCACGTCGTTGCCAAATGTCTTGCCGTCGACCCTGCCTTGGAGGACGACTACGACCAGATCGTATGGAACGTGCGCCCTGACGGTTCGCTCGACGCATCCTTGCAGATTTCCAACGTCATGGTTGCGTCGGATTTGACGCGCCCCGAAAAAGACTATCTTCGCCAACAATAAAATCGAGCGGGCAAAAGCCGCCATTTCATGCTAAATGGCGGCTGGAGCTTATTAAAGTGAGGACGAAAGTGAGGAGAGACTCAATGCGGAAATTGATTATTGCCATGGTTGCCGTGGTCGCCGTCAGCGGCTGCAGCACGACCGAACAGGACGTAGGTGTCGGTACGTTGGTTGGCGCCGGCGTCGGCGGCCTGGTTGGCGGCGGCAAGGGTGCGCTCATCGGCGCAGCCGTTGGTGCCGGTTCCGGTCTGCTGGTACGCAACCTGCGCAATGGCTATTGCCAGTATCGCGACAATCGCGGCCGGCTTTACACCGCTCGCTGCTGATCCGCTTTTAAAAGCGTCAAACAATCGAGACGGAGACCGGTCAGCCGGTCTCCGTTTTTTTGCCTGTATCGGGCGGCGGAATCCTGATTTTCACTGTAAGCCCGTCGGCACGAAAATCTCTGGCGATCGTGCCGCGCAATTCGCGCGTGACATTGAGATCGATCAGCTTGGTGCCGAAGCCGGTCTTGGCCGGCGCTTCGAGTTGTTTCTGCCCGGCCTCGCGCCAATTAAGAACCAGCATCCTGTCGGATCCGCGCCCCTCGAACGACCAATCCACTTTCAGTGCACCGACCGAATTGCCGGCCTCGCCGTATTTCAGCGCATTCGTCGCCAGTTCGTGGAAGGTCAGGCCAAGCGCCTGCGTCGTCGTCTCGTCGAGCAGCACCTGAGGCCCTGACAATATCCCGTCCGGAAGCTCCTTGCCGAACACCTGGCCAAGCTCGATGCGCAACAGATCGCCAAGGTCGGCCTTCTGCCAGCGCGAGCGGGTCAGCATGTCCTGGGACGCCGCCATTGCCTGCAGGCGGGCCGAGAAGGAAGACGAGAACTCCTTTACGTCGGTGGCGTGCGCTGCCGTCTGGCGCGCGATCGCCAGCACCCGGGTGATCGAATTCTTGATCCGATGCTTCATCTCCTGCAGCATCAGATCCTTTTCGAGTAGGCTCTTTTCCGTCGTCTCGTGCAACAGCGACTTGGCGTCATAGGCGCGCTCCTGGTAGCGGGCCACCAGCGCTATGGCGCCGGCCAGGAGCAGCCCGAACAGGCCGAGCATCACCGGAATGGCGCGCGACGACGGCTGCGAGAAAGCGCTGGTCGGCCGAAACAGCACCGTCCACGGCCGGCCGGCGACGATGATCTTGCGCGTCACCAGCAGCCTGTCGCCAAAGCTCGAAACCGGCGGCGTTTCCGACTGGAACAGAAGATTGCCGGCGTCGACCTTGCCGTCATAGACCTCAGTGTTGACCGGCAGCAGCGGTGAGCGGCTGAGCGCGGTCTGGAACAGATCGCGGGCGCGGAAAGCGGCGTATAGAAAGCCTGAAGTCGACGATCTGGACGCGTTGATGCCATCCGGCGCGGTTTCGACATTGAGCCTGACGAAGACCAGGAAGCCGGTAAAGGTCTGCGCCGCACCCGTGCCCTGGCCGAGTTGAACCAGACCGCTTGCATGCTGCGCGTCATCGGTCATCGCTTTTTCGATCGCTTCGCGCCGCACCGGTTCGGTGAACATGTCGTAGCCGATGGTCGACTCGTTGGAAGGGTCGAGCGGTTCGAACAGCACGATAGGCGTGCGCCAGGACTGTGACGAGTCCGGGTAGACAGCGTGTGGCATGCCACGGTCGCGCAACATGTCGCGCTCGACCGCCGCTTCGTCGCCGGCTTTGGCCAGCCTAAGATAGCCGATGCCGCGCAGGCCGGCAAAATTGCTGTCGACATCGAGCGCACTGAAGAAGGCCTCGAATTCGCTTCGCGAAATCTCGCCATTGCGGGCGTCGAACAGCGCCTGCGTCGAGCGCAGCAGCGACAGATGCAGGTCGATGCGGCTTTCGATGCGGTTGAGCGCATCGTCGGCCGTCGCCTCGAATTTGATCCGTGCCGCCTCCTGGGTGGCGAAGTAGGCGAAGCCTGCCATCGTCAGGCTGATCAGCGCGACGGCAATGAAGGCGACGATCGGGAAAAACTTCTTCAAAGGATGCTGCGGCCCATGTCTCTGGGACCTTTATGGCACGTCACCGCGCCAACACAATGGCGAGGCCAAACCATCGTGACAGCTGGCACATCACGCTCCAGATGTTAGCCGGCTTATCGATCGCGCATCGGAGAAGATGACCGTCAGCCGATAGTAGTGTTTGTCTCAGGCGGCGATCTTCAGCGCGCCCGGACCCGGAATGGCGCCGGGCGGACACTTGCCGAGGATGATCATGCCGAGCACCTCGTCCTGGGTGACGTCGGTGGTGCGCGCGGTACCAACGACCTGGCCGTTCTTCATCACGCAGACGCGGTCGGCAAGTTCGAACACGTCGTGGATGTCATGGCTGATCAGGAAGATGCCGATGCCGTCGGCCTTGAGTTGCTTGACCAGCTCGCCGACCTGCGCCGTTTCCTGCGGACCAAGAGCCGCCGTCGGTTCGTCCATGATCAGGATGCGCGCGTTGAACAGGATGGCGCGGGCAATCGCCACTGACTGGCGCTGGCCGCCCGACAGCTTGATCACCGGGTCCTTGAAGCGCTGGAAGCGCGGATTGAGCCGGCCCATCACCTTGCGCGCTTCGGCCTCCATGGCGACATCGTCGAGCGTGCCCCAGGCCGTCATGATTTCGCGGCCGAGAAACAGATTGGCGGCGGCGTCGACATTGTCGGCCAGCGCCAGCGTCTGGTAGATGGTTTCGATGCCGTATTTCTTGGCATCGCGCGGGTTGGAAATCGAAGCCTCCTGGCCGTTGACGAAAATCTGGCCGGCATCGCGCCTGTAGGCGCCCGACAGGATCTTGATCAGCGTCGACTTGCCGGCTCCGTTGTGGCCGAGCAGCGCCATCACTTCGCCGGGGAACAGATCGACCGAGGCATCGTCGACAGCGCGGATGCCGCCGAAAGCGATCGAGACGTTGCGCATGTCGACCAGCGGCGTGCCCGCGGGAGCAGCGGAGGGAGCGGTTTTCTCAGTCATGATCGTTCTCCCTAAACCCGCTTGCGGTAGACTGTGTCGAGAAACACCGCGATGACCAGCACGGCGCCGACGACGATGCTCTGCAGCGGCGAGTCGACACCGAGCAGCACCATGCCGGACTGTAGCGACTGCATCAAAAGCGCGCCGAGCATGGCGCCGATAACCGTTCCCGAGCCGCCGGCGAGCGAGGTACCGCCGATGACGGCGGCGGCAATCACCAGCAGCTCGTCCAGCGTGCCAAGCGCATTGGTGGCCGAATTCAGCCGGGCCGATGAGATCGCTGCGGCGATCGTTGCCAGCACGCCCATGATCATGAACACCTTCATGGTGATCCAGCGCGTGTTGATGCCCGCCAGATTGGCGGCTTCCGGATTACCTCCTATGGCAAAGACGTAGCGGCCGAAGCGTGTCCGGTTGGTGATGAACGTCATGACAACGCCGACCGCGATTGCCATGAGCACAGGAATGGCGATGCCATGGGCAATGAACAGTCCGCCATCGGGCACGGTGATGTTGTGGGCGGCCGCATAGCGGTTCACGATGCCGACCGGCCATGGATAGGAATTGGCCACCCACACCGCGCCCAGGATGATTGCGCAGGTAACGGTGCCCATCAGAGTTTCGGCCCAGACCGGGCGCAGCGGGAAGCGGAAGCGCTTGCGCTGCACGCGCCCGTTGAACAACGCAAACACCACGGCAAGGCAGGCGACGACGCCGACAACCCAGCTCCAGGTCGCGCCGATTGACCCGGCGGGACCACCGCCCATCAGCTGGAAAGTGGCGTCGAGCGGCGCCACGGTCTGGCCGCTGGTCACCCACCACGCTGCGCCGCGCCAGACCAGCAGGCCGCCCAGCGTGACGATGAAGGCCGGCACTTCGAGATAGGCGATTATGAAGCCCTGGAAGGCACCGATCAGAAGACCGAGCGCCAGGCCGATTACCAAAGCCAGAACCCAGATCCACGGATTGCCGAGTTCCAGCCCAATGAAGCGCACCAGAAAGTGCACCTGGGCAAAACCCATCACCATGCCGATCACCCCTTCGGCCGAGCCAATGGATAGATCGATGTTGCGCATGACGATGACCAGCACCATGCCGCAGGCCATGATGGCGACGGCTGATGTCTGCACCGACAGGTTCCACAAATTGCGCGGCGTCAGAAAGAGACCACCCGACAGGATATGCAGGCCGATCCAGATGATCACCAGCGCGCCGATCATGCCGAGCATGCGGGTGTCGATCTCGGTCGCCTTCAGGAACCGGGCGACCGGGCCGAGTTCCGACGCACGCGCTGTGTCGGCCTGCGAAGGCGAGGTTGTGTCGGTCATGATGTCCTCCCAGCGGCTTGCCGTCTGACGCGGATGCCGGACCACAGCCTAGAAGTTAGCCGCCTCTGGCGGAAACACAAATCTTGTTGAGAAAACGCCGCGGCTTTGGGCCGCGGCGTCGATATCGAATGGAAACAGACCAAGCTTAGTTGCAGGCCGCGACGCTACCGGCGGCGACGCCGGTGCAGACTTCGTCCTTCTTGATCCAGCCGGCGTCGATGACGACGTTGAGGTTGTCCTTGGTGATCGCGACGGGGGTCAGGAACAGCGACTTGACGGTGTTGCCGCCAGGCGTGGTGAAGTCCTTGGCGCCGGCAATGTCGCTCGTCTTCTTGCCGTCGGCGAGCTGCGAGGCGATCTCGGCGGCGTTCTTGCCGAGTTCGCGCGCATCCTTCCACACCGACACGGTCTGCGTGCCGAGCGCGATGCGGTTCAGAGCGGCATGGTCGCCGTCCTGGCCGGAGACCGGAACCGTTCCGGCAAGGCCCTGCGCCGTCAGCGCGGCGACAACGCCGCCGGCGGTGCCGTCATTGGCCGCGACCACGGCATCGACCTTGTTGTCATTGGCAGTCAGGAACTGTTCCATGTTCTTCTGCGCATTGGCCGGCAGCCAGCCATCGGTATAGGCCTCGCCGACATTTTTGATCTTGCCCGAGTCGATGGCTTCCTTGAGCACTTCCATCGAGCCCGAGAACAGGAAATCGGCGTTCGGGTCGGAGCCCGAGCCCTTGATGAAGACGTAGTTGCCTTCCGGCTTTGCCTTGAACACTTCGCGGGCCTGCATGCGGCCGACTTCCTTGTTGTCGAAGGTCAGGTAGAAGACGTCCTTGTTCTCGATCAGGCGGTCATAGCCGACGACCGGAATGCCTTCGTCCAGCGCCTTCTGCACCGCCGGGCCAATGGCCGAGGCATCCTGCGCCAGGATGATCAGCGAATTGGCGCCCTGCGAGATCAGGCTTTCGACGTCGGTCAGCTGCTTGCCGGGATTGGACTGCGCGTCGGCGGAAATGTACTTGTCGCCGGCAGCTTCGATCGCGGCCTTCATCGCCGCTTCGTCGGTCTTCCAGCGCTCTTCCTGGAAGTTCGACCACGAGACGCCGATGACCTTGTCCTTCGCCTGCGCGACCGACACCAGCGTCAGCGACATGGCGACACCCGCCAGCATGGCGGCTGCAAATCTGTTCATGTTAATCCTCCCTGCGCCGCGCGCGGCGCGACAAAACTGGCCCGAAGGCCGGCACACAGAGGCTCTATTTTTTCGAGCCTCGAAAAAATACTGGTCCAACGGCGAGGCGCTGTCAACATCGATTCTGATGGATTCTGATGGCCCGGCCGATTTTTTTCGAGGCCCGCAATAAACAATGACAGCGCAGCCGGCTTCTGCCAATATTTGCGTGGCGTCCCTGACCGCCTCCACTATCATGGCGCGAGGGGACCGGGAGGAAACGAAAAGATGTCGATTGGAATCCGCCACGACGATCTGCGCCGTCGCAACCGTGCGATGGTGATCTCGGCCGTGCGCCGGGCCGGCCAGCCGTCGCGGACCGAGATTGCGGCGACCACCGGCCTCAGCCATTCGACCATATCGGCAATCTCTTCCGATTTGATCCAGGAAGGCATCCTGGTCGAAAGCAAGCCCGGCGAGACCGGCGCGCTGAAACGCGGTCGGCCGCAGGTCGGCCTTGGCCTCAACCCGGAAGCGGCGGCGGTGATGACCGTGGTGCTGTCGCTGAATTTCCTCTCCGTCACCGTCATCGACTATGCCGGCCAGGTGGTCGCCGAGGAGCAGCGCCGGCTGGACACGCTGACCATGCCGCGCGACGAGCTGATCGGCGAATGCGTAGCGATTGTCCGGCGCCGGCTCGAAGACCCCGACCTCGATGTCCGGAGCGTCGCCCGCATTGCCATGGGCATCCAGGGCATCACCGATTCGCAGGCGCGTGCCATGCTGTGGTCGCCGATCACGCCGCTGACCGACATTGCCTTCGCCGACATACTGGAAGCGGAATTCGGCATTCCGGCCACCATGGAAAATGATTGCAACATGATGGCGGTGGCGCTGCAATGGCGCCAGCCTGAGCGGTACCGCGACGATTTCATCGCAATCCTGCTCTCGCACGGCATCGGCATGGGGCTGGTGCTGAAGGGCGAACTGTTCACCGGCACCCATTCGTCCGGCGGCGAGTTCGGCCACATGATCCACCGTCCCGGCGGCGCGCTGTGCCGTTGCGGGCGGCGCGGCTGCGTCGAGGCCTATGCCGGCAACTACGCCATCTGGCGCAGCGCCAGAATGATGAGCGAGGATGCCGAACCGGTCGATGTCGGCGACGCCGACATGCGGGCGCTTGCCGCACGCGCCCGCGAGACCGATGGCCCCGAGCGCGAAGCCTATCGAAAGGCGGGCGAGGCGCTCGGCTTCGGCCTCGGCAGCCTGTTCGCGCTGATCGACCCCGCTCCTGTCGCCATGGTCGGTGTCAGCGCCGCCGCCTTCGACCTGATCGAGCCGGCATTGCGCGAGGCGATTGCCCAGACCGCCGGCGGCCAGCACTCGAAATCGATTTCCTTCGACACCGAGCCCAACGAACTGCCGCTGATCCGCGAAGGCTGCGCCATGCGCGCGCTCGGCTTCGTCGACCAGGAGATTTTCGCGCCCGGCATTCAAGCGAAGACCGGCAAGCACGTCGCCTGAGAGGCCGGCGACGGCCCGGCGCGCCGGGCTCTAGTCTTCGCGGATGGCGTAGCCGGCGCCGCGGATGGTGCGGATCACGTCCGGCATGCGGCCATTGTTGACCGCCTTGCGCAAGCGACCGACATGCACGTCGACCGTGCGCTCGTCGATGTAGATCGTTTCGCCCCAGACATTGTCGAGCAGCTGGCTGCGGGAGAACACTCGGCCGGGGTGGCGCATCATGAATTCAAGCAGCCGGAACTCGGTTGGCCCGAGCCTGATCTCGCTCTTCTTGCGATAGACGCGATGCGATTCACGRTCGAGCACGATGTCGCCAACCTTGAGCACGCTGGACAGCACTTCCGGCTTGGCACGGCGCAGCAGCGCCTTCACGCGCGCCATGAATTCCGGTGTCGAGAACGGCTTGACCAGATAATCGTCGGCGCCGGTCGACAGGCCACGCACCCGGTCGCTCTCCTCGCCGCGCGCGGTCAGCATGATGATCGGCAGCCGCTCGGTCTCGGGCCGCATGCGTAGACGCCGGCAGAGCTCGATGCCGGATACCGCCGGCACCATCCAGTCGAGCACCAGCAGGTCTGGAACATTTTCCTGCAGCCGGATTTCGGCCTCGTCGCCGCGTGTCACCACCTCGACCTGGTAGCCTTCGGATTCGAGGTTGTAGCGGAGCAGCACGCCCAGCGGCTCCTCATCCTCCACGACCATGATGCGTGGCGCAATCATCAGCGGTTCACCTTTATCAGGGCGATGTGGCCATCGCCGTCTCGTCCTGCTTCGGGCGATTGGCGGGCAATTGCTGGCCGGTCAGCACATAATAGGCATTTTCGGCGATGTTGGTGACATGATCGCCGATGCGCTCGAGATTCTTGGCGCAGAACAGGAGATGCGTGCAGGCTGTGATGTTGCGCGGGTCTTCCATCATGTAGGTCAAGAGCTCACGAAACACCGACGTGTATTTGACATCGATGCGTTCGTCCTCATTCCGGAGTTTCGCCAGCGCTGCGGCATCGGCGGCAGCATACTCCTCGACAACGCCCTGCACCTGGATCAGCACCAGTTGCGCCATCGCATCGATGGAGTGCGAGAGGTCGCGCGGCGTGACGCTGAGGCCGACGGTGCCGACGCGCTTGGCGATGTTCTTGGCGAGGTCGCCGATGCGCTCGAGGTCGCCGGCCATGCGGATCGAGCCGACCACGGCGCGCAGATCGTTGGCCATAGGCTGGCGCTTGGCGATGAGCGTGATGGCGCGGTCGTCGAGTTCACGCTGGCGCGCGTCCATGATGGCGTCATCGGAAACGACACGCTGCGCCAGCGCATTGTCGGAATTGAGCAGCGCTTTGGTCGAGCCGCTGACCATCGACCCGGCCAGATCGCCCATGTCGCGGATCAGCTTGCTGATCTGCCCCAGTTCTTCATCGAAGGAAGCGACGGTATGTTCACCCATGATCCTGGTCCTCGTGCCTGAAAATTCAACCGCTGGACGGCTCAGCCGAAGCGGCCGGTAATATAGTCCTGGGTGCGCTTGTCGTCGGGGTTGGTGAACATCTTGTCGGTGGCGCCCTCCTCGACCAGGTAGCCGAGGTGGAACATCGCCGTGCGCTGCGACACGCGCGCCGCCTGCTGCATCGAGTGCGTGACGATGACGATCGTGTAGTTCTGGCGCAGTTCGTCGATCAGCTCTTCGACGCGGGCGGTGGCGATCGGGTCGAGCGCCGAGCACGGTTCGTCCATCAGGATGACTTCCGGCGACACCGCGATGGCGCGCGCGATGCACAGGCGCTGCTGCTGGCCGCCGGACAGGCCGGTGCCGGGTTCCTGCAGGCGGTCCTTGACCTCGTTCCAGATCGCCGCCTTCTTGAGGCTCGACTCGACGATCTGGTCCATGTCGGACTTGCGCTTGGCCAGCCCATGGATGCGCGGGCCGTAGGCGACGTTCTCGTAGATCGACTTCGGAAACGGATTGGGCTTCTGGAACACCATGCCGACGCGGGCGCGGAGTTCCACGACGTCGATGTTCTTGTCGTAGATGTCGTCTTCGTCCAGCGTGATCTTGCCGGTCACCCGCGCCGAATCGATGGTGTCGTTCATGCGGTTGAGGCAGCGCAGGAAGGTCGACTTGCCGCAGCCGGACGGGCCGATCAGCGCGGTCACCTGGTTTTGGCGGACGTCGAGATTGACGTCGAACAGCGCCTGCTTCTCGCCGTAGAACACGCCGACCTTGTCGCCGCGCATCTTGATCACTTCGTTCGACTTGGCGTTCATTTTGTCGCCCACTGCGTTTTCAAGGGACTGTTCGGTCATGATGTTCATACCAAATTGCCCTTTTTCTACCAGCGCCGCTCGAACCGGCGCCGAAGCACGATCGCGGTGATGTTCATGGCCATGAGGAAGACCAGCAGGATGATGATGGCGCCGGACATGCGCTCGACAAAAGCGCGTTCGGCCTCGTTTGCCCACATGTAGATCTGCACCGGCAGCGCGGTTGCCGGATCGAAAGGCGTCTTCGGATAGTCGGCGACGAAGGCGACCATGCCGATCAGGAGCAGCGGTGCGGTCTCACCCAGCGCACGCGCCAGGCCGATAATGGTGCCGGTCAGGATGCCGGGAGCGGCCAGCGGCAGGATGTGCTGGAACACCATCTGCATCTTCGAGGCGCCAAGCCCAAGCGCTGCCGAGCGGATCGACGGCGGCACCGCGGCAAGGGCGGCGCGCGTCGCGATGATGATGGTCGGCAGCGTCATCAGCGTCAGCACCAGGCCGCCGACGAAGGCGGCCGAGCGCGGCATGCCGAGGAAGTTGATGAACACGGCAAGCCCGAGCAGGCCGAAGACGATCGACGGCACCGCCGCCAGATTGTTGATGTTGACTTCGATCAGGTCGGTGAAGCGGTTCTTCTTGGCGAATTCCTCGAGATAGATGGAGGCGGCGACGCCGATCGGCAGCGCCAAAAGCAGCACGATCACCATCATGTAGAACGAGCCGATGATGGCCACACCCATGCCCGACGTTTCCGGGCGGCTGGAGGCGCCATAGGTGAACAGGCCGGTGTTGAAATGCTCGGCCATCACGCCATCCGCCCTGAGCTTGTTCATCCAGTCGATCTGCTGGTTGGACACCTTGCGGCGGGCTTCATCGACACTGAGGTCGATCTGGCCCTTGAAGGCGGAGTCGAGATTGGCGGCGGCCAGGATGTTGACGTCACGCGTCGTGCCGATCACCGACGGATCGGCGGCGACGATGTCGCGCAGCTGGACGCGAGCGCCCTCCGACAGGAAGCCCTTGAGCTTCAGCATCATCGGCTTGTTGGCGGGATCGATGCCGAGCTTGGCGACCAGTGCGTTTTCGGCGAGTTTGGGATAGTTCGCCTTGATCAGCACGTTCGGATCGGTGGCGCGCTTGTTCGAGGGATCGATAACCTTCTCGTCGAAAGTGATCGGCAACGTCACCGTCGTCTGCCAGAAGGCGGTGTAGCCTTTCGAGACGATGGTGATCAGCATGATGGCCAGGAAAGCCAGGCCAACCGAGATCGCAATCACACCATAGATGCGGAATCGACGCTCGGCGGCATAGCGCGCCTTCAGCCCGATGTCGCGGCGCGGACGGGCGACAGCACCCGCCATCGTGTCAAGGGGAATGTCGGTCATTCGTACTGCTCCCGGTACTTGCGCACGATGTAGAGGGCGACGATGTTCATCACCAGCGTCAGCGCGAACAGCGTCAGACCGAGCGCGAAGGCGACCAGCGTCTGCGGCGAATTGAACTCGAGGTCGCCGGTCAGCTGATTGACGATCTTGACGGTGATGGTCGTCATCGCCTCGAATGGGTTGGCGGTGAGATTGGCGGCAACGCCGGCCGCCAGCACGACGATCATCGTCTCGCCGATGGCGCGCGACGCAGTTAGCAGGATGGCACCGACGATGCCGGGCAGTGCCGCCGGCAGGATCACCCGCTTGATCGTCTCGGAGCGCGTGGCGCCCAGGCCGAGCGAGCCGTCACGCATGGCGCGAGGCACCGCGGTGATGATGTCGTCGGACAGCGACGACACGACCGGGATCAGCATGACGCCCATGACCAGGCCGGCGGTGAAGATGCTCTGGCCCTGGATGAAGGGCGAGCCGCCGGTGAGTGCCGCCGACAGGTCGCGCAGGAACGGTCCGAGCGTGACCACGGCGAAGATGCCGTAGACGATGGTCGGGATGCCGGCCAGCAATTCGAGCGCCGGCTTGACCACCGAGCGCACGCTGCGCGAGGCATACTCGGACATGTAGACCGCCGACATCAACCCGACCGGCACAGCCACCAGCAGTGCGACGGCGGCAATGTAGAGCGTGCCGGCGAGAAGCGGGATCAGGCCGAACTGGCCCTGGCTGCCGCCCGAACCGGCAGCTGCGAAACGCGGGTCCCACACCGTACCGAAGAAGAAGCTCATCGGCGACACGCTTTCGAAGAAGGTGATGGTCTGGAACAGCATCGACAGCACGATGCCGACCGTGGTCAGGATGGCGATGGTCGAGGCCGCAAGCAGGCCCCACAGCATCAGCCTCTCGACATTGTTGCGCGCCCTGGCGCGGGGCGCGATCTGCCGCAGCGCATAGAAGGCGCCGGCGATCGACAGTGCAAGGGTGATCACCGCGCCAAACCAGCCGAGCCTGTCCTGGACCTTGTTGGCCTCGACGGCGATCGGGATCATGTAGTCCTGCGTGTCGCTGGCCAGCGCCACGCCCTTGGCGATGAGCAACGGCTGCAATTCAGCGAAGGTGGCGGGAAGCGGCGTAGCGGCATCGAGTCGGCGCAGGCCCTTGGCGAGGCTCTTCACCAGGCTGGCGTCGAGCGCTTCGCTGGCGACCTTGGAGTCGACAGTGCGTTCGGGCAAGGCGGCGTGGATGTGCCGGTCGAGATAGAAGGACGAGCCTATGTCCCAGACGGCGAGCAGCAGGACGGCAGGCAGGACAGCGAGCAGAAAGGCCCACCAGCCGTGATAGTGGGCGCGCGAATGCGGCTTGACCTTGCCGGTATCCTGCGCCGCGGCGCGCTGGCGGCCGATCACGAAGGCGACCACACCGATGGCAATGACTATGGCGAGTACGAGCAAGGACGACATCACCCACCCCAGGGAAAGTTCAGATCGCCGCCGCCGTTGCGGCAAGCGGCGAAATCAGGGCGCGGATTGGTCCGCGCCCTGATCCGATAGACTGATTACATCGTCTTTCCGGCGGCGAAGGCGTCACGCTGGCTCTGACGCTCGGCGTCGGGAGCCGACACCAGGCCGTACTGGGCGAGCGGGCTTTCCGGGCCGATCATCTGGTCGTCAAGGAAGAACTCGACATATTCCTTGAGGCCGGGAACGACACCGAGATGCGCCTTCTTGACGTAGAAGAACAGCGGGCGCGAAACCGGATACTTGCCGGTTGCGATCGTCTCGGTCGAAGGCACGATGCCTTCCACGGTGGCGACCTTTAGCTTGTCGGCATTGTTCTCGTAGAAGGCGAGGCCGAACACGCCGACGCCGGTCTTGTTGGAGTCGATGCGGGCGAGCGTCTCGGTGTAGTCGCCGTCGATGTCGACAGCCTTGCCGTCCTTGCGGATGGCGATGCAGGTCTTGCCGATTTCCTTGTCGTCGGCAATGCCGGTGGCCTTGATAGCAGCCTTGTCGCAGCCGGCGTCGAGCAGCTTGGTCTCGAACACTTCGCGGGTGCCGTGCTTTTCACCGGGGATGTAGGCAGCGATATCCCAGTCGGGCAGCTTCGGGTTGACCTGGTTCCACTTGGTGTTCGGATTGTCGACGAGCTTGCCGTCAACGACCAGCTTGGCGGCCAGCGCCTTGTAGACGTCGGCAGGAACCAGCGCCCAATCCGGGCCCTTGATGTCGGTGGCGAAAACGATGCCGTCATAGCCGATGCGGACTTCCTGAACGTCCTTCACGCCCGCGTCGGCGCAGGACTTCAGCTCGTCCTTCTTGATCGGACGCGAGGAGTTGGCGATGTCGATGGTGTCTTCGCCGACGCCCTTGCAGAATTCCTTGATGCCGGCGCCGCTGCCGCCGGACTCGACAACCGGGGTCTTGAAGTTGGTGAAGGTTTCGCCGAACTGCTCGGCGACGATCTTGGCGTAAGGTAGCACGGTCGACGAACCGGCGACCTGGATCTGGTCACGCGCAGCGGCGACGCCGGACGATGCGGCGAACGCTACCGCCACGGCCGATGCCGTAACGAGGAATTTCTTCATGTGGCCTGCTCCTGTTCGGAAGATGGTCTCTCGGCGCCCTCTTCAGCCGGCGCCCGCTGAGGCCAATAGCCTTCGATTATTACAGTCGCATGACAGTTTCGTGTCAGCCCGGTAACGTCGGATGGACGCACAGAAAGCCGCAGCCGGCCGGCCTCGCCGGGAGAGCCGCAGTTTGCCGCTGGAATCATAAGCTTGCGGGATTTTGCGCCGGCATTTGTCCCGGCGGATCGCAGGCCGCGATGCCGAGAAAGAAAAACCGGACGGAAGCGCGTTGCCCGTGGCCAGAGCGCATCTTGGCCGAGCCATCGCCAAAAACAGGTCCGTTGGGGTAGATTTCGACGCTGTTTCTTGTCGGCGGTCGCTTGCTCCCGCCCGTAACTGAATGAGCGGTTTTGTTGCCGCCATTTTCCCGAATGGGCGCAAGCTTTGATATGGTGCGATCGCACCATACCGCTGGACGCCGCTGAGCTGCCGAATCCCGGTACTGATACCAGTTAGCCGGCGTCGCGTTGGGCTTCGCTCGCGATGCCGGCCCAGCGTTCGACCTTTTCGAGCAGCGCCTTGGGACTGATCGGCTTGGGCAGATAGTCGTCCATGCCGGCTTCCAGGCAGCGCTCGCGGTCGCCCTTCAAGGCATGCGCGGTGACACCGACGATCGGGATATGCGTGCCGCTCTCTTCCTCCAGCCGGCGAATCGCGGCCGTGGCTTCGAGCCCGTTCATCTCCGGCATCGAGACATCCATCAGGATCATGCGCGGATTGAGCCGGCCGAAAGCATCGAGCGCCTTGCGGCCGTTGCCGACGATCTCGAAGCTGAAGCCGGTTTCACCGAGGATCTGGGTGAACACCATCTGGTTCACCTCATTGTCCTCGGCAACGAGGATATCGAGCCCGCGTTCGTTGCCGCCTGCCCGGGCGCGGGCGCGCAGCGGCGGCGGGTGCAGTTGCGATCGCTCGGACGCGCCCCGTGCCGTCGTTGTCGACGTCGGCTGTACCATCGCTTCGCCGGAACCGCCGCTTGCGGCCTCCGGTGCCTGACCTGTCGTGCCGTGGCGATGGCGCTGGATGGTCGCGACCAGCGTCTCCAGCAGCACCGAGGAGCGCGCCGGCTTGATCAGCTGCGCATCGATGCCGAGATCGCGATAGCTGGTGTTGGCGAGCGACTGGTCGACCGAAGTCAGCATGATGATCGGCGTGTCGGCGAGCCCCGCGGTGTTGCGCACGATGCGCGCCATTTCGGCGCCGCTCATCCCCGGCATCTGGTAGTCGAGCACGACGCAGTCGACCGGCACGCCATAGGCGGCCGCGGCGACCAGCACCTTCAGCCCTTCGGCGCCGCTTTCGGCAGCGCAGGAATCGAACGTCCACGACACCATCTGCTCGGTCAGGATCGAGCGGTTGACGGCGTTGTCGTCGACGATCAGCACCCTTGCGCCGGTGACGTCGACGGGCATGATGCGCTGCCCCGTCTGCTGGCCGGCCCTTGGCAGCGTGACGGTGAACCAGAAGGTCGAGCCCTTGCCCTCGGCGCTCTCGACGCCGATCTCGCCGCCCATCAGCTCGACCAGCCGCGAGGTGATGGCAAGGCCGAGCCCGGTGCCTTCATGGCGCCTGGTCGACGAGGTATCGACCTGATTGAACTTTTCGAAGACGGCCCTCAGCTTGTCCTCCGGAATGCCGATGCCGGTATCGGTGACCGAGATGGTGAGCCTGGTTCCGGCCACAACCCTCTCGCCGGTGACATCGACCAGCACATGGCCTTCGTCGGTGAATTTTACCGCATTGCCTAGCAGATTGGTGACGATCTGCCTGAAGCGGCCGACATCGCCGATGAACAGGCTTTCCAGGCCCGGCTCGATGCGCACGATCAGTTCGAGGTCCTTCTCCTTGGCGCGTGTCGATACCAGCGTCGCCACATCCTCGATCGCCTCGGGCAGGTTGAACGGCGCCGGGTCGAGCACCAGCTGGCCGGCATCGATCTTGGAGAAGTCCAATATGTCGTTGATGATCGTCAGCAGCGCGTTGCCCGACTTGACGATGATGTCGGTGAACGTCTTCTGCTTGGGGTCGAGGTCGGATTTGGCGAGCAGCTCGGCCATGCCGAGCACGCCGTTCATCGGCGTGCGGATTTCGTGGCTCATATTGGCCAAAAATTCCGACTTGGCGCGGTCGGCGAGCACGGCGCGCTGGCGCGCCTCGCGCAGCTCGGCCTCGCGCATTTTTAACTCGGTGATGTCGGTGGTCGATCCGATCAGATAGAGCGAACCGTCCGACGCGATCATCGCGCCCTTGCGCGCGAACTGGTGACGCACATTGCCGTCGGCAAGCGTCACCGTTTCCTCGATCTCCTGCGTCTCGCCGGTGCGCAGCACTGCCATATCGCCGGCGACGAAGGCTTCGCCGTCCGCGCCGAAGATCTCGACGTCGGTCTTGCCGATCGCCTCCTCCTTGCTGAGGCCGGTCAGGTCGCACCAGCCCTTGTTGACGTAGAATTGGCGCAAGTCCGAGCGCTTGGCGTAGATCGACACCGGCACGTTGTCGATGAGATTGCGAAACACCTCGTTCTCGCGCATGCTCTCTTCCAGCGCCTGCTCGCGCGCCTTGACGTCGGTTATGTCGGTGCTGGAGCCGACCAGATGCACCGAGCCGTCGAGCGCCACTAGGCGGCTCTTGCGCGTCATCAACTGCCGCACCGTGCCGTCGCGATGGGTGACGGGCTCCTCGACCTCGCGCACTGCCCCGGTGACGACCACTTCGGTGTCGTCATGGCTGTAGCTTTCGGCATCGTCGGCGCCGAACAGCTGGCGATCGGTGCGGCCGATGACATCTTCCTTGGCGATGCCGGTCATGGCGCACCATGCCTTGTTGACGAATTCGATGCTGAGGTCCTGCGCCTTGATGAACGCAGCGACCGGCAGTTCGTCCATGACATGGCGGAACAAGTCGATCTGGCGCATCGAATCCTGCAGCGCCTTTTCGCGGCTCTTGATGTCGGAAATGTCGACACGCACGCCGATGAAGGTGCCGTCGTCGGTGCGCATATCGTAGACCTGATACCAGCGGCCGTCCGGATTGAGGCGCTCGTAGGAGGTGTTCGGCAAGTGGTAGCGGGCGAGGATGGCATTGAGCCAGACCTCGCGGTCGCCGTCATAGAGCCTGTCGATCTCTGGATCGCCGCTCAGTCTGAAATAGCCAACCGAATGTCCGAGTTCCAGCGCGTCGCGGAAGCTGCTGCCGGGCTGCCATGCCGGCACCAGCGCCGGCAGCGTGTCCTGCAGCTTGCGGTTGGCGAAGACAAACTTGTCGTCGCGGTCGTAGATGATGACGGCCGCGGGGAGCGATTCCAGCACCGTGGCGAGGGTCTTGCGCGCGTCTTCGGCTTCCGTCTCGCGGCGCTTCATGTCGGAGATGTCGAACAGGAAACCGGCGACATAGTTGCGGCCACTTGGCATGCCGACGCGGTTCTTGCGCACGATGCGCGAGCGCCTGGCGCCCTCGACCTCGAAATTCTCCTCGATCTCGTAAGGCATGCCGGTCGCCAGCACGGCGCGTTCGCTGTCTTCGAACAGCGCGGCATCCTTGCCGGGCATGAAGTCACCGCCAGGCCTGCCCAGCATCGCTTGCGGCGTCTGTCCGAACAGCGCCGAGAACGCCTCGTTGACGAAGACGAATCGCAGATTGTCGTCCTTGACGAAAATCGGGTCCTCGACGGCGTTGATCACCGCCTCGGCCAGGCGCGATTTTTCCAGCGCCTCGGCGAGTTCGGCCTGGCGATCCTTCATGTCGGTGACGTCGACATAGGAGATCAGCCTTTTGCCGCCGGCGAGCGGCGCCAGCGATGCAATCAGCGTACGGCCGTCATTGCGCGGCAATTGCCTGGAGCCCACCACACCGGCCGTGATTTCTGCTTCGCGCTCGGCGATGTGGCCCTGCCATTCGGCGTCGTCCGCGCCGTAGGGGTCCATATCGCGGCTGGCCTGCATCAGCTCGCGGAAGTCGCAGCCGATCCCGGCGCGTCGGGGATCGATTTCCCAGAAATCATAGAAGGCGCGGTTGATCACCTCGGCGCGCATGTCCGCATCAAGCACAAGCACGCCGATCGGCATCTGGTCGACCATCGTGCGAAGATTGGCGAAGGTCTCGGTGATTTTGGCGTTGGCACTCTCGATCTCGGCGTCGCGACGCTTGAGCTCGGAGACATCGTAGTAGGTCAATAGCCGCTTGCCGCCGGACAATGCCGTCACCGAGAACATCATCGTCCTGCCATTGGCATGGAGAAATTCGCGCGGCGCAACCGAGCCGGCGCGGATCTCCTCGATGCGGGTGGCGAGGTAATGCTGCCACTGCTGTTCATCGAGATCGCCATAGATGCCGTTGCGGCGGTTGAGCTCCATCAGCAGGCTGAACGGCGCGCCGACGGTGACGGCGCCGTCGGGAATCCTGGAGAGGTCGCGATAGGCCTTGTTGACGATGAGCGTGTCGAGCTTGGCGTCGAGCAGCACGACGCCCATATGCATGGCATCCATCGTCCGCTCGAGATCGGCAAGATGCTGCGTGCTTTCGTCTGCCGCGGGCTGACCACTCTGTTCCTGCCGAAGGTCGTCCAATGCACTGGCCAGCGCCGTGACGTTGCGGCCAATGCCGCGATAGCCGGTAAATTCGCCCTCTCCGTCGAAGCGTGGGGAGCCGCTGATCGAAACCCAGCGGCAGCCGGGGCGGCCGCCCTTCAATTCATAGACGAAATCGCGAAACGGCCGATGCGCCTGCAGATCCTCCAGATGCGCGGCGGCCTGTCGATTGCCATGCGACATCTGCTTGAGGAAATCGAAGCGGAAACGACCAAGAATGCTGGCGGGATCGATGCCGGTAGCGGCCTGGTAATTCTCTGATAGCCAGGAAAAGCGCAGTTCGGCGTCGGTCTCCCAGATCCAGTCGGCGTCCGCCTCGACCTGTTGGCGCAGCGCTTCGGGTGAAGCCCCGGCGGACGCGTTCTCGCCACACAAAGCAACCATGACCGACCGGCGCAGCCCTTCGGGCGGACCCTCGTCGGGAGTGTCCTCGCCACGCAAAGCGGCCTCGAACAGGTCGACCAGCGCCTCGGGCGACCCCCCGGCGGAATCGTCCTCGCCATGCAAACCGGCCTCGACCAGCTCATGCGGCGCCTCGGGCGAAGCCCCAACGGACGTATCCTCGCCGTCCACTGCCCCCTTTGGGGAACCGCGTCCGCCGCGTGTTCCAATAGTCCCGTCAGCCATCCCGTTCCCACCCCGAAAGCCAAGGCCGAACCCCCTCAGCGGTTCGCCGGCGGAATGTGCCCGAGAAGCATTAATGATCCGCTAACCATAATGCATCCAGACTGCGGCCAGAGCCCACATTGCCCTGCGGTATTCCGCCGGTTGTCGGCGGAACCCCGGCCGGGCTATAAGTCGGCAGGGGTATTGCGGATGACTGGTTGGATCGTGCCTTGTTTCCTGGGGCTGGCGCTGCTTGCGAGCAGCGGCTGCGCGCGCAGCTATGACGGCACGGTGGTGATCCCGAGGCCGCTCGATATCAGGCGGGTCTGGGATCGCGACCCGTCGCAGACCGAGGCCAGCAAGATGCAGGCACAAGCAGGCGTGTTTCCGACGCCGCCGCCGCAGGAGCCGTACCGGCCGGCGGCACGCCGGCACACGACAACGATTGCTTCGCCAAGGCGGCACGTCAGATCCAACGCGCCCGCGATGGCTTCCGAACCGGCCGACCCGCTCACCTGCAAGAATGTCAGCGAGCCCGGCAAGCGCTACAGAATGGTCTGCGAATAGGCTCCCGATGCATGTCGCCTGAAGTGACCCGGTTTTTGGGATCACGACATGCATAAAACAGGGAATTTTGGCGCCGCGCGTCAGTCCGCCGGGAAGAATGCCGGCCCGACCATCCTGACCGGCCGCGAGAAAGCTTCGACCGATTGCTGCTGCTGGGCAGCGCCGATGGCCTCCGGGGCATCGGCTTCGGTCGGGGGGATTTGCGCAACGGTGCCGAGATCGGGCTTGGCCGACGGCAAGGGAATGACGGCGTTGCTCATATTGGCTGGCGTAACCGTGCGCGCCCTCAACTCGGCCACCCGCCTCGAGTAGCGCTTGACGTCGCATGCCCGGAACGTCGCGTCGTCGCGGTATTTGAAGGCCGCCGGGAGGTCCTTGTACGGTTTGCGTGTATCGAGCGCGACCATCTCTTCGGTTTCAAGGCTTGGATCACTGAGCGTGTACAGGTCGACGCCGGCATCGTCGCAGATGTAGCGGCACTGATCGACCATCTGCTTGACATCGTCGCCTTGCACGAACTGCGATTTCGGCGCCGGGAAAAAATAGCCGTCGGACAGGCGAACGCAAAACAACATCGAATTCCTGCCGATCGTGGCGCCCGCCGGACGCTGTTTCTGTTGCCCGGCAACGGGCGCGCAGCCGAGCGCGACGAGCCTGGCCTGCAGCCCCGACGTATCCCTGCCCGACATCGCGGCGCCGGCGATCTGGCGCTGCACCTGCGCGCGGCTTCTGGCGAGATCGGCGCAAGCGTTGAAGAAGCCGCCCGAAGCGCTTTGCGCCGTGCAGCGGCGCTGCCTCTCCAGCCCCTGGATCGCCGCAAGCTGGCGGCGCAGCTGTGCAAGCTCGGGGCTGATCCCACTGCCACGGCCGGACGAGGCCATCTGGCCCCTGAGTGCCGCGCATGGATCGGCCAGGGAAGTCGAGCTTCCGAGGACGGTCGCCGTCATCGACACCAGTGCGAAGATCACGACCAGCCACAAACGCATCATCGGCGATCCTGATCCTTGTCCCCGTGGAGCCGACAGCGCTCCGGCCGATTGAGCTTCAATGTATGAGGCAAGTCTAATTAAGAGAAAGCCAGCAACGGCCAGGTATTTTACATCTCCTGTATTATGCCGGCTCGTGTAAATTCGCTATTACACTTTTGTTTCAAGATTGAGACGAAGCCAGGCGTCGGCGATGGCCGGGCGCCGCCGCGATCAATCTCGCGTTATCGGCCCTTGCGGTTGAAACCTTTCCCCGACGTCTCGCGTTGTGTCGGTCAAAGGAGACCGAAGATGTCTATTCACTTCACTGTCTCTGGCCTGACCAGGAACCTGTTCCACTCGCTGGGACTGGATCATCAATGGGCGCTGAGACCGCTCGATGCCGAACAGAACCTGTTGCTGGAGTGCTATCTGGCCGGGCAGATTCCGGAATCCGCCTGGGCCGACTACGTCTTCGAGATGCCGGAGCTTCAGCGTCACGTGGACCTCCGGCTCCGGCACCACTGATTGGCGCAGCTATTTCTTGGGCGAGTCGAACCGCAAGGTGAAGACATTGCCGGCGACGCCTTGCGCCAGCTTCTGCGAGAAGCTCAGCGGCAGGCATTTTTGCAGCGCAGCCACTGCGGCGTCGACAAAGGACTTCTTGGCTTGCGCGTCGCCATCGACCTTGATCGCCGTCGGTCGCGGCGGGCCGATCAGCGTGCCGTCGCGCTTGAAGCTGAAACTCAAGGTGACGCTGGCACTTCCTGCATCGGCCGGCGGCGTCCAGCACGCCTGAATTGCGTCGCCGACATCGCCCATCGTATCGAGCGGCGCGGCATTTGACGGGTAGCCTCCGACCAACACAACACCAACCACCGCAAACAATCTCGCCACGCCTTTCATTGCAAAGCTCCTCGTACCTCGGCCGCCATGGATGATGGTAGGGTCGACGCCAGCAATGGCAATATGGCTGATGTCAGACTTTGTGGCAGAGCGCGGGAACGTGTCTGACGGCGCATCGGCGAAAAGCAAAAAGGCCGGCATTGCGCCGACCTTTCCTTCCACTTCGGCGCCAGTACATCCGTGGTCGCGGGGTGGATTGCCCTCACTAGACAGGGCTTTGGTTAACGAATCCTTAGCTTTGCGCGCTGGCCTGTGATTTCACATAGGCGATATAGCCTCTGACGTCGCCGGCCGGCTCGGCATAGGCCTTGCCGAGTTTCTTCTCGATCGCCGCGACATACTCTTTCGCCCATTTGGGCAGCGCGTAGTCGATGACGGCCAGGAACTCGAGCGTCGATGCCAGGCGAATGTCGGCGATCGACGGGTGCTTGCCGCCGATGAACGGCTTGCCGTCCCGGAAGAAGGAATGAAACACCTCCAGCGGCTCGGCAATCGCCGCCATCGCGGCCTTCTGCGCTTCGGACTTCTTGTCTGGATCGGCGTCGCTGTGGCCGACCTCGCCGGCATACTGCGGGAAGTTGAGTGCCGGATAGGTGGCGCGCGCCACATAGGGGTAGAGCGTGCCGATCAGGTAGAACATGGCGCTGTCGACCATCGCCCGCTTCGCCGGCGCCTTGGGATAAAATTTCTCCAGCCCGTGCTTGTTGGCGAGATACTGCATGATGGCGCAGCTTTCCCAGAGCACGCCGCGCGGCAGCCCCTTGTCCTCGATCATCGGCGTCAGATGCGCCGGGTTGCGCGCCATATATTCGGGCGAGCGCGTGTGGCCCCAGGCGTCGGTTTCGGCGGCGTCGAACCCGGCCGCACGCGCAAACACCCGGACCGTCATGTTGTTGACGCTGGGCTTCAACATGCTGATCTTCAATGCCGGCTTCTTCGACTTGGCCGTCTTCGGCGCCGACTTCTTGGCTGCCGGCTTCGCCGCGGCTTTCGCAGCCGACTTTGCCGATGCCTTTGCCGCAGGCTTGGCAGCCGCTTTTGCCGTTGGCTTGGCGGCGGCTTTCGGCGCTGCCTTGGCCCCAGATTTCCCAGCGCTCTTGGTCACTGTCTTTGCCATTGTGGTCCTCCCCTTTTGTTGGCCGTCAGTATGGATTTTTCGGCGTCCGGTCGTCCGACAAGGTCGCGCGCGACCATTCGACCAGCGTCTGGATCGCGTCGGCGAGATGCACTTCAGCAATGTTATAGTCGCCGCGCGCGACGCGCAGCTTGTGTGCCTGCATCAAGACGTCGGCATGGGTGAAGCCCGTCGGCGGCTCGAAGCGGTAGGATGCAAGTTCGATCAAAAGGCCGAGCGGATCCTCGAAATAGATCGAATCCATGAAGCCGCGATCCTTGACGCCGCTGTGCTTGATGGCGCGCTCGTCGAGCCGGGCGACCGCCTGCAGGAAGGTGACGCGCGATACCGAGAAAGCGATGTGGTGGACGCAGCCCGGCTCGGTCGGCGTGCGCCGCGCCACCGCCGTGCGGCTCTCGTCGGTGAAGATGGTGATCAGCCTGCCGTCGCCCGGATCGAAATAGAGGTGGCTTTCCCTGGGCTTGTCGAGATTCGGCTGCTCGAAGATGAAAGGCATGCCGAGCACGCCCTCCCAGAAATCGATCGAGGTCTGTCGCCCGGCGCCGACCAGCGTGATGTGATGGACGCCCTGCGATTGCAGTTTCTGCATCGGTCTCCTCCTCGCCGGCCTCTCGCCTTGTGGGGCGAGCTTGGATTCAGCCATCGCCGCACGCCATGCGCGCAGCGGATGTGCATGCCTGGCGGCTTTCCCGATCCGTTCCCCGGCGGTCTGCGCGCCGCCAACGAGCCTTTGCTGCAAGGCTTCGGTCTTGATGCTAGTGCAATTGTCAGCACCACGCCAGAAGCTCGCAGAGCCTGCGGGCGCTCGATGGTAAAAAAGGCTTAAGGCTGCAGGATTTTGGCTTAAGCGACAGCTCTGAACTCGGCCTCCGCCGGCGCGCCGAGACCCGCGCATTCGGCGCACGCCATGGTCTGCCCGGGGCAGCCGGCCCGATGCGTGCCTTGCGGGCAGCAATGCCCTTTTGACGCGCGCCATCTGGAGCACTCGAAAACTTTGCCGCTGCCGTGACAGCGCGGACATGTCATTTTTACCGAACTCATAGCCGCTCTACCCAACCCAAATCCGCGTTGCCGCAGATGCTATCCCCACACGTTAAGTAACAGAGATTGCTACGCTTTCAAGCGTCATCGCCTGACTTAAATTGGGTGTATCCGAGCGGGCAAAACGCCGTCGCTTTCGAGTGTCGGCAGATGTGTTAAGGTCGATTGTCGGCGAGTAGCAGAGGTGCAGCAACAATGACTTTGAGACGAACCATAGCTCACGGCGCATCCGGCTTGGTTCTAGCGGCTTGCATTGTATTTGCCTGGCAGAACGCTGCTGCCGCTCAAAATTGCGACGCAGCCGCGGCGCCTGGCGTCAATTGGCAGGACTGTGACAAAAAGCTTCTCATCCTAGAAGGACAGGACCTGAGCGGGGCGAACCTGATCAGTGTTGATTTCACGTCGACCGACCTCAGGAACAGCAATCTCCTTGCGGCAAATTTTGAGAAGGCAACGCTTGTGCGTGCTTCCCTGGCCGACTCGACCGCCAAAGGCGTCCGGTTCGACAAAATCGAGGCCTACAGGACCGACTTCAGCCATATGGACGCGCAGGGCGCTGTGTTTACGGGCGCGGAAGTGCAGCGCTCGAATTTCCAGGACGCCAATCTGACCAATGTTGATTTCACAAAGGCGGAATTGGGGCGAGCGCAGTTCCATGGCGCCGATATCAGCGGCAGCCGCTTTTCGTTTGCCAATCTCGCGCGGGCGGACTTCCGAGGAGCGACGTTCACCGCGCCGATAGACTTTGACCGCGCTTTTTTCTTTCAGACCCGTATCGAGGGCCTCGATCTTTCCAAGTCGGCGGGTCTGTCCCAGTGGCAGCTCAACATGGCTTGCGGAGACGCCCAGACTGAGTTGCCTTCTGGCTTGACGAGGCCTGAAGATTGGCCCTGTAGCGAGCCATAGGCCCAGCGCCGAGTCCATTGACGGTGGCGGGCTCTTTTGTTCTCCCGTCCCATTCATTGGGTCGCGCGGATTTATTCGACCGTTATTTGACGGTTTGGCTGAGCCGCAACTGGATGATTGAAATCCTTGGTACGCCCAAGGGGAATCGAACCCCTGTTCCCGCCGTGAGAGGGCGGTGTCCTGACCGCTAGACGATGGGCGCGTTCAAGAACCGGCGATATAGGCTGACGGTTTGGAAAAAGCAACTGGGCTTCGAACCGCCGGACCGCTTCTGTGGAATGTCGGTTTGCCGACCTAGCGTTTCGGCTCGATCAGGTCCCACAGATTGCCGTAGAGATCAGCGAACACCGCCACCGTGCCGTAGGGCTCATGGCGTGGCGTTTCGTGGAAGTCGACGCCGTTTTCGAGCATCGCAGTGTGGTCCCTGGCAAAATCATCGGTTTCGAGGAAGAAGGCCACCCGGCCGCCGGTCTGGTCGCCGATGCGGCTTTTCTGCATTTCGTCCGAGGCTTCGGCCAGAAGCAGCCGCGGACCTAGCCCAGTGGCCGGCGTCACCGTCACCCAGCGCTTGCCGTCGCCGAGATCGATGTCGTCGATGAGCGCAAAGCCAAGCTTGCCGACATACCACGCAATCGCATCGTCATAATCGGCGACGACGAGCGTGACGGTGGCGATGCGGCGGCTTTCGGCAAACCCGGTCATATCGGCTGCAAACTTGTCTGCTGCATTTGCAGCCAGTTATTTGTTGCGGATGGCAAAGCGCCCGATCATGCGGCGCTCTGCCATGTCGTAGACGAAGATGGTGCGGCTGCCGTCGGCAAGCTCGGTGTCGATCGAGATACGGTTGCCCGACAGCGACTGGCTGATCACCTTGGCCCCGACGGGCAGCACGATGTCCTCTGCCAGCGGCTCACCACCCGGCACCTGGATGTCGCTGGCTAGCGGCGGGTTCGCAGGCGGCGCTTTGCGCGATTTGTAGACAACGGCCGCGATCACCACCATAAGGGCCAGCAAAAGCAGGCCGAGATTGATGGCCATGAAGCGGATGAGCCTGCCCCGCACCTTTTCGATCTCGGGGTCGAGCGGCTTTTCCTGATCTTCGTCGTCGGCGGGCCGGGCCATGGCAGAACATTCCGGAACGGTTTCGATGAGCGCTCATAACGAAGAGACCAGACAATTCATAGAGGCGGAGCCAACCGTGCTCGAGGCCGGCACCAATGCTGCCGGACAGCGCCTCGACCAGTGGCTTGCGGCGAGCCTCGGCCCCGACATGTCGCGCAGCCGCGTGCAGATGCTGATCAAACAGGGCGCTGTCACGATCGACGGCAAACCGGTCGACGAGACCAAGCGCAAGATGAGCGTCGGCGAGCGCGTATCGATCGTCATGCCCGAGCCCGAGCCGGCCGAACCGCAGGGCGAGGCCATCGCGCTCGACGTGCTTTATGAGGACGACGAGCTGATCGTCATCAACAAGCCGGCCGGCCTCGTCGTTCATCCCGGCGCCGGCAACTGGACCGGCACGCTGGTCAACGCCCTGATCCACCATTGCGGCGACAGTCTTTCAGGCATTGGCGGCGTCAGGCGGCCGGGCATCGTCCATCGCCTCGACAAGGAGACCAGCGGCGTCATGGTGGTGGCCAAGACCGACCGCGCCCACAAGGCGCTGTCGGAAGCCTTTGCCGACCATGGCCGCACCGGCGACCTCGAACGCGCCTATCTGGCGCTGGTCTGGGGCATCCCGCCGCGGCCGACAGGGACCGTCGACGCGCCGCTCGGACGCGCCGCCGACCGCGTGCGCCGCGCCGTGGTGCCGGAAGGCCGCGACGACGCCCGCCACGCCGTCACCCATTTCACGGTCAAGGAGCGTTTCGGCGAGGACCAGCAGGAGTTCGCCACCGCCAGCCTGGTCGAATGCCGGCTCGAAACCGGCCGCACCCACCAGATCCGCGTCCACATGGCTCATATCGGCCATCCCGTCATCGGTGATCCCGATTACGGCCAGGCCTTCCGCACCAAGGCCAACCGGTTGCCCGAACCGTTGAAAGGCCAAGTGAAGGCATTTTCCAGGCAAGCTTTGCATGCCTGGCTCCTTGCATTTCGACACCCGACTACCCATTTATCGATGAGGTTCGAGGCGCCGATACCGGGGGACATGGAGGAACTCGTCGGCGGCTTTCGCAAGCTCTGAACCCGCCATCTAAAACCTGAGCGGCATTGTTCACTTTGGCGTGACACACTGTTTCGTGTTGAACAAATGCCTGTCTTTTCTGGTTTTGTTCCTATATAAACCGGTTGTCGCGGGCGAGCCTTTTGGTGCTCGCGTCACATGCCCGCCGCGTTTCGGGGGCATCACTCCAATAGAGAGGGGGCGCTATCATGGCCCAGTCGTTACCAAGTATCGTTTCCGGCGAAGGCGGCCTCAGCCGCTACCTGGAAGAAATCCGCCGCTTTCCCATGCTTCAGCCGCAGGAAGAGTACATGCTCGCCAAGCGCTACGCCGAGCATGAAGACACTTCCGCTGCGCACAAGCTCGTCACCAGCCACCTCCGGCTCGTCGCCAAGATCGCCATGGGCTATCGCGGCTACGGCCTGCCGATCGGCGAAGTGATCTCGGAAGGCAATGTCGGCCTGATGCAGGCCGTCAAGAAATTCGAACCCGAGCGTGGCTTCCGCCTCGCGACATACGCCATGTGGTGGATCAAGGCCTCGATCCAGGAGTACATCCTGCGCTCGTGGAGCCTGGTCAAGATGGGCACGACCGCCAACCAGAAGCGCCTGTTCTTCAACCTGCGCAAGGTGAAGGGCAAGATCCAGGCGCTGGACGATGGCGACTTGAAGCCCGACCAGATCACCGAGATCGCCACCAGGCTGAACGTCTCCGAAGCTGAAGTCGTGTCGATGAACCGTCGCCTATCGGGCGATGCCTCGCTCAACGCGCCGATCCGCGCCAGCGAAGGCGAATCAGGCGAATGGCAGGACTGGCTGGTCGACGACCACGAAAGCCAGGAAGACATGCTGATCGAGCAGGACGAGCTGGAAAACCGGCGCGGCATGCTGTCGGGCGCCCTTGCGGTGCTCAACGATCGCGAGCGGCGCATCTTCGAGGCCCGTCGCCTCGCCGAAGAGCCGCTGACCCTGGAAGAGCTGTCGGCCGAGTTCGACATCAGCCGCGAGCGCGTGCGCCAGATCGAGGTGCGCGCCTTCGAGAAGGTGCAGGACGCCGTCAAGGCCGCCGCTAAGCGCCAGATGCAAGCCCTGCGCACGATTGAAGCGCAGCCGGCGGCTTAAGCCGGGTTCGGCAAGGAACAAAAGGCGGCGTCAGGAAACTGGCGCCGCTTTTTTTGTGTTTGCTGGCGAAAGCATTCGTGAGATCCAATCTCCCCCCTTGCGGGGGAGATGTCCGGCACGACAGAGGGGGGTGTGAAGGAACGCCAACCCTCAGATTTTAGTCATCCCGATTGGAAATTTCAGGGCACAGCTACATCTGGCTGACAGGCCGGAGGGACGGCACCCCCCTCTGCCCTGCCGGGCATCTCCCCCGCAAGGGGGGAGATCAGCAGTTCAAGCGCCGCGCCCTCACAGCCCATCCAGCGGAAACTTCAGATAGCGCCTGCCATTGGCTTCCGGCTCCGGCAGCCGGCCGCCATTCATGTTGACCTGCAGCGCATGCAGGATCAGCCGCGGCATCGGCAATGTCTTGTCGCGCGCCTCGCGCAAGGCGACGAACTCGGCCTCGGTACGCGCCGCAGCCAGGTGGATATTCTTGGCCTTCTGCTCCGCCACCGTACTGTCCCAACGCGGCTCGCGGCCGCCCTCCTGGTAGTCGTGGCCAACGAATAAGCGCGTGTCGTCGGGCAATGCCAGGATACCCTGGATCGAACGCCACAGCCGCGCCGCGCTGCCACCGGGAAAATCGGCCCTCGCCGTGCCGCTGTCGGGCATGAACAGCGTATCGTGGATGAAGGCGGCATCACCAACCACATAGGTGATCGAGGCAAGCGTATGCCCGGGCGAGAACAGCACCTTGACCGGAAGGCTACCGATCAGGAACGTCTCGCCTTCCACGAACAGCCTGTCCCACTGCGACCCGTCGGCGGGAAAATCCGGCCAGTTGTAGATCGCCTTCCACAGCTTCTGGACCTCGACGACCCTGTTGCCGATCGCCGTCGGCGCGCCGGTCTTCTCCCTGAGATAATGTGCCGCCGAGAAATGGTCCGCATGCGGATGGGTATCGAGGATCCACTCGAGTTCCAATCCGTTTGCCCGGATGAAATCCAGCAAGGCATCGGCGCTTTTCGTCGCCGTGGCGCCGGACCTTTCGTCGAAATCGAGGATCGGGTCGATGATGGCGCAGCTTTTCGTCGCCGGATCGGCGACGACATACTGTATGGCTCCGGTCGGCTTGTCGTAGAAGCCGCTGACCAGCGGCTTGGCCAAAGCTGCGTCCAATGTCCGGCCCCCTGCCCTCGCTCCGGCAGGAATGATTTTCTCTGCCGGAATGAACCAGGAGCATGGTCATCCAGCAAGGCGCACCCGTCAAGCACACCCTGCCAGAAACAGGACAAAAATCGAAACCGACCCGGGTCGAGAAAACCTAGGCGGACGGCTGTTTGGTCTTCCTGAGATAGGGCAGGATCGTGTCGAACGAGCCGAAGCGCTTGATCGCATCCTCGTTGCTCACGGCAGCGGTGATGATGACATCCTCGCCCTGCTTCCAGTTGGCCGGCGTTGCGACCTGGTGCTTGGCGGTCAGCTGCATGGAATCGACGGCGCGCAGGATCTCGTCGAAGTTGCGGCCGGTGGTCATCGGATAGGTCAGCACCAGCTTGATCTTCTTGTCCGGCCCGATGACATAGACCGAGCGCACCGTGGCATTGTCGGCCGGCGTGCGCCCTTCCGACGTCTCGCCGGCGCCCGCCGGCAGCATCTCGTAGAGCTTGGCGACCTTGAGGTCCTTGTCGCCGATCAGCGGGTAGTTCACCGTCTGCCCGGTCGCGGTCTTGATGTCGGCCTGCCACTTGTCGTGGCTCGCAACGGGATCGACGGAGATGCCGATGACCTTGACGTTGCGCTTTTTGAACTCGCCCGCCAGACCCGCCATCGTGCCGAGCTCGGTCGTGCACACCGGGGTAAAATTCTTCGGGTGGCTGAACAGGATCGCCCAGCCGTCGCCGATCCAGTCATGGAAATTGACCGTCCCTTGTGTGGTTTCGGCGGTGAAGTCCGGCGCGATGTCGTTGATACGAAGGCTCATGGCACATTTCCCCTGCAACAGATTTCGTTAGGAGCGGCACCAAGGTGGCGCTCACGCTCCGGCATTGCCGCATCTTAGCGCATAAATCGCGGCTGGGAGACAATAGGAAACTCTTGTCGGCGGCGGAACGAGCACTTTCGTGCTACGCACCCGACGTTGAGGCCGACAATCTTTCGCTTCTGCGAGAAAAGCCTGGGCTCAGGCCTTGTTGACCGCCAGCGACGTCGCCAGGTCCTCCATACGCTGGGCGAGCGCGCCGAGCGCGCTGGTCAGCACGGTGTCGTTCTTGTCGGCCTTGGTCAGCGCTTCGTCGCGCGTCTTGCGCAGCGTCTGCACCTCGGTCTCCATGCCCTTGACGCGCTTCTGCAACTCCGACAACTCGTCCATCACCATGATGCCGGCCATCACCGTCAGCCGCTGGTCGCCGATCTCGCCGAACGAATCCTTCAGATGCGAGACATAACGGTCGAAGCGCTCGGCGAGATCGATCAGGTGCTCTTCCTGGCCCTCGTCGCAAGCCATGCGGTACTGCTTGCCGTCGATGGAAACCGTGACCTGTGCCATGGCCTGCAGCTCCTATCTGTCCAGCACCGCGCGGATGGTTTCCATGGCGGTCACCAGGCGGCGCGACACTTCCTTGTTGGCATCTTCCAGCCGTTCGGCGCGGGCTTCGGAATTGTCGAGTTCCTGCGCCAGCCGGGAACGGTCGGCGTTCATGCGCTGCACTTCAGCCTCGGCTTCGGAATAGTCGCGCTCATGCTCGAGCTTGGCCGCGACGGCATTTTCCAGGCCCTCGATGGCCTTGCCCAGCCTGTGGATGACTTCCTTGAGTGTGGTTTCCCCGGTCATGGCCTTCGTCCTGTGCCCTGCCCATCACCGAATCGCTCGCGTTCAGAACGCGTTATCCCGGAAACATTAGGCACCGGGTGAAGGCAACGTCAACAAAGCTCTCGCGACTGTCCCCCGCTAACGCTAACGTAGGCCTGCCGCCGGCATCACAAGACCGGCAAATGTGCAGCCGATTTGTTGACTAAAAGCCCGCGCCTGCTATGTGTCGCGCACCCTTTCCAGGGCTCTGCCAAGCCCGCAAATCCCCACCCCGGAGGTACCATGACGTCGCGTGAACAACATGACCGGATGGCCAATGCGATCCGTTTTCTCGCCATGGACGCGGTCGAAAAGGCCCAGTCCGGCCATCCAGGCCTGCCCATGGGCTGCGCCGACATCGCCACCGTGCTGTTCACGAAGTTCCTGAAATACGATCCGACGAACCCCCATTGGCCGGACCGCGACCGCTTCATCCTGTCGGCCGGCCACGGCTCGATGCTGCTCTATTCGCTGCTGCACCTGACCGGCTACGAGGACATGACGATCGACCAGATCAAGCATTTCCGCCAGCTCGGCTCCAAGACCGCCGGCCATCCCGAATACGGCCACGCCACCGGCATCGAGACGACGACCGGCCCGCTCGGCCAGGGCCTCGCCAATTCGGTCGGCTTCGCGCTCGGCGAGCGCATCATGAACGCCGCCTTCGGCAACGACCTCGTCAGCCACTACACTTACGTTCTGGCCGGTGACGGCTGCCTGATGGAAGGCGTGTCGCAGGAAGCCATCGCGCTTGCCGGCCACCTCAAGCTGAACAAGTTGATCGTCTTCTGGGACAACAACAACATCTCGATCGACGGCCCGGTCTCGCTCGCCGACAACACCGACCAGGTTGCCCGCTTCCAGGCTAGCGGTTGGAACGCCAGCCACATTGACGGCACCGATCCCGAGGCGATCGCCTATGCCATCGAAGCCGCCCGCCATTCCGACAAGCCGGCGATGATCGCCTGCAAGACCACCATCGGCTTCGGCGCGCCGACCAAGGCTGGCACCAACAAGGCGCATGGCTCGCCGCTCGGCGCCGACGAGATCGCCGGCGCGCGCAAGTTCTTCAACTGGGACTCGCCGCCTTTCGAGATTCCGGCCGACATCCTCGACGCCTGGCGCACCGCCGGCAAGGCCGGCGCCAAGCCGCGCACCGACTGGGAAGGCCGTCTGGCCAAGGCCGAGCCCAAGCTGAAGGCCGAGTTCGAGCGCCGCCTCGCCGGCAAGCTGCCGTCGAATTTCGACGCTGTCATCGCCGACTACAAGAAGAAGCTGTCGGCCGACAAGCCGAAGGTCGCCACCCGCAAATCCTCGGAAATGGCGCTGGAAGTCATCAATGGCGCGGTGCCGGAAACCATCGGCGGCTCCGCCGACCTCACCGGCTCCAACAACACCAAGACCAGCCAGACCAAGAACATCACGCCCGACGATTATGGCCAGCGCTATGTCCACTACGGCATTCGCGAGCATGGCATGGCGGCCGCGCTTAACGGCCTGACGCTGCATGGCGGCCTCATTGCCTATGGCGGCACCTTCATGTGCTTCTCCGACTATGCCCGCCCGTCGATGCGGCTGGCGTCGCTGATGGGCATCCGCTCGATCTTCGTCATGACCCATGATTCCATTGGTCTGGGCGAAGACGGCCCGACCCACCAGCCGGTCGAACATCTGGCCGCGCTGCGTGCCATCCCCAACCACAATGTCTTCCGTCCGGCCGACGCGGTGGAAACCGCCGAATGCTGGCAGATCGCCATTGAGACGGAAAAGACGCCGTCGACCCTGGCGCTGACCCGCCAGAACCTGCCGACGGTGCGCACCGAATACTCGGCCAAGAACCTGAGCAGCCAGGGCGCCTATGAACTGGCCGCGGCCAGCGGTGACGCCGCGGTGACGATCTTCGCCACCGGCTCCGAGGTCGAGATTGCGCTCGGCGCCCGTGACCTCCTGGAAAAGCACGGCCACCCGACGCGCGTCGTGTCGGTGCCTTGCTTCGAACTGTTCGACCAGCAGAGCGACGCCTACCGCAAGAAGACCATCGGCGACGCGCCGATCAAGATGGCGATCGAAGCCGGCATCCGCCAGGGCTGGGATCACCTGATCGGCTCGGACGGCATCTTCGTCGGCATGCATGGCTTTGGCGCTTCCGGCACCATCGAGCAGCTCTACCCGCATTTCGGCATCACCGCCGAAGCCGCGGCCAAGGCGGCTGAAGCCCGCCTGCACGCTAAGTAAGCAGTGTCCGCTCCCGCGAGCCGTTCAAGGCGGTTTCGCGGGACTGGACCAACCTAATCGATTTAAATTCAGCCTTCTGCGGCTGGATTCTTGTCCCATCCGCAGCTATGAAGCTGCGGACCCATCTGCCGCCTTTCGAGCTCCCAGGGAGAGTAAAATGACCGTCAGAGTTGCCATCAACGGATTTGGCCGCATCGGCCGCAACATCCTGCGCGCCATCCATGAATCCGGCCGCAAGGACATCGACGTCGTCGCCGTCAACGATCTCGGCCCGGTCGAGACCAACGCGCACCTGCTGCGCTATGACAGCGTCCACGGCCGCTTTCCGCATGAAGTCTCCGTGTCCGGCGACCAGATCACCGTCGGCAAGGAGACTTTCAAGGTCACCGCCATCAAGGACCCGGCGCAGTTGCCGTGGAAGGAACTGGGCGTCGACATCGCGCTCGAATGCACCGGCATCTTCACCGCCCGCGACAAGGCCGCCGCGCACCTGACCGCCGGCGCCAAGCGCGTCGTCGTCTCGGCGCCGGCCGAGGGCGCTGACCTCACCGTCGTCTACGGCATCAACCACGACAAGCTGACCAAGGACCACATCGTCATCTCGAACGCGTCCTGCACCACCAATTGCCTGGCGCCGCTGGCCGCCGTGCTGCACGACGCCGTCGGCATCGAAAAGGGCATGATGACGACGATCCACTCCTACACCGGCGACCAGCCGACGCTGGACACCATGCACAAGGATCTCTACCGCGCCCGCGCCGCAGCGCTCTCGCAGATCCCGACCTCGACCGGCGCCGCCAAGGCGATCGGCTTGGTGCTTCCCGACCTCAAGGGCAAGCTCGACGGCATCTCGATCCGCGTGCCGACGCCGAATGTCTCGGTCGTCGACTTCAAGTTCATCGCCAAGCGCGCCACCACCGTGCAGGAGATCAACGAAGCGGTGATCGCCGCCTCCAACGGCAAGCTCAAGGGCATTTTGGGCGTCACCCATCACCCGAATGTCTCGATCGACTTCAACCACGATCCGCGCTCCTCGATCATGGCGCTCGACCAGACCAAGGTCATGGACGGCAACTTCGTTTCGGTACTGTCCTGGTACGACAATGAGTGGGGCTTCTCCAACCGCATGGCCGACACCTCGGTCGCCTTCGGCAAGACCATCGCCTGATCTGAAGCGCGCTCTTCTCGCAGCTCAAACGCCCGGCTTCGTCCGGGCGTTTTTCGTTGGATCGCCCTGTAATGCGCCCTGAGCCGCCAAATGCCGGAAAATCAGCGGCATAGGGCAAAAAACCACCCTCCCGCCTTGCACTGGCCATGCCTTCGCCCCACTCTCCCGTAAATCGGGAGAAAGAGGAATTCGAGGGGCAAGTTACGGATGGAGCATGCGATCTATCTCGTCACGCTGGTCGGCACAGCGCTCGTCGTCGCCGCCGCGTTTTCGAGCCTGATCGCCTTCCGCTTCGGCGCTCCCCTGCTGCTCTTGTTCCTCTGCATTGGTCTGGCCACCGGCACCGACGGTCTCGGCATCGAATTCGACAATGCGCGTTTGGCCTATTTTGCCGGCTCACTAGCTCTGGCGGTCATCCTGTTCGATTCCGGGTTTGGCACGCCGCTCAATGCGCTGCGCCAGGCGGCCGGACCGGCGCTGTCGCTGGCGACCTTCGGCGTGCTTTTGACCACCGGCCTGTTCGGCGCCGCCGCCTATTATCTGCTCGACCTCAGCTGGCTGGAATCCTTCCTGCTGGGCGCCGCCGTCGCCTCGACTGACGCGGCTGCGGTGTTCTTCCTGCTGCGTGCCGGCGAAATCAATTTGCGCGAGCGCGTACGCGCGACGCTCGAAGTCGAATCCGGCACCAACGACCCGATCGCCATCTTCCTGACCATCACCCTGGTCGAGGTCATCGCCGCCCACGCCAATCCCGAGACCCATGTGCTGGTCACCAATCTGGTCCTCGGCTTCGTGCTCAATATGGGCCTCGGCGCCATTGTCGGCGCGCTTGGCGGCCTTGCCATCGTACGCCTCGTCGACCGGCTCAATCTCGACCACGGCCTGCTGCCGATCTTCGTGCTGACCTTGTCGCTGATGGTGTTTGCCGCCGCCGGCGCCATCGGCGGCTCCGGCTTCCTGGCGGTCTATCTCGCCGGGCTGATTGCCGGCAATTCCGACATCCGTGCCGTCACAATCCTCAAGCGCTTCCAGGACGGTATGTCGTGGCTGGCGCAGATCATCATGTTCCTGATCCTCGGCCTGTTCGCGACGCCCTCGCAGTTTCCGGCCATCATGGTGCCGGCGGTGCTGCTTGGCCTATTCCTGATGTTTGTCGCCCGTCCGGTCGCCGTCTGGCTCTGCCTGATCCCGTTCCGCCTGCCGCGCCCCGAGGTCGCTTTCGTGTCCTGGGTCGGCCTGCGCGGCGCCGTCTCCATCCTGCTTGCCATCACGCCGCTGCTCGGCGGACTGGAGAATGGCCGCGTCATCTTCAACACCGCCTTCATCATCGTGCTGGTGTCGCTGGTGGTGCAGGGCTGGACGGTCGGGCCGCTGGCGCGCCGGCTCGGCCTGATCGTGCCGGCGAGGCTCGGGCCGCTCGACAAGGTCGAGCTCGAACTGCCGGGCTCGGCCCATCACGAGCTTCTCGCCTACCGCGTCGCGCCCGGCAGCCCGGTGGCACGCGGCGAGCGCATCCCGCGCTGGGCCAGGCCCTCGCTGGTGCTGCGCGACGGCCGCTCGATGCGCTTCCAGGATATGGGCCGGCTCGCCGCCGGCGACCAGGTCTACATCTTCGTGCCCGACCGCTATCCGCGCCTGCTCGACAAGCTGTTCGCCAGCCGTGCAGTGGTCGACCCCGAGGATGCCGATTTCTTCGGCGCCTTCGCCGTCGATCCGGCGCGTTCGGCCGGGGAACTGGAAGCCGCCTATGCACCGGGCCTCAACGAAGCGGAGCAGAAGCTCACCGTCGGCGCGCTGGTGGCGGCCCGCCTCGGCGGCCATGCCGAATATGCCGACCGTGTGCTGATCGGCCCGATCGAGCTGATCGTCCGCGACGTCGACGACAAGGGCAAGATCACAGGGCTCGGCCTGTCCTTCGAACCAACCGCGCCGGTGGCGCGGGTGCCGGTTTTCCTGAGCGCCGGCGAGATGGGCGATCGTCTCTCCGCCTTCATCCGTAACTGGCGCAAGCCGACGGACACGCAGATCGCCGAGGCTCCGGCTGAGGAGAAGCCATCCTCGGAGCCTGCCGCGGAAAAGGCAGCGACCGAGAGCTGAACACGATCTGTCCGTGCCGCCAACCAAAGCAAGTTCGTCGCAAGCATCACCGCTACCATCGCCCTGACTTCAAAATTTAACGCGCACCGCGGCTCAAGCCTTGCATCGTCATCGATGCGAGGTATGGTCCCGGCGATTTCTCAGGGAAAGGAACCAGCATGGCCGCGTTCAAGACACTCGACGATATCGGCAATATCAGCGGCAAGCGCGTGCTGGTGCGCGTCGACCTCAACGTGCCCGTCGCCGACGGCAAGGTCACCGACGCTACCCGCATCGAACGCATCGCGCCGACCATCGCCGAGCTGTCGGGCAAGGGCGCCAAGGTCATCCTGCTCGCCCATTTCGGCCGGCCGAAGGCCGGCCCCACGCCGGAATTCTCGCTGGAGCCGATCGCCAAGGCCACGGCGCAAGTGCTTGGCCGCCCCGTCGGCTTTGCCTCGGATTGCGTCGGCGACACGGCCGGAAGCGCTGTCGCCGCCATGAACAAGGGCGACGTGCTGCTGTTGGAAAACACCCGCTTCTACAAGACCGAAGAAAAGAACGACCCGGCCTTTACCGAGCGGCTTGCCGCCAATGGCGACATTTTCGTCAACGACGCCTTTTCCGCCGCCCATCGCGCCCATTCCTCGACCGAAGGCCTGGCGCGGCTGCTGCCGGCCTATGCCGGCCGCACCATGCAAGCCGAGCTCGAGGCGCTGGAGAAAGGTCTCGGCAACCCGGTCCGTCCGGTCGTTGCCATTGTCGGCGGCGCCAAGGTGTCGACCAAGATCGACCTGTTGATGAACCTGGTGAAGAAGGTCGACGCGCTGGTGATCGGCGGCGGCATGGCCAACACCTTCCTTGCCGCGCGCGGAACTGCTGTCGGCAAGTCGCTATGCGAGCACGACCTTGCCCCGACCGCCAAACAGATCATGATCGAGGCGGCCGAAGCCGGCTGCGCCATCATCCTGCCGGTCGACGGTGTTGTCGCCAAGGAGTTCAAGGCGGGTGCGGCCTGCGAGACCGTCGCCATCTCGGATGTGCCGGCCGACGGCATGATCCTCGATGTCGGCGAAAAGACCGTGAAGGCGATCGGCGAATGGATCGACCGCGCCGCGACGCTGGTCTGGAACGGTCCGCTCGGCGCCTTCGAGATCGAGCCTTTCGACCATGCGACGGTAGCAGCGGCCAGGCATGCGGCAGCTCGCACCAACGCCGGCAAGCTGGTCTCGGTCGCCGGTGGCGGCGATACGGTGGCCGCACTCAACCATGCCGGCGTCGCCGACGATTTCACCTATGTCTCGACCGCCGGCGGCGCTTTTCTGGAATGGATGGAAGGCAAGCCGCTGCCCGGCGTCGACGTGCTGAAGCACTGAAGCGATCAACATAGAGAGGGCCTTCAGGAGGCACCTGAGACTTTCAATCGATTCGAGCTTTCCGATGCCATTCCTTTGGCGCTAGACTTCCGTTAAGCGCGGAACAACACCGTCAAGGAGAAGCTAGAATGAGCGAACGTCTCGAAGACATTGCCGCCGCGATCGTGGCTGGCGGCAAGGGCCTGCTGGCCGCCGATGAAAGCTCCGGCACCATCAAGAAGCGCTTCGACGTCATCGGCGTCGAATCGACCGCCGACAGCCGCCGCGACTACCGCGAGATGATGTTCCGCGCCAAGGACGCGATGACGAAATACATCTCCGGCGTCATCCTCTATGACGAGACCATCCGCCAGAAGGCCGCCGACGGCACGCCGCTGGTCGACATCATCAAGGCTGCGGGCGCCATTCCCGGCATCAAGGTCGACGCCGGCGCCAAGCCGCTGGCCGGCTTTCCCGGCGACACCATCACCGAAGGCCTCGACGGCCTGCGTGAGCGGCTTGCCGACTACTACAAGCTCGGCGCCCGCTTCGCCAAATGGCGCGCGGTGATCGACATGGATACCGGCAAGGGCGTGCCCTCGACCAATTCGATCGCCTCAAACACCCATGCGCTCGCCCGCTATGCCGCCCTTTGCCAGGAAGCCGGCATCGTGCCGATCGTCGAACCGGAAGTGCTGATGGACGGCGCCCACGACATCGACACCTGCTACGCTGTCTCGAAGGCGACGCTGGTGAAGCTCTATGACGAACTCTACGCGGCCGGCGTGGTGCTGGAAGGCTCGATCCTGAAGCCCAACATGGTCATTGCAGGCAAGAAATCCGGCAAGACCAACAGCCCCGAGGAAATCGCTGAGAAGACCATCAAACTGTTCCGGGAAGTGGTGCCCGCGGCGGTACCGGGCATCGCTTTCCTCTCCGGTGGACAGTCGGACGAGGAAGCGACCGCCAACCTCAACGCCATCAACGCCATCGGCCCGCATCCGTGGAAGCTGACCTTCTCCTACGGCCGCGCCCTGCAGGCCGCCCCGCAAAAGGCCTGGAGCGGCAAGGCATCCAACGTCGCCGCCGGCCAGGCTGCCTTCACCCATCGCGCCCACATGAACCATCTGGCGGCGCTGGGAAAATGGAAGGCGAACCTCGAACAGGCCGCCTGAGCGCGGTGCTTCCGTCTTAGTTCAAACCCGGGCCGAAGCGCCCGGGTTTTTGTTTGTGACGTCCACGGGCTTGGGGCAAAGCCTGTCCATCCTTATCTCCCTTTCGGCAAAACCCGCAGGCGATGTCGGTTTGCGCCTATCCCGAACGTCCTTGGGGTGAACAAACAGGGAGAAGTTCATGCCTCGCAACAAGGTGGTTTCGCGCGAAGACTGGTTTGAGGCGCACAAGGCGCATCTGGCGCGGGAGAAGGAATTGACGCGGTTTCGCGAGCGCATCGCGGCCGAACGACGCGAATTGCCCTGGCTGAAAATCCGCAAGGACTATGTCTTCGAGTCCGAGCAAGGCCCAAAGAACCTGGCCGGACTGTTCGGCGCCAACAGCCAGCTCATCGTCTACCATTTCATGATGACGCCAGGGTCGGATCATCGCTGCGAAGGTTGCTCGTTCCTTGCCGACCACATTGACAGCGCCAACCAGCACCTGCGGCACCACGACGTGTCGCTGGTGGTGATTGCGCGCGCGCCGCTGGCCGAGTTGCTGCCCTACAAGCAGCGCATGGGCTGGAAGTTCGACTGGGTGTCGTCCTATGCCTCCGATTTCAACTTCGACATGCAGGTCTCCTTCACCGACAAGCAGATCGCGGCCGGCGACACCCCCTACAATTTCGAGACGCGTCCGCGCACGTCGAAGGACCTTGCCGGCACAAGTGTTTTCTTCAAGGACGAGAACGGCGACATCTTCCTCACCTTCACGTCGCGCGGCCGCGGCGGCGAGGCACAGATCGGCACGTACGACTATCTCGACATGACGCCGAAAGGCCGTGACGAAAATGGCCCCTATCAAAGCCTGATGGACTGGGTACGGCTGCATGACGAGTATCAGGACAGGCAGGCCGACAAGCCCAGCTGCTGCGACGATTGAAGGCGTTCACCTCAGCTCGAACATGCGCTAAGCCTGCCGCCAATCTATAACGGTATCGCCATGCGCTTTCCGGCTCTTCTCACCTGGCTCGCCTACCCCGTCTATGTCTGGCAGGGGCTCGGCGTGCGCCGCCGCACCACCCGCATGCTGCCGGCACAAGGGCCGGTGATGCACGAGATATCGGGCAAGGCGCCGGCAATCTCGCTGCTGGTGCTGGGCGATTCCTCGGCAGCGTCGGTCGGCATCGGCAATTCCGAGGATGGGCTGGCCGCGCAGCTTGCCGTGATGATCGCCCAGCGTACCGGCAACGCCGTGCGCTGGCGCGCCGCCGGTTTCAACTCGGCAACGTCGGGCCAGATCCGCGACCATGTACTGCCCAATCTGTCGGCCGATCCGTGGACGCATATCGTGCTCGCCATCGGCACCAACGACACCAAGAATTTCCATTCGGTGCCGCGCTTCAAGAAAGAGTTCGGTGGCCTGCTCTACGCACTTCGGGCCAAATGGCCGGAGGCGCGCGTCGTCTGGTCGCCGGTGCTGGAATTCACCCGCGCGCCTGCCATGCCGCCGCTGCTGGGCCAAATCCTCGAGATCCGCGCCACCGCAATGAACCGCATGGGCGAGTGCCTGTGTTTCGAGCGTGGCGCCGTACCCGCCCCGCGACTGCCGATCACCAATCCGGAGGCCGGTTTTGCCTCCGATGGTTTTCATGCCTCGGAAGCAGGCTACCGGGCCTGGGCCGAACATCTGGTTGGGCAGATCCTCGCCGATTGACCAGAGTGCGCACCGGCTCAGGCTAGCCGGTTCGGAGAACTGGGTCGATTATTTTCGAAATACTGTTGATTGCAGGCTGCCTCCAATGGATTGGCAGCAGAATATTTCAAGTCAAAACAACAGGGATGCGCCAAACAGGCGTTACTTCTGCGACACTGCCTTGCGGATTCACTACTGCTGGGTCATTCTGCCATTGGGCAAGGGGGTTGGGTGGCATGTCGAACATTGCCGGCAAAGCATATGCCATGAATGTGCTGACGCCGATGCGGCCTCGGTGGACTTGGATCCAGCACCTGATTTTCATGGTGGCGCGCGCCGGGCCTGCGCAGCTGTCAGGTTTGCTTGGACTGAAGCTCATTCATTTCGCGCGTTGGGTGATCATCCGGCGCGACCAATGGCCTGATCTCGGCCAAGGCAAGCAGGCCATCCAGAACGACTACATGCTGTTCCTGTCCAACTTCAACGGCACCTGGGACCAGTATATCGACGCCTTCGCCGACGGCATTCCGAGCGGCCTGGATATGTTCTGGTACGCCAGCACCAAATATCCCCACTCGATCCCGATCTCGAGCTTCAAGGACTATATCGGCGCCAACCAGATCCATACCAACTACTATTACAACGCCACGCCGGGTGCGGCGCAGCGCGACATCAAGGCAGCGCTGCGGGTGCGCAACGAAGTGCTGACGCTTGCCAGGCTTCATGCCAGTGGCGACCCGAAGGCCTTCGCGCAGGCTTACAGGCAGGCGCTTGTGAAGGTGGCCAATTCGCTGGCCTCGCCGGGCTTTGCCCCGATCGCCTCGGTGGCGACGCGAAAGGCCGACAAGGCGCGGCACGAATTCATCGACATGCTGAACAAGAAGCATGGGGCGGCCAATGCCAAACCTTGACGGCGGCCACTATTTCCTGACGGTCCTGGCCCCTATCCGCGTCGACATCATGATCGACCCCGACGAGATCGGCCGTTCGCGCTCGCACCGGCAACTGCTGGCGCAGAAGCTGGCGTTGTTGGCCAGCGGCAAACAGACGGCGGAATCGCCGCCGGATGCGCGGCCCTCGCCGTTCTCGCACAACACTTTGAACCACCTCGCGCGCTTCGTCATCATCCATGGACCAGCCTTCAACGGGCGCATGTCGAGCGATGCGCTGGTCGGCGCCATACGCAGCGTCAATCCGCTGGCGCCACAGCCCGTAGATCAGCTGGGTACACCTTTTCTGCTGTTCGCGGCCGATATCGACGCACAGGCCGAGGGCGATGCACTGCGCGCCTACACCGATGCACTGTGGGCGACAATGCAGCGCGACCTAGTGATCATCTTCGGCCATTGCGTCGGCTTTGACGGCGTCAAAACGGCCGAGGATTTTCACGCCTATATCAAACGCTGCCAGATCGAGACGACGATGCCGTTCAACGACTACTGGCCGGACGGCCTCGACGTCAAAGACAAGAAGCTGGAGATCGGCGCGCTCAAGCCGATCGGCATCGCCACGCCAGGCGCGATCGCAATCTGGCTGGCGATCCTCCTCCTGCACGGCATCTTCGCCGTCTTCGGCGTTCACAATGCTTTTGCGCAATGGATCGCGACGGCAGCCACATGGGGCGTCGCCGTGGTTTCGCTGCTGGTCATCGTGACGTTGCTCATGGCCTGGAGCCTGTATCGCAAGGTCTTCCAACAGGGCATGACGCCGTTTCCAACCGCACCCGGCGCCGACCTGCCTTCGGTCCTGAAGTCGTTGTTCATCCAGCAGCATTTCACCCGTTTCGCCATCGAGGCGCAGGGCCTTGACGACACAACGCTTCACGCCCGCTTCGGTGCCTTTCTCGGCGCCATAAAACCGGAGGATCCGACGGGACCCACACAGCAGGCCGGTGAAATCCGGGCGCCGGCGGCGGAGTGGGCGCGATGATCGAGCTCGACCTTCCCGACATCCAGGGCAACATCCACCGCCCCTACGGCCGTTTTGGCTTTCCGCACAGCCGGCATCTGTTTTTCACCATCGCTGACGCTGCTGCCGGCCGGCTGTTCGTGCAAGGCATCCGGCCGCGCATCACCACGGCCGAGCCATGGGGCAAGTCGGAGGCTGGCGGCGCCGGACCCACATTGCTGCGCAAGCCGCCGATCACGCTCAACATCGGCTTTACGTTTCTCGGCCTGCGCGCGCTCGATCTGCCGACCCGCACGCTGCGACTGTTGCCCGACGAGTTCATCGACGGCATGGGCTGCCGCGCCTACATCCTCGGCGATGTCGAAGGCAGCGCGCCGCAGCGGTGGGACCCGGTGTGGCGCTCGCATCTCGACGGGACCGTTCGCCCGGTTCATGTCTGGGTGTCACTCAATGTCGGCGCCAATCCCGACGGCACACCGCTGCCTGAGCTTGCCCAGTGGACGACATGGCTGCAGGAGCTTGCGGCAAAGTCCAACGGCGGCGTGGCTCTGCTCGCAGGGCATGGCGCTGACGGACAAGGCCTTTGGCAGGATTCCGCGGCGCTGATGTGCCCCGGTCCTGACGGCACGATGGTCCCGCAGCCGAAGGAGCCCTTCGGCTTCACCGACGGCATCAGCGACCCGGTCTTTCGCGGCCAGTTCCAGGCCGACGCAGAGGCCCGCGCCGTGATTGGCGCCGGCAAGATCGCCGAAGGCCCCTACGATCCCAAGACCAGTTGGAAAGCGCTGGAGACCGGCGAGTTTATCCTCGGTCAGGTCGACGAGGGCCAGGAGTTTCCGGTCGCCACGCAGCCGCCCGGTTTTGCCCGCAACGGCACCTTCATGGTCTGGCGCAAGCTGCGCCAGGACGTGCCGGGGTTCGAGGCCGAGATGCAGCGGCAGGCGGCCCTGTGGAAGCAGGTCACCGGCATTGCCGACGACGTGGAGGCCTATGAGACCGTCTCGGCCAAGCTGGTCGGCCGCTGGCGGTCCGGCATTCCGCTGCTGGCTGCACCGAACTGGGCCGAACACCAGCGCCTGATGGCCGAATGGAAGGATTGCATCGACCCCGCGCTGCGCAAGCCGCGCGACGACGTCAAACACCAGGAGCGGCTCGCCGCCTTTGCCCGGCTGCTCACCGGCTTCCGTTACGGCGATGATCCCAACGGCGCCAAATGCCCGTTCGGCGCGCACATACGCCGCGCCAATCCGCGCGACATGCTCGACCCCTTGCTGAGCGACACGCATGGGGCAAGCACGCTCACCAACCGCCGCCGCATCCTGCGCCGCGGGCTGCCCTATGCCGATCCCGACGGCGAACAGGGCGTGATCATGATGGCGATCTGTTCGAGCATTTTCCGGCAGTTCGAATTCATCCAGCAGCAATGGATGAGCTACGGCCTGGATTTCGAAGCCGGCAACGACACTTGCCCGCTGACCGGCAACCGGGCCGAATCCAGCAAGCACGTCATTCCGGCCGGGTCGGCCAATGCCACACCCTTCATCGCGGCGAACCTGCCTGAATTCGTGACGACGCGCGGTGGCGACTACTTCTTCGTGCCCAGCCTCACCGCAATTCGCATGATCGCCATGGGCACGGTCGATCCGACCTGACACAAGCCGACCTGCCTGCTTCGGCAGCGGCGCGACAAGCGCCGTGCTATGTCCAGTGCCCGAGCACGCCGGCCAGCGAGATGGCAGCCATGGCGAGCAGCGCCAGCTTCCAGAAATCGCCGCGCCGCCTCAAGCCAGGCCAGCCGAGCGGCTTGATGATCTGGATGAGCATGATGCCGATGAAGACAAGGGCGAGAAGCTTCGACATGCTGCCTTTGACCAGCATCGCGGACGGCTGTCAAAGCGCTTCTTGCATGGTCTTTGCCAATCCGGCCATTCCTGACAATCGGCTCGTTTCCGGGCGGGTCGCAAGGCACCTCGCAGCTTTCTTCAGCGACCTGACAGGCTCCTGACAGACTGCTGTCAGGAGGGGTGTGCGATAGTGTCTCCATCAGAGAAGAGGAGACGGTCATGAACAGCTTTGGTATTTTGAACAGCGTACAGCACTATGTCGGCAAGATCCGCACGATGCGCAATGAAGTCCGTACCCAGCGCTTCATGAACTCCTTGCCGGCGGACATCCGCAAGGACATTGGCTGGCCCGATATGTATGAAGGTCACCGCCGCATGCGTGAGATCTGAGGCTTTTTTTCATGGCAATGCTTGGATACGGCCCCCGGCACGCCCAGATCATTGACATGAAGCTCGGGCAGCGATGCCTGGTGGCTGGCGAAAAACCTTTCGACGGTCGCCACGCACAATGCTGAAGGCTCCTGACAGAATGCTGTCAGGAGCACCATGCCATAAACGTGTCAGGAGACATGAATGGTGAAAAGCTGGAACGACAGGCTGAACACGCCGGGCATCAATGGCGTGAAACCGACGCCGCGCACGATGGGTGACGTCATCGAGGGCCAGCCGATGCTGGTGCCGACGGCCCGCCAGGTCGATGATTTCATCCGCTCCATACCCAAAGGCGTCGAGATGGACGTCCGCGCCTTGCGCACCGCGCTCGCCATCGAGCACGGGGCACAAGTGACATGTCCGGTCACCATCGGCTATCATCTGCGCACTGTTGCAGAGGCCGCCAACGAGGATCTCGAGCGCGGCATGACGTTGAGCGATATCGCACCGTTCTGGCGCGTGCTCGACACCAACGCGCCGACGACGAGGAAACTGTCCTTCGGCGCGGAATTCGTCGCCGCGCAGCGTAAGCGCGAAGGATTGAAACCATAGTGGATGTCGCCCGGACCCGGTTCAGGGACCACGACATTCATAGAAACGCAGCCGAGGGACCATACGATGCGCCGTGCCGACAGGCTCTTCCAGATCGTGCAGCATCTGCGCGGCGGCAGATTGGTCACCGCCCAGAAGCTCGGCACCTGGCTCGAGGTTTCCGAACGAACCATCTACCGCGATATTGCCGATTTGCAGTCGACCGGGGTGCCGATCGATGGCGAGGCGGGCGTTGGCTACATGATGAGGGAGGGTTTCGACCTTCCGCCGCTGATGTTCACGCGTGACGAGATCGTGGCGCTGGTCGCCGGCGCCCGCATGGTGCGCGCCTTTGGCGGCGCTGCCATGGCGCGCGCCGCCGACGAGGCGCTGGTCAAGATCGGCGCCGTGCTGCCCGACGCCGAAAAGGACCGCATCGCCCGCACCGAGATCCATACGCCGATGTGGGTGGTGAGCGACGCTGCCCGCGAGGCGATCGACCTGATCGAGCGCGCCGTCGAGAAGCGCCAGGTGCTGACCATCGACTATCGCGACGAGGCCGGCCGCAGCACCGGGCGCGATATCCGCCCGCTCGGCCTGTGGTTCTGGGGCAAGGTGTGGACGTTGATCGCCTGGTGCGAGATGCGCGAAGATTTCCGCGCCTTCCGCATCGACCGCATCGCCTCGGTGGTCATCGCCGGCCGCATCTTCAAGCCGGAGCGCGGCAAACAGCTCGCCGATTTCTACCGCGCGGTCGAACGCTCGGAGGATTACGGCATGACGCCGGACCGTGCAGCCCGCAGCTGAGACCTACCTCCAACAAAAAAAGCCCGCACGAAGCGGGCTTTTTTGTTGATGTGGCGAAGCCTACTCGTCGTCGGCATCTTCGTTCTTGGACTTGAGCGCCGAGAGCTTGGCGAACACGGCGTTGGCGTCGAGCTCGGCATCCTCGTCCTTCGGCTTCTCCGGCGCCGGCACCAGCCGCTCGGTCAAGGCTGCCGGCAGCAGCGTGTCGCCGACAGGCTGCGCCTGTTCGCGGCCGCGCGAGGCGCGGTTGACTTCCATGTCGAGGTCGATCTGCGAGGCGAGACCCAGCGTCACCGGATCCATCGGCTGCAGATTGGCCGAGTTCCAGTGCTTGCGCTCGCGGATCTGTTCGATCGTCGACTTGGTGGTGCCGACCAGGCGCGAAATCTGCGCGTCTTTCAATTCCGGGTGGTTGCGCACCAGCCACAGGATGGCGTTAGGCCGGTCCTGACGCTTCGACAGCGGCGTGTAACGCGGGCCTTTGCGCTTGGATTCCGGCACCCGCACCTTGGGGTCGGAAAGCTTCAGGCGCTGGTTCGGATCCTTCTCGGCGCGCGCGATCTCGTCGCGGGTCAGCTGTCCCGTCATGATCGGGTCCATGCCCTTGATGCCTTGCGCCGATTCGCCGTCGGCGATCGCCTTGACCTCGAGTGGATGCAACCCGCAGAACTGCGCGATCTGCTCGAAGGAGAGCGCGGTGTTGTCGACCAGCCAGACGGCAGTCGCCTTGGGCATCAGCAGCGTATTGGCCATTTCAAAAATCCTTCTCGTTCGCCCGCGTTCCCGCGCGGGCGGTGGTTTAGAGCCACCAAAATGGGAAATTCGCGGCCTGTATAACCGCTCCGCTGCCGTTTCGCAATGTTTTTGGGAGGAGGGCGCAGCCGCCGAGCGCCAGACCGCGTGGAGGCCGAAAGGCCCCGGCCTCGGCAATCGTTGATGCCAAGTCGTAAAAGGCGGTCCAAAACGACAAAACCCGCCGGACGGGGTCCAGCGGGCTCGGAACCGGCGACGGTAAACGTCTGCTGCGGCTCTTGCTTCTAGCACATGGCCAGGCCTTACGGCCGGCCATGCTTCGAGTTAGATGGCCTTGCGGGCGATCCGCTCGATGTCGCCGCGGCTGATGCCGAGGTCGCTGAGCTGACGTGCGTTGAGCTTGTTCAACTCGCGCACGGTTTCGTTGTACATACGCCAGTTACGGAAAGCGCGGATCGGGTTCATGGTATTCCTCCATTTGTTGGATCAATTCGTTTCGATGACGCTTAGATAGGCAGTGCTGCCCACGAATTGAACAGACGTCTTTGCATAGCCGCAATGCAAATGCTGCATTGCAGCATTAAGGTTCTGTTCATCTTGCCGGCAGGCGACACACGCCCAGGGCGTGTCGAGATTCAGGTCAGGCCGAGTCGAAAATGCTGGCGTCCGAGAACCGGAGCGGAGCGTACTTTTCGTACGTGAGCACCGGAAGCGCAGGACGCCATCATTTGCAGACCGGCCTCTCCTGAACCTCGATATGCCCTAGCCGACGTCGAGAACGATCTTGCCGATATGCTCGCCCTCTTCCATGCGCTCATGCGCCCGCCAGGCATCGGCCAGCGGGAAGATCATGTCCATGACCGGCGACACCTTTCGGGTGCCGAGCAGCGGCCACACTTGCGCTTCCAACGCCGCGGCGATCGCTGCCTTGAACTCGACCTTACGTGGCCGCAGCGTCGAGCCGGTATGGGTCAGCCGCTTGACCATGATTTTTGAAAAATCGGCGCTCGCCACCGCGCCGGCCTGGACCGCGATCTGGACGATCCTGCCCTCGACCGCCGCCGCCTCGTAGTTGCGCGCGATATAGTCGCCGCCGACCATGTCGAGGATGACGTCGGCGCCCTTGCCGCCTGTGGCGTCCTTGACCGCGGCGACGAAATCCTCCTCGCGGTAGTTGATCGCCCGGTCGGCGCCGAGCTTCAGGCAGGCGTCGCATTTCTCCTTGGAGCCGGCGGTGGTGACGACATAGGCGCCGAAGGCCGACGCCAACTGGATCGCCGTGGTGCCGATGCCCGACGAGCCGCCATGGACCAGCAGCGTCTCGCCCTTCTTCAGGCCGCCGCGCTCGAACACATTGTGCCAGACGGTGAAATAGTTCTCCGGCACGGCGGCCGCTTCGGTATGGGTGAAGCCGGCGGGCAGCGGCAACACGCTGCCCGCATGAACCTTGACATATTCGGCATAGCCGCCGCCGGGGGTGAGCGCGCAGACCCGGTCGCCGATGCGCCAGCGCGAAATCTCGTCGCCAAGGGCTGCCACTTCGCCTGACGCCTCGAGGCCCGGCAGGTCCGAGGCGCCGGGCGGCGGCGGATAGGCGCCCTTGCGCTGCTGCACGTCGGGCCGGTTGACGCCGGCAGCACGCACCCGGATCAGGATTTCGCCGGGACCGGGCACCGGCACGTCGCGCGTTTCCGGTTTCAGCACCCGCGGCCCTCCGGGCTGCGAAATTGCAATGGCCGTCATCCTGGCCGGAATTTTATGTCCGCTTGCCATGAAATTTACCGTCTCGGTCCTGCCGGTCTGTCGCCGGCTGTTTGCATCAGCACCCCTGCCCTATGTATGCTGATTGCCGGATCAGGCAAATGCTGAATGAGCGAAGGAGCGACGATGGCGATCTTCGACGACGAACCAAAAAAGAAAGCCCGGCCGCATGAGATCGGGCAGGATCTGTCGCTGCTTTCGGTCGGTGACCTGACCGAGCGGATCGGCATATTGCGCGACGAGATCGCCCGGCTGGAAGCCGAACTCCAGACCAAGGACAGTACCAAATCGGCTGCCGAAGCCCTGTTTCGCCGCGGCTAGTTTTCGAGCTAGTTTTCGGCGCCGAAGCATTCGCCGCCGAAAAGCCCGAATGCGCCTGTCTTCAGGGTCGCCCCCGCCTTCAGAACCGACAAGCCCCTCCAGCCGGATCAAAAAATGTTTGCAAGCTACAGACCGATCCTCTCGCTGCTTCGCGGCACCGCTTTCCTGCTCGCGGCATCGGGGTTGCACGGCCTGCTGCTACCGCTGCGTGGCCAGCTCGAAGGATTTTCAACCGCATCGCTCGGTCTGATGGGCACCGCCTGGGCCGGCGGCTTCGTCACCGGCTGTTTCTTCGCACCGCGCCTGGTACGCCGCGCCGGCCACGTCAGGGCGTTCGGTGCCTTTGCCGCGTCGGGCGCCATCGTCGCTCTGCTCACCGGCCTGATCATCGATGAATATGTCTGGATCCTGCTGCGCGCCTTCACCGGCTTCACCATGGCCGGCGCCTTCATGGTCATTGAAAGCTGGCTGAACGAGAAGGCCACCAACGAGAATCGCGGCACCGTCTTCGGCCTCTACATGATGGTCACCTATGCCTCGATCATGGGCGGCCAGATGATCGTTGCCGGCGGCGACGTCAGATCGGCATCGCTGTTCATGATCACCGGCATATTGTTCTGCCTGTCGCTGATCCCGACCGCCGTGTCGTCGGCTTCGTCTCCCAAGCCGTTGCAGGACGTCAAGCTCGACGTCAAAGGGCTTTATGCCAACTCACCGGTGTCGGCGATCGCCTGTCTGTTGATCGGCATCGCCAATGGCGCCTGGGGCACGCTGGGTGCGGTCTACGGCGCCCGTATCGGCATTCCCACGGCTGAGATCGCACTGATGATGAGCCTGGTCGTCGTTGCCGGCGCGGCCATGCAGCTTCCGGCCGGGCGCCTCTCCGACAAGACCGACCGCCGTTTCGTGCTGGCGGGTGCGGCTTTCGGCGCGGCACTGTTCGCCATCCTGATCTTCCTGTTCGAACCCCATTCCGCCGTTCTCGTCATCGTGCTGACGGCCGCCTATGGCGCCTTCGCCTACACGCTTTATTCGATCGCCGTGGCGCATGCCAACGACCACGCCCGGTCGGAGGACTTCGTCAAGGTCTCCGGCGGCCTGCTGCTTCTGTACGGGTTCGGCACCATGATCGGGCCTTTGCTGGCCGCCGCCCTGATGGGCTGGTTCCGGCCCGAGGGCCTTTTCCTGGCCACCGCGCTGGCGCATCTGTGCCTTGCCGCCTACACGCTGCTGCGCATCAGCCGCCGCGCGCCGGTGCCGATCGAAGACCGCGATGCCTTCAAGACCCAGCCGGCCGACCGCTCGGTCACCCCTGAAGCATTGCGGCTCAGAAAAGCGGAAGCTGACGGTTGAGATTTGAAAAACTTTGCCCCACAAGTATAGGCATGATCTTTTCTGACGCCTTCATGGCGATTGCCGATCCCAACCGGCGCTATCTCCTGGAAGAGCTCCGGCGCGGCCCGAAAACCGTCAACGAACTGGCTTCGGGCCTGCCAGTCTCCCGCCCGGCCGTGTCCCAGCACTTGAAAGTGTTGCTGGACGCTGGTCTGGTTCAGGCCAAGGCCGAAGGCACGAGGCGGGTCTATACGGTCAGCAATGCCGGCTTCCTCAGGCTCAATATTTGGCTTGATCAGTTCTGGGAAGCATAGGCCGGCGCGACGCGGAAAATACAGCCGGTCCTAGCTCCCCTGGTTTCATGACAGGAGGACCAGCCGATGCGACGCGAAGCGATACTTGGTGCCGTGACTGCGGTTAACCTCGTGCTGTTTGCAGCGACCGCTTTGATGCAGATCCTCCCGGCCAAAGCGCAGGACGCCGTCGGCATCTTGCGCGGCAGCGGGCTTGAGATCGTCGATGGCGGGGGCCGGCTGCGCTCCAGCATTTCCATCCTGCCGGCGGCGGCAGGCGAGGCCGAGACTGTGCTGTTTCGGCTTGATCACGCCAAGCGGCCAGCCCTCGGTCAAGATCGCCGCCTCGACCGCCAGCGCCGGGTTGAGCTTCGTCGGCGGCGACGATGTGAGCTATGTCATTCTCGAAGCCGACGGACCCGAAACCCGGCTCAAGATGGTGGAACCAGAGGGCCGGGAGAAGGTGATTGCGCCATAGGCCGCAATTTGCGCTTCAGGCGTCCGCGGCAAGCGCCTTGCCCAGCGCATCGAGCAGAAACCCGGTTCCATGCTCGCGCGACGAAGACGTGTCGTGGCCATCGAGAAACGCGCCCTGTTCGGTCAGCACCAGCCGCGTGCCCGTGCCCTCCGGGCGGAGCTCCATTGTCGCCAGCGAAACCGAGATTCTGACATCGCCGGCCAGCATGTCGTAGCTGTAGACGATGCGCTCATTGGGCACGATGTCCAGATAGGTGGCGACGAAGGTATAGAGCGGTCCCTCCTTGGGCCCGCCGACATTGATCTCCTTGCCGCCGATGCGGAAATCCATCTCGTAGCGGCTGGGTCGTGGGCTGTCCGGATCGGCAAACCAGCGCCGCTTGGCGGCCGCATCGCTCAGCGCGAAATAGACTTTCGCCGGCGCCGCCGGATAGACGCGCTCAAGCACGAAGGTGGAATGGACGACGGATCGTTCGGTCAAAATGGCCTCCTTCAGTTTTCTGAGTCTTCGGTTTCGGCAAGAAAATCGCCCAGCCGGTCGAGCCGGCGTTCCCATGTCAGCCGCCGTTCGTTGATCCAGTGTTCGGCGCTGCGCAGCGCCTGCGGCGCGATCTGGCAAGTGCGCACGCGGCCGAGCTTTTCCGAGCGCACCAGCCCGCTTGCCTCGAGTACGTTCAGATGCTGGACGACGGCCGACAGCGACATCGCCAGCGGTTCGGCCAGCTGGCTGACCGAGGCCGGGCCGCGCGACAGCCGTTCGACCATGCTGCGCCGGGCCGGATCGGCAAGCGCCTGGAACATCAGGTCGAGCTGGGCGGGATCGTGCAGCATCGCGATCAGCCGTTGTTGTAGGGGAAGAACTTGAAATAGGGCTGCGCCTCCTCGATCACCCTGGCGAAGGACGGCCGCTTGAGCAGGCGGTCGTGATAGCGTTTCACGGCCGGATATTTGTCGCCGAACGGCTCGACCTTGTTGGCGTAGAACAGCGCCGGCGAGGCCGCGCAGTCGGCCATGGTGAAGGTGTGGCCGGCCGCCCAGATTTTCGAGCGCATCTCCTCTTCCACAATCGCATAGGCGTTGCGCAGTTGCGCGCGCGCCTCCTCGACTCCGAACGGATCGGTCTTGTCCTGCGGCCGCAACCTGTCGCCGACGATCTTCTGCATCGGCGCCTGCACATAGAAGTCGTAGAAACGATCGGCCTGACGGACCTGGAGAGCGAGGTCGGCCTCTGCCGGGATGAGCTCGACCGGCCCTGGATAATGCGCGGCCAGATATTCGATGACGATGGTGGATTCCAGCACCGTGCGGTTGCGCGCGTCGTCGTGCAGCGCCGGCATCTTGCCGGTCGGCGACACCTTCAGGAACGCCGCGCGCGACTGCTCGTCGCCGAGATCGACGATGACCGGCGTGAACGGCGTGGTGTTTTCGTAAAACGCAATCAGCGGTTTCCAGCAGAACGATGCCAGCGGATGAAAATGGAACGTCAGGGACATTTTTTGCTCGTCTGTTTGTGGTTCGTCGCTGCTGGAGCGATGCCAGTCAGCGCCAACACTGAAGCATTTACTTAACTATTGCCGTGAGGCGACTGTGTCAAGGTTCCGGCCCGCCCGTCAGGGTTTGGTATGCGCGACGAGGGCGGCGACAATGATCGGCCAATCCTGAGGATGCAGTTCGTGGCCACCGCCTTCGATGCGGACAAGCCGTGCGTCGGCAACAGCGTCGGCAAGGGCAGCGCCATGCTCGACCGGAAAGATCGGATCCGATGTCCCATGAATGACGAGCAGCGGCGCCTCGATCTCGTGCAGGCGCCCTTTCACATCCTCGCCGCCTTTCAGCATGAAATGGTTGGTCGCGCTCAAAAAGCCGCCGGACCGGTCATAGTCCCGTTCGATGAAGGCCCTCATCGCCTTTTCGTCGAACGGATGCGCGGTGCTTGCAATGGCGTGCGCGTCCTTGACGACGAAGCCGACCACCTGTTCGCGGTCCGACCAGTCGACTTTTGCGCCGTCGGCCGAGTGCTCCATATAGGCCTCGGTCGTCCCCGGCAGATGCGATGTCTCGATGCCCACCGGCGAACTGCTGATCACTGTCAGCGAGATGACACGCGAGGGGTGTTTCAGGACCAACCGTTGCGCGATCATGCCGCCCATCGACATCCCGACCACATGCGCCTTGCCGATGCCGTGGCTGTCGAGGACGCCGACGGCATCGTCCGCCATGTCATCGAATGTGTAGGGCGGCTCGCCCGGCGCATATTTGGTCGACAGGCCGGTGTCGCGATTGTCGTAGCGGATCACGAAACGGCCTTCGCCGGCGAGTTTCTTGCACAGTGCCTCCGGCCACCACAGCATCGAGGCCATGGCGCCCATGATCAGCAGCATGGCGGGATCGGCGGGATCGCCAAAGGTCTGGGAGACGATTTCGGGTGCTGCGGCCTTTGTCATGGGAATCTCCTCGCTCATGCTTCAAACTGATTGCGTTTTGCAATCGGTTGCACGATAATAAAACTGATACGATAATGCAACTGGTTTTTATGGGGAGAGTCGGATGAAAACCGAACACCGCTCGGGATGCCCTATCAATCTGTCGCTGGAAGTGTTTGGCGACCGCTGGAGCCTGATCATCCTGCGCGACATGATCTTTGGCGGCAAACGCCACTTTCGCGAGCTGCTCAACGGCTCGATCGAGGGCATTGCTTCCAACATCCTGGCCGACCGGCTGAAGCGGCTGATGGAGCTTGGCATGCTGACCAAGGCCGATGACCCCTCGCACAAGCAGAAGGCGATCTACAGCCTGACCGAGATGGCCATCACGCTGGTGCCGATCATGGCGCATCTCGGCGCCTGGGGCCGCGTCTGGCTGCCGGTCAGCGAGGAGCTATCGATCCGCGCCGAGCTCCTGGAAAAGGGCGGGCCGGCGATGTGGGAGCAGTTCATGGACGAGCTGCGCCACGACCATCTGGGTGCGCCTGCCATTGCGCCGGGGCGGCCTTCCGTCCGCGCCACATTGCAGGCCGGATACGAGGCTGTGGTGGCTCGCAAGGCGTCGAGCGCTGGCCAGCCCCCGGCCTCCTGACCAACTTATTTTCCCATTTATGGGGCGGCTCTGCTATCAAGGGGCTGAAAAACATAATTTATGGGATTGGATAGCGCTCTTGGTTGAGAACTCTAAGGATACTGCCCGCGCCCGGGCAGATATGCGTTTCAAGAAGCAGGAAGAGGCAGCCACGGTGCGGCAAAAGGCGATGGCGGAGTATGTCGCCGAGGCCGACGCCCGCCAGGCCAAGACCAACAAGCTGCGGGCTCTGCGCCTTGCCAAGGAAGCCGAAGACCTCGCCAACGCCCCTGCCGCCCCGATCAAGAAGCCCGCGCGGGCCAAGAAAAAAATCGCCTAAATACCCCATAAGTCGACGATCCCCATAGTCGATGGCAGACTGGAGCGGCTGGCGGCCGGATGCTGGTCAATGGCACGCCGCCAGAGCCGCCCGCCATTCCGCTTTCCCACGCGAAGCAATTTCAACCGCAGCCGGGATTTCGTATCTCGCGTGTCAGGTCGATAATCGACGCGTTTTGAACAGGAGACTGCCATGACCGCTTTGACCCTCGAAAAGGCCAAGCAAATCATCGACGCCGCTTTCGCCAAGGGCGCCGAGCTGAACCTCAAGCCGCTCGGCGTCTCCGTGCTCGATGCCGGGGCCCATCTCGTCGCCTTCCAGCGTCAGGACGGCGCCTCGTTCCTGCGCCCGCAAATGTCGGCCGGCAAGGCCTATGGCGCGCTCGCCGTCGGCATGGGCTCGCGCCGCGTCGAGGCCTTTGCCAAGGAACGGCCGCACCTCGTCGCCGGCATTTCCGACGTCTCGGGCGGACGCGTCCTACCGGTTGTTGGCGGCGTGCTGATCCGCGACCAGTCAGGCGCCGTCATCGGCGCCGTCGGCATTTCGGGCGATACGTCGGACAATGACGAGGCCGCCGCCATCGCCGGCATCGAAGCCGCCGGCTTCACCGCCGATCCGGGCTGACCGACCCTTCGGCTAGTTGAGGTTGATATCCCGGCTGGCCGACCGCATCGAGACCGAGAAGCCGGCCAGCACGTCGAACAGGGCGATCACCATCAGCGTGAAGAAGACGGAGTGCGCCGCACCCTTTACCAGCAGGAACTCGACCAAAAACGCCACGAAGACCAGCGTCGACAACAGATGGTCCATGATCGAGGCGTTCGTCGTGCGCACCGATTTCACCATTTCGAGGAACAGGAAGATCAGTCCGATCACGACCATCAGGTCGCCGAGCGTCATCGAGAACACCCCGCCCGACATCATGTGGAACGAGAAGATCTCGGTCGCCCACGGATCGTCACCGCTGCCGAATATTCCGAGGAGTCCGAGATTGTAGGCCACGAAGGGCACGATCAGCAGCGGGATAGCACCGAACATCAGGCGTCTCCTCTGGCAATTCCAGGAAAACGGTTTCCCATGGGAATTGCTTAAACGATGGGGGCACCTTCTGTAGAATGCCCCGCAGGCACGCCGTCAAGATTTTTCGCTAGCGCGGGTGAACACGGTCGAAGACCGGGTGCAACATCCGTGTCAGCAGTGGCTCAACGCTTGAACTGCCCGGCGCGCACGGCAGCGCCAATGGCGTTGAGGATGAGAAGGCCGGCGGTCATCGATGTGATTTCGTTGACGTCGCGCGCCGGCGCGATCTCGACGATGTCCATGCCGACCACACGGCCCTTGGCGAACAGCCCTTTGATCAGCTCGATCGTCTGCCGGTAGCTGATGCCGCCAGGCGCCGGTCCCTCGACCGCCGGCATCACCGCGGGGTCGAGACCGTCGGCATCGATGGTCAGGTAGTAGCGGCCGCCTGGCGGGATACGCTCAAGCAGCGCCGCCGTGCCGATGTCCTGCCATTCACTGGCGGTGACGATGTTGGAGCCGTAGGCGCGGGCCGCCTCCACCTCCTCAAGTCGGGCGCTGCCCTGTCCGCGGATGCCGAGCTGGAAAATCTCGGCGATATGCGCCATCTCCGAGGCACGGCGGATGGGACTGGAATAGCCTTCCTTGACGCCGTTGACGTTGTCGCGCCAGTCGAGATGGGCGTCGATCTGCACCAGGGTGATCGGACCTTCGCCGTCCAACGCCCGGAAGATCGGGATCGGGATGCCGTGATCGCCGCCAATGGTGATCGGCAAGGCGCCGGCGGCGCGGATCTTGCGGATCGCCGCCTCGGCCAGCCCGTAGTGACCACCGGCGGCATCGCCGGGGACATCGCCGACATCGACTATCCTGACATCCTGTCCGTCGAACAGGGTGCCGCCAATATCGAAATCATAGCGGTCGAGCCCAAGGCTGATGCGTTGCGAGGCGCGCCGCACCGCGGTCGGCGCGTTGGTCTGGTCGTTGATCAGCTCGTCGATCGTATAGGGACTGCCGTAAGGCATGCCGATGATGGCGACGTCGGCCTTCAGCGCATCGAGATCCTCGACCAGCGGGAAATTCATGAAGGTCTGGAAGACATCGCGCGGTGCTGTGGTGAGCTTGGTCATGCTTGTCCTCCAAAACCGGTCGGTCGCCGCGCGGAAGCGCCGCGACAAGGCATGCGGACCCAATACAGCACTGCCGACGCAGCGAATATCGCCACGGACACCCCGGCCTTTGGCATAGAGGGCGCTCGGCTTGACGCCAAAAGGCCGCCAAACGCAAAAAGACCGGCCATTGGCCGGTCTTTCGCTAATTCAAACCGTCGAAAAGCTGGTCTCAGCTTTCCTTGGGCGTCAAAACCTGGCGGCCGCGATACATGCCGGTCTTCAGATCGATGTGGTGCGGGCGGCGCATTTCGCCGGAATTCTTGTCCTCGACATAGGTCGGGGCCTTGAGAGCGTCGGCCGAGCGGCGCATGCCGCGCTTGGACGGAGAGGTTTTTCGTTTCGGAACGGCCATGGATATGCTCCACTACATGGTCAAAATGCCCCGATAGCCCTCGTGAAAGGGCCGCGTCAGGGCCATAATCTGAGAAAGTCGGGTGCCTATACACGCCCTACGCCGTTTTGGCCAGCGTTGAGGCAAATTTTTTTGAGCTGGCTAGTCTAAGCACCCCACATATGCGCCGGAGCGCCCGGCGCGGCGTTCGATCAGCGACGCCAGCCGCCGCAGACCCGGACCGGGCTTGGCCGGATTGCGGGCGATCGGGTTGGGCAGCGAGACGGCGAGCAGGGCCGCCTGCCGCCGCGACAGTTGCCTGGCCGAAACGCCGAAATGATGCTGCGCCGCCGCCTCGATGCCGTAAATGCCCGGCCCCCACTCGGCGATATTGAGATAAATCTCCATGATCCGTCGTTTCGACATCACCGCGTCGAAATAGACGGCCAGCGGCAGTTCGACCACCTTGCGCACCGAGCCCAGCGGCCGCGACCACAGGAAAAGGTTCTTCACTGTCTGCATGGTGATGGTCGAAGCGCCGCGCGTTGCTTCGCCGGCCAGCGCATCGTCGACGACGCCGCGCAATTCGCCGAGGTCGACGCCGCGATGGAAGCAGAACTGCCCGTCCTCCGACATGATCACGGAATTGGCCAGCACCGGCGAAACATCGTCGATCGAAACCCAGCGCCGATCGTAGCCGGAAAACGTCGCCAGATCCTTGACCATCAAGGTCGATATCGGATGTACGAAGGACGGCAGGTAGAGGAAGGTCAGCACAATGGGTATCGCCGCCAGCACGGCGGCGACGACCAGGCAGCGCCGACCCAGGCGCTTCAGACCGGCGCGGTTCACGCGCCTCGGTCGCGCCATGTCCAGCCCTTCGGTTTCATGATCGACGATAGGTTCCGTCAAGCCGCCCCACCCGCGCCATTCTCCCGCCTCCGGCATAATGGCGTGAGGCTTCTTGCGCAACGTCTGAGTGTCGGCTACCGCTCCCGGCCATGACGAAAGACGAGCAAATGGCCTTTGAAGCCGCACTTTTGGTGCGGGCGGCGGCAATCGAGACCGAACTCCGGCTGTTGCTCGACGGCCGCACGCTTGCCGGCGAGATCGCCCGGCCGGAGCGCCTGATGGCTGCCATGCGCCATGGCGTGCTGAACGGCGGCAAGCGGCTGCGACCCTTTCTGGTCATGGAAAGTGCCGCGCTTTTCGGCGCCGCTGGCGAGGCGGCACTCCGCGTGGCGGCCGCACTCGAATGCGTGCATTGCTATTCGCTGATCCATGACGATCTGCCGTCCATGGACGACGACGATCTGCGCCGCGGCCAGCCGACGGTGCACAAGGCTTTCGACGAGGCCACCGCCATCCTGGCCGGCGACGCGCTGTTGACGCTTGCCTTCGATATCCTCGCCGACGAGGCGACGGCCTTGCCGGCGGAACGGCGCGCAGCCCTGGTGCTGGCGCTGGCCCGTGCTGCCGGCGCCGGCGGCATGGTCGGCGGCCAGACGCTCGACCTCGACGCCGAGCGCAACAGGCCTGACGAGGCCGGCATCATCCGGCTGCAGGCGATGAAGACCGGCGCGCTGATCCGCTTCGCCTGCGAAGCCGGCGCGATCATCGCCGGCGCCGCCCCGCAGGATCGCGACCGGCTGGCCGAATTCGGCTCGGCAGTCGGCCTTGCCTTCCAGCTTGCCGACGATCTGCTCGACCTGACCGCCGATGCCAGCCAGATGGGCAAGGCGACCGGCAAGGACGCCGCCGCCGGCAAGGCGACGCTGGTGGCGCTGCATGGAACGAATTGGGCGCGCAGCCAGCTGGATGGGCTGGTCAAGCAGGCCCATGAATTGCTCGAGCCTTACGGCGAAGAGGCAGCCCCGCTGAAGGCAGCGGCGAGTTTCGTGGCAATCCGCAACAGCTGAGGTTTTGGCTATTGGCAGATGGGCGCTTCCGTGGGCTCGCTATCTGACCTTGACGACGACCTTGCCCTTGGCACGTCCTGTTTCGACGTAAGCCAAAGCCTCATTGGTCGCTTCGAATGGAAAGACCCTGTCGACAACCGGGCGGATTGCCCCATCTTCGATGAGGGAAGTGATTTTGCTCAGCTGCTCACCTTGCGCCCACATGAAGAGGAACGAAAATCCCACGCCTCGGCGCTTGGCTTTGCTCCGAATACCGCGGCTCAGCAGGCGCAGCAGCAGCCTTAGCACCACGTTCAGTTCCTGCTTCCTGGCAAATTCGGGATCCGGCGGACCGGAAATGGAGATGAGCTTGCCGCCCGGCTTCAGCACATTCAGCGATTTTTCAAGCGTCTTGGCGTCCTGGCTGTTCAGCACGACGTCATAGCCCGACAAGACTTTCTCGAAATCGTCTTTCTTGTAGTCGACGACGACGTCGGCGCCGAGACCCTTGACCAGATCGGCGCTCGCCGCGCTCGCCGTTGTCGCAACGGTCGCGCCGAGATGCTTTGCGAGTTGGATGGCGAATGTCCCGACGCCGCCGGAGCCGGCCTGGATGAATATCTTCTGGCCCTTCTTCAGGCCTGCCCTCTCGATGAGCGCCTGCCAGGCGGTCAGACCGACCAGTGGGATTGAAGCCGCTTCTTCCATACTGAGGTTCGCGGGCTTCAGGGCCACGTCGGCTTCATCAATCGCGATGAATTCGGCGAATGTCCCGATCCGGCCGTCGCGCGGCCGCGCATAGACAGCGTCGCCGGGCTTGAATTTGCGGACTTTTGAGCCCACCCTGACAACCCTCCCAGCCATGTCGTGACCCAGGATGAAGGGCCGGCGATAGGGCAGGATGAGCTTGAATTCGCCGGTTCTGATTTTGGAATCCAGCAGGTTCACTCCTGCAGCATGGACCTCGACCAGGACATCATTTTCCAGCGGCTCCGGCTCCGGCATCTCGGCCAGCCGCAGAATGCCTTTCTTGTTATATTTATCGACAACGAATGCTTTCATGGCAGTGACTTTCTGAAAGTGTTTATCGGTGTTCCTGAATGAAACAAACCGGCGTTTTCGGCAGCAAAGCCGCCCTGTGGGAAAGGTCTCAGCCCTCGAGGAAGGACAGGGCCTTCGGGACGAAGTCGGCGTAATTCTGGAAGATCCCGCCATGCCCGGCATCCGGGTAGATCACCAGTTGTGCGCCCGGGATACGCCTGGCGAGGTCATAGGTATTGGCGCTCGGCACCATCCTGTCCTGATCGCCATTCGCAACAAAAGTAGGAATGCGGATGGTGCTCAAATCTTGCGGCGTTTGCAGCCCATAGGCCTTGATCGCCTTCAGCTGCGCGCCGAACGCGCGCAGCGAAATCGCCTTGTCCCGGTTGCTCTTGCGCTCTTTCAGCCGCTCCAGAAATGCGTTTGCGGCACGGCGGCCATTCGCCGTCCTTGTGAAGAAGAGATAGTATTTCGCATCCCGAAAGGTCAGCGCGCCCTTGATCATGTCGACGATCGTCAGCGGCGTCACCTTGTCGATGCCTTGGCCGCCGGCCGGCCCGGTGCCGGACAGGATGAGTTTCCGCACAAGCCTGGGCTCGGTCAGCACAATCTCCTGCGCCACGAAGCCACCGAGTGAAAAGCCGAAGAGATCTACTTCTTCGAACCCCAACGCCCTGATAAAGGCGACGGCATCGCGCGCCATCCCGGAGATGGTTGACGGCGTTTTGCCAGCCGAAGAACCGATGCCTCTGTTATCGAAGGCAATCACCCGCCGGGTCGCAGCGAGACCATCGACGATGCGTGGATCAAAGTTGTCCAGCTGAGCCCCCAGATGATTGAGCAGGATCACCGGCACGCCGGTCCTGGGTCCGAGTTCCCGGTAAACAAATGCCGTGCCGCCGACATCCACAGAGCGCGTTGGCGCATCTTGAAACGATAGCCGTGAATAGTGCGACTGATTGAATGTATGTGCCATGTTGGACACCTCCGAGCTGTGGCGCCTGACCAATTGTGTTGTGCGTGCCAGTCTCATGTGCGTGAACTCCCTCGCTGTGGTTCAGACCGGTAGGCGGAACTGCTTGCGCAAGGTCTTGTCGAACATCTCTGCCGGGGCGAAGCGACGCAGCATGCTGACCTGGCGCGCTGCCTTGCCGGCGGTGTAGCGCCGTCGCGGACGGGCATGGGTTGCCGCCTTGACGACCACATCCGCCACCACTTCCGGTCGATCGGCTTTGGGCATCACATCAGCAAGCAGCGCCTTGAGCCCGGCTCGCGCCTGATCATATTCCCCCAACAGGGAATCCGGCTCGATTCCATTCTGGTCGAAGACGGTGCGCACGAATGCCGGCTCGATAACCGAGACGCGAATATTGAAGGCACGAACCTCGTGATCGAGCGATTCCGAATAGCCCTCGAGTGCGTGCTTGACCGCCGAGTAATGTGCTGAGTATGGCGCGGGTACCAACCCCAGAATCGAGCCAATGTTGACGATGCGCCCTTGGCCGCGCCGCCGCATCGACGGCAGCACAGCATTGGTCATGCGGATGACACCGAACAGATTGACGTCGAACAGGGCCTGCACCTGTGCGACCGAGGATTCCTCGGCGCCGCCAAGCATGCCGACACCGGCATTGTTGACCAGCAGGTCGATGCGGCCGGTTTGAGCCAGCACGGTTGAAACGAGCGCGCTGACCGACTCCCCATCGGTAACGTCGCACGTCAGCATGGACACCTGCGTCGGGCCGTTGCGGGCCTTGCTGCGACTTGTCCCGAAGACGGTATATCCCGCTCGCGCCAAGGCTTCGGCACTAGCACGGCCGATGCCCGAGGAGGCTCCGGTCACAACAGCGGTTCTTCCTGAAAATGCACTCATTTGATACTCCGGAGACATGAGGGCTAGCTTTTTGCTATCGTTTGGATTATGATCGTAATATCACATTACGAGCATAATGCAATAGCAGAAAGGAATAGCAGCCATGCGTTACGAAAAGGGCCGAAAGGATGCATCGCGCGATCGGATCGTGGAGGTCGCAGCCCAGCGTTTTCGCGGTGACGGCATAGCCGCATCCGGACTGGCAACCATCATGGGCGACGCCGGGCTGACAAACGGAGCGTTCTATCCGCATTTCCGATCCAAGGCGGAGCTTGTACGTGAAAGCCTGGTAGCGGCTATGGAGACCCAGTCGCAGCAACTGCGGGAGGCATTGGCCGCCGGTGGTCCGGAGATGGGCATAGCGGCGTATCTGTCAGCTGAGCACCGGGACAATCCGGGAACGGGCTGCGCGTCTGCCGCGCTGTTGCCGGAACTCGCACGTCAGCCACTCGAAACGCGCGAAGCCTACACCGAGCGCTTGCTGGTTTTGGCGCGCCAGTTGTCTGCCGCATTTCCGCGGGCCAAAGATCCGGAAGGCGATGCGCTGGGTGTCTTTGCGACCCTCATCGGCACGCTTCAACTGGCCCGCGCGGTGGCAGGGACGGAATTGTCGGATCGCATCCTTGCCGCAGGAACAGATGCGGCGCGGAGGCTGATCCAGACACCTGCGGGTGGGGAGGCATCCTAGACTAGGCCGTGAACCCATAAACGCGAACAACTGAGATTGGCGGGCAGCGGTCGGTCAGCTGGCGAGCGAACCGGCAGGATGCGGCCATACTGAAACCGAATTTTGCGGGCTAGACCGCGAGATCCTCAAGCAGACGCGAGATCGTGCTTCGCCCCAGAGCACTCATGGTCGGATTGGTCACCCGATAGTACCAAACGAGACCCATCGCCTGCTGGAAAGCCCATGCGGCGCCGCGCCTCCATTCCAATTCACCGGCCTGAATAGCTTCGCGAAAGGCTGCCCGACGGGCACGGTCGAGTAGGTGCCATGCAACGACCAGATCGAGCGCCGGATCGGCTGGGCCGAAGCTGCCACCGTCAAGAACTCCGACCAGACTTTCCCTTTGTACCAAGAGGTTTGCCGGGATGAGGTCCTTATGGCTCATTACCTCGGAACCTGCAGGAGGCAGTTTGCGTAGGACAGCCCATAGGTGCCGGAGACGCGCGACGTCGAGAAGGTCTTCACTATTGGAGAAGCAGACCTCCATCCAATCATCATGATCTGAGAGGTTCCCGCCTCGCCCTCGCCCATCGAAACGTCGCCCCTTCACATCTCCCCTGCGAAGCGAGGTCACGAGACGGGCAAGATCGAGTGAGAAGGCTGTTGAGCCGCTCAGCCCGTTGGGCGTCGCCGTTTCGCCCACTATCCAACTCTGTACGAGCCAGGGCATGGGGTAGGCTGGGCTCGGTCTGCCTAGCCCAATCGGTTGAGGAGTTGGAAACGGGCAATACTCCTTCAGTTCGTTCATCGCAGCCGCTTCCGCCCTCAGCAGGAGGGTGCATTGGGTTTGGTCCATCAATCGCAAGGGGAAGCGTGCGGCGTATTTCGAGCCGATCCTGAAAATTGCATTGACGGTGCCTGCTGTTACCAGCGGCACGATCTTCTGATCTCCATACTGAGGGAACTGATCGCGGATCAGGTTTCGCGCGAGGTCGATTTCGATGCGCACCTGGTCGCTATGCATGAGCTGCCACTCCCGATTGGTTTGACCACATATGCAGTGACTGTATGTCCTCTGGTTGCCTGTTGGCACAGGTGACCAATAGCCGGGATGAGGTCGTTTGCCGACTGCCTGTGGCTGCGCGCTTGTGAGTCTACGACCTAGTGCAGATGTCTGAGCTTGTCGGGATTGCGCATGACATAGATGGCCGCGATCTTGCCGTCCTCGATGTCGAGGGCGGTCGTCTGCAGTTCGCCATCGGCTTCAAGCGTGATGAACCCCGGCAATCCATTGATGAAACCGACGCGAACCAGTGTCGACCCCTTCTCGCGCAACCAGACCGCTACCTGCTCGTACTGCTTCATGACGGCATCGAAGCCGAGCAATGGCTGCATGGCCGCCGGACGCTTGCCACCGCCATCGGCATGGGCGCTGACATCTTCCGTCAACAGCGCGCCGAGCGCCTGCATGTCACCGCTGCGCGACGCCGCGAAGAAGGCTTCGGCGATCTCGAGGCCGCGCTGCTTCTCCACCTTGAAGCGGGGCCGCGCCTCACGGACATGGCCGCGCGCACGGGCCGCGAGCTGGCGGCAGGCGGCGGAGTCGCGATCGATGGCAGTGGCGACCTCCTCGAATTCCAGCCCGAACACATCGTGCAACAGAAAGGCCGCCCGCTCGAGCGGCGAAAGCCGTTCTAAAGCCAGCATCAGCGGCAAGGTGACGTCTTCGAGATCGTCCTCTTCGACGATCGGCTCGGGCAGCCATGGGCCGATATAGGTTTCGCGCTGGCGCCGCGCGGATTTGAGCTGGTCGAGGCAAAGCCGCGTCACCGTGCGGCGCAGAAACGCTTCGGGTTCGCGCACCTGCGACCGGTCCGTCCCCATCCAGCGGATGAAGGCCTCCTGCACGACATCCTCGGCGTCGCTCACCGAACCCAGCATGCGGTAGGCGACCCGCATCAGCTTTGGCCGCAGCGGGCCGAAGCCCGCTGCCGCATCCCCGGTTTCAGCCTCCGTCATCAGGCGGCCGCCGCCTTGGCGCTGGATCGGATCGCTGCCGCGTCGGTGTAGAGGCCGAAGCCGACGGCGATGCGGTTCCAGCTATTGATGATGTTGATCAACACAGTGAGCTTGACCTGCTCTTCGTCGGTGAAGTGCACCTTCAGATCGGCATAAGCGCGTTCGCGGTCCTGTCCTTCCGAGAGGCGCGTGAGCGCATCGGTCCAGCCGAGCGCGGCACGCTCGCGATCGCTGTAGCAGGGCGCCTCGCGCCAGGCCGGCAGCAGATAGATGCGCTGCTCGGTCTCGCCATTCTCGCGGGCTTCGGTGGCATGCAGGTTGATGCAGTTGGCGCAGCCATTGATTTGCGACGCCCGAAGCTTGACGAGCTCGTTGAGGCTGTGCTCGAGCCCGGCGGCGACAGAGAGTTCCGTCGATGCGCGCTGCCATTGCTTGATCAGCGCAGGAGCGGCGGCGAAGAGGTCAATTTTGGCAGTCATGATTGCAGTCCTTGTTGTTGGGTACGCTCTCATGACGAGACAACATCGGCTGGTGTGACATCAGGCCCGATTTTTTTGCCCAGCAGCTGGGATTGGCGCAGGGATGACGCCGGCATCACAGCCTTGCCTCGGCGAAGATGCGGGACGCCCATTCCAGGAAAGCACGTAGCCGGGGAGCAAGCTGCCGGTTCTGCGGATAGAGCGCCGATAATGGCGTCGGCGTCGGCGGAAAATCCTGCAGCACCTCGACCAGCGTCCCGTCCGCCAGATCTTTTTCGAGCCGGTAGCGTGGTGCCTGGAGAAGCCCGAAGCCCAGGCGCGCCAACGCGGCCGCGGTGTCCGAATTGTTGACCTTTACCCGGCCGGGCAGCGTGACCCGATGCACCCTTGTGCCGATCGTGAACTCCAGCGGCAGGACTTCGCCGGTACGCGAGGAAACGAAGCCGATGGCCTGGTGGCCTTCCAGGGCGTCAGGCGATGCAGGCATCCCCTGGCGCTTCAGATAGGCCGGGCTGGCGCAGGTGATTTCGCCGATCATCGCCAGCCGTCGCATGATCATGCCGCTGTCCTGTGGTTCGCCTGCACGGATGACGCAATCAACACCTTCGCGCACCAGATCGACCAGCCGGTCGCCCTGGCCGATATGGAGATCGATCTGGGGATAGCGTTCGAGGAATGCAGGCAACTCCGGCAACAAGTATCTCTGCGTGAGCAGCGGATGCGCGTCGATGCGCAACAAGCCGCGCGGTTCAGTGCTGCGGAATCCCGCCTCGGCATCCTCCACTTCACCCAGGATCGAGAGGCAACGCTCGTAGTAGGCCTGTCCGTCAAGCGTCGTGGCGACGTGGCGCGTGGTCCTGTCCAACAGCCTCGTCCCGAGATGGTCCTCCAATTGCTTGATTGCTTCGGTCGCGGTCGAACGCGGCAGGCCGAGGTCGGCAGCCGCCGCCGTGAAATTGCGCCGCTCCACCACGCGAACGAACAGCCGCATCCTGTCGAGTCGATCCATGGCTCTATTGTTCGCTCTGCCCGAATACTGCTGTCAATAGGAGGCCCATTATTCGGATGACGTGGCAAGCTATATCCACTCCTGCAGCATTCAACCTGGAAGGAAACTGAAAATGCCGTTTGCCAACTTCAAGACACCGCAGGCCGCTCTGACGAAGGCACAAAAGGAAGAACTCGTCCACAAGACCACGCAAATGTTCGTCGAGTATTTCGGTGAAGGCGTTCGCCCCTACACAATGGTGCTGATCGAGGAAGTTGCCGATGGAGGCTACGGCCGCGCCGACGAAGTCTTCGTCATACCTGATGCCTACCGGGCCAAGGACGTCTGAGTTCGAGATATCCAGTCCGTGCCTTGGCACATATGAATGCAATGGATCCGGCGCGAACGAAATTTTAATGTAAATCAAGCGTAATCCCGACGATTAAAATGATGCGTATGTGTTGGGGTTGCGCATGCCGGAATACTCTTCCTTCATCCGTTCGATCCGGATCCGCTATATCTCGGGATTGCTGATCTTCGCGCTGGCCTCCGCCGCCGTGATGTTTGCGCTCAATCGCGTCAATTCCTTCCGTCACGACATCGACGCGCTGAGCAGCAATCTCGTCGTCTTCACCCGCGATCTGCGCAACGCCTCCAGTTTTGCCGAAACCGCCAGCACAGCTTGGCGCACGGAAACCCGTGACGGACTTGCTGCCGCCGCGCGCGGCCATTCGCAACGCCTGACCGGAGAGATCGAAACGCTGTCGGCCCAGCTTGCCGCGATCAAGGCGAGCCTGTCGGCCAGGACCCTCAACGAACTCTCCTCCGCTTCCGTCAACGGCGACCTGTTCTGGTCGTCGCGCGATATGGTGCGGAACTTCAACCTGATGTCGGCGGCGCAGAAGACCGACGAATGGAGTTCGCGCGAAATCCGCAACCAGAACGATCTGTTCGTCCAGCCGATGCTGGTGCGGGTGCGCACCGCCATGGACGGCGAACGCCATCTGGCCGACGCCTCCAGCGACCGCCTGCTTCTGTGGGCGAGCGGCCTTTTGTTTGCGGTTCTTGCCATTGCCGCCTTGTGGATCTTCCGGCCGATGGAAAAGGCGATCCGCCGCGCTTTCACTGAATCCGCCGCATCCTTGTTCAAGGCCGAAGCGGCCGATCGCGCCAAATCGGAGTTCCTGGCCAATATGAGCCACGAGATCCGCACGCCGATGAACGGCGTGCTGGGCATGGCAGAACTGCTGGCCAAGACCGACCTGACCGCGCGCCAGAAGACCTTCACCGACGTCATCGTCAAATCCGGCAATGCGCTGCTCACCATCATCAACGACATTCTCGATTTCTCAAAAATCAATGCCGGCCAGCTGACGCTCGATCCCGCACCTTTCCGGCTTGCCGAAGCGGTCGAGGACGTTGCGACGCTGGTGTCGGCGCGCGTCGCCGAAAAGAACCTCGAGCTGATCGTGCGTGTCGACCCGCGTTTGCCGGCCCATGTCGTCGGTGACGCCGGCCGCTTCCGCCAGATCGTCACCAATCTGCTCGGCAATGCGGTGAAGTTCACCGAAAAGGGCCATGTGCTGATCGATGTCGGCGGCGAGGTGGTCGACGGTCTGGTCCAGCTCAAGGTTCGTGTCGAGGACACCGGCATCGGCATTCCGGCCGAGAAGCTGGAGAACGTGTTCGAGAAATTCGCCCAGGTCGACGGCTCGTCGACGCGCCGCCATGAAGGCACGGGCCTCGGCCTTGCGATCGCCGCCCGCCTCGTCGACCTGATGGGCGGCAAGATCGGCGTCGAAAGCGAGATCGGCCGCGGCTCGGTGTTCTGGTTCGCCGTGCCGCTGCCGGCGCATCAGCAGGACTCGCGCGACGAGATCGTGCCGGTCGACGTCACCGGCGCCCGCGTGCTGGTCATCGACGACAACCCGGTCAACCGCGAGATCCTGCTGGAGCAGCTCAGAAGTTGGAGCTTCGACTGCGCGGCTGCCGAAAGCGGCGCTGTCGGCCTCGCCTTCCTCGACCGCGCCAGCCAGCTCGGCGCTGCGGTCGATTGCATCATCCTCGACTACCAGATGCCCGGCATGAACGGCGCCGATGTCGCCAAGGCGATTTCCGCCGACAGCCGTCTCTCCGCCATCCCGATGGTGCTGCTGACGTCGGTCGATCAGGTCGATTTCGGCAAGATGGTCATCGATTTCGGCATTGCCGCGCATCTGACCAAGCCGGCGCGCTCGGCCATCCTGCTCGGCACAGTCATCTCTGTCATCCAGAAGGCCCGTACCCAGATCGGCAAGGCCCACTTCGTTCGCGAGCCGGTTGTTGCGCAGGCGGCACCCGTGGCGCCGCCGGCCTTCACCGTCATTCGCGGCCCAGTGATGCCTGCGGCCACGGTTCCCGAATCGATGACCACGCCGAACGGCCCGATCGATATTCTGATCGCCGAAGACAATGACGTGAACCAGTTGGTCTTCGGCCAGATCCTCAATGGGCTGGGGCTGAGCTACCGCATAGCCGGCAATGGCCGCACCGCCGTCGAGATGTACCGGGCGTTGCGGCCGAAGCTGATCCTGATGGACGTCTCCATGCCGGAGATGAACGGTTACGAGGCGACCCGTGCCATCAGGGCGGCGGAGGCCGCGACAGGCGACCACACGCCGATCATCGGCGTCACCGCGCATGCGCTGAAGGGCGACCGCGACAAATGCATCGAGGCCGGCATGGACGATTATTTGCCCAAGCCCGTCTCGCCCGATCGGCTCGGCAGCAAGATCGGCACCTGGCTCAGCGAGACGGTGGCGGCGAAGACGGCTTGATCAAATCGCCGCGTCCAGGCGATAGCGGCGCATCCAGTCGAGGCTGATCGCGTCCGAGAGCTTTGCGACGCCCGGCTTTACCTCAGTGGCATTGGGCGATGGAACGCCCAAGGCCACGCAGATGAACGCCAATGTCGCGGCCGGATTGGCTGACAGGCTTTCATAGCCGATGCGCAGCGGAGTTATTCCCTGCTCTGTGAACCAGATGTTCCAGGCTGCATCATAGGCTTCGAGTTTCGCGAGTTCATGCTGGATCCGTTCGAAATCGTAGCGAGGCTCCTGCGGCGGCGCGACCCGTTCGATCTCGGTTCCGTCAGGCGCGATATGCCAAAGCCCGGTCTGCTCCGCCTTGATCAGCGAGACCGCCTGCGCCAGCTTGTTTTCGCGCGACAGGTGGATGTAGAGGACACGGCCGAAGGCCGTTTCAAAACGCGCTTTGTCCGATGGCAGTGCGGGGAAAATCCGGTCGAGGATCGCCGAAAGCTCATCCAGATTTTCCCGCATCAGGCGCAGGCCGAAAACGCTTGTTCCGCCCTTCCCGGCCCAGATTGCGGCTTTGAGATAGGCGACATCGAAGTCATGCGCGGTCATCGTCTCAGGGTGCGGCAAATGCCACTCTTCGGCCCATTCCGCTATGTTCTGCCTGCGGTAGAACGAGTGTGGATCGCCTGCCATCTTCGTCGATTCCAGCAGGCCGCACAGCAAAGTGCTTCCGGTTCTCGGCGTGCCGCAGATTATGTAGCCGTCTAACATGCGCTACCCTTGTTGCTCACCAGAGCCAGAGCAAGCCCGGCCGCTTCAGCGCCGGCCTATAGCCGAAATTCCTGCTGGATGCGACGGGCGCATTCGAGCGGCGTGAGTTGGCTGGTGTCAATTTCGAGGTCGTAATCCGTGCCGTTGTGGACGCGCGGATATTGCCAGCGCGCCAGCCCGGGCATCCTGTCGCCGCGCGCGGCTTCGCGCGCTTCCAGCACCTCCAACGGCGCCGTCACGCTGACCAGATGCAGATCGAAGCCCGACAGCAGCTTGCGGTACTCCGCTATCTCGTCATTGAAGACCACGTCGTCGACGATGAGATTGTTGCCTTGCCCAGCCATGGCCGCGATGGCGTGGCGCATGCCACGCATGATGCGCGCGCCGACCGGCCCGCTCCTGATCACCACCGATGGCTTGCCGTCGTCCAGCACCGTCTCAAAGGAAAACCCATCGGCATGGTTCTGCAGCGCCTCCGGTAACATATCGAGGAAGGCGTCCATCTGGACATGCAGAAAGGGTTCGGCGGTGATTGTCTGCAGGGCTCTCGCGATCGAACTCTTGCCGGCACTGCCGACGCCGTTGAGCAGGACGATTTTGGCCATCATGTCGCCCCCTCGCGCCTACCGGTTGCGCACGACGATACAGGCACCGCCGACGCTCTGCAGTTTTTGGCAAATAACATTGGCGGCGGCTCGGTCGTCGACACCGATCCTGACGGCATAGATGCCGCGCCGGCCGATCGGCGTGCGCACCCGGCTGACCACCGGATCACGGCTGGCGAGCAGGGCCGGAAACCGGCTCCGGACCCTCAGCCATTGATTGATCGCGGCACCCCGGCGGAAATTGCCTGCCACCTGCACGCCCCATGGCTTCACGTTGATCGACGCCATGGCGACCGTTCTCGACATGATCACCGGCAGCTTGCGGCAGGCCACCGCAAAGCTCGTCTTGGCATCGAGCGGCTCGACCGTTCCGGCGTAGGCGCTGTCGGAAAACTTGTCGACCGGCTCGCCCATGACATCGAAAACATAGCTTTCCGTCTCCATCGGCAAGAAACCGCCGGATGCGAGCCAGCGCGACACACGGTTCTCGCCGGCGTTGTAGGCGGCCGCAGCCAGGCCGAGATTGCCGTAGCTAACCTTCATCTCGCCGAGATATTTCGCCGAGGCCGGGATCGCCTGCTCGATGTCGAAGGGGTTGGCCAGCCCGCGCATCTTGGCGGTGCCCGGCATGAACTGGGCGATGCCTTCAGCACCGACAGGGCTCACCGCATTGGGATCGAAGCGGCTTTCCTTCCAGATCAACCGGGCGAAGTAGTCTTTGGGCAGACCATTCTGCTCAGCATGCGCCTCGATCAGGTCGCAGACGCGGTCGATCAATCGCTTCGCCGCCGAGCGCGATTGCGGTGGGTCGGCGAGTGCCTGTCCGGCAGAGCCCAGCCCGCAGAGCAGGATCACACCGGCTTTGAGCAACGCGCGCATCGGCCTATTCGGCCGCGGCCTTGCCGTGCTGTCCAAACCGCTGCTCGATATAGTCGGCGACCATTTTCTCGAAATCGGCGGCAATCGACGGCCCCCGCAACGTTGCCGCCTTCTTGCCGTCGACGAAGACGGGCGCCGTCGGAGTCTCGCCGGTGCCGGGCAGCGAAATGCCGATATCGGCATGCTTGGATTCGCCGGGGCCGTTGACGATGCAGCCCATCACCGCGACCTTGAGGTTTTCGACTCCGGGATATTTTTCGCGCCACACCGGCATGTTCTTGCGCAGATCCGCCTGGATGTTCTGCGCCAACTCCTGGAACACGGTGGACGTCGTGCGGCCGCAGCCGGGGCAAGCGGCGACGATCGGCACGAACTGGCGAAAGCCCATGGTCTGCAACAGTTCCTGCGACACCTGAACTTCGCGCGTGCGGTCGCCATTCGGCTCCGGCGTCAGCGAGATGCGGATGGTGTCGCCGATGCCTTGCTGCAACAGGATGCCCATCGCCGCCGACGAGGCGACGATGCCTTTCGAGCCCATGCCGGCCTCGGTGAGGCCAAGATGCAGCGCATGGTTGGAGCGCGTGGCAAGCTCGGTATAGACGGCAATCAAATCCTGCACGCCGCTGACCTTGGCCGACAGGATGATCTTTTCGCGGGCCAAGCCGATTTCTTCGGCCATTTCGGCCGACAGAATGGCCGACTGCACAATCGCCTCGCGGGTGACCTCTTGCGCCGTCAGCGGAAAACCTTGGCGCTGGTTTTCGTCCATCAGCCGGGTGAGCAGCTCCTGGTCGAGCGAACCCCAATTGACGCCGATGCGCACCGGCTTGTCATGCTTGATCGCCATTTCGACGATCGCCGCGAACTGACGGTCCTTCTTGTCCTTGAAGCCGACATTGCCGGGATTGATGCGGTATTTGGCCAATGCCTCGGCGCAGGCCGGATGATCGGCGAGCAGCTTGTGGCCGATATAGTGGAAATCGCCGACCAGCGGCACATTGATGCCAAGCCGCTCAAGCCGCTCGCGGATGCGCGGCACGGCGGCAGCGCTCTCGTCGCGGTCGACGGTGATGCGCACGATCTCCGAGCCGGCGCGATGCAAAGCCGCAACCTGCGCCACGGTCTGGTCGATATCGGCGGTGTCGGTGTTGGTCATCGACTGCACGACAACCGGTGCGCCACCGCCGACGATCACGCCGCCGACATCGACGCCGACCGAGGTGCGGCGCGGAAAGGGGGAGGAAAAATATCCGGTCATGCCGGCAGCCTCTTGTCTCCGGAGCGACGTGCATCCGTCTTGACGCACAAAGTACGCTCAAACAGTTGTCAGCGCGTTGCGCTGAGGTCCGGGCATGAGGTGGAGGAGCAAAGATGGCTTGTCAATGGCGACAGGCGGGCAGAGTCGCCAAATCACGGTGGCGCGGCGACCCGTCACAGACGGTGTCGACCGGCCAACAGTGTCGGAATCAGTAACAAGAACAAGCCTCCGGCGGCGTGTAGCCACCGGAGCGATGGATATGCGCCTGAACGGCGCGTCTAATCCAGGAAGGGCGTCAGTGTGTCGTCGGTTTCGCCTTCAGTTTTTCAATCTCGTCCTTGAGTGCCAGCTTGCGTCGCTTGAGATTCACGATTTCGAGGTCGTCGACCGATGGATGGTTCATGGCATCGTCGATCTCGCGTTCGATATCACCGTGTTTCCGCTGCAACTCATCAAGATGGGATGCAAGAGACATGATTGGTTCTCCCTTTCATGGTTTCCTCGATTGCAGCCGTCAAAGGCACGTCCACCGCAGGTCGTTCTGTGACGGCACCATGACACTCTGCCACCATCCAGCGGCGATGTCGAATGCTGCGTGGTAGCATTCCACGACAATGTGAAATGTGGTATTGGCTGCGCGCCGGCTACAAAACCCCGCCGGTCCCGCCCAATCAGGCCCATCATTGGGCGCCGCAGACGTGCAGACGGTAGATAATGTCCGAACAGGAACAGGCTGATATCCGCCTCGAATTTTCTCGGCTGAAACAAGAGCATGCCGATTTCGACGCGGCCATCAATGCGATGATCGCCATGGGTTGTGATCCCTTGCAGATCCAACGCATGAAGAAGAAAAAATTGTTCCTCAAGGACCGGCTGATGGCACTGGAAGACAAGATCATTCCGGACATCATCGCCTGAGCGATAGCCTCAGAGCCTGACCCTTATCCCGGGATCGAAAGCCTTGCGGCGCGTTCACGTAATAGCGCAACAAGCTCGTCGGTCTTTTCCTTCGCGGTGTCGATCGGAACCACCAGGCACATCGTTGCCTCAACCTTGCCTGTGACGGAAAACACCGGGGCGGCCAGGCATTTGGTGTAGGCGTCGACCAGCCCCGACGTGATGCAATAACCCGTCGTCCTGGCCGTCGCGATATCGGCGATGAAATCGTCGAGCTGCAGCCTGCGGCCATCGGGCAGCAGAAGGTCGTCTTCCGACACCATGTCCTGGATCGTGTCCCTTTCCAACCCGGCCAGCAGCAGCCGCCCTGATGCCGTCCATGGCAGCGGGATCTGCAGGCCGGTGGCCGAACTGATGCGGAACGGCCTGGTGCCTGGGCTGGAATGGACGATGGTGTAGCGGCCGCTTTGCAGCATGCACAATTCGGAGGTCTCGCCGGTCTCGCGCGACAGATTGTCGACCTCCTGCCGGCCTCTGCGGAGCAGGTCGTTGCCCCTGACATAGTCCATTCCGTAGAGGTAGAGCTTCTTGCCGAAATAGACCCTGTTGCCGTCGCCCTCCATCTCCAGCAGACCCGCATCGACCAGCGAGCGCACCAGCGTATAGGTCGTCGAACGCGGCGCGTTGACGCCCTTGGCGAGGTCGCCAATGCCGATCGCACGCTGCGTGGTGTGCAGGAACTCAAATATCTCGAGCACCCGGTTGAGACCCTTCTCGCGAGAGCCGGGGGTCTTGTCCTCGGTCGGGCTGACGTCGGGCCGATCTTTAACGCCAATGTCGTCTTGCATTACTGATTCCTGATGTTAGTATCTGTCTTGTACAAGGTACATGTGTCTTTTGTAAGAGACACATTGCAAAAAAGAGCATGGACCTGAAAAAGGGGTACACACGAAAAGGAGGTCGCAGTGAACGACACATCCAAGAGACGTGATTTTCTGAAATTAGGAATGGCCGGGCTCGCCACGGCCGGAGTGATAGGCGCAGCCGCCTCGGTCGACGTTCAGAAGGCGGCGGCACAGGCCGCACCGGACAGTCTGCTGCGCACCGTTCTGGAGCGTGGCAAGCTGATCGTCGGCACCGGCAGCACCAACGCGCCCTGGCATTTCGAGAACGATGCCGGCGAACTCGTCGGCATGGACATCACCATGGGCCATATCCTGGCCAAGGGTCTTTTCGACGACCCGACCAAGGTCGAGTTCGTCATGCAGGATCCGGCGCAGCGCATCCCCAATGTCACCACCAACAAGGTCGACATCACCATCCAGTTCATGACCATGACTGCTCAGCGCTCGCAGTTGATCAACTTCTCCAGGCCGTACTACGTCGAGGGTGTCGCGCTGCTGACGCTTCCGACAGCCGAGAACAAGACATTCGACAAGCTGCTCGCCGGCGGTTCGGCGACACGGATTTCCATCCTGCAGAACGTCGATGCCGAGCAGAATGTCCATCTCGTCCTGCCGCAGTCGCAGGTGATGCAGATCGACACCCAGGCCAACGTGCTCCAGGCGCTGGAATCCAAGCGCGTCGACGCGGCCGCCGTCGATCTCTCGACGGTCCGCTGGCTCGCCTCGCGCAATCCCGACAAGTATTTCGACGCCGGCAAGAGCTGGTTCTCGATGCTTTACGGCGCCGCGCTCCGGCAAGGCGATCTCGACTGGCTGACCTTCGTCAACACGACCTTCGCGACCGCAATGTTCGGTCATGAAACGGCGCTCTACGACGCGGCATTCAAGGATTATTTCGGATTGGAGCCGCCGGCGCGGCATCCTGGTTTCCCGGTCATCTGACGCAGCCTGTGGAAGGGTGCCCGGCACCCTTCCACCCTCTTCTTTGACGTTCCTCGGCATTGCGGGAGACGCATGGGCTATACGCTCAACTTCAACCTGATCTGGCGGCATTTCGACAAGCTCTGGGGCGGCCTGCTGCTCAGCCTTGAGCTCGCCGTCATATCGATCGCCGTCGGCATCGTCATCGGCCTGGTGCTGGCGGTCTGGTACGTCTCGGCCGGACGCGTGGTGCGCGCCATCATCGCGGCTTACGTCGAGTTCATCCGCAACGTACCGCTGATCCTGCTGGTCTATCTCGTCTTCTACGGCGTGCCGACCGTGGTTGATCTCGCCTACGATGCGCCGACCTCGTTCGTGCTGACGCTGTCGGTCTACAGCGGCGCCTACCTGGTCGAGGTGTTCCGCTCAGGCCTCGAAGCCGTGCCGCGCGGGCAACTCGATGCCGGCAAGGCGATCGGGCTGACACCCTGGCAGCGGCTGGTCCACGTGCGCCTGCCGACCATGCTGCGCATCACGCTGCCGGCGCTGTCCAACACCTTCATCTCGCTGTTCAAGGACACGTCCATCGCCTCAGTCATCTCGGTGCCCGAACTGACCTATGGCGCCCAGTGGATCAACTTCAACACCTTCCGCATCGTCGAGGTCTATCTGGTGACGACGGCGATGTATCTGGTGACCGGCTACACGCTGCTCTTCGGGCTGCGGCTGGTCGAGCGACGGTTCAGGACGGCACGCTGACATGCTTAGCCAGATCCTCTACGCATTGCCGTTCCTCGCCCAGGGTTTCGCCGTGACCCTGTGGGTATCGCTGCTGGTCGTGGTGCTGTCGCTGATTGCCGGCGTCGCGCTCGGCGTCGGCCTGGTCTACGGCCCCGCGCCGCTGCGCTGGGCGGTGCGCATCTTCTCGGACACCATCCGCGGCATCCCGATCCTGGTGCTGATGTTCTTCGTCTATTACGGCCTGCCCGCGGCCGGTCTGCATCTGCAATCCTTCTGGGCAGCGGTGCTGGCGCTCACCTTGTTCAAGACGGCGCAGGTCGTCGAATATGTACGTGGCGCCGTCGGCTCCATTCCCAAAGGCCAGTCCGAGGCGGCGATGGCGATCGGCCTGACCTTTCGCCAGCGGCTCACCTCCGTCATCTTTCCCCAGGCCTTCCGCCGCTTCCTGCCGCCGTGGATCAACGGCGTGACCGATGCGGTCAAGGGCAGCGCGCTGGTTTCGCTGCTCGGCATCACCGACCTGATGCAGGCCATCAACCAGGTGATCGGCCGCACCTATGAGGCGATGCCGCTCTATATCCTCGGCGCCTTGATCTATTTCGCCGTCAACTATGCGCTTTCCTACGCCAGCCGGCGGCTGGAACGGCGCTTCGCCTTCATCCGGGACTAGCACGATGGCCACAAGCTCGAACGACACTACAGCGCTTCTCGATATTGCCGGGGTCTCGAAAGCCTTCGGTTCGGTCGAGGTGCTGCGCTCGGTCAGCCTCAAGGTGGAGAAGGGCGAGGTGGTCACCGTCATCGGGCCATCGGGCAGCGGCAAGACGACCCTTTTGCGCTGCGTCAACTTCCTCGAAAGCTACGATAGCGGCTCGATCCGCATCGACGGCAAGGAGGTCGGTTTTCGCGAGGCCGGCGCGCGCCAGCGGCGCAGCGAGCGCGACCTGGCCGCCATGCGCGCCGAGACCGGCATGGTGTTCCAGAGCTTCAACCTCTTTCCGCACCTCACTGCCGCCGGCAACATCATGCTCGGCCTCATCAAGGTGCGCGGCAAGAGCAAGGCCGAGGCGCGCCAGATCGCCGCGCACTGGCTGGGCCGCGTCGGTCTCGCCCACAAGGCCGACAGCTTGCCGGCGGAACTCTCCGGCGGCCAGCAGCAGCGCGTCGGCATAGCGCGGGCCGTCGCCATGGAGCCAAAAATCCTCCTGCTCGACGAGATCACCTCCGCGCTCGACCCCGAACTGGTCGGCGAGGTGCTGGCCGTTGTGCGCAGCCTCGCCGAAGACGGCATGACCATGGTGATGGTCACCCACGAGATGGCCTTTGCCCGCGACGCTTCAAGCCGCATCGTCTTCATGGCCGATGGCGGCGTCAGCGCTGTCGGCCCGCCGAAGGAGATCCTCGCCCAAGAGACCACCAACGAGCGCCTGCGCTCGTTCCTGGCGCGGTTCCGCGCCTCGCATTTCTGACATGGGCGGCCCAAAGCAATTCCAGGAAAAGTGTAAGCGGTTTCCCGTCCGGAGTTGCTTAAAACAACAAGCCGCCCCAAGGAGAATTCTTCCATGACGCCTTACATCCGGCTCGCCGAACTCGGCCTGACGCTGCCCGAGCCGCCGACACCGATCGCCAATTTCGTCACTCATGCCGAAAGCGGCCGGTTGATCTTTCTCTCGGGTCAGGGGCCGCTGCGCGCCGACGGCACGCTGTGCACCGGCAAGGTCGGCGACGACGTCACCGTCGAGCAGGCCTATGAGCATGCGCAACTCACGGGCCTCAACCTGCTGGCCGTCATGCATGCCGCTGCCGGCGATCTCGGCCGCATCGTGCGCGTCGTCAAATTGCTCGGCTTCGTCAACGCGACGCCGACCTTCAGCGACCACCCGAAAGTGGTCAATGGCTGCTCGGACCTGTTCGCCAATGTCTTCGACAAGATCGGCGGCCATGCCCGCTCGGCGATCGGCGTCGGGTCGCTACCGGGAAACATCACCGTCGAAATCGAAGCGGTCGTCGAGATCGCCGCCTGACAGTCAAGGGATTGCTGAACATGAAAACCTATTCCGACACCGGCTCCAACACCACGATCCGCGAACGGCTGGGACTGAGGCCGATCATCAACGTGTCTGGCACGATGACGACGCTCGGCGCCTCGATCATCGTTCCCGAGGCGATCAGCGCCATGGCCGAGATCGCCTCGCAATGGGTGGAGATGGACGATCTGCAGCGGGCTGCAAGCGTGATCACCGCCCGCCTGACCGGCGGCGAGGCCGGCTTCATCACCGCCTGCTGCGCCTCAGGCATCACCATGGCGATAGCCGGGGCGATGACCGGCACCAATTTGCTGGCGATCGAACGGCTGCCCGACGACACCGAAGGGCTGAAGTCCGAAGTCGTCATCCAGCTTGGCCACATCGTCAATTACGGCGCGCCGATCGACCAGTCGATCCGCGTGGCCGGCGCCAAGGTCATTCCAGCGGGCACCGTCAGCCTCACCCAGGATTATCACGTGCGCGAGGCGATCAACGAGCGCACCGCGGCGGCGCTCTACGTCGTGGCACACCACACCGTGCAATACGGCATGCTGTCCCTGGAGGAGTTCTGCGAAATCTGTCACGCCAAAGGCGTGCCGGTGATCGTCGACGCGGCTTCCGAATACGATCTGCGCAGTTTCCTGGCGCGCGGCGCCGACATCGTCGTCTACAGCGGCCACAAATTCCTCTCGGGGCCGACCAGCGGCATCGTCACCGGACGCAAGGATCTCGTCCGCGCCGCCTATTTGCAGAACCGCGGCGTCGCCAGGGCCATGAAGGTCGGCAAGGAAAGCATTGCCGGCACCATGGCGGCGCTCGAAGCCTGGGAAAAGCGTGATCATGCCGGCATCCGCCGGCGCGAGGAAGCGGCGCTCAATCTGTGGCAGGGCGCACTGCAAGGCATTCCGGGCATCGCCGCGCAGATCATTCCCGACCCGACCGCCAACCCGCTCGATCGGCTGCAGATCTTCGTCTCGCCCGAAAGCCGCTTCACCGCCGCCGGCCTCGCCTCGGCACTTGCCGCCGGCTCGCCACCGATCATTGTGCGCAACCATGAGGTCGAACGCGGCCATTTCTTCCTCGACCCGTGCAATCTGCACTCCGGCGAGGCCGAGATCGTCGCCGAGCGCCTGCGCGCCGTGCTGACCGCGGCCGAGCGGCCGGCGGATGCGATGAAACAGCCGCGAAAGGATTCGTCCGGCGCCTTGCGCTGGCCGGATTAGACGCCAACCGACCACTGATTTCGGATGCAGGGCTGATCACGTGACCGTGAACAGCTGAATTTGCAGGCGGCGGGAATAAATCGCTGCCGCAACCGGTCTCCTCGACATACGCCTTTGCAGGCGTTGAGGAGAATGGCATGCCGCATCATTTTGAGGACAACGAACAGGGCCACGGCATCAGCCGTAGTCATGAGTTGGACCGTATGATCGTCATCAGCGTCTCCTGTCTGGCGCTTGACACTGGTGACGCAGATGACTTCACTTTCGCCGCAGCAGGCGGCCTTGCCTGTTCCCGCGGGGTTCGCCCGCAGGGCGAGATCGCCGTCGCTGCCTGACAGCGCATGGCCTGTCCGCCCCGGAGTATCGGATCATGGTGCTGCTTTGAGCGAGAGGGCCTTGGCCGAACGCTTCAACGAGGTGGTGCTGCCGCATCTCGGCGACGCGCTTGCGCTTGCTCGCTGGCTGACCGGCAATGCCGCCGATGCCGAGGACGTCGTGCAGGATGCCTGTATCAAGGCGCATGCCGGCATCGCTGGCTATGTTGGTGGTAATCCACGCGCGTGGCTGCTGACCATCGTGCGCAACACCGCCTACACCTGGATGTCGCGCAACCGGCCGCGCGGCATGATGGCCGTCGGCGACCTCGGCGATCTCGACGAAATGGCGGCGGCACACGGCACGAGCGTACCGGACGAGAACGGCCCGGAGGCGAGCCTGATCGCCAAGGCCGATACGGCGGCGCTGGAAGCCGCGATCGCCGCACTGCCGCAGCCGTTCCGCGAAACGCTGGTGCTGCGCGACATCAACGGCCTTAGCTACCGCGACATAGGGACCATGTTGAGCGTGCCGATCGGCACGGTGATGTCACGGCTGGCGCGGGCCCGCGGGCTGCTAGCGTCTGAACTGGGGAGAGCGCCATGACCGTGCATGACGACGGACTGCCCAACGACCCCGAAGGCATCAGACTGATGATCCACGCTCTGGTTGATGGCGAACTCGACGCGGCGGCCGCGCTTGCCGTTGAACGGCGCATCGCTGCTGATCCCGCGCTTGCCGCCGAACATGCCCGCATCCTTGCCTTGCAAGGCGCGGTCGGCCGCTTGCCGCGCCCCGATGTCAGCGATGCCTTTCGGGCCCGCATCGCGGCAATCGGTACGGCATCGTCAGAACAGAAGACGCAAGACGAGGAGTGGAGCGCACCGCCGGCGCTGCCGGGATTGACCGCCGCTGCAGCCCAGCAGCGGCGAGCGACCGATACGCGGCCTTCCCAGGCGCGGCCAGCGGCGCGTCGCCTCGGCTCGTTCGACTGGCGCGCCATGGCGGCGTCGATCGTCATGACCGCCGTGCTGGCCAGCGGCGCCACGCAATGGGTGATGTTCAATGCCGCATCGGACAGCATTGCTGCCGAGATCGCCGGCGACCATCGCCGCAGCCTGCTTGCCGCCAGCCCGATCGACATCGTCTCGTCCGACCGCCACACGGTGAAGCCATGGCTCGATGCCCGCATCGGCGTGTCGCCGCCGGCGCCCGATCTTGCCACGGATGGCTTCGCGCTGATCGGCGGCCGGGTCGAGGTCGTCTCGGGCCGTCCCGTGCCGGCGCTGGTCTACCGCCACCGCGAGCACCTGATCACGCTGGTCGCCGAACCGCAGCAAGGCGGCCCTGTCACCGAGCCGAAAGACGTTTCCTCGGGCGGCTTCTCCATGGTGCACTGGAGCGACGGCGCCTTCTCCTACTGGGCGATCTCCGACATGGAGCGACCCGAGCTCGACGATTTCGTCGCCCGCTTCCGCAAGGCGGCGGTGTAACGCCCGTGCTGCCCCTCAAATCGGAACTTTACAAAATTCTTCGTTTGTGTGAAGTCACGGTTGCCAAAAGGGTCGACCATGACAGCCAATCGTTTCGCCACGCGCCTGAATTCCTTTGCTTCGCGCCCACAGGCGGAGTGGCCCGGCCTCACCGGAAAGCCATCCCTGATGCAGATGGCGGCGCGCGCCGCGAAGGTTGCCGGGCTGACCGACGTCGATCTGAATTTTCCCGACCACGTCGGCGAAAAGCCTGCCGAAATTGCCAGCAGACTTGGCGAGCTTGGCCTTGGTATCAATGGTTTTGCCATGCGCTACTACTCCAATCCGGCTTTCAAGCTCGGCGCCTTCACCAATCCTGATCCGGCGGTGCGCCGCGAGGCCATCGACATGACCAAGGCCGGCATCGATGCTGCGCGCGAGGCCGGTGCCAGCCTGATGACTCTGTGGCTTGGCCAGGATGGTTTCGACTATGCCTTCCAGGCGGACTACGCGGTGATGTGGGAACACGAGATTGATGGAATTCGTGAAGTCGCCGCGCACGATCCGGATTGCCAGATCAGCCTGGAATACAAACCCAATGAACCCCGCTCCTACAGCCTGATGCCGGATGCGGCGACGACACTGCTGGCGATCCGCGATGTCGGCCTTCCCAATCTCGGCGTTACGCTCGACTTCGCCCATGTGCTCTATGCCGACGAGCAACCGGCCTTTGCCGCCGCTCTGGTGGCGCGTCATAGCAAGCTGCTCGGCGTGCATCTCAATGACGGCTACGCCAAGCGCGACGATGGGCTGATGGTTGGCGCCGTGCATACGCTGCAGACCATCGAACTGCTGAGGCAGATCCGCCGGGACGGCTACGTCGGCGCAATCTATTTCGACACGTTCCCCGACATGACAGGGCTCGATCCGGTTCACGAATGCGAAGTCAACATCGCCACCGTCAAACGCATGCTGCGCATCGTCGACCGGATTGACCGCGACAACCGTCTGTCCGCCACGATAAGCAGCCAGGACGCGGTGACATCGCAGGCCATCATCCAGGAAATCATGCTCGGACCGGAAACATGAGCCTGAGCGGGCTGGACCTGAAAGCGGTAGGTCCGCGCATCCGCATGATGATGCCGAACCTCACTCCGCTGGAAGCGAAGGTGGTGGAGACCGTCTTCGGCCGGCGCCGCTTCGACGAGAGCATTCCCCTGAAGGAGATTGCCGGGGAGTCGGGCGTGTCCGAGGCGATGGTGGTCAAGATCGCCAAAAAGCTGGGCTTTTCCGGTTATCGCGAGTTCCGCACCGCCGTCTATGAATACAGCCGCCTGCCGACGGCGGAGATGCACCGGGAGCTGTCGTTCGACGACGGCCCTGCGGAAATCGTGCAAAAAGTGTTCCGCACCTCGATCCAGGCTCTGGAGGAGACGCTGGCGATCCTTGATATCGCAGAGTTCGATCGCGCTGCTGATTTGCTCTACAGGGCAAGGAATCGTGACTTCTATGGGGTCGGCGGTTCGGCGCAGATCGCGCGCGACGTCTCGCACAAATTCCTGCGCATCGGCATTCGCGCGTCCGTCTATGACGATTCGCATATGATGCTGATGTCGGCCTCGCTGCTCGGCGCCGACGATATCGCCGTCGGTTTCTCGCATTCCGGCAACACGTCGGCTGTCATCGACGCCATCCAGTTGGCCCGCAGCAACGGCGCACGCACGCTGGCCATCACCAATTACGACAGGTCCCCACTCGCTGAACTGGCCGACATCGTGCTGTGCTCGACCGCGCAGGGCTCGCCATTGATGGGAGAGAATGCGGCGGCACGCATTGCACAGCTCAATATTCTCGACGCGCTGTTCGTGGCGGTGGCGCAGCGCGATTGCCAAGCGGCGGAGCGCAATCTTGGCCGCACCATGTCGGCGGTGAAATCAAAACGAAAAGACCGCGGCTCATGAGCAATCCGCCCCTGGTCACCGTGTTTGGCAGCCTGCATTACGACATCATGGTCGATGCACCTGACCGGCCACGCAAGGGCGAGACGGTAACCGGCCACGCCTGGCACCCGAAATGCGGCGGCAAGGGCGCCAACCAGGCGATTGCGGCGGCGCGCGCCGGCGTGCGTGCGGCGATGATAGGAGCAGTCGGTGACGATGATTTCGGCACGGCTCTGCTGGCCAATCTCGATCGCGCAGGCATCGACCGCAGCTGTGTGCGGGTGGCGCGAAATACAGGCTCCGGCATGAGCGTCGCGATCTTCGACGCAGAAGGCGACTACGGCGCAGTGATCGTCTCGGGCAGCAACCTCACTTTGGGTGAGGCCGACATTGGCTCGGCGTCCGAAATGGTGGCCCAAACGGCGGTGCTGCTGCTGCAGAACGAAGTGCCTGAGGCCGCCAACATCGCCGCCGCGCGCGCCGTAAAGGCGAGGGGCGGCCGGGTCGTGCTCAACGCGGCTCCGGCCCGCAAACTCTCCGATGATCTGATCGCGTTGGTCGACATCCTCATCGTCAACGCCATCGAGGCCGAATACCTGGCCGGCATGGCGGTGGTCGAAACGCTCGACGGTGCGGCGCAAGCCGCGCGGCAGCTGGTCGATCTCTGCCCCACGGCAATTGTCACGGCGGGCGGCGAAGGTGTCGCCTGTTGTGATCGGGGCGGTGAGGCCTTCGCGCTCCCGGCCGTCCCGGTCAAGGTTGTCAGCACGCATGGCGCGGGCGACGAATTCGTCGGTGCGCTGGCCGCAGCCCTTGCCAGGGGACAGGCGATTCGGGCGGCCGTCGCCGCCGCCAACGCCGCTTCGGCCTTGCTGGTCTCGACGCCGCAGGCCGAACGTTCCGGTATCTAACGACCGGTTTTTATATCATCAAAAGACACCAGGCGCCGCGCATCCTTGCCGTCGATCCCGAATTCCGCTAAGGCGCGCCTTTGCCGCCGGGAGCATGCGCTTGACCGATCACCGCGCCGACGTCGCCATCATCATGGGCAGCCAGTCCGACTGGGCGACGATGCGCCACGCCGCCGAAACGCTTGAGGCGCTTGGCATCCCGCACAAGCGGCTGATCGTCTCGGCCCACCGCACCCCCGACCGGCTCTATGATTTCGCCAAGGGCGCCAAGGCGGCCGGCTACAAGGTGATCATCGCCGGCGCCGGCGGCGCCGCCCACCTGCCCGGCATGACGGCGGCGATGACGCCGCTGCCGGTGTTCGGCGTTCCGGTCGAATCGAAGGCGCTGTCGGGCCAGGATTCGCTGCTCTCCATCGTCCAGATGCCGGCCGGCATTCCCGTCGGCACGCTGGCCATCGGCAAGGCGGGTGCCGCCAACGCCGCCCTTCTTGCAGCCGCCGTATTGGCACTCAACGACGAGCGGCTCGCCGCCCGGCTCGATGCCTGGCGCGCCGCCCAGACCGCAAAGGTTGCCGCCGAACCAACGGACGCGCCGTGAGCCTGCCGGCGGGATCGACCATCGGCATCATCGGGGGCGGCCAGCTCGGCCGCATGCTGGCTGTTGCCACCGCGCGCCTCGGTTACCGCACCGTGATCCTCGAGCCGCAGGCCGATTGCCCGGCGGCGCAGGTCGCCAACCGCCAGATCACGGCCGCCTATGACGATGCCGCCGCGCTTGCCGAATTGGCCGCGGTCAGCGCCGTTGTCACCTATGAGTTCGAGAATGTGCCGGTGGCCGCCGCCAGCGCGCTTGCCGCCAAGGTTCCGGTCTATCCCCCGCCCAGGGCGCTGGAGGTGGCGCAGGACAGGATGGCGGAAAAGCAATTCCTCAACGGCATCGGCATCCAGACCGCGGATTTCCGCGCCGTCGGCAATGACGACGAGCTGACAGCGGCGCTGAGAGAGTTCGGCGGCAGCGGCATCTTGAAGACCCGCCGCATGGGCTATGACGGCAAGGGCCAGCGTGTCTTCCGCAACATGGAGACCGGCGGCTTTGCCGGCACCTGCGAGGCCATGGGCAATGTGCCGCTGATTCTGGAATCCTTCGTCACTTTCGAGCGCGAGATTTCGGTGATCGCCGCGCGCGGGCTGGACGGCGCGGTCGCCGCCTACGATCCGGCCGAGAATGTCCACCGCGACGGCATCCTGCACACCTCGACCCTGCCGGCGCAAATCAGGCCGGACACGGCGGCCGCGGCACAAGCGGCGGCGGCAAAAATCCTGTCGGCCCTCGACTATGTCGGCGTCATCGGCGTCGAGTTCTTCGCCCTTGCCGACGGCACGCTGCTGGCCAACGAGATGGCGCCACGGGTGCACAATTCCGGCCACTGGACGGAAGCCGCCTGCATCGTTTCGCAGTTCGAGCAGCATATCCGCGCCATTGCCGGCCTGCCGCTGGGCAACCCCGGCCGGCATTCAAACTGCGTCATGGAGAACCTGATCGGCGACGACGTCCTGCGCGTACCCGCTCTGCTCGCCGAGCCCGATCTGATGCTGCATCTCTACGGCAAGGCGGAAGCCCGGCCCGGCCGCAAGATGGGCCATTTCACGCGCATCAGCCGTCGCAGCTAAGCAATTCCGGGAAAGAGCGCAGCGCTTTGCCTGAGGGGTGTGGACCCCTATTGCAGCTCGTCGTTCAGATCCCCGTCCTCGTCAGGGTTGGCGCAGCTCGCATCACCTTCCTGGCATTTGGCGCCGGACGTCAGCTGCTTGGTGCGCTGCTGCGTCAGTTCGGTCAGGCATTGAGAGACCTCCATCGGATGGATGGAGCCGCCCTCGCTACCCGCGGTCGTATAGGCGCATTCCGCGTCCCGGAAGGCGATCCAGGCGCGCTGCGCCACCTGCAGCAGCTTCCTGCTGTTGTCGTCGTTGCGGCCGACGAGATCCTTGTAGGCCTGGTTGAGCTTGGCATCGGCCGCCTGGTAGTCCTCGCCGGCGCAAATGTTCATCATCTGCTGGCTGTCGTCGTTGCGATCGCATTCCTGCGCCTGCGCGGTGGGGGCCGCTGCCAGAACGGCAAGGCAGGCGGACACAAACAACAGGCGCATGGACCTCTCCAAATCAGCTTGCAGGCGCCGCACCATTCCAGCCCGCCTTCGGCGGCGCAATGGCGGGGAGTGGAGATGGCGGATATTTGATGGCCAAAGCCGTTCTTGGCCTCTATGCAGCACGCCTGCGGTTGACACGGACGCGGCTCCTCGTTTATGAGCCACCGCAAGTTCAAAGGCGCGTCTTCTGGCGCGCCTTAAATAGTTCGGCCCGAACGGGCCCAGACCGACGGGCAAGACCATGAAGATCAAGAATTCGCTCAAGGCGCTGAAGGCGCGTCACCGCGACAACCAGCTGGTTCGCCGCAAGGGCCGCGTTTACATCATCAACAAGACCGCTCCGCGCTACAAGGCGCGCCAGGGCTGAGTTTTCGGCCGGAGGCACGCTGCCTCCGTCCACATGATGTTAATTGCCGGCCTTCCGGCACTTTCACGCTAATTTCAGTTTGACGATCCGCCGTCCGGGGTTAGATTCGGGCGATGCGGATTCTTTTTGCATTTTTCTCGGCGTTTTTCCTGTTCGGCACCGTTATAGCGCGCGCCGACGATCCACCGGCCGCCACGACGCCGCCGGTTGCCGTGACCAAGGAAGCCCGGCTCGACCAGCTGTTTGCCGACCTGAAGCGCGAGCGCAACGAAAAGGCGGCCGAGCGCATCGCCGGGCGCATCTGGGGCGAGTGGTTCCAGTCCGGGAGCGCGTCGATCGACCTGATGATGCAATGGTCGCAAAAGGCGATGGACGACCAGAAGTTCGACGTCGCTCTCGACTTCCTCGACCAGGTCGTCATCCTGCAGCCGAAATATGCCGAAGGCTGGAACCGGCGCGCCACCGTCCACTACATGATGAAGAATTTCGGGAAATCGATGTCCGACATCGACCAGACGCTGCAGCTGGAACCACGCCATTTCGGCGCGCTTTCCGGCCTGGCCCAGATCATGGCCGCCACCGGCCACAAGCAATCGGCGCTCGAAGCCTGGCAGAAGGTGCTGGTCATCTATCCGATGATGCGCAGCGCCCAGGACCAGGTCGCGACGCTGTCGGAAGAGCTAGCTGGCGAAGGAATTTGACTAGGCAGTAGGGAATAGGGCTTGGGCAGTAGCGCGGCGGTTGAAACCCATGCCTACTGCCTAGAACTATTCCCCCTCCACCCCCGTATCTCCGCGCATGAACCTCATTTACGCCACCTGTGCCTTCCTCCTCGCGCTCGTCTTTGCCCTCGCCGGTGTCACCCGCGCCGGGGCGTGGCTGACCGAGTGGCGCAATCCGCCGGCCGGCGAATTTGTCGACATTGACGGCGCCCGCATCCACTATGTCCATGTGCCGGCGCCGCAAAATGCCGCGCTGCCGGCGATCGTCTTTATCCATGGCGCCAGCGCCAACCTCAGGGATCAGATGCTGCCGATCCGGCCTTTGCTTGAAGGCCGCGCCGAGATGGTCTTTCTCGACCGGCCAGGCTTCGGCTGGTCGGGGCGCGGCCCCGGCAACAATGAAAGCCCGTCGGCGCAGGCCAGCACCATCGCCAGGCTGATGGATCGTCTCGGCATCCAAAAGGCGGTCATCGTCGGCCATTCCTTCGGCGGCGTGGTCACCGCCGCCCTTGGCCGCGAGCATCCCGACAAGACGCTCGGCCTGGTCTTCCTGTCGCCGGTCAGCCATCCCTGGCCGGGCGGCGCGACCGCCTGGTACTACAAGCTCACGGCCATGCCGGTGGTCGGCTGGCTATTTTCGGAGACACTGACCTACCCGGCCGGCACGCTGCAGATGAACAGCGCCACGGCCTGCGTGTTTTCACCCAACAAGGTGCCGGACGGTTATGTCGGCAACGCCTCGATCCCGCTGGTGCTGCGTCCCGGCGCTTTCCGCGCCAACGCCATCGATGTCGCCGGCCTTTACGACTATGCGCTCAAGGCCGCGCCGCATTACCGCGACATCAAGGCGCCGACGATCGTCATCTCAGGCGATCGCGACAAGGTGGTTTATGCCTCGATCCATTCGGTCGGCCTTGTCAGGGATATCCCCGGCGCTGAGCTGATCTGGGTCCACAATCTCGGCCACAAGCCGGACTGGATCGCGCCAGACCTCGTTGTCGGCGCCATCGAGAAAGTCGCCGGCAAGGACATCGACCTGCAGGCAATGGCGAAAACCGTGGAGGCGCGGATCGCCGGCGATGCCTATTACGACGCACAATGCCCCGACATCACCGTGCCCGACGCGGAACTCGCCCCGACCTGATCGCCTCATGTATGTCCTGAAGCACGGCATCAAGAAAAACCCGGAGAAGCGATGGGCCTTGCCGGACCGCATCTTCTTCGGTCACGGCGCCTGCGCCATTCTCGCCGGCGTCTTTCTTGGTCATCCCCCGCTGGAGGGATTTTACGGCGAACGGATCATTCCAGGCGAAGGCTTTTCCGGGAACCATATCTATGTGACCAACGGCGTGATCGCTTTCGACTACCATGGCTATTCAGCCCGTGAGCGGCTGCTGGAACACCATGGAAGGAGCTGGGCTTCACGCGGCCCCGGATGGCACTGCGCACTAGAGAGAGTCGATTTCGATCTGCTCGACACGGTCGAACTCAACCGGCGGAAGATACTGGGTCCGGACCAGTATCTGCACGACCCCGTTCCCCGGGCTCTCCGATTCCTTCGGCGCATCGATCACGCCGAAGCCGCGGCAAGAGCGCTGCGGACTGTGACGCGTTGAAGCCTCAACCTATGTTGCGGGTGGCTTGCACGTCAGATCCGACATAGGCGATGCGCAGCATGTTGGTCGAACCCGGCGTCCGCAGCGGCACGCCCGCCGTGATGATGACACGGTCGCCCGGCTGGCCAAACCCCTCTTCGAAAGCGATACGGCAGGCGCGGTCGACCATGTCGTCGAGATCAACGGCATCGGGCGAGACGACGCAATGCGTGCCCCACAGCAGCGACAGCCGCCGCGCCGTGTTGAGGATCGGCGACAGCGCGATAATCGGCACTTGCGGCCGCTCGCGCGCGGCGCGCAGGCCGGTGGTGCCCGACGCCGTATAGGTGATGATCGCCGATAGTTTCAGCGTCTCGGCGATCTCGCGCGCGGCGAGCGAAATGGCGTCGGCGCCGGTCGCTTCCGGCTCCGAGCGCTGCGCGTTGATGATGCCGGCATAGGTCGGGTCGGTTTCGACCTTGGTGGCGATGCGGTTCATCATCGCCACCGCCTCGACCGGATAGGCGCCGGCCGCCGACTCAGCCGACAGCATGATGGCGTCGGCGCCTTCGAACACGGCAATCGACACGTCGGAGACTTCGGCGCGGGTCGGCACCGGCGCGGTGATCATCGATTCCAGCATTTGTGTGGCGACCACAACCGGTTTGCCGGCGCGGCGTGCGGCGCGCGTGATCTGCTTCTGGATGCCAGGCACGGCTTCCAGCGGCATTTCGACGCCGAGATCGCCGCGGGCGACCATCAGCGCGTCGGACAATTCGATGATTTCGGCCAGCCGGGCAACGGCTTGCGGCTTTTCGATCTTGGCCATGATCAGCGCCCGGCCACGCGCGATCTTGCGGGCTTCGGCCAGATCTTCCGGCCGCTGCACGAAGGACAGCGCCACCCAGTCGACGCTTGCCGCCAACACCGCATCGAGGTCCTTGCGGTCCTTCTCGGTCAGCGCACCGACCGGCAGGTCGGTGTCGGGCAGGCTGACGCCCTTCTTGTCGGAGATCGTCGTGCCGGCGACGACCGTGCAGGTGATCGACTTGCCGTCGCTCTTCAGAGCCTTGAGCTCCAGCTTGCCGTCGTCGATCAACAGACGGTGGCCGGCCTCGACCGAGCTCAGGATTTCGGGATGCGGCAGGTAGACCCTGGTCGAATTGCCGGGCTCGGGATTGTTGTCGAGCGTGAAGGTCTGGCCAGCGGTCAGCACCTCCTTGCCGTTGGCGAACTTGCCGACGCGCAGCTTCGGCCCCTGCAGATCGGCCAGGATGCCGATCGGACGGCCGACCTTTTCCTCGACGGCGCGGATGCGGGCGACCAGCGTGCGCATCAGCTCGTGGTCGGTGTGGCTCATATTGATGCGGAAGACATCGGCACCGGCTTCGAAAAGCTTCTGCAGCATCTCCTCGGACGAGGAGGCTGGACCGATGGTGGCGAGGATCTTGACCTTGCGGCTACGTCTCATTGACTGTTTGTTCCCGGGGCGGCTGGTGCGCCTCCCGTTGTGGACTCATCGGTCAGCTGGACCATCCAGCTTGCCTGCTCGCCCGTGTCATATTCCTGGAATCCGGCGCGCTGGAAGCCCCGGGCGACGCAATCGGTAACGCCGGCAATCTTGAACTCTTTTTCGGCCACGCACATGTTGATCGGGCCATCCCAGCGCCCGCCACGCTCGGCGTCTTCTGCATAAAGATAGTAAAACCTTGATGACAGCGGCCCTTCGATCAGCGTCTTGCAGCTCGATCCTTCGATGTGCCACCAGCCCTCGGTGATCCAGCCGGCCTTGGCGCGGTAGCCGATGCCGACGCCGACCAGGTTCTGCGTCGCGTTGCAGACGCGGAAATCGGCGCGGGCGGGCGAGGCCGCGACCAGCGCGGCAAGTCCCACCGTCAAGGTCAGGAGCGGCACGGCAAAGGCGCTGCGCGCACGCGGCCTGCCGGCGGAACCCATCCCGAAACCCCTCAACAACGTCATCTGCATCTCTCAACGCCCCTTTTCGGAAAAGTCCGGGCGCATGTCAACGCGCCGTTCTGTCCAATTCCAATCGATTTAGAAAGGCCCCCGACACGCAATCTGCCGCGTGTGACCGGATTTTCGCAGAAACCGTGGCCAAACAACGGCATTGCGCCAGCGTCCTCTTCGTGGAATGACGATACCACCCTCCCCGGACGCCAGCGAACAGACCTTTTCAGCCAATGACCCGATCCACAGTTTTCGCGCCTTTCGATCTTGTCGAGGGCGACCGCAAGCGGGGCATCGTGCTTGTCGCCGACCATGCCCGCCGTGACCTGCCGGAGGAGTATGGCAGCCTCGGCCTGCCGGCGGCGGAGCTCGAGCGCCACATCGCTTACGACATCGGCGTCGAGATGGTGACGCGCGAACTGGCGGCAGCGCTCGACGTGCCGGCGGTGATCGCCAATTTTTCGCGCCTGCTGATCGACCCCAATCGCGGCGAGGACGACCCGACGCTGATCCGCCAGCTCTATGACGGCACCCTCGTGCCGGGAAACTACCCCATGGCACCCTCAGAGCGCGAAAGGCGGCTCGACGGTTTCTATCGGCCCTATCATGACGCGGTCGGCGCCATGATCGCCTCGGTGGCGCAGGCCTCGGGCAAGGCGCCTTTCATCTTCTCCGTGCATTCCTTCACCCCGGTGATGCAAGGCGTTGCGCGGCCCTGGCATGTCGGCATTCTGTGGGACCTCGACGACCGCGTGGCGCGGCCGCTGATCGACATGCTGGCGCATGATAAAAACCTCGTCGTCGGCGACAACGAACCCTATGACGGCGCGCTGCGCGGCGACACCATGTTCAAGCACGCCATCGTCAACGGCTTTGCCCATGCGCTGATCGAAATCCGCCAGGACCTGATCGCGGACAGCAAGGGCGCGCTGGCCTGGGCCGAACGGCTGGCGCCAATCGTTGACGCCATCGATCGTCGTGCCGATATACATCAGGTGAAGATGTTCGGCTCGCGCACCGGGCCGCTGTGAGGATCAAGACATGACCGAACTCAGCGACGAACAGAAACGCGATTTCGAAGCCGCCGCCTTCCGCAGGCTGGTCGACCATCTGCGCGAACGCAGCGATGTGCAGAACATCGACCTGATGAACCTCGCCGGCTTCTGCCGCAACTGCCTGTCCAACTGGTACCGCGAAGCGGCCGAAGCCGAGGGCCTTGCGTTGTCCAAGGATCAGTCGCGCGAAATCGTCTACGGCATGCCCTATGCCGAATGGCAGGCGCTCAACCAGACCGAGGCTTCGGATGCCAAGAAGGCCGAGTTCGAGGCGAGGCGGCCGAGGGATCACTGAGGTCCCCGCCGCGACTTTTTGACGTCGCGGGACAGCGCCCCCCTCTGTCCTGCCGGACATCTCCCCCACTTGGGGCAGGGGAATCGCATATGCGGAACAAAGATGGAATCTCGCGACGTTTGTTCTCGACGCGATTCCGATTTGTTCGCCGTTCGATTCCTCGAAAGAGTCCATATGCGATTGCCCTGCCACTTGGGGGGAGATTGGCCGTCACAACGACTTTCGCCAATCACCAGCGTCGCAGAAGTTTTGCGGAGCCCGAAGCTGCTGATCTCCCCCCTTGTGGGGGAGATGTCCGGCAGGACAGAGGGGGGCGCGAAGGAGCGCTGTCCTCGACTTCGTCCCCCTCGACTTGGCCCATAAGCTTTCGCAGCTCAGGCGCTTGACTGAAAATTGAATCGATCTAATTTGCCGCGCAAAGCCATTTTTGACCGGATTCTAACCATGAGCGCGCAAAACGCGATGCAGAGCGCCATTCGTGGACGATGGGCGGTCGCCGCCATCTTCCTTGCCAACGGCTTCCTGACCGGCAGCTGGGCGCCGCAGATTCCGGTGTTCCTGACCCGGCTCGACATTTCGAAATTCACGCTTGGCCTGCTCATCCTGTTGTTTGGTGTCGGCGCGGTCGCGGCCATGAGCTGGTGCGGCCACCTGATCTCCAGATATGGCTCGCGCACCGTGCTGCGCTGGTTCGGCCTGTGCGGCAGCCTTGGCTTGCTGGTCGTGGCGCTGGCGCCCAACGTGCCGCTGGCGGCGATTGCCATGGTCATCTTCGGCGGCTCGATCGGCGGCATGGATGTCGCCATGAACGCCAATGCGGTGGTGGTCGAGCGCCGGCTTTCCCGCGCCATCATGTCGTCGTCGCATGGCTTCTGGAGCCTTGGCGGTTTTGCCGGTGGCGGCTTGGGCGGTTACGCCATCCAGACTTACGGCCACCTCGCCCATGCGGCTGTCGTCACGGTCATCGCTTTTGCCGTCATTGCCGTGGCGGTCGGCTACCTCATCGCCGAGGACAAGCCACAGGCCGCCGAGCATCACAAATTTTCGCTGCCCTCCAATCCGCTGGTCTATCTGGTCGGGCTGATGGCGCTGCTGACGATGATTTCAGAGGGCGCAGTACTCGACTGGGCTGCGCTTTATCTCCGCCAGGAGCTTGGCGCCGACCTTGCCATTGCCGGTCTTGCCTACGCCGCCTTCTCCGGTGTCATGGCGATCATGCGCTTCTTCGGCGACGGCGTGCGCAACCGCTTCGGCGCGGTGGCGACGCTGCGCGGCTCGGCTGTGGTCGCCGCCGCCGGCATGCTGGTCGCCGGCCTCTCGCCTTCGCCCTGGATCGCCATCGCAGCCTTTGCCCTTTGCGGCTTCGGCATTGCCAATATGGTGCCGATCATCTTTTCGGCCGGCGGCAATCAGGAAGGCATGTCGTCCGGCACCGGCATGAGCGTCGTCACCACCATGGGCTACTCCGGCATATTGGTGGCGCCGTCGGCGATCGGCTTCGTTGCCGAGCATTCCAGCTTCGGGCCGATCTTCGTCGCCATGTCGGGGCTGCTGATCGTGGTGCTGTTGATGGCCGGGCTCGCTCACCGCGCCGAATTCGCGGCCGCCCCGGCCGAATAACGTTTCAGCTCCTCGTAGAGGAAATCCGCGACGCGGCGGATGCGCACGCTGGTGCGTACGTCGCGATGCATGGCCAGCCACACCGGCAGGCTGGGCAATGGCAGGCCGGGCAGCAGTTTTTCCAGCAACGGGTCGCTGTCGGCGAGCGGCTCCTGGCCGAGGCCGATGCCGTTTCCCGCCCGCAGCGCCTCCCACAGAACGATCTGGTTGTCGGTCCGGAAACGAAAATTGCTGCGGGTGACCGGGATGCCGAACTGGGTAAAGCCGCGGATCATTTCGTCGCTGCGATCGAAGCCGATCAGCGGATGGCCGACAAGGTCGGCGGGTTTGGTGGGCCGGCCGTGCCGGTCGAGATAGGATGCGGCCGCGCAGCAGCAGAGCGGAATATCGCAGACCTTGCGCGCCATCAGCTCGTTCTGCGCCGGCTTGACCATGCGGATGGCGATGTCGGCATCACGCCTTAGTAGGTTCTCGACCTGGTTCGAGGCGACGATCTCGACCTCGATGCCGGGTTCCTCGATGCCGAGCCGCGCCGTCATCTTCGGCAGCACATAGGCCGCCACCACTTCGCTGGCGGCAATGCGCACCGTGCCTTCGATCGCCTCGACCGAGCCCAGCGCCAGCAGAGAAAACGCACTCGCCTGCTCGCTCACGGCTCTGCCGCGCTCGAACAGCGTGGCGCCAGCTTCCGTCAGCGCATAGCCGCGTCGCCCGCGCCGGAACAGGGTGACGCCCAGCGCCTGCTCAAGCTCGCCGATGTAACGCCCAAGCGTCGGCTGGCTGGCCGACAGCTTTCGCGCGGCGGCCGACAGGCTGCCGGTTTCCGCCACGGTGACGAAGCTCTTGATCAGGTTCCAGTCGATTTCAGTCATTCATTTATGAATATCAGAACGCCAATCTCAGTCAATTTTCATTCGAAGATGAAGCCATCATATTCGGGCCAGCAAACACAAACACGGAGACGAAAAATGACCAAGATCGCAATTCTCGGTGCCAATGGCCGGCTCGGTCGCGTGGTTGGCAAGGCCTTCATCGACGCCGGCTTCGACGTCCGCGCCGTCACCCGCACCGGCAAGGTGCCGTCCGAACTGAAGGGCGCCACCGCCACTGCCGGCGATGCACTCGATCGCGAGGCGTTGATCCGCTCCACCGAGGGCGTCGACATCGTCTTCAACGGCCTCAACCCGATCTATACCGACTGGGGCAAATGCCTGCCGATGGCGGAAAACGTCATGGCCGCCTGCCACGCCAATGGCGCGCTGCATCTCTTCCCTGGCACCGTCTATAACTACGGCTCGCCGATGCCGCAGGTCGTCACCGAAGAGACGCCCTTCCGCCCGACCACCGAGAAGGGCCGCATACGCTGCGCCATGGAAGCCCTGTTTCGCGCAGAGGCGGATGCCGGCCATGTGCGCACCATCATTTTGCGGGCCGGCGATTTCTTCGGCGGCACCGGCAGCGGGTCGTGGTTCGACCTCGTCGTCGCCGCCAAGATGAACAAGGGTGTCTACACCGCGCCCGGCCCGGCCAACCTCGTGCATGAATGGGCCTATCTACCGGACTTCGCCATCGGCTTCGTCGGCCTGGCGCGCAACCTCGACAAGCTCGGCTTCTACGAGGCGCTCAACTTCCCCGGCCATGCCGTCACCGACATGGACATCAAGGCCGCGGCCGAGAAGGCGCTGGGCCATCCGCTGAAACTGACCTTCATGCCCTGGTGGGTGCTGCGCGCCGGCAGCCCGTTCGTGGCGATGTGGCGCGAGATCGTCTCGATGTCTTATCTCCGCTTCGAACCGCACCGGCTCGTGTCCGACCGGCTGGAAGCCATCATCGGCGAAGTCCCGCACACCCCGCTGGATCAGGCTGTGGCTGAGGCGTTGAAGGACGTCGGCGTCACCACCCCTCGTGCAAAAGATGCAGCGTAGGCATACAGTGTAGGGCATCAGCCACGCTTGGCATGGAACCCAACTCGCACCTGGCCCAATCGCGGAAATCAGCAACCGGATGGTCATTATGAGGAGACTGGTTATAACGGTCGGCGAGACACTGACACCAAGGGGAGACGATGCGTTACATACGTCCGCTTTCAATCGAAGATGCCGTTGGCCTGCTGGCCGGCTCTTCCGGCACATCAGCCATTCTGGCGGGAGGCAGCGACCTTCTGGTGAGGATGAAGGGCGGTTTTGTCGAACCCGACCTGATCGTCGACATCAAGGCAATCGAAGGCTTGAGCCAAATCAGGGAGACGGCCGACGGCTTCAGCATCGGAGCCACCGTCCCCTGCGCCGTCCTCGGAGAGAGCTCGGTTCTGAAGAGCGCCTGGCCCGGCGTCGTCGAAGCCGCGAAGCTGATCGGCTCGAAGCAGGTCCAGGGACGCTGCACCATCACAGGCAATCTGTGCAACGCCTCGCCGGCCGCCGACAGCGTCCCGGCTTTGGTGGCCGCCGGCGCAAGGGCGGTGATTGCCGGTCCCTCCGGCAAGCGCACCATTGCCGTGGAGGCCGTGCCGATCGCACCGGGCAAGACATCGCTCGCCAAGGGCGAGATCATCGAGGCGATCCTGCTCGACAAGCGCGCGCCGCGTTCGGGCGATGCCTACCTCCGGTTCATTCCGCGCACCGAGATGGACATCGCCGTGGTCAGCGCCGGCGTGAACCTGACGCTCGATGACCATGGCGTCATCACAGCCACCCGCGTCGCGCTGGGCGCCGCGGCACCGACGGTGCTTCTGGTCGAGGAGGCAGCCGAGGCTCTCATCGGCCGGAAGCTCGACGAAGCAGCCCTTGAGCGGCTTGCCAAGGTCTGCGCTGGCGCCTGCCGCCCCATCGACGACAAGCGCGGCACCATCGAGTTCAGACGAAAAGTTGCGGGCGTGCTGGCCAGACGTGCAGCGACGACCGCCTATGCACGTGCAGGAGGCAAATGATGGCCGGTATAGCGGTTTCAACGACAATCAACGGCGATCACGTCGAGTACCTTTGCCAGCCCGACGAAACGTTGCTCGACGTCCTGCGCGACCGGCTCGGGCTGACCGGCGCCAAGGAAGGCTGCGGCACTGGCGACTGCGGCGCCTGCTCGATCATCCTCGACAACCGGCTGGTCTGCTCCTGCCTGGTGCTTGGCGCCGAGGCTGAAGGGCGGCAGGTCGAGACCGTCGAGGGCATGGCGCATGGCGAGAAGCTGCACACGCTGCAGCAGAAATTCCTCGAACACGCCGCCCTGCAATGCGGCATCTGCACGCCGGGTTTTTTGATCGCGGCGAAGGACCTGTTGGCGAAAAACCCCGATCCGACCGAGGAAGAGATCCGCTTTGGGCTGGCCGGCAATCTCTGCCGCTGCACCGGCTACGACAAGATCGTGCGCGCCGTCCAGGACGCGGCAATCGTGATGAAGGGAGCCTAAGCCATGAATTTCGATCCGCGCTTTTCAGGCCGCAAATTCGCATCCGTCGGCACCCGCCCCCTCCGCCCTGACGGCATCGACAAGGTGACGGGACGCGCCCGCTACGGCGCCGACTTCAACATGGCGGGTCAGCTGGTCGGGCGTGTTCTGCGCAGCCCGCATGCCCATGCGAAGATCCTCAAGATCGACACCTCGAAGGCGGAAAAGCTGGCCGGTGTGAAAGCGGTGATCACCGCCGCCGACCTGCCGGATCTCACCGATGGCGATGCCGGCATGTACGACGTCCTCGACAATTGCATGGCGCGCAGCAAGGCGCTCTATGACGGCCACGCCGTGGCCGCGGTCGCCGCCGTCGATGCCAGCACGGCGCGCCAGGCTCTGAAGCTCATCGTGGTCGACTACGAGCTGTTGCCGCATGTCACCGATGTCGACGAGGCGATGAAGCACACAGCCCCCTTGATCAACGACACCATCTTCACCGAGGGCCTCGAGGAAAAGCCGGTAAAGCCCTCCAACGTCACCAAGCGCAGCCAGTTCGGCCATGGCGATGTCCATCAGGGTTTCGGCCATGCCGACTTCATCGTCGAGCGGTCCTTCAAGACCGAGCAGACGCATCAGGGCTATATCGAGCCGCATGCCTGCGTGGCGAGCGTCTCGTCCGACGGCACCGCCGACCTCTGGGTCTGCACGCAAGGCCATTTCGTCTACCGCCAGCACTGCGCGCAACTGCTCGGGCTGGAAGCCTCGAAACTGCGCGTCACCTCGTCGGAGATCGGCGGCGGCTTTGGCGGCAAGACCCATGTCTGGGCCGAGCCGGTGGCGCTGGCGCTGTCGCGCAAGGCAGGCCGGCCGGTCAAGCTCGTGATGACGCGCGATGAAGTGTTCCGCGCCTCGGGTCCGACCAGCGCGACCTCGATCGACGTAAAGATCGGCGCCCGCAAGGACGGCACCATCACGGCGGCCGAAGCGACGCTGCGCTATTCCAGCGGCCCCTATGCCGGCACCTGGGCCGAGATCGGCGCCATGACGGCGTTCGCCTGCTACAAGCTCGATAACGTCAAGACGGTCGGCTTCGAAGTGCTGGTCAACCGGCCGAAGACCGCCGCCTATCGCGCGCCCTCCGCACCGATGGCGGCGTTCGCGGTGGAAAGCGCTGTCGACGAGCTGGCCAAGGAGCTCGGCATGGATCCGGTCGAGTTCCGCATCAAGAACGCCGCTCAGGAGGGCACAAGGTCGTCTTATGGCCCGGTCTACGGCCCGATCGGCATCGGCCCGACGCTGGAGGCGGCCAAGACCCATCCGCACATGAAGGCGCCGCTCAAGCAAAACCAGGGCCGCGGCATGGCCTGCGGCTTCTGGTTCAATTTTGGAGGCCAGACCTGCGTGGACCTGAACATCGGCATGGATGGCTCGGTGTCGCTCGCTGTCGGCACGGTGGACGTCGGTGGTTCGCGCGCCTCGCTGTCGCTGGTGGCGGCGGAGGAGCTCGGCATCGACTATGCCCAGCTCAAGGCGGTGGTCGCGGACACTTCCTCGCTCGGTTACAACGACATGACCGACGGCAGCCGCGGCACCTTCTCGTCCTCGATGGCGACCATCTCGGCCGCCCGCAACGCGATAAAAATCCTGCGCGACCGCGCCGCGCAGATGTGGGACATCCCCGTCGACGACGTCATCTGGGAAAACGGCCACGCCATCGCCAAGGGCGAGAAATACGGCAACCTTGCAGCCCTGTCGCTGAAGGAGATCGCCGCCAAGTCCGGCACCACGGGCGGGCCGATCGCCGGCCACAGCGAGCTCGTCGCCGACGGTGCCGGCGTGTCCTTCGCCACCCATATCTGTGACATCGAGGTCGACCCCGAGACGGGTGCCGCGCGCGTGATCCGCTACACGGTGATCCAGGATGCCGGCAAGGCGGTGCACCCGACCTATGTCGAGGGCCAGTACCAGGGCGGTGCCGCGCAAGGCATCGGCTGGGCGCTCAACGAGGAGTATATCTACGGCAAGGACGGGCGCCTGCAGAACGCCGGCTTCCTCGACTACCGCATCCCGGTCTGCTCGGACCTGCCGATGATCGACACGCAGATCCTCGAGATCCCCAACCCCAACCACCCCTATGGCGTGCGCGGCGTCGGCGAGACCTCGATCGTGCCGCCGCTGGCAGCGATCGCCAATGCGATGTCGAACGCCGCCGGCGTGCGCATGACCCACATCCCGATGTCGCCGCCACGGGTTCTCGCCGCGATCGAGGCGGAACGGGGAGGCTGATGGTCGAAGTCACGCTCTGGGGTGCGCTAGGCCAGCTCGCCGGCGGCCAGAGCAAGGTCGAGATCGAAGCCAAGGACATAAGGGAGCTGTTCAGGAAACTGGCTGAACAGTATCCCGGCATCGAGCCCTGGATCGAGAAGGGCATCGCGGTGGCCATCGACGGCACGATCTATCGCGATACCTGGTCGAAGGAATTGCCAAAGGGCGCGGAGATTTTTCTGCTGCCGAGGCTGGCTGGGGGGTAATGGGGGAGCTGCCTCTGCCATCGATACGCGACTAGGAGTCGAGAATCTTACTCACCAGTCGGGCGGTGCGCGGCGCGAGCGTCAGCCCTATGTGTCCATGGCCGAAGGCGAGGATCACGTCCCGCCCACCTCGCGATGGCCTGATGACGGGCACGGAATTGGGCATCGAAGGCCGGAAGCCGAGCCATGTGCGGCTGGGCTCGCCGAGGTCCGGAAAGATCCGGCGCGCATTCGCCGCCAGGGCCGCGACACGCTGCGGGTTGGCGGGAGCCCCGAGGCCACCGAGTTCGACTAGGCCGGCAACGCGCAACCGGCCGCGCATCGGGCAGAGATAGAAGCCGAGCGCAGTCGGGCAGACCGGCCGTTCGATCGGCGGCTGGGCCATGTCGAATTCGATGTGATAGCCGCGTTCGGTATCCAGCCTGACGGGATCGCCGGTCTGCGCGGCAAGCTTTGCCGAGTGAGCGCCGGCGGCTATCACAACGGTCCGGGCGCTGATGGCGAAGGTGCCCGCGATGATCCGGATCCCGTTCATTTCCCGGGCGATCGTTTGTGCAGAGGCCTTGACGAATTGCACACCCGCCCGCCGGACTGTTGCGGTCAACCGAGCCATCGCTTCGCCCGGATCACTGAGATTGATCGCACCCGGAAAAAACAGGCCGCCGCCTTCGAAGGGCGGTAGCCGAGGTTCGAGCCGATGCACTTCGTCGGCCGAAAGCAGTTCCTGACCAACGCCATAGAAGCGGCGCAGATCGATGTCGGTGGCCGCCGCCTTGAAGGCCTTGGGCGTTTCATAGAGATAGAGACAGCCCTTCGCGGAGAGCAGGTCCGATGCCCCTATTTCCGCTGCGAACTCGGTCCACGCCGACGATGCGTCCGATACGAGTTCGGCGATCCGGCGGGTGTTTTCCCTGAATCTGTGCGGCAATGATTCGTATGCGAACCGGGCCAGCCAAGGAAACAGGGACGGCAAGGCGGAAGCACGGATCGACAAAGGACTGCGCGCGTTAAGCAGAAGCGAGGGCAGGTTCCTCAGAACCGCCGGCGTCCCGACGGGTATTACCGCATAGTCCGCGATGGTCCCTGCGTTGCCGTATGACGCGCCACTGCCGGGTTCGTTCGGTTCGATCACGACGACATCGCGTCCGTCAGCGCGAAGCCGAAGCGCAATCGCCAAACCTATGACGCCACCGCCGATCACGGCGATGTCGGTCGAAATCCTGCTCATCTGGTCCACATGCGTTGAGGGAAAGACGGTGGCTGGCGCCAGGGACTTTGCGAAACGGCGTTGGCAGTGCCGTGCCCGGATCGCACTGCGCCAATGTGTTCTGTTAGGACTGCTTGCTGGCTGGCGTTCAGGCAGGCGCGGCGTAGCGCGCGACATAGGCAGCCGTTCGTGCTTCACGCGGATTGTCGAGCACGTCCGCCGCCGTTCCCTGCTCGATGATGCGGCCGCCGTCAATGAAGACGACCCAGTCCGAGACTTCGCGGGCGAAAGGCAGTTCGTGGGTGACGAGGATCATTGTCATGCCGTCCTTTGCCAGTTCTCGCATCACACGCAGCACCTCACCGGTCGATTCCGGATCGAGCGCGGAGGTCGGCTCGTCGAACAGAAGCACAGTCGGTCCGAGGGCCAGGGCGCGCGCGATCGCTACGCGCTGCTGCTCGCCGCCAGACATGCGTTCCGGATAGGCTGTTGCCCGATGCGCGAGGCCGACGCGCGTGAGCAGGCGCACCGCGCGCTCGACCGCTTCGCGCTCCCCGATTGCGGCGGCGTGCATCTGGGCGAGAACGACATTTTCCACCGCTGTCAGATGCGGGAACAGGTTGAAGCGCTGAAACACCATGCCAACGCGCTGGCGCAGCTTGGCGAGGTTCCTGCACGTCACCGCACCCTTGTCGCAGATCGTCTCGCCATTGACCTCGATGATGCCGTCGTCGGGCTGCTCGAGCAGGTTGACGCAGCGCATCAGCGTCGTCTTGCCGCCGCCGCTTTGGCCGATGATGCTGACAATCCGACCAGCCGGCACGTCGAGATCGATGCCGCCGAGCACCTGCCTGCCGTCGAAGGATTTCCGCAAGCCACGGATAGTGACTGCCGGGCTGGCACCGGACGCCATCGTGCCAAGCTCCCTGTTGAGTGTCTCTTCTGCCATCGGCCTAGGCTCCGCTTGCGAGCAGCGTCTTCGCCAGCCTCAGCCGCCGCCGGCGCCCCAGCGAAAGAGGTACGCCAGCCTGAATGGTCCGCTCCAACCAGAGCAGGCATTGCGAAATCGGGTAGCAGACGGCGAAATAGACAGACGCAATCACCAGATAGACTTCGAGCGCGCGAAACGTTTCGGAGGCGATCAGCTGCGCCTGGGTCATCAGTTCAACGGCCGAGATCGTCACCAGAAGCGACGTCGATTTCAGAAGGTCGACGAACATGGTGTTGGTGCCGGGCAACGCCAGCCTCAGCGCCTGGGGTAGAATGACGTGGCCAAAGGTGGTGCCGCGGCCAAGACCTAGCGCCTGGGCAGCCTCGTTCTGACCGGAATGGATGCCGGCGATGGCCGCGCGGAAGATCTCGGAGAGATAGGCGGCATAAAACAACATGAGGCTCAGCACGCCAGCGACGAAGACGCTGAGTTTGATGCCGACCGACGGCAGGCCGAAATAGGTGACGAAGATAATCGCGAGCAACGGGACGTTCTTGAATATCTCCGTGTAGATGGCGGCCGGCAGACGCACCAGACGCAAGCGATTGAGGCGCATCAGCGCCAGCACGAGGCCGAGGACAGCGGCACCGACAAAGCTGACGATGGTGTAGGTCAGGGTCCTGAGCAGACCCCAGCCGATATTGCTTGCGTAGTCGCTCCAGGGAACCTGGAAAAACCCGCCGAGAGCGTGGAAAAGGGACATGTGCTTGCCCCGACGCTCAAGGCGCGATTGAGGGCGGCGACCAATCCGCGGGGCGGTCCACGCCCCGTCGCTGAGCCGCCATCTCCGCCGAAGGAACCAGGAACTGCTTCGGGTCGCCGCCCCATTTGGTGACGAGCGCTGAAAGCGAGCCGTCCTTGTACATCGCATCGATCTGGTCCGAGACAGCCTTCGCGAGGTTCGGCGCCTCTTTTGGCAGGTAAAAGCCAGTCATATAGGGCTGGAAATACTGGTAGTCGGGATGGGCTTTGATCTCGTCGGCGGTTGGCGGCGCTAGATATGCGACCCGGAATTTCATGTCCGGCCGTTCCTTCTGCTGATAGATGATCAGCAGCGGGTCGAGAAAGCCGACATCCAGGCGGCCTGATGACAAGTCCTGAAAGACACTGTCGGCCTGCGGATAGGTGTGCGGGGTAGCGTTCGGCACCTGCGCGATCGATTTCGCCCAGACATAGCCGGTGACGGTCCCGAGATCCTTGCCTTCCAGGCTCTTGACGTCCGGATAGTCGGCAGTGCCCTGCACCGCCATCGCCGGTGGCGAATAGTAAGGCGGGTCGGTGAAGAGGCCGACCTTCTGGCGCGCGTCCGACCAGGCGATGCCGCCGATCGTGATGTCGGCACGCCGCGACTGGACCGATGCCAGCATACCGGGAAAATCGGTGACGCTGACTTCCATCTTGAGACCCAATCTATCGGCGACCGCGGCAAGGATATCGCTATCCAGCCCGACGAGCTTCTCGTCCTTCATCGCCGTGTAGGGCATGTAGGGCTCGATCGTGACCTGCAGGACGCCCGGCTTCAGCGTCTCAAGCCCGTCCGCATGCGCCACCGTGGCCAGCAATCCAATTCCCAGCAAGGCAGCAACGCCGGCCTTGAATCGCGAGCGAGTCAAAACACCCTTTTCCATCCCCGATACCTCCCTGTAACCGGATCAATATATGTGTGATATATTGACCAGTATATTATATGAATCCGTTGTCAAGTGATTCCTTGGCGATCGGATTCGATCCCTATGAGGTGAGTTGGATGGACGAGCGGATGCCGCAAGACGATGCCGACGAGGCTGGCTCGACATTGGCCGAGCGCACCTATCTGCAGCTGAGGGAGGACATCATCACGGTCAAGCTGGCGCCGGGCACCCTGCTTCGCGAGACCGATCTCATGCGGCGGCTGGACGTCGGTCGCACGCCGGTGCGCGAGGCGCTGTTGCGGCTGCAGCGCGATGGCTTCGTCGATGTCAACGGTCGCCGCGGCACCTCGGTCAGCACGATCGACATCAGCGATCTATCGGCGATCTATGAAGCCAGGGCGAGAATTGAATCCTGGGCGACGCGACTGGCCGCCGAACGCCTGCGCGAGCCCGAACGCCGCGAAGCCCACGGCCTGATCGCCGAACTCGCCGCCTTTGCGAATCCTCCAGAACTCGAACCTCTGCTGGCGCTCGACCGACGCATCCATCGCTTTATCTATCGCGCCGCCAAGAATCCCTACCTGTTCGACACGCTCGACCACTATCACAACCTGTCACTCAGGATCTTGCATGTCGCGACGCGGCGGTTTCCGGAGCTGATGTCTGGCCTCGACAAGGTCCTGCAGGAGCAAACCCTTATGCTCGAGGCAGTTTGCCGGGGAGATGGCGAAACGGCCGAGCGCATCGCCCTGCATCACGTCCTCAGCTTTGAACAGGATGTTCGCAAGATCATCTAGCCGATTTGTCGTAACAACGGGTGCTGCGCGCGTCGTGCGGTACGGATTCCGGCAAGGCGGTGCACCCGACCTATGTCGAGGGCCAGTACCAGGGCGGCGCCGCGCAAGGCATCGGCTGGGCGCTCAACGAGGAGTATATCTACGGCAAGGACGGGCGCCTGCAGAACGCCGGCTTCCTCGACTACCGCATCCCGGTCTGCTCGGACCTGCCGATGATCGACACGCAGATCCTCGAGATCCCCAACCCCAACCACCCCCTGTGGCGTGCGCGGTGTCGGCGAGACCTCGATCGTGCCGCCGCTGGCGGCGATCGAACGCCGCCGGCGTGCGCATGACCCACATCCCGATGTCGCCGCCCCGGGTCCTCGCCGCGATCGAGGCGGAACGGGGAGGCTAGGGCGAGGTCTGGCAAATGGTCGAAGTCACCCTCTGGGGCGCTCTCGGCCAGCTCGCCGGCGGCAAGAGCAAGGTCGAGGTCGAGGCTAAGGACATCAGGGAGCTGTTCAGGAAGCTGGCTGAACAGTATCCCGGGATTGAGCCCTGGATCGAGAAGGGAATAGCCGTCGCGATTGATGGGACGATCTACCGCGATACCTGGTCGAAGGAATTGCCGAAGGGGGCGGAGATTTTTCTGCTGCCGCGGCTGGCTGGTGGGTGAGTGGGACGCCGCCATTGCCTGGCAGCCAAGGTCTCTAACGTCGTGGATTGGCCGGAAGCAGTAGGTCAGCTTGTGGTGGAGGGAACTGCGATAGCGGACCTTCAGCCTCCAAGGTCAGATGTCGTGACGTGACCCCTTCGAGCCGTTCGAGCCTACAGCGTGGAAGGACCGATTCGAGCCATTTCCCTACTTTCCGCGCGATCTGCTGAGAGCCACAGGGGGGGACTTGGCTCATGCAGGCAGACCTGCTTCTACCAGCAAACGCTCGAGTTCGCGAACCCTCTCAGCATCTCGGTATCGCTCGCCACGCGCGAAGCCGGAGGCTGTGAGATCGGGCTTGCCCCCTAAAGCCTCTCTGGCCATGCGATGAGCTTCGTCGGCTCGATCGAGTTTTATGAACGCCGCGGCGCGGTAAAGCCGCGACCGATTGGTTTGAAAGGTGAGGTTGCCAAGGGATGCAAGTGCGTCGTGGTATCGGCCCAGTGCGAAAAGGGCTACGCCGCGTTCCTCGACGCACCACACCGGGAGGAACGGGTCAAGCATTTCGGCTTCGTCGAGGAGCCGCAACGATCGCTCTCCTTCTCCGACGAACGTGAAAATCGCTGCGCATCTTGCTTTGATGTAAGCGTCTGTCGGGTTGAGTTCGATCGCCTTGCAGTTGTGAGCGAGCGCCTCGTCGTAGTTTCCCTTCATCAGATGGAGGACGCCTGCAATTCGGTTCGCTTCAGCATCGCAGGGATCAAGCTCGAGCGCCCGGTGAACGTCATGCCAACCTTTCTCATGGTCGAAATCCGATAGCCATGACGCTGCGCAGACCCGCCAAGCGTACGCAGCACCGTAATTGGGGTCGGCTTCGATCGACTTTGTGAACCACCTAACAGCCTCGCGTGCATTCTCGTCGGTCACCCCACCGAGCCGGTGATTGTCCAATCCGCGCAGAAGACAATCGAACGCGGTCATGTTTTGGGGGGACTTTCGCCGCGCCGCGACCATGGATGCGTCCTCCATTCGTCCGGAGACGGTCGCGGCGATCCGTGCAGCAATCTCGTCGACTAAGCTCAGGACCTGCTCGAAATCTTGCTGAATTCTGTCGCTCCAAACCACCGCGCCATGATCGGTTTCGGATAATGTGAGGCTGATCGTGACCCGCTCTCGAAACTTCCGCACCTGCCCCTCAAGGACATACTGGACGGCAAGCACCTGGCCGACCCTCACGGGATCTGGGTGGGAGTCGGCTATGGTGAAACTCGCGCTCCGCGAACTAACCGACAGACGCCGAAACCGTCCCAACTCGACGATCAGTTCCTCAGCGAGGCCCTCGGCGAGGTAGCGTTGGGCCTCATCGTCGGCTGAAACCCGGAACGGAAGCACCGCAATCGATGACGGTCGTCGCTCATCTGTGACGGGAAGTAGAGTCGGCGCCGCCTGTAGCCGATGCGCTCCCATCTCCCCTCGCAGGCGATAGAGGTGCACGGGCTCCGTTATGTTTTTCAGTAATCGCTCACCCACATCGTCGAATATGAAAGCGGAGTTGCGGCGCACATGACCAAAGAGCGCACCACTCACATAGATCGAGTCTGGTTCGGCTGCCGCCTGTATGCGCGCCGCGAGGTTCACCCCGTCGCCTATCAAGTCCTCCCCTTGCACCATCACATCTGCAATATGGAGACCGAATCGCATCCTAAGCGGGTCACTTGCGGCGTCCTGCGCACCGGCGAGCGCGGTGCGAATCTCGAACGCGCTACGCACTGCGTTCACAGCACTTGGAAACTCCGCGAGTGCTGCATCGCCCGCTGTCTTGAAAACCCTGCCGTCGAGCAGGTTGACCTTTTCCGAAATGAGCGCCTGACAGCTCGCCAAGCGTTCCGCCGTTTGCTCTTCGGCACGCTCCATCATCGCGGAGTAGCCGACCACGTCGCCGATCATGAGGGCGGCCATCTTGCGCTTCATGGCGGAACTCCCTGACGCGGGCGACTACCGGTTGTTGGATCACCTCGTCAGTATGCAGCGTCGTCGTCTCGGACACTGCGGCATTGAATGGAGTGTAGCGCATCGTGAAGCCGACAGCACGGAGAAATGGGCGCCGCGTGTTCCTCGGCTGTTTACCAAACTTCGCCGATCAACTGCCGATCGTTCCAAGTCAAAGTTCGGAGTAGAATTTCAACGGAGGAGCGGTTGATAAAGGTCGGCTCGCGATTTTCGCCAAGGTCGCCGCAAGAGTCAGGAAAGCCTGCAGACGGTGTTCGTCGCCGTGCTCGCCTATCTGCTGCTCGCCGAGGAGTTGCACGGTTACGATCTGGTCGGTGCGGTCTTCATCGTCGCCGGCATCGTACTTGCGACCGTGATCAAACCAACGCCAGCTTAACCACGCGTGGCGTAGAAATCTTGCGAGTGACGGCGGAGCCTTTAGCGCTTGGACGAGCGATGTCGGCTTTTGGCGGGCGGCGATAGCCGATGGAAATGACCGAGATGAGGCGCAAAGCGGCCGGTCGTGCATGAGTGAGCTAAACTGTAGGCGGATGCGAATTCAGAGGCCAACCTCATAATGACGCTCCCCCTAAGCCCCAGCGTCGGCTCAGTATTCACCTCCAGTGCCTCGTCCACCTCATCCTCCTCGCCCAGAACCTCGCCGAGCACCGCTAGCGGGCGGCCGATCCAGATCGGGTCGACCAGATGGTCGCGCTTGGGGTTGGTCGTGTTGGGGGGATGAGGATGCTCAGGTCGCCGGGGTGGGCGAGGCTCAGACTTCCCTGATCTCGAACAGCAAGAGCTCCACGCCGCCATCTGCGAAATTGCCGAGATCGGCCGCCGTGGCCTGTCCCTCGGGCGAGGCAAAGGCGGCTTGAATGTCGGTGAGGGAATCGAAGTGGAGGATAGCCATCAGATGATAGCTTGAGGGCCCGTCCGGGGAATGAACCCCGCCATCGCTGACCTCGTATTTCGTCAAGCCGGGAATGGTTTTGGCCAGCGGAATGTGCGTCGAAAAATAGTATCTGTCGAATGCGGCGAGGTCCTTCGGCGTCTTGTAGAGTGCGACAAGTCTGGCCATGCGTCCCCCCTTTTGAAACGGCACCCACCGCCGGCTACGTGGGCAAAAATCTACCCGTCAGCGAAGATGGCGCCGGCGGCAAACAATCTCCGCTCTCAGGTCACCACCGAAAGGCTCGCCGGCTGCAACACGCCGGGGAACGGCCCGATCCTGGCCGGGCGCAGCCCGGACTGGAAGAGGTTGCTGTGCAGGTTGGCGACCCACTGCTTGCCTTCGGTCGTCAGCTCGAGATAGCGGATCGCGTCGCCGATATAGGGCTCGACCTTCAGCGTGAAGAAATCGGCGAAGCAGGCGCCGAGATCGGCGGCGGTCTTGCAGCCGAGCTTTTCAACCATCCCGGTCTCGGAGAACTCGGCAAACAGCGCCGGCAGCTTGCGGTGGTAGAAGGGATCGGCGAGCTGGCCGATCAGATCCGCGGCCCTGACCAGCGCCGGCTCGGTGTTGGTGGCCTGGTAGGCCGGATCGCTCGGTACCGGAAAGCGCGTCATCTCGATCGCCGCGATAATGCGCTCCTCGTCGATGAACTTCGAGGACCCAAAGCGTTGGCGCGCATAAATCTTGGCGCGCTCGATATGATAGGGCGCAAGCACCGCGTCGGAGGCGCCCCGCGGTGGCGTATGGCGCTCGCCGGCTTCGTTGATGACGAAGCTGTCGTCGCTGTCGCCCGGGCACACGCCGTGCACCATGCCGATGTCGTGGACAAGCAGCGCGCAGGTATAATGCAGCCAGTCATCGGGGGTCAGCGATTCCGAAAGCAGCCGGCCGCGGATGATCTGCTGGCCGGCGAGCGTGACCATCAGCGTGTGCTCGATGTTGTGATAGAGCGCGTTCGAATTGCCGATGCGCTCCAGCACAAGGCGGGCCGCGCCGCCTATGTAGGCCGCATACTCCGAATTGCGATGCGAGAAATACTGCAGATAGAGTTCCGACAGATGGTCGCCGAGCCGGTCGGCCATGATGGAAATCGGATTGAGCATGACAATCGTTCCTGGCCAATTTGAAGCACGACAGATCGCGTGCGGCAGGCATCCTAGCACGGTTCCGGCGCGGATTTTATCACAGCGTCGGCGATGCGCATCGCGGCGACGGCAAGCATCTTTGCGCTTGCCTTGAAGCCATCCTATTCTGCAGGGTAGTCGCGGTTGTGGGCATAGAATGTCGGTACTGCCTTTCCTGAGAATTTACGCGCCGCTGAACGCGGTGCTGGCTGCGCCCGGTCTCCTGGCGGTGGCTGCGCTCACGTCACCGAGCATTTCGGGACGAAGCAGGCTGGCTCTGGTTGCCCTGCTCGCCGTCATTTGGGGCGCCTATCTTGTGCAGATGGTCGCGACGCTGCTCAAGCGCCGTGCGGGAGACCTTCACGACAGGACGCCGGCAATCACCATCGATGTGCTCGCGGTCCTGGTTCCATTCGCGGCATTTCTGCTCGTCGGCACGCCCGACTGGAGCCTTTACTGTGCCGTCTGGCTGCTGAAACCGCTGCGCGACTCGACCTTCTTCCCGGTGCTGGGCAGGGTGCTGGCCAACGAAGCGCGCAACCTGATCGGCGTCACCACGCTCTTCGGCGTCGTTCTGTTCGGTGTCGCGCTCGCGGGCTATGTCATCGAGCGCGACATCCAACCGGACAAGTTCGGCAGCATCCCCCAGGCAATGTGGTGGGCTGTGGTCACGCTGTCCACCACCGGCTATGGCGACGAAATTCCGCAAAGCTTCGCTGGCCGCGTCCTTGCCGGGGCGGTCATGATGAGCGGCATCGGCATCTTCGCGCTCTGGGCCGGCATTCTTGCCACCGGCTTCTCTCAGGAAGTTCGCCGCGGAGAATTCGTCCGCAATTGGCAATTGGTCGCCGGCGTGCCGTTGTTTCAGAAGCTCGGCCCGGCCGTGCTGGTCGAGATCGTACGCGCGTTAAGACCTCGCACGGTGCCGGCCGGCGCCGTGATCTGCCGCAGAGGCGAGCCCGGTGATCAGATGTTCTTCGTCGTGGAGGGGCGCGTCACCGTCGCGACGCCGAACCCGGTGGAGCTTGGACCTGGCGCCTTCTTTGGCGAGATGGCGCTGATCAGCGGCGAACCGCGTATGGCGACCGTCAGCGCCGCAACCGCGGTCTCACTCCTGTCGCTGCACGCGGTGGACTTCCAGATGCTATGCAGCAGCAGCCCGGAGATCGCGGAAATCATCCGCAAGACCGCACTCGAGCGGCGCAGCGCAGCACCGACGGCTTGAGCGTACTGCAGTCCCGGTCGCGAGGTGACTCGTCATGCGCGGCCGCCTATTTTGTCGTGCCAATTGCCGAGGCGCCTCGACGTTGAGCCATCGGCCGAACAGATGAAGCAGGGTTCGTTCATACCGACTATAAGGCGAACGACGCGGGACGAATAAGTAGGCCTGCCGCTGAGTTCAACCTGCAGGCATTCCTCAGCGTCCCCACTCGCGCGACCAGCAGGTGGACACGTGTCATGCCAACAACGCTGCAACCAAAGCTCACCCGCATGAGCAAGCTGTGCGTATCGGCATTGCTCATCATGTTGCTGATCATATTGATTTACGGTCGATCCACACTGTCCGCTGAAGAGCACGGCAAGACCCTTCATTACACCTCAGGCGGCTCAGGTGCTGCAATCGCGGCCGCGGGCTTCAACCTCGCTGACGTACAATATGTCGAGCAGCTCAATGCCCTGCCTGCGGGAATGAAGGGACTGATATGGCTGGACGAATCCGACGGAGTGACGCCGCGCTTCATCGCGAAGGTCAAGCCCTTCATCGGCAACCCGAGGCTGTTTGGTTTTCGCCTCTGTGACGAGCCTGACATCACCGGCAAGTATCATCCTCCGGCAGTCAGCCCGGCGGCGCTCAAGGCCGAAGCCGAGTGGATAAAGGCCAATGTCCCAGGAGCGGTGACGTTTGTTACCCTTATGGACATGGGGGCTTTCGAAGCTCCCGGTTTCATGAACACATTCAATCCGGCCAACACCGGGATCGATCTTTTCGGTCTTGATCCATATCCCGTACGCGGCAAAGCGTTCGATCTGGATTTCATCGACCGGACGGTCGAGGCGGCCGTTGCAGCCGGCATCCCGACCGACAGAATTGTGCCTGTGTTCCAGGCCGTCGGCGGCGGCAATTGGAAGACCCATACCGGCGCGTCCATGGACGTTTATGTCCTGCCGACAGCGGATCAGGCGAACCAGATATTCGCGCGCTGGGCCGTTTACGCACCCAATCCCGTGTTTGATTTTGCCTATGCGTGGGGAGAGCAGAACGGGGACACCAAGCTTGGCAGTACCAGCCCAGAGGCACTAAGCCTTCGCGCGGCGTTCAAGGCACATAACACGGCGCAGTAGGCACGGCCGTACCCATTCGGCCTAAGGCGTGGCGCAGATTCTGCACCGTGCTGCTGCAAAGTTATCCGAACAGGCGATGCACTTGGCCGTTCAACTGGACGCCAAGCCCGCGGCTGCGAAACCTGTGAGTGATTGACCTGATTTCCCTCCAGCGACGCTTCTCGGCTTGGCGCAGATGGAACCAAAGGCCGCCGCCACCGAAGAGAAAGCACAAGCCAACACCGAGTATGAAGAGAGGGTCGCCTTCTTCTCCGCCACCAAAAAACAGCGCGGAGACGATAAACACGCCGCCTGCAAGCACGGCGATCAGGGCGACCGTGTTATAACCTGCAGACCCATCGTTCTGGTTGCAAAGAAGGCGATAGCGTTCAGCAAGCCTCGCTTCGTCTTCACTCAGATTCACCGCGCAGTCCCTAGCTTTCTGCAACACATTTATCGCCCCGTTCTCACAATCTATGGGGTGTAGACGACAAATGGTTCATTCAAGTGAGTGATAGATCGAAATTTTTACCACCCTTTAAAACCTGTCGGGACTTATAGCCTCTCGGTCGCGGTTCAGCGCGGAACCTGTGCCGTCGAAGCCGGCTCACGGCCGTTCAGCCGCGCGGATTCTATGTCTGCTTTCAGATCGCAGCGAGTTCGTCTCGCGCAAAGCGGCCGTCATACTTTTCTTGAGCTAAAATTGTAGGCGAAAGCAGTCCGAGCACGAGCCGTGCACGCCGATGCCGCCTATCCCTAAGCCCCCAGCGTCGGCTCCGTATTCACCTCCAGCGCCTCTTCCGCCTCATCCTCCTCGCCGAGCACTTCGCCGTGCACCCCCAACGGGCGGCCTATCCAGAGGGGATCGACCAGGTGGTCGCGCTTGGGATTTGTCGTGTTCGGGTGGATGAGGATGCTGAGGCCGCCGTGGTTCAGCATCAGCCATGGAACGAGCGTGGCGAAAATCTCGGTGGCGAAGGAGACCTGGTACATGGCCTGCTCATGCGGGCCGACCGGCTCGTCGCGCCAATTGCCCAGGCGCACGCGAAAACGTTCGCCGATGCGCAGGCGCAGCCATTCGGCATGCTGCCGCTCGGCCTGCCCGTCATAATAGATATGGGCGTGATAACTGGCGATCTCGGCAAGCGGCCTTGGCGGGCTGGCGATGTCTGCGTTCACCTTGATGGTTCCCTCGGTGATTGTCGTGCGGGCAGCGTATACGCACGGGAGCGACGCGGCCAAGGGCCATAGCGTGTGTGTGCCCCGATACCGCGGTGGGCCTGGTCAAATCCTGCCCATCAGCACCAGGATCAGCAGCACCACCAGAACAACGCCGGCGATGCCTGAGGGGCCGTAGCCCCAGGAGCGCGAGTGCGGCCATGCCGGCACAGCGCCGATCAGGATCAGGATCAAAACGATGATCAGGATGGTGGTGACGGTCATTCCGAATCCCTCGGCTTGCACGTCAGATACGAGGGGACAATGCAAAAGGCCGCCGGGTTGTTCCGGGCGGCCTTTTGTCTGAGAGATGAAAACTGCTCTATTCGGCGGCTTTCGGAAAGGCGATCGGCGGCTCGTCGCCGGCATCCATGTCAGGCGCGGTCATAGCCTTTTTCCTCATGTCGCCGCCGAATTGGCCGCGGAAGAACGCGTAGAAGCGGCTGTTCTTGCTGCGGGTGAAGATCATCAGCATGGACGGCGTCACCACCAGCGTCAGCAAAGTGGCGAAGGAAAGGCCGAAGACGATGGCCGAGGACAGCGAAATCCACCACTGCGTCGACGGCGCGTTGATCGTCGTCTCGTGATGGAAGATTTCCAACCCAAGACCGAAGGCGATCGGCAGCACGCCGAGGATCGCCGACACCGCCGTCAGCACGACCGGCCTGGCGCGCTCGCGACAGGTCTGCAGCACCGCCTCCATCTTGTCCCAGCCTTCCTCGCGCAACCGGTCATAGGTGTCGATCAACACGATGTTGTTGTTCACCACCACGCCGGCCAGCGCAATGACGCCGATGCCCGACATGACGATGCCGAAGGCCTCGCCGGTCAAAAGCAGGCCGAGGAACACGCCGATCGTCGCCATGACCACGCAGGACAGCACCAGAAGCACGCTGGTGAACTTGTTGAACTGCATCAACAGCACCAGGAAGATCAGGAAGATCGCCGCACCGAAGGCCTTGCCGAGGAAGGCGCTGGCTTCGGCGCTGTCCTCGTTGGAGCCGGCGAGCTTCCAGCGTATGCCGTTGTCGAGCTTCATGTCGGTGACCGCCTTGGTCACCTCCGCTTGCACCGCCGCGACCTGGGCGCCGGCGCTGACATTGGCCTGAACCACCACCGTACGCGCGCCGTCGATGCGGTTGAGGATGCCGACCGTCGGCTCCGGCTTGCGCACGACGAAATTCGAGATCGGCACGGAACCTTGCGAGGTCTGCACCCTGAGCTCGTCGAGCGTCGACAGCGTACGGCGGTCCTCCGGCAGGCGCAGCCTGATGTCAACCGCATCGTCGGCGCCGGCTGGCCGGTATTCCGACAGCTTCAACCCGTTGGTCACCAATTGCACCACCGTGCCCACAGCAGTCGGGCTGATGCCGTACTGCGCCGCCTTGGCGCGGTCGACCTCGAGCGCCCAGTCAACGCCGGGCGGCGGCAGGCCGTCGGAGATGTCGATGACGCCCGGCACCTTGGCGATGCGGGCCGCAACGGCGCGGGCCTGGTCGTCGAGCCCCTTGGGATCGACGGCCGAAAGCCGAAGCTGGATCGCCTTGCCGGTGGGCGGACCGGCCTCCGGCACGCGCACCTCGACATCGACGCCGGGAATGCCGGCCATGACGGCGCGCAACTCATCCAGAATCTGGTTCGCCGATTTGCGCTCGCGCCAGTCGATGAACTCATACTGGATGACGCCGACGACATCTTCCGGCACATCCTGGCCGCCGCCTTGCGTCTTGCCGACGCGAGTGTAGACCGACTTCACGCCGGGCCAGCCGAGCAGCCGGTTTTCCGCGATCTTGGTTGCGGTGTCCATTTCGTCCAGCGAGAGATTGCCGCGGGCGTGCACATAGAGCAGGCCGTAATCGGGCTCGACGCTGGGGAAGAACTCAACGCCGGCGCCATATTTCGAATAGGCGAAGACGATGCCGGTCAAAAGCACGGCGGTGAGCACCAGCACGGTGACGGGGAAGCGCACCGCTTGCTTGACCAGCGCCATATACCAGCCGTCGCGGTTTTCCTCATGATGCTCAGGCGCCTTGGCGAAGAGCGCGCCTAGCGTCGGCGCGAACACCAGCGCATAGAGCATCGAGGCCGACAGCGTGACGATCAGCGTGATCGGCATGTATTTCATGAAGTCGCCGATAATGCCGGGCCAGAACAAGAGCGGCGAGAAGGCCGCGATGCGGGTCATGGTCGCGGCGATGACCGGACCGGCCATTCGCTTGGCGGCCAGCGCGAAGGCTTCCGCCTTCGGCATGCCTTCGCCCATGCGCCGTTCGGCGAACTCGGTGACGATGATGGCGTCGTCCACCAGCATGCCGACCGCCAGGATGAGGCTGAACAGCACGATCATGTTGATCGTGTAGCCCATCATCGCAAGCAGCAGGATGCCGATCAGGAAGGATGACGGAATGGCAAGTCCGATCAGCAGCGAGGCGCGGCCAGACAGCGCATAGAGGATGACGATGAACACCAGGATGACGGCGATCATCACATGGTTCTGCAGGTCACCCAGAAGCTGGTTGACGAAGACCGACTTGTCCTGCGTGTAGGTGACGTTCATGCCTTCCGGCATCGTCTTGACGAAGGCGTCGGACACCTCCCGCACCTTGGCCAGCGTGTCGATCAGATTGGCGCCGATGCGCTTCTTGACTTCGATGGCGATGGCCGGCTTGCCGTTAAGGCGGGTGATCGTCGTGGCATCGGCGAAGGTCGAACGCACCGTGGCGATGTCCTTGGCCTGCACCACGGCATTGGGTCCGGCGACCACCGGCAGCGACGCCACATCCTCGGGCGTCTCGATCAGCGATGGCACCTTGACCGCGTATTTGCCTTCCGAGCCCTCTATGTTACCGGCGGCGACCAGGCTGTTGGAAGCCCCTACCGCGCCGATCAGCTGATCGAGCTGCAGGCCGTAGGACGACAGTTTCATCGGATCGATGACGACTTCGACGAGGTCGTCGCGCGAACCTTGCAGCGAGCCTTCGAGAACGCCGGGCACTTCTTCGATGCGGTCGCGCAATTCGCGCGCCGCAGCCGTCAGCACGCGCTCGGGCAGTTCGCCCGACAGCGTCACCACCAGCACCGGGAATTCGGAGATGTTGACCTCGGTGACGACAGGCTCTTCGGCCGCCTGCGGCAGGTCGGCCTTGCCGTCCTGCACCTTGGAGCGCGTGTCCTGCAGTGCGGTCGCCAGATTGGTCTGCGGCTGGAACTCGACCAGCACATAGCCGCCGCCCTGGAAGGCGGCCGAGCGCATTTCCTTGAGGCCCTTCAGGCTCTTCAGCTTGCTTTCCATCGGCCGCAGCAGAAGGCGCTCGGAATCCTCAGGCGAAATGCCCTGATAGATCAGGCTGACATACATCATCGGAATCGGAACGTCGGGTTCCGCTTCCTTCGGTGTCGACTGATACGCGACCCACCCGGCGACCAGCAGGAAGAGCAGGGCCGAAATGGTCAACCGGGCATTGTTGATCGCGAGTTTGACGATATCCATGGCTAACGCCTGTTCTCAAGATTTCAGGAGCCGCATTGCAGCCGGTTGTCCCCGCCCGGGGCCATTCCGGCGCTACTGCGTGCCGGCCTCGCCCAACAATTTCTGGATGATCGCCTGGTCGGCCTCGACCGGCTTGACCACATCGCCTTCCTTGACCAGTTCCTGGCCGGCGACGATGACGCGGGCATCGGCGGGAATACCGCCAAGCACCAGGCCTCTCGGCGAGTCGTCGACCAGGTCGATCGGGAAGAACACCACCTTGTTATCCTTGTCGACGGCGCGGATGCCGAGGTCGCCCTTGTCGCTCAGCGTCACCACCGAGCGCGGCAACATGACGGCGTCGGTCGGCTGCGCGCTGAGCGAAATCTCAGCCGTCATGCCGGCCGGTACCGAGCCGTCGCCATTCGGGATGGCGATCTCGATGCGGAAGGTGCGGGTTGCCGACGAGGCGTCGCGGCTGATGTAGCGCACGGTGCCTTCGACGGTCTGGCCGCTGACGAGGCGCACGGCGGCCTTGTCGCCGAGCTTGAGGTAGCCAAGATCGCGCTCGCTGATTTCGCCGCGCGCAATGACCGGATCGAGCTTGAGGATGGTGGCGACTTCGCCGCCCTGCATGACGGAACTGCCGAGTTCCACCGGCACCCGGTCAATGACGCCATCGAAAGGCGCCTTGACCAGATTGCGGTCGAGTTCGGCCTGCGCCGTCTCCAACTGCGACTGCGCTGCGGTCAGGTTCGAGCGCGCGGTGTCGAGCTGCAGCTTGGGCAAGTTGCCGGTCTTCATCAGCTTCAGCGAGGCCTCCAGTTCGGCCTGGCGCTGCACGACCAACTGCTTGGCGTTGTCGACCATCGAGATCTTTTCTTCCGCCGCCAGCATCAGCACCAGGTCGCCGGTCTTGACGTGATCGCCCTGCTTCACCGGCAGCTTTTCGATGACACCAGCGACGCGCGTGGCGAGCACTGCGCGCTTGTCGGCCTCGGTCAGGCCGGAAATGCGGATGGCGCGAGCATAGGTCTTGCGCGGCGGCGTCACCACCGCAACGGTGCGCAGCGGCGCTTTGGGCTCTGCCTCTGCGGTTTTAGGCTTGGCTGCATCCGGCGCCTTGGCCTGATCGCCGGGCTTGGCCGGATCGCCTGCCTTGGCTGCACCTTCGACAGCGGCGCTGCCGACGGACGAGAACGCACCCGTTCCCATCCAGGCGGCAAAGCCGATGAGCACGACAATAGCGGCAAGCTTGTGAAACCTGATTTTCGGCATCATCGTTTTTCCACTGTGGGATTCGGCCAAACCGTCTTGTAGGAGCTTCCGTGTCTTCCAACTCGGGCGCGTCGCCGATATGGGTGCGCGCTAGGCCGTCTTCAATTTGCCGTGAACGGCGAAGCCGCGCTTCTACAGCAAAGTTGCACCGCAATACAGTCGAAAAGTTGCAGGAGCATTGCGGAGTGTGGCTAGCGGGAAACGATTTGTCAGCGTCCTGTCACGCGGTCGGACCGCAGCCGGCTTACGATCTTTCCGTGATAGGCTGATCTTCCCTGATGGCCCTATCGGCGAGCCATATCCCCCGGCGGAAAGCGGCACAGCGCCTTGGCCAACAGTTGCGCCAGATTTCTGACCCGGACACAGGCCTCGGCCGAGAAGCCGTACCAATTCCTGTTGGCGAAAGACCAACACCTCCGGCTACGTTCAATTTAAGTAATGCCTTGGAATTGCTTGCAAAGTGGCAAGGCATGCGACTCAAGTCCGGATTGCCAAAGCGTCGATCGTCCGGACAGAACAAATGCCGAAAGCGCCGGCAGGTTCTGCAACGGATGTGAACCGAACAGCCTGCTACCTTGCGATACGCCGACACAATGTCCAGCGCTGCGTGGATGCGAGAGGCCAGCCTGTTTTCAAAGGCGTTTTGAGCGCCGACACCATCCTGCGTCAGCACTAGTTTTTCGCGCTCAGATGTAGGCGCGCCCTCAGCCGCTGCCCAGCAGATGGCAGCAGGCGTCAGTATGATTTTGTATACCGTCGCACGCAAAGGTTGCGCTACACCGGGAAACCGACTGGCGACTGGCGCCGAGAGCTGAGCCGAGGGACGTTGCCGACGCCTGATGTCCGCATCAGACAGGGTGTGCGAGCACACCCCGTCTTCGGCGAAAAAGCTCAGGCCCGCCGGCGCTCCGCTTCCGGCTTCTTGCGCGCCGCGAGAAATTCCTTGACCCGCCGTCCCGGCGCCGGGCCGCGCACCGGCTTGAAGCCGTCGTCGAGCTCGCCGGAAAGATCGAGCGTCGGCCGCTTGGCGACGGCGTCGTAATTCTCCTCCAGCCAGTCGCTGGCGGCCGTGCGGCCAAGGTCTCTGAGATAGCTCAGGAACGCCCATTCGGCATTGACCTTCGACGATGCCGACAGATCCTTGAACGCCTCGTCGGCGTCGATGCGGTGCATGCGAATGTCGCGGTATTCGCCACGCGGCAGGCGGCCGGCGGCGATCAGTTCCTTGACGAAGGCGATCGAGCGGAATTCGTTGAGCAGCCCGGCATTGAAGGTGATCTCGTCGATGCGGTTCTGGATTTCATTGGCGCTTTTCGGCGTGCCTTCGCGCACCACCGGATTGATCTGCACCAGCAGCACGTCCTCGGTCGCCGCCGTCTTGAAGAACGGATACAGCGCCGGATTGCCGCCATAGCCGCCATCCCAGTAGGGCACGCCCTTGATCTCGACGGCGCGGAACAGTTGGGGCAGGCAGGCCGAGGCCATCACCGTGTCGAGGTCGATCTCGCCATCGGAAAAGACCCGCAGCTGTCCGGTCTCGACATTGGTCGCCGAGATGAACAGCTCCATCGACTTGCAGGCGTGGACATTGGCGAAATCGATCTCCTGCTCGACCACGTCGCGCAGCGGGTTCAGGCCGAGCGGGTTGGCGACATAGGGCGAAAACACCCGCGACATGGTGTCGAAGAAGAAATAGCCCGGCGTGTTTTCGATCGACCAATTGCCCCAGGCGACGTCCCATGGCATGCGCTGCACCGGACTGAAGCGGCCCTTCGCCGCCACCGCGCGCCAGAAATCGTCGAGCTTCTTGCGTGCTCCTTCGACGCCACCGCGCACAAAGCCGTCGGCCAGCGCCACCGCATTCATGGCGCCGGCGCTGGTGCCGGATACCGCCGAAATGTCGAGCCGGCCATCCTCCAGCAGCCGGTCGAGCACGCCCCAGGAGAAAGCCCCGTGCGAGCCGCCGCCCTGCAGCGCGATGTTGATCTTCTTGGTTTCCTCCGCCTTGCCGTTTTTCGTCATGGCGTTCCTGTATCGGTTTGGTCGCTGCTGCCTCATCCGCGCGAGGATCGGGCGGGTTCGACTGCAGCCGGCTTATGTTGCAGTGCAGCATATAAGTGACGACCGAGGCAAGAACACGAACACGGTCGCGTGATCACATGAAATTTTGGTCATGAAGAAAAAGCCCCTCCGCCGTGAGGCGGAGAGGCCATGCTCTTCCGAAACAGCCCTGGAACCTCAGGCAACAAGCTTCGGCACTGGCCCGACATAGCGCGACTGCGGACGGATCAGCCGTCCTGTCGTCTGCTGTTCGCGCGCATGCGCGATCCAGCCGGCGACGCGCCCGGCGGCGAAGACATTGCTGAAGGCCTGCGGCGGAAAACCCGCCGCTTCCAGCACCAGCGCGGTGTAGAACTCGACATTGGTCTGCAGCGAGCGCTGTGGCTTGGCGATGCGAAGCACCTCGAGCGCCGTCTGCTCGACCTTCTCGGCGAAAGCCAGCCGTTGGCCGGTCTCGCCCTCGCTGCCGAGCTGCCGCACGACAGTTTTCAGCACATCGGCGCGCGGATCGCGCACGCGGTAGATGCGATGGCCAAAGCCCATGATGCGCCTGCCCTGCTGGATTTCATCGCGCAGCCAGGCGGCGGCATCGCCATGCGCCTGGATGGCATCGAGCATCTCAATCACCGGACCGGGCGCGCCGCCGTGCAGCGGCCCCTTGAGCGCGCCGAGCCCGGCCAGGATAGAAGATGTCAGCCCGGCCTGCGTCGAAGCGACGACGCGGGTAGCGAAGGTCGAGGCGTTGAGACCGTGGTCGCAGACGGTGACTAGGTAGGTGTCGAGCGCTTTCGCCAAAGCCGGCGACGGGACCGACCCCTTGAGCATCCGCAGCATGTCGGCGGCATGATCGGCCTTGGCGTCGGGCGTGATCGGCTGCTCGCCGCGCTTGAAGCGCAGCAGGGCTGGCGTCAGCACCGCGGGCGCCGCGATCAGCCGCAACGCGTCCGTCAGGCTCTCGCCGTCCGGCAGCAGCGCCATGCCGGCGCGCATGGCGCTGTAGATCTCGAGCGGCGCCAAAAGCGGCAGCGAAGGCTTGAGCCGCTCGAACACCTCGACGCGCGCCTCGCCCAGTCGTGCCGCCAGTTCGGCATCGCCGGGAAGGTCATCGAAGAAGCCATCCAGCAGCAGGCGCACCACTTGCGCGTAGCGCCAACGTCCCGCCAGTTCCGGTAGCGAATGACCGCGGATCGTCAGACGGCCGCCAAGGCCATCGACATCGGAGAGCACGGTCTCCGCCGCAACCACATCATCGAGCCCGTTTGCCATGTCTCATCTCCTTGCAGCTTTCCTCCACAAGAGATAAGGGTCGAACCGCGCCCTAATCAATCTTGATCAATATAATCAATATCAGGCTCAAAATGTCCGAATGGTTGTCGCGGGAAGAGGCGTTGGAAAGGCTGAAAGTCCGGCCACAAACCCTCTACGCCTATGTCAGCCGTGGCCGCATCGGCATGCGGCCGGACGAGACCGATCCGCGCCGCAGCCAGTACCGCGCCGACGACATTGCAGCTTTGGCTACGCGCCGGGCGCGCGGACGCAGTCCGTCGGCCATCGCCGAGAGCGCGATCGCCTGGGGCGAACCGTCGATCGCAACGGCGATTTCGACCGTTCTGCATGGTCGCCTCATCTATCGCGGTCAGGATGCCGTTGCGCTCGCCAAATCGGCGACGTTGGAGGAAACCGCCGCCGTGCTCTGGGCTTCGGCTGAACCGGTGGCGTTCAAGGCTCCGTCGTCTGAGCCACCTCATTCAGCCGGTCGCGCTGCCGCTTTTGCACAGCTTTCCATGCTGGCGGGCCAGGGACGGCCTTCGCTTGGACGCAACGCCGCCTCGCTGTGCACTGAGGCTGCGCACACAATAGGGGCGCTGGCGCAGGCACTGGGCGCCGCGGGCGGCACAGCACCTGCCCATCGGCGTCTGGCGCAGGGCTGGTCGGTGGGTGATGCCGGCGCGGAGGCGATCCGCAGCGCCCTCGTCCTGCTCGCCGATCATGAACTCAACGCGTCGACCTTCACTGCCCGGGTCGCGGCCTCGACCGGGGCTTCGCCTGCCGCCTGCCTGTTGGCGGGCCTGGCGACGCTGACCGGCCCGCGCCACGGCGGCGCCGGCGAAGCGGTGATGCAACTGGCGGAGGATGCGGCACGGCACGGCGCCGAGGCGGCGGTCCGGCGCTGGCTTGGCCATGACCGGCCCTTGCCGGCATTCGGCCACCCGCTCTATCCCGAAGGCGACCCGCGAGCCGCAGCACTTCTGGCAGTCATCCCTGTCGACGAGACGCTGCAACAGTTGGAAAAGGCCGCGATCGCCGCGACCGGCACGCACCCGAACATCGACTTCGCCCTGGCTGCGCTGACACGCAGTTTTGGCTTGCCGCGCGATGCACCATTCCAGCTGTTCGCGCTTGGCCGCAGCGTCGGCTGGGCCGCGCATATGGTCGAGCAGATCATGAGCGGCAGCATCATCAGGCCGCGCGGCCGCTATGAGGGGTCGTTGACCTGATAGCGCATTGGTTTGACCGGCGTCAGGTCGACTTGGCATTGGTCCCGAACCGCGCGCGATACGCGACGGGGGTCGTGGAAAACTGCTGGCGGAAATGATGCCGCAACGTGCCGGCCGCGCCAAAGCCGGCGGTCTCGGCGATCAGCTCGATCGGCATGGCGGTGTCTTCCAGCAGCGTGCGCGCCCGTGACAGCCGTTCCGAAAGCAGCCAGCGTGCCGGCGTGACGCCGGTCGCGGCGGCGAACCGGCGCAGAAATGTCCGCTCGCTCATCCCGGCCAGTTCGGCCAGAGTTGCGACGGAATAGTCGGCGGAAATATTGGCACGCATTCTGTCGATCAGCGGCCCAAGCCGGCTGCGCTCATGCGGCTCGGGAACGGAACTCTCGACATACTGCGCCTGGCCGCCGTCGCGATGCGGCGGCACGACCAGACGTCGCGCCACCATATTCGCGGCTTTGGTGCCGAAATCGCGCCGGACCAGATGCAGGCAAAGGTCGATGCCCGCGGCACTGCCAGCCGATGTCAGCACATTTCCCTCATCGATGTAGAGGACGTCAGGAACCACGGTGATGTCGGGGTACAGCTCCGTCAGCTTCTCGCTGTAGCGCCAATGCGTGGTCGCCCTTTTGCCGGCAAGCAGGCCTGCGGCGGCAAGCACGAACACGCCCGAGCAAATCGAAAGAATTCGGGCGCCTCTCTCGTGCGTTTTCAGAAGCGCCTCGATCAGCGCCGGCGGCACCGGCGCCTCCGAGCCGCGCCATCCAGGCACGATCACCGTGCCGGCCTGGCCGATCAGCTCGACCCCACCATCGGCGACGATGCGCACACCACCCAGGGCCCGCATTTCACCCGCGTCGATTCCGGCAACGGCAAAGCGGTACCAATCCTCGCCCATTTCCGGCCGGGGCAAGGCAAAGACTTCAACCGCCACGCCGAACTCGAACGTGCACAAGCCGTCATAGGCAACGGCAACGACGAGCGGGTTGGCAGGACGCGGATGGACGGCAGGCATATTTGGCATGATCTTGACGATATATGGCAAAGCTGCCAGCTGCAATCACCCTGCCCGGTGCTTTATCTCTCCGTCGCATCAGCAATGGAGATCAGACATGAGCTACGTGACAGACATTCCGACGGCATCGTCGGACATCGCCCGGGACCATTTCCTGCGCCGGCTTTCCGTCGAGACCGATTGCTCGGACGTCGCAGCGGCGCTGCGCAGCGGCGAGCAGGATTTTGTCCTCCTGCATGTGGTCGGTTCGCCGGACGCCTATGAACGCCGCCATGTGCCGGGCGCGCTGCATCTGCCGCACCGCGAGATATCGGCCGAGCGGATGGCGCAGTGGCCGGCAGAGACGCTGTTCGTCGTCTATTGCGCGGGACCCCATTGCAATGGCGCGGATCGGGCGGCCTTCAAGCTGGCCAGCCTCGGCCGTCCCGTGAAGATCATGATCGGCGGCATCACCGGCTGGCAGGACGAAGGCAGCCCCTTCGCGTCGGGCAAGGAGCCCGGTGTTTTACAGGCATGACGCTTGATTCAAGACCAGGCTGGCGCGGGAGCGTGTACGCGATATGGTCGACCTTGCAGACAAGCGAAAGCATGCAGATGGCGGCGATTATGGTCCGTCCGTTCGGACGGCAGGATGTTGACGCGGTGCTCGCGCTTATGCGGGCGCTGGCCGTCTTCGAGGGCTATGACGACAAGTTCCGCCTCACCGAAGCGGACCTCATCGAGCACGGGCTGGGGCCGTCGCCCCGGTTCGGTGTGCTCGTGGCGGAGCGAGAGGACGTCATCGCCGGCATCGCCGTCCACTACATCATCCCCTGGACTTACGATCTGAAGCCGGTTGTCTGGCTGAAGGAACTCTACGTCGCCGAGGCGGCTCGAGGCATGGCGGTCGGCCATGCGCTTGTAGAACACCTTCGCCAATACGCCGCCGACATTAGCGCCTCCGCCATCAAGTGGACGGTGCTGAAATCCAACCTGCCGGCGAAGGCATTCTACCGCTCGCTCGGCGGGCAGCCCGACGAAATCTGGGAACCCTGGCAGCTGAAAATTGACCCGTGACGGCAAGACCGCCTCAACCAATCGAGGCGGTCGACCATGCGGCGGTCGCTTACGACATGGTGTCGAGCTTGCGCTGCATGGCGGCGATCTGTTCCTTCAATTCCTGAAGGTCGTCGCCGCTCTTTTCCGGCGCCTCCTTGCGGGCCGGCTCCGGCGCAGCGGCGGCAGCGCCATTCGAGGTGGCTGACGGGAACGGCGTGAACAGGCGCATGGCGTTCTGGAACATTTCCATGTTGCGCCGTGTCTGTTCTTCCAGCGCCTTGATCGGCGTGGCGATCTTCATCACGTCGAGCGGCGACTTGCCGATCGCGCCCTTCATCTGCTCGCGGAAGCGCTCCTGTTCCTTGGAGAAGGCGATCATCGACTGTTCGAGGAAGCTCGGCACGATCATCTGCATCTGGTCGCCATAGAAGGCGATCAGCTGGCGCAGGAACGGGATCGGCAGCATGTTCTGCCCGTCCTTGTTCTCCAGCTCGAAGATGATCTGGGTCAGCACCGGATGGGTGATGTCGTCGCCCGTCTTGGCGTCCTGGACCGTGAACTCCTCGCCCTTCTTGACCATCTCGGCCAGATCCTCGAGCGTCACATAGGTGCTGGTGCCGGTGTTGTAGAGACGGCGGTTGGCATATTTCTTGATAATGATTGGGTCGTCTTTCGCGGCCATCAGCATCCTCCCGGGGACACCGGCGCGCCTGAGTAAGCCGCCGGTAACGATTGCGCCATTTTTAAGGATATGCGCAAAAGCTCCATAATTCCAAGCGCTTTGTGCAGTGCGGCATCATTTATTGCTGCATGGCGGGCCAAATATGCTGCGCAGCAAAGGCCGGGCGATCGCGCCGGGCGCGCGTGCCCTGCTTGCGGCGCATGGCCGGCATGCCCATTTCCGGTTTGACTTGGGGTGTGGAACGGGCAAGAAAAGTCCCAACAAACACCCAAGAATACGACCTCGAAGTCTGGAGAGAAAAATGTCCGCTGCCAATTCAATCGTCGTCGCCAGCGCCGCGCGCACCGCTGTCGGCTCCTTCAACGGCGCCTTCGCCGCCACCCCGGCGCATGAGCTTGGCGCCGTCGTCATCAAGGAGCTTTTGTCGCGCGCCGGCGTCGAACCGGGCGAAGTCGACGAGGTCATTCTCGGCCAGGTCCTGACGGCAGCCCAGGGCCAGAACCCCGCCCGCCAGGCGTCGATCAACGCCGGCCTGCCCAAGGAGACCACCGCCTGGGGCCTCAACCAGGTTTGCGGCTCGGGTCTGCGCGCCATCGCGCTCGGCATGCAGCAGATCGCCACCGGCGACGCCAAGGTGATCATCGCCGGCGGCCAGGAATCGATGTCGCTGTCGCCGCACGCCGAGCATCTGCGCGCTGGCGTCAAGATGGGCGACTACAAGATGATCGACACCATGATCAAGGACGGCCTGTGGGACGCCTTCAACGGCTACCACATGGGCAACACCGCCGAGAACGTCGCCCGCCAGTTCCAGATCACCCGCGACGACCAGGACCAGTTCGCGCTGGCCTCGCAAAACAAGGCCGAGGCCGCGCAGAAGGCCGGCAAGTTCAAGGACGAGATCGTCGCCTTCACCATCAAGGGCAGGAAGGGCGACACCGTCGTCGACCAGGACGAGTACATTCGCCACGGCGCCACAATCGACGCCATGACCAAGCTGAAGCCGGCCTTCGACAAGGACGGCACGGTGACCGCCGCCAACGCGTCCGGCATCAATGACGGCGCCGCAGGCGCGCTGCTGATGACCGAGGCCGAGGCATCGCGGCGCGGCATCACCCCGCTGGTGCGCATCGCGTCCTGGGCGACCGCCGGCGTCGATCCGGCAATCATGGGCACCGGACCTATCCCGGCTTCGAAGCGGGCTCTGGAAAAAGCCGGCTGGTCGGTCAAGGACCTCGACCTTGTCGAGGCCAATGAAGCCTTCGCCGCGCAGGCCTGCGCCGTCAACAAAGGCATGGGCTGGGATACCTCGATCGTCAACGTCAATGGCGGTGCCATCGCCATCGGCCATCCGATCGGTGCGTCGGGCGCGCGCGTCTTCAACACGCTGGTTTTCGAGATGCGCCGCCGCGGCGCCAAGAAGGGCCTCGCCACGCTCTGCATCGGCGGCGGCATGGGCGTCGCCTTGTGCGTGGAAGCGCTCTAAAAAAGAAGTGAGTAGCGAATAGGGAGTAGCGAATAGGGTAGAACGGAGCAGCGCGGCGGGACATCAAATCCCTACTCGCTATTCGCTACTCCCTATTCGCTCTTCCGACCAAAGGGAGGAAGAACTTTCATGACCAAAGTAGCGCTCGTCACCGGTGGATCGCGCGGCATCGGCGCCGCGATTTCGATCGGCCTGAAGAATGCGGGTTACACCGTTGCCGCCAACTATGCCGGCAATGACGAGGCTGCGGCGAAATTCAGCGCCGAGACCGGCATAAAGACCTACAAATGGTCCGTCGCCGACTACGACGCCTGTGCTGCCGGGATCAAACAGGTCGAGGCCGATCTCGGCCCCGTCTCGGTGCTGGTCAACAATGCCGGCATCACCCGCGACGCCATGTTCCACAAGCTGACGCGCGAGCAGTGGAAAGAGGTCATCGACACCAACCTCTCCGGCGTCTTCAACATGACGCATCCGCTGTGGGGCGGCATGCGCGACCGCAAGTTCGGCCGCGTCATCACCATCTCCTCGATCAACGGTCAGAAAGGCCAGGCCGGCCAGGTCAATTATTCCGCCGCCAAGGCCGGCGACATCGGCTTCTCCAAGGCGCTCGCCCAGGAAGGCGCACGCGCGGGCATCACCGTCAACGTCATCTGCCCCGGCTACATCGCCACCGAGATGGTCAAGGCGATCGACGAGAAGGTACTCAACGAACGCATCATCCCGCAAATCCCGGTCGGCCGACTCGGCGAGCCGGAAGAGATCGCGCGCTGCGTCGTCTTCCTCGCTTCCGAAGACGCCGGCTTCATCACCGGCTCGACCATCACCGCCAATGGCGGCCAGTACTTCGTTTGAGACCAATATTTCGGCTGAGAGAAAAACGGGCCCTTGAACGGACCCGTTTTTCCATCGCCGGCCGGCATGCTCGGAGAGCCTGGGGGTGAGGCGCTGCCCCATTCCGGCACGCAAAGATTAACGGCCTCCGCTCGGTCTGTGCGAAACCCGCTTCACAAGCTGTGAATTGTCGGTGGACAAGCTGTGGATAACACAACATGTTGGGGTGAACAAAACGGGAAAGTCCCGACTTCGCTGATTCGTCGCCGATTTGTTCCGGCTTTGACCGGAACGTTAATGGCGAAGGCCGAAAAGCTCTGCCATATGGTTAAGCCCGATTAAGAAAAGTCAATAATTTCATAATCTTGGCAGAGACCCATTGGAGCGCGACGAGGCTTCGCCGGCAAAGGTTAATGGCAAAGCTCGCCCTGCATGAATCGGGCCAGTTTCAGCGATTCAGCATGTGGTGCGACTCCCGGTCGCAAAACCCATATGTAGCCGTGAACAAAAGCTGAATCTGCAGGAGTCACTGATTCGTCTCCGATTCGTTCCAGACTCGTTCCAACTGTTAATCGGGAGCGAATCCGGTCTGCGAAGAAGACTCCGCAACTGACGCCCGGAACATTCCGCTTTCGCTTCGCGGCTGAAATCCCTATGTGTCGCCTGTCATACGCGCCAGTTAAGGTGCGCTCCCGACAACACGATGCAGAAAGCCTCATTTCCAGGCCGATGAACATCCAGCCGAAACATACCGAGCCGCTGATCCTGTCGGGCCGCGACGTGACCGCCGTGCTTGGGCCGACCAACACCGGCAAGACCCATCTCGCCATCGAGCGCATGGTCGCGCATGAGAGCGGCATCATCGGCCTGCCGCTCCGCCTTCTGGCGCGAGAAGTCTACGCCCGCGTCTGCGAAAAGGTCGGCGCCCACAAGGTGGCGCTGATCACCGGTGAGGAAAAGATCCAGCCGCCCGGCGCGAAATATTCGGTCTGCACCGTCGAGGCGATGCCGCGCGAGACGGATGCTGCCTTCGTCGCCATCGACGAGGTGCAACTCGCCGGCGACCTCGAACGCGGCCATATCTTCACCGACCGCATCCTGCACCTGCGCGGCCGCCAGGAAACGCTGCTGCTCGGCGCTGCCACCATGCATGGCATTCTGCAGCGCCTGCTGAAGGGCGTCTCGGTGGTGACGCGGCCACGGCTGTCGCATCTCGCCTATGCCGGTTCGAAGAAGCTGACCCGTTTGCCGCGTCGCACCGCCATCGTCGCCTTCTCCGCCGACGAGGTCTACGCCATCGGCGAACTGATCCGCCGCCAGCAGGGTGGTGCCGCGGTCGTGCTCGGCGCGCTCAGCCCACGCACCCGCAATGCCCAGGTGGCGATGTTCCAGGCGGGCGATGTCGATTACCTCGTCGCCACCGACGCCATCGGCATGGGTCTCAATCTCGACCTCGACCATGTCGCCTTCGCCCAGAACCGCAAATTCGACGGCTACCAGTACCGCAATCTGACGGCCGCCGAACTCGGCCAGATCGCGGGCCGCGCCGGACGCCATCTGCGCGACGGCACTTTTGGCGTCACCGGCCAGGTCGATCCGTTGGACGAGGAACTGGTCAAGCGCATCGAAGGCCATGAATTCGACCCGGTGAAGGTGCTGCAATGGCGCACCGCGCATTTCGACTTCGCCAGCCTCGACGCGCTAAAACGCTCGATCGAGACCAACGCGCCGGTCGAAGGCCTGACGCGTGCGCTGCCGGCAGTCGATGCGCAGGCGCTCGAACATCTCTCCCGCGACGAGGGCATCCGCGCTCTCGCCACCAACCCCAAACGCGTGGCGCTGCTGTGGGAAGCTTGCGCGCTGCCCGACTACCGCAAGATCGCGCCGGCCCAGCATTCCGATCTGATCGCCTCGATCTACACCGACCTCGCCAAACACGGCCATGTCGACGAGAACTACATGGCCGAGCAGGTGCGCCGGGCCGACACCACCGAAGGCGATATCGATACGCTGTCGCATCGCATTGCCCAGATCCGCACCTGGACATTCGTGTCCAACCGGCCGGGATGGCTGGCCGATCAGGCACACTGGCAGGAAAAGACGCGCGAAATCGAAGACAGATTGTCGGATGCGCTGCATGAGCGGTTGACGAAACGGTTTGTAGACCGCAGGACTTCCGTCCTCATGCGGCGCCTTAGAGAAAATACAATGCCTGAAGCCGAAATCAGTCCTACCGGAACCGTCCTTGTCGAAGGCCATCATGTAGGTGAGTTGCAAGGGTTCCGCTTTACCGCCGACCAGAGCGCCGGCGGCGAAGACGCCAAGGCCGTGCGCACCGCGGCGCAAAAAGCACTGGCCGCCGAGTTCGAGGCGCGCGCCGAACGTTTCGGCGCCTGCGCCAATGGCGACCTCGCGCTCGGCTCCGACGGCACGCTGCGCTGGATCGGCGCGCCGATCGGCACGCTGGTTGGAGGCGAGGATGCGCTGAAGCCTCGGCTCGTGCTGCTGGCCGACGAGCAACTGACCGGCCCCGCCCGCGACAAGGTCGCCGCGCGCGCCGAGCGCTTCGTCAATTTCCAGATCGAGTCGCTGCTGAAGCCGCTGGTCGACTTGAAGAATGCCGAGCAGATCACCGGCATCGGCCGCGGCATCGCCTTCCAGCTCGTTGAGCATTTCGGCCTCATCAACCGCCGCGACATCGCCGAGGAGATGAAGTCGCTCGACCAGGAGGGCCGCGCGGCCTTGCGTCGGCTCGGCGTGCGCTTCGGCGCCTACCATGTTTTCGTGCCGGCGCTGATCAAGCCGGCGCCCGCCGGCCTGATCACGCTTTTGTGGGCGCTGAAGAACGACGGCAAGGACAAGCCCGGCTTTGGCGACGTGGTGCACGCGCTGGCCTCTGGCCGCACCTCGGTGGTCATCGACCCGGCCTTCGACAAGACCTTCTACAAGCTCGCCGGCTACCGCAATCTCGGCCGCCGTGCCGTACGCATCGACATTCTGGAACGGCTGGCCGACCTGATCCGCCCGGCGACCAACTGGAAACCCGGCCTCGGCCAGCGCCCGGATGGCGCCTATGACGGCCAGTCCTTCATGGTGACGCCGCCGATGATGTCGATCCTCGGCGCCACCGCGGACGATATGGAAGAGATTCTGAAGGGTCTCGGCTACCGCGCCGAGCCGAAGCCGCCGGCAGAGGTAAAGGCGCGGCTGGAAGCGCAGGACAATGCCGCGCGGGAAGCCGCTGCGGCCAAGCTGGCTGCGGACGCGGCTGCAAAAGCCGAGCAGGCCAAGGCGGCGGAAGCCGCCGCAACGGATGCTGTCGCCGAAGCGCCGACCGACGAGCCGGATGCGGCTGCCGTCACTGAGGCTACGGCTGAGGAGCCCGTCGCCGAAGTCACAGCGGAGGCTGTTGCGGACGCCCAGCCGGAGGCGCCTGCCGAAGTTACGGAAGAAACACCACCGGTGGCGGAAGCCGCGGCTGAAACACCCGCGGAACCCGCAGCTGAGCAAGGCGCGGAAGCTGCCGAAGTTCAGCCTGCACCGGCCGAGGCGGAAGCCGAGGCCGTCGAGGCCGCATCGCCAGAACCAGTCGCCGAAACCTCAGTTGCAGGCGAAGAGGCTCCAGCCGAAGCAGCCACCGTGGCGGAACCTGCTGCCGGCGAAGCCGCGCCAGAGGCCGAGGAGCCGAAGCCGATATTGTTGTGGCGGCAGGGCCGTTTCGAGCAGCGCCCACGCCATCGTCACGAAAACCGCAATCGCCCGCGCAACGGCCAGGCTGCCCGCACCGACGCGCCTGCCGATGCCGGCGGACAGCCCGCAACGGGCGAGCGGCCGGCCTATCAGGGCCGGCGCGAGCAGCGCGACGGTGCCGCCAAGCCGCGTTTCGACCGCTCGAAGTTCAAGCCCAAGCCGCAGGCCGAAGGCGAACAGCGCCGCGACGGCAAGCCGCAAGGCGAGCGTCCCCGCGAAGGTCGCCCCGACTGGAAGGGCGGCAGGCCGGAAGGCAAGGGCGGTCCGCAAGGCGGCAAGCCGGCCTTCCAGCCCAAGCCGCGCGAGGAGCGTCCGGTACGCTTCGATCCGGATTCGCCCTTCGCCAAGCTCGCCGCCTTGCGCGATCAGCTGAAGAAGTAGGCTCAGGCGCGCTGCGATGGTTGCTGAAGGTCGTCAGCGCATCGACAAATGGCTGTTCTTTTCGCGCGCGGTGAAATCGCGCTCGCTGGCCGCCAAGCTGGTGGTCGCCGGACGCGTCCGCATCAACAGCGACAAAGCAGCGCAGGCCTCGGATCTGGTCAAGCCTGGCGACGTTTTGACCATCACACTTGATCGCCGCATCTCTGTCTGGAAGGTGCTGGCTACAGGCGTGCGGCGTGGGCCGGCCGAAGAAGCCCGCACGCTCTACGAGGACATGTCCCCGCCGCCGGCGCCGAAAGGCGAGGCTGTTCCCGATGCCATTCCCGCGTTGCGCGAGGCCGGCAGCGGCCGGCCGACCAAGAAAGAACGCAGGCAAACCGACCGGCTGTTTGGCGAGGACTGAGAAGATCTGCCGCCCTCGCCACGCCGGCGTTCCGGAATTCCATTTCGGAAGCGCCGGTCCCGCCAGGCATGGCCGCCCTTGCAAGCGGCAGGCAAAGGCGTTACCTCACCAAAAAAGCCTGACAAGAACGGGACGTCCCGGAGCCGACCAATGACCTATGTCGTGACCGACAACTGCATCAAATGCAAGTACATGGACTGCATCGAGGTCTGTCCGGTCGACTGTTTCTACGAAGGCGAGAACATGCTCGTCATACATCCCGACGAGTGCATCGACTGCGGCGTCTGCGAACCGGAATGCCCGGCCGATGCAATCAAGCCCGATACTGAGCCGGGTCTCGACAAATGGCTGCAGGTCAACACCGAATACGCCGAGAAATGGCCCAACATCACCGCCAAGAAGGAGCCTCCGGCAGACGCCAAGACCTTCGACGGCGAGGCCGGCAAGTTCGAGAAGTATTTCTCCGCCGAACCCGGCGAAGGCGACTGACTGAGAGGGCCGATCGGCCGTCATAACGCTGCGTAACGCCGATGATACATTAACTGCCTTGACAGGCGGCGACGGCGCTCGACCTTCGCGTTTGCAGCAAAACCTTGATTCTTCCGACTTTTTGTGTTACACAGACTGAAACATGCCGGTGACACAACGTCGATTTATGGCGCAAGCGCCCAAAATCATCGAAAGGTGAAATCCCCAATCGGACCAGAGCAATCTGGGCCAGGCAGTCGCTATGCAGGCGGTGTGCCGGTCCCGGCTTTTTCCGATGGGTTCATCTGTTGTGCGGCTAACGATCGGAGTCCCCGGTCGCAGGCGTTCGGACCGGCAGGCCGCCGGTACCACAACAAGGAGTTCAGGGCGTAATGGCAACGATCACCCCGCAGAAGAAGTCCAGCGCGGCACGTCACGGTTTCAAGACCGGCGAGTACATCGTCTATCCGGCGCACGGCGTCGGCCAGATCGTCTCGATCGACGAGCAGGAAGTAGCTGGCCACAAGCTGGAACTGTTCGTCATCGACTTCCAGAAGGACAAGATGCGGCTGAAAGTGCCGGTCGCCAAGGCGACCTCCATCGGCATGCGCAAGCTGTCGGAAGAGGATTATGTCGAGCGCGCGCTGAAGGTCGTGCAGGGCCGCGCCCGCGTCAAGCGCACCATGTGGTCGCGCCGCGCCCAGGAATATGATGCCAAGATCAATTCGGGCGACCTGATCTCGATCTCGGAAGTCGTGCGCGACCTCTACCGCGCCGACAACCAGCCGGAGCAGTCCTATTCCGAGCGTCAGCTCTATGAGGCGGCACTCGATCGCATGGCTCGTGAGATCGCCGCGGTCAACCGCATGTCGGAAACCGAAGCCGTGCGCCTGATCGAGGTCAACCTCAACAAGGGCCCTAAGCGCGGCGCCAAGGCCGACAATGAGGAAGCCGAACAGGAAGAAGCTGCCTGATCGCTTTCACCGTCGAATTCATGAAAAACCCGGCCTTGTGCCGGGTTTTTTGTTTTCGAGCCTGAGGTGCCGCACCGGCCCCCACCCGGACCTACGGTCCGACCTCCCCACAAGGGGGAGGTAGAGAGCTCAGCCGCCGGCCTCTTTTTCAGCTTCCTGCTTCAGCGTCGCGATAAAACGTTTCGTCCGTTCGCGCTCCGGGTTGGAGAACACCACAGCGGACGGCCCCTTCTCGACGACGACACCGGCGTCGAGGAATACCACCTCCTGCGCGATCTTGGAGGCGAGCCTGAGGTCATGCGTGGCCATCACCATGGTCGTGCCTTCGCTGGCGAGTTTTCCCAGCACGTCGACCACTTCCTGAGCCAGTTCCGGATCGAGCGCCGAAGTCGGTTCGTCGCAGAGCAGCACCTTTGGCGACGGCGCCAGCGCGCGGGCGATCGCCACGCGCTGCTGCTGGCCGCCCGACAGCGTCGCCGGCCAGGCATCGGCCTTGTGCGCCATGCCGACCTTCTCGAGCAGCGCCAACGCCCGTTCGCGCGCCTTTGCCGTTGGCCATTTCAGCACCGTCACCAGCCCCTCCATGACGTTCTCGATGGCGGTGCGGTGCGGGAACAGCTGGAAATTCTGGAAAACCATGCCGGTCTGCAGCCGCAAGCGCTGGATATCTCGGCTGGGGATCTTGATGCCGGGACGGAATTCCAGCGTCTCGTCGCCGATGCGCACCGTGCCGGAGGTCGGGATTTCCAGGAGGTTGATACAGCGCAGCAGCGTGCTTTTTCCCCCGCCGGACGGGCCGACCAGCGCGGTGACGCTGCCCTCGGCGATGGTGACCGTCACACCCTTCAGCACGAGATTGTCGCCGAAGCGCTTTTCGATGTCGGTGAGGCCGATCATGAGCGCGCCTCCAGGAAGCCGCCATAGCGGTTGAGCCGCGTTTCAAGCCGCGTCTGCAATGCCGACAGCACCGAGCTCATCGCCAGATAGAGGATTGCCGCCTCGACATAGAGGATCAGCGGCTCATAGGTGGTGGCGACGATGCGCTGCGCCGCCTGGAACATCTCCGGCACGGTGATGGCCGCGGCCAACGACGTATCCTTGACCAGCGAGATGAAGGTGTTGGACAGCGGCGGCACCGCGACGCGGCCGGCTTGCGGCAGGATGGTGCGCCGCATCGCCTGGCTCCAGGTCATGCCGATCGAATAGGCGGCTTCCCACTGTCCCTTCGGCACCGAGCCGATCACGGCGCGGATGATTTCCGAACTGTAGGCGCCGATGTTGAGGGTGAAGCCGATCAGCGCCGCCGGAAACGCATCGAGCAATATTCCGACCGACGGCAGGCCGTAAAAGATCAAGAACAGCTGCACCAGAAGCGGCGTGCCGCGAAAGATCCAGACATAGAAGCGGACGACGGCGACCAGCGGCTTCGGCCCGAACAGCCGCACCAGCGCAACAACCAGGCCGACGAACAGGCCGAGCGCGAACGACAGCAGCGTCAGCGGTACGGTGAAGATCAGCGCCGCCCACAGCAGCGTCGGCAACGAGTCCAGCATCAGGTATAGCCAGTGCGGCACGAACGGCTCCTTCGCTCACAGACCGCCGGCAGGACCGGCAGTGCGATCATGTGCTTCTCATATCATGCGAAAAACGGCGAGCCGTCAAAGACGGCCCGCCGCTGTTGTGTCATTGCCGCCGGCGATCGCCGGGAGGCCTTCGTTACTGCGAAACGTCCTGGCCGAAATAGGTGTCGGCGATCTTCTTGTAGGTGCCGTCGGCCTTGATGTCGGCCAGCGCCTTGTTGATCGCGGCCACCAGTTCCGGATCGCCCTTGCGCACGATGACGCCGGAATAGTCGGCGTTTTCTTCCTGCGCGGCGATCTTCACATTGGCGTCTGGCTTGTGCTTCTTGAAGTCGAGGAAGGACAGGCTGTCATTGATGGTGGCGTCGGCGCGGCCGGTGAGCAAAAGCTGGATCGACTGGTCGAAGCCGTCGGTGCCGACAAGTTCGGCGCCATTGGTTTCGGCGAGCTTGCCGAAATTGGAGGTCAGCGACTGCGCCGCCTTCTTGCCCTTGAGATCGGCGAAGGTCTTGATGGCGGTGTCGTCGCCGCGCACGATCAGCACCGCCTTGGAGGCGATGTAAGGATCGGAGAAGTCGTACTTGGCCTTGCGTGCGTCGGTGATGCCGACCTCGTTGATGACGGCGTCGTAGCGGTTGGCGTCGAGCCCGGCGATCAGCCCGTCCCATTTGCCTTCGAGGAACTCGACTTTCACACCAAGCTTGTCGCCGATCGCCTTGGCGATCTCGACGTCGAAGCCGACCAATGCGCCGGAATCGTCATGATAGGTGAAGGGCGCATAGGTTCCTTCCGTGCCCACCTTGATGGTGCCGGCCGGCTTGATCTGGTCGAAATTGGCGCCGGCATGGCCGGATGTGACAGCCAGAACCTGCAACGTTCCGGCGACGATGAGCGAATTGAGCCATTTCATTTTTCTGTGATCCCGTCCTTGGCCGATGTCCGGCGCTTGTGAGAGCCGGAACCTGACAGATAGAGCGCTGCAAAATAAGGAACCAGATTTCAAAAATACGGCAATCCAGAAATCAGATTCTCAAAGCAGATCTGATCCATGCCAATCGCCTCACCCAGCGGTGTCGGCACACCCCTTCGGACGGCACAAAACAACCGCCATCGGCGGCGGAACCAATCCCCGGTGTGGCACGTTCATGCCGTGTTGTAGGGCGCGGCGTTTCCATTTCAAGAACCCCCGACTGCGCCAAATCAGAGATTGCGGCCGCCAGGCCGGCCGAAAATGTCCGAGAGCAGGAGCGCGGCATGATCGAAGACACGGCAGGACGGACCATGGTCCGCGCGGCGATGAAAGCCCCTTATCTCGAGCGCGATGAGGAACATGTTCTCGCCTTGCGCTGGAAGGAAGACCAGGACCAGCAGGCGCTGCACCAGATCACCGTCGCGCATATGCGGCTGGTCATCTCGATGGCTTCGAAATTCCGCCACTACGGACTGCCGCTCGGCGATCTGGTCCAGGAGGGCCATGTCGGGCTGCTGGAAGCGGCGGCGCGCTTCGAGCCGGAGCGCGAGGTGCGCTTCTCGACCTATGCGACCTGGTGGATCCGTGCCTCGATGCAGGACTACATCCTGCGCAACTGGTCGATCGTGCGCGGCGGCACGTCTTCGGCACAAAAGGCGCTGTTCTTCAATCTGCGGCGCTTGCGCGCCCGGCTGGCCAATGGCGCCGAGCCGATCTCCAATGCCACGCTCTACCGCGAAGTGTCGGTAGCGCTCGGCGTCTCCGAAGCCGATGTGGCGATGATGGATTCCAGGCTTTCGGCGCCTGACTCCTCGCTCAACGCGCCACTCGCCGACGATACCGGCACCACCGAGCGCATGGACTTCCTGGTCTCGGACGATCCGCTGCCGGACGAAGTCGCCAGCGACACCATCGATTTCGAACGCCGTCTGCTCTGGTTGAAGGCAGCGCTCGGCGCGCTCAATGCCCGTGAACTCAGGATCATCGAGGAACGCCGGCTGAGCGACGATGGCGCGACACTGGAAGCACTCGGCGAGACGCTCGGCATTTCCAAGGAGCGTGTCCGCCAGATCGAGGCCCGCGCGATGGAAAAGCTGAAGGTCGCGCTGGTCAAGCAGAACCCGGAATTTCAGACGCAGGCAGCCTGAACGCACCTGCGATGTTCCTGAAAGGTGATAAGTAAGAATTTGATTAAGTAATAATGTATCGCCGTCATGGCGGCATTCCTCTACAATATATTTGTAGATTGTGACCCGTTTTACAGACCGGCCGCTGCGTTCCTGCGACCGAACAGGTCATAGCGGATGGAGGTTTGTCATGTTGCGATGCTATGCGATCCTTGCGGCCTTGGTCCTCGTGGGCCTGACGACATTCGATGCTCGCGCCGATCGACGGGTTGCCTTTGTCATCGGCAATTCCGAGTACCGGAACATTCCCGCTCTCAAGAATCCTGACAACGACGTCGACGATGTGTCGAACACTTTTCGGCAGGCTGGCTTCAATGTATTCCTTGCCAAGGACGTCACCAGACTTCAGTTCGAGGAGCAGTTCCGCAACTATCTCGCGGCCGCGAACGACGCCGATCTGGCCGTCGTCTACTACTCCGGCCACGGCTTCCAGATCGGCGGCGAGAATTTTCTGATCCCGGTCGATGCCTCGCTCAAGGATGCAGCCGACATCGAGGTCCAGGCCGTGAAGCTGGATGATGTGCTTGAGCAGCTGCGCTCGAAATCCAAGATCCAGGTGATCATTCTCGATGCCTGCCGCAACAATCCGTTTCCACGCAAGGACTATTGGCTGCGCGACCAATTGATCGCCACCGGCGGCACCGGCCTCGCGCAAGTCAAAAGCTCGCAGAACACGTTGATCGCCTTTGCCACGGAACCTGGAGCAATCGCCTATGACGGGTCCGGCGATCTCAGCCCCTTCTCGTCGGCATTCTCGCGCCGGGCGCTGGCGCCGAACCAGGAGATACGGACGGTCATGGCCGCGGTGCGCCGTGATGTCGTCAAGGCCACGGATGGCAAGCAGGTTCCGTGGGAAAACTCCTCGCTGATCGACGACGTCGTGCTGATGCGTCGTGTGACCCGGCCCTCGCTGCCGCCAGTGCTGGAGAAAATCGTGCCGTCCGGCGTCGGTCCTGTCGCGCTGGACCTGCCGCAGCCTGTCGACGTGGAAGGCGGCGCGGTTACCGTCAGCATTGAAAGCCCGCCGACGCTCGGCCGGCTGACGCTGGATGGCAAAGCTGTCGAAGTGGGGCAGCCGATCCAGAGCAAGGATCTGCCGCGTCTGAAGATGGAAGTCCCCAAGGGCGTCGGCGCGCAGGAACAAGTGGACACGCTGGCCTACGCCACGCATGACGACTGGGGCGGCGAATCCAAAGGCGTTCTGGTGCTGCGGGTCAAGAGCGATGAGGGCGCCGACGGCAAGCAGATCATCGCCTCGCTCAAGGATGAGCAGAAGCAGCGGGTGCTGGAGCGCGGCATCCATATTTCCGGCGCCGCCGAGGCGATCGGGGATCGCGATGTCAAGGTTCCGGTCGGAATAGGCCCGGTGCCGCTGAAGCTGGATCTGCCGGCAAAGGATCCAGGCATCAGCCTGAAGCTCGCCAGCTATCCGGCAACGGGAACGCTGTCGCTGCCGGACCGCATCCTGTCGCCGCAATCGAGCCTGATGGCCAATGAAGTCGGTGATCTGCGTTATGAGCCGCAGGTCGGCTCGACAGCTGCCATCAAGATCGGCTTCGAAATCCGAGCCAACAATTCGTCGAAGCGAGCGACGATGACGCTGTCGCCAGAGGTCGACCCTTGCGACCAGGCGGCAGGCGAACCCCTCGACCTGCAAGGCGTGGTCCCAGGACTGCTGCCCAACGAGATCGGCGGCAACGCGGTCGAGCTTTGCCAGGCGGCGGTGAAGGCCTACCCCGACATCGCCCGCTTCCACTACGAGTTGGGGCGTGCCTTGCTGGCGTCAGGCAAGGTCGACGAAGCCAGCAAGGCGATCCAGTTGGCTGCCGACAGGGGACATGTCAGGGCCGTCTTCGAACTCGGCCGCATCGCCTCGTCCGGAATAGGAACGACTGCGGATTCCACGAAAGCCAATGGCCTCTATTCAGAAGCGTCCGCCAAGGGCGACCCTTACGCGATGACGGCGTGGGGACGAGCCTTGTTCAATGGCCTCGGCGTGAAGCGCGATACCGGCAAGGGATTGGACCTGCTGCTCAAGGCGGCGGCGATGGGGCATAGCAATGCCATGAACGATCTCGCCGTGATCTTCAAGGACGGTCGCAATGGCGTGCCCGCCGACTCGGCCCGTGCCGTGGCCTTCCTCAGGGCCGGTATCGAACGCCAGAACATCTATACGATGAGCATTCTCGGTCCTGCCGGGCGCAATGCCTTGGCGATCGCAGCCTGCAAGCCCGAAACGCAAACGATCATCAAAACAAAGGTCATTCGCACGAAGCCGCCCAAGGTCGCCAGGCCGAGAAGGGAGCCCCTCCCGAAACTGCTCGGACCGGTGCCGAGCGAAACCGGTCCATTCATTGCGCCCTGGCGGGGCGGCGGCGGCGGTAGTGGCGGACAAGGCGGCGGCGGCAGCCCTGGCTGACGGCGGCGGTCATCGGTGGCCGACCAGACCGGCTGCGAGCTGTAGCGCCGCCTGCCGGCCCGATTCTTACTTGTCGGTGACGATCTTGACCTTGTCGCCGGCCGAAACCGAGGCGCCCGGCGACATCGCGTTGAGCACCCTGAACAGATCGAGCTTGCGGTCGACGCCGACCATCTGTGCCGACAGTGAGCCCATGGTCTGGCCTGCCTGAACTGTGACAACGCGGATGTGCAACGGCTTCAGCGCCGCCTTTTCGGCCGCACTCAGGATGCGGAACGAGCCGCTGACCGAGCGCGCCACCGGGTCGAGTGTCGTGCTGGCCGACGGCGCCGCCGTTAGCAGCCGGTAGACCTGACCACCGGCACGGATCACCGCAATGTCGAACTGCCAGCCGTCGGCGCCGGCATGCGCGGTCGCCGCCTCATTGCCGTTGATCGTCTCCTGGCGCACGCTGGTGTCGTCGAGACCGGCCACCCAGCCGCTTTTGATATAGTCGGTCAGCGCACGGTCCTTGTCGATCGACACGCCGTCGAAGCGGACCGCCATATCGCCCGGGCCGGTCGCCGTCACCGCCGCAGCCGTATTGTCGATGATGAAACCGTCCGGCACGGTGAACGATACGCCGAGCCCCGGATGCAGGAAGGTCTGGCCGCGCACATAGCCTTCTTCCGGCGTGTCGCCGTACAGCAGGCCGTCAATGCCGGCCAGGAAGGAGTCACGGTCGCGCGTGCCGACGCCCGGCGCGCCGAACTGGCGGGCGTGGCGCTGCGCGAGGTCGATGCGCTGCGGCGTGTTGGGGTGCGTGGCCAGGAAGTCGAGGCTGGCATCGGTGGCGCCTGATATCGAGCGGAAATCCGTATAGGCAGACATCGACTGCAGGAAGCGGCCGGCGGCATAGGGATCGTAGCCGGCTTCGCCGATCGACTTGATGCCGATGGCGTCGGCCTCCAGCTCCTGGTTGCGCGAGAACTGCGCCAGCCTGAGCTTGCCGCGGATCAAGGCCGCCTTGGCGGTCGGGCTGTCGCCGAGCACATCGGAGACCACCTTGGTCGCCAGGCCTTCCTCGGCCTCGAGCTGCTGGCGCTGCAGGCCATGGTTGGCGGTTACGTGGCCCATCTCATGCGCGATGACGGCGGCGAGCTCGGCCGAATCATTGGCCAGCGCCAGGAGGCCGCGAGTGACGTAAAGATAGCCGCCCGGCAGCGCGAAGGCGTTGACGTTGGGCGAATTGAGGATGGTGATGCGATAGGTCTGGGTCGGATTGGCCGACACCACGGTCAGGCTGCCGACAACCTTGGCCACCATGCGCTCGAGCTTGGGATCGGAATATTCGCCGCCATAGGTGGCAAGGATGCGCGGGTGCTGCGCCTTCGCCAGTTCGGCGAGCTTGCTGTTGGCGGCGACATTGTCGACCGTGATCGGCTTGTCGGACGGCTGGAAGCCGGATTCCTGCACTTCCGGAGGCGTGAACATCTGGCAACTGGCCAGCGCCACGGCAAGGCCGGCCAGCGCCAGGAAGCGCGCCAGCGGTCTGCGTCTCAAAGTGTCAGTGCCGGTCGACAGCACGGCGTCCCTTCAGCTCTTGGCGCATGACCTGGACCCAGGGGTCCGCGCCAGCGAAAATCGAATTTTCGGTGGCAATCCTGCACAAATCAAAAAACCTACAGCGTTTTTGCGCATCCGGATGGATGCGGCGCTGTAGGGGGCAAATCACGGCTCGTGCCGGACCAGTACTGGGCGGACCTAGCCACATCAGCTGGACCATGGCAAGCAAGCGCCACATCACCTGTAGCCGGTTTGGTCGTAAATTATGTCCGCTTCCGGGCAATATCGCGTGATCCGCCCGAACTTGCGCCGATATAGCGCCGAAACGCTTCAGGGCCAGTGCCCTCGAAAAAATCGGCGGCAGATCCCGTGGCGGCAACCCTGCCATTGTCCAGAAAAACCATCTGCTCGCCGATGCGGCGCGCGTCTTCCGGCTGATGGGTGACGAACAGCACCGTCATCGCGCGCTCGGCATGGACGCCGGCCACCAGGTCGAGCATGTCGTCGCGCAGCGCGGGTCCGAGCGAAGCGAACGGCTCGTCGAGCAACAGCACCGGCCGGTCGCGCACCAGCACGCGGGCGAGCGCCACGCGCTGCCTTTCGCCGCCGGAGAGCTCGCGCGGCAGCCGCTTTTCCTTGCCGGCGAGGCCGACACGCTCGAGCGCCTCGGCGATTGCCGCGCGATCGGTTTGCGTCAGGCTAAGCGACGGTGAGCGGCCGAGCCCGACGTTCTTTTCCACCGAGAGATGGGCAAAGAGGTTGTTCTCCTGGAACACCATCGAGACCGGCCGCGCCGAAGGCGCGGAAGCGCCAACATCGACGCCGCCGATCAGCACGCTGCCGGATTGCGGCGTCTCGAAGCCGGCCACCAGATTGAGGAGCGTCGATTTTCCCGAACCGCTGGCGCCCATGATGGCGGTGATCTTCGAGGCAGTGAATTCGACATCGAACAGGAACGGCGTCTCGCCATAGCTGAACGCAACCTTGTCCAACCGCACGGCCGCGCCTTTGTTGGCGGAATTCACGATCTTTCTCCTCGTCCCAACCAGTCCGCCGCGACCACCAGGGCGAGGCAGACCGCCCCGAGCAGCAAAGCGAGTCCGGCGGCGTCGGCTGTGCGGTAGCTGCCCATGCGCGCCAGCAAGAGATAAGGCAATGTCTGCACCGAATCGCTGCCGAACAGCGCGATGACGCCGAGATCGCCGAGCGACAACGCCATGGCGAAGGCAAAGCCGGTGGCCAGGGGCCGCCGCAGCGACGGCCAGTCGATCAGACGCAGCCGGCTCCAGCCCGAAATGCCGAGCTGCGCGCACAGTTTTTCATGGCGTTCGCTCGCCGCGTCATAGGCGGGGCGCATGGCGCGGATGGCAAAGGGCATCGCCATCACCGCGTTGACGGTGACGACCATGATGGGCGCGATGGCAAAGACATCGCTGACGGTGCGCAGCAAGAGAAACCAGCCGGCACCGATGACGATGGGCGGCACGACGAGTACAAAACCGGCGCCGGTGTCCATGGCGTGCTCGAGAAGCGGGCGAGCGCCGCCATGGCGGCGCAGGGACAGCGCCCGACGCGCCATGATCAGCGACAGCGACAGCGCCACCGAAAGCAGCGCCGCCAGCAGGCCCAGGACGGCACTGGTCAGCGTCGCCTGGCGCACCGCGCTCTCGCCTGCCAGCCGGCTCAGATCGGCGCCAAGGCCCGAAGTGACGATGGCGGCCATCGGCCCGGCGACGAACAGCAAGGCGAGCACGATCAGGATGGCATTGAACGCCGTTTCGACCGGGCCGGCCGAGAGATAGCGGCGCGGCGCCACCGGCAGGTTGGCGTCGCCGGTCACATTGGCGCCAAGCCGCGTTAGCGCCAGCACGACGGCGAAGGTCAGCGCAATCTGCAGCAATGTCAGTGTGACAGCCCGCGCGGGATCGAAATCGAAGCGCAGCGCTTGGTAGATGGCGACCTCCAGCGTCGTCGCCGCCGGCCCGCCGCCGAGGATCAGCACAATGGTGAAGGAGGTGATGCAAAGCATGAAGACAAGGCCGGCGACGCCCGGCAGTGCTGCCCGCAGCACCGGCCATTCGATCAACCGGAAGGCTGGTCTGGCCCCCATGCCGAGCTGGCTTGCCAGCCGCCATTGATCGGCCGGCACCGTGCCGAGCGCCTCAAGGAACAGCCGCGTCGCCAGCGGCAGGTTGAAGAAGACATGCGCGACGAGAATGCCCGACAGGCCATAGACATCGGGCCAGCTTTGGCCACCGACCGCGGTGAAGTAGCCGGCCCGGCCATAGAGCGCCAGTATGCTCAGCGCCGCGACAATGGCCGGCAGTGCCAGCGGCACGGTAAACAGTTGCAGGATGAAACCGCGGCCAAAGAAGCGCGGATGCCGTGACAAAGCGCGGGCGACGAAGAGCGCCGGCACGACGGAAAGCAGCGTCGAAAGCACGGCCTGCCAGAGCGTGAAGCGGACGACGCGCAGGAGATAGAGATCGAAGGCGGATACGGCGCCGGCGAGATCGTGCGCGCCTTCGCGGACGAGCCCGGCAAAGGCGCCACCGATCAGCAGCGCGATCGCCGCGAGCGCGACAATGCTGGCGGTGACGCGGGGATCAGAGGATGCGCGCGTTCCACCCTCCCCCTTGTGGGGAGGGTCGGAGCGCGGATGCCGCGAAGCGGTGTCCGCGAGCCGGGGTGGGGGTGAGGCTGGGTTCAACGTCGCTACCCCCACCCCGCTCCGCTTCGCGGATCGACCCTCCCCACAAGGGGGAGGGTGAAGAGGGCGCTCACTTGCTCATCACCGCCAGCCACTCATCCACCCAGGCCTTGCGATTGGCCGCAACTTCTTCCGGGGAAAACAGCAGCGTCTTCGCCGGCTTCACCAGCTTATCAAACGCCGGGTTGAGCGGCTTGTCGGTCTTGCCTGCCGGGAACATCCAGTTGGTCTCGGGAATGACGTCCTGGAATTTCGGCCCGGTCATGAAGGCCAGGAACCTTGCCGCCAGCGGGTTTTTCGCGCCCGTGGTGGTGATGCCGGCGACCTCGATCTGCAGATACTCGCCTTCCTCGAAGGACGCCGCCTGATAGCGCTCGGTGTTCTCGGCCACCATGTGGTAGGCCGGCGACGTCGTGTAGGACAGCACCATGGGCGCCTCACCCTTGGTGAACAGGCCATAGGCCTCGCTCCAGCCCGGCGTCACGGTCAGTACCTTAGGCTTGAGCTTCGCCCATGCCTCCGGCGCCTTGTCGCCATAGACCGACTTGACCCACAGCAGCAGGCCAAGACCCGGCGTCGACGTGCGCGGATCCTGGATGACGATCTTGTCGGCAGCAGCGCCTTCGACCAATTCCTTCAGGCTCTTCGGCGGGGTCTTCAGCTTCTCAGTGTCGTAGACGACGGCGAAATAGCCATAGTCGAAGGGCACGAAAACATCGTCGCTCCAGCCGCCCGGCACGCTGTTTTCAGCCACCGCGCCATGCGGGACAAACAGGCCGGAGGCCTTGGCCTCGGCGGTGAGGTTGGTGTCGAGACCAAGCACGATATCGGCCTTGGTCGAGGCCCCTTCGAGCTTGACGCGGTTGAGCAGCGCGACGCCATCGGCAACCGAGACGAAGTCGACGCTGCAGCCGCATTCGGCCTCGAACTCCTTCTTCACCGCAGGACCCGGGCCCCAGTCGGCGGTGAAACTCTCATAGGTATAGACGGTGAGTTTGTCCTGCGCGGACGCAGGGCTTGCCAAAAGCGAAACAGCAACACCCAGGGCTGGGACAAGACGGGACAAAATCATGCGCATCGGCGCCTCCTTCGTTCGTGTTGAAAGGAATTGAGGCGTCGGTCTGTCCGAAGCGTCTAATCCCTCCGCCGGTACAAACCGGATCAGGTTCAGCGGGTTGGCGAGACTGCCTCTCAGCCGGTCCGCGAAGATCGCGTCCGGCACCCCGTTAGAGCGCCTCGACACATAGGCCCGGCCAAGGTGCCACGCAAGCGGAACTTTGCCGGCGGTGGTGGCTCTCGGCCTTCCGTTTCGCCGGCGGGGCTGGTAAGGGCCACCGGATATGAGCACATTCACCATCCTGCTAGGCGGCGATCTCGTCCGCACGCCGCGGCTCGACCGCCAGGTCGAGGGTTCGCGCATCATCGCCGCCGACGCCGGCATCGGTCATGCCCGGATGCTCGGCCTGATGCCGGAGCTATGGGTGGGCGATTTCGATTCCGTGCCGGCGGACCTGCCCGCCGATCTCGCCGCCGTGCCGCGCCAGATATTTCCGCCGGAAAAGGACAAGACCGACGGCGAACTGGCCATCGCCGCTGCACTGGACCGCGGCGCCACCAGCCTGGTTCTGGCCGGGGCTTTCGGCGGCAAACGCGCCGACCACGCCTTCCTGCATCTGGCGCTCAGCCTGCGTCTGGCCGAGGCCGGCACAAAAGTGCTGTTGACCAGCGGCGCGCAGGAAGGCGTCCCCCTCCTGCCCGGCAAGGCCGGCTTCGACTATGCCGACGGCACGCTGTTTTCGGTGCTCGGCTTCTCCGATCTCTCGGGCCTGACCGTTTCCGGCGCCAAATGGCCGCTCGACCATGTCGAGGTCACCTTCGGCTCGTCGCTGACCATCTCCAACGAAGTGAAAGGCCGGCTCGAAATCGCGCTCGGCCACGGCCGCGCGCTGCTGCTCGCTCACCCCTTCCCCTTGCCTGAAAGCTGATATGGCCCCGCCCCTTCTCAATCTCGACGGGATAAGACTGACCTTCGGCGGCGCACCGTTGCTCGACGGCGCCGAACTCACGGCATCAGCCGGCGACAAGATTGCACTCGTTGGTCGCAACGGTTCCGGCAAGTCGACGCTGCTCAAGATTGCCGCCGGGCTGATCGAGCCGCAGGACGGCGAGGTCTTCCGCCAGCCTTCGGCGACGGTGCGTTATCTCCCGCAAATGCCCGACATGGAGGGCTTTGCCAATGTGCGCGCCTATGTCGAGGCGGGGCTCGGGCCGGCCGACGATCCCTACCGCGCCACCTATCTGATGGAGCATCTCGGCCTTGCCGGCACGGAAAGCCCCAACGACCTCTCCGGCGGCGAGGCGCGGCGCGCAGCACTTGCCCGCGTCATGGCGCCGGAGCCTGATATTCTGCTGCTTGATGAGCCGACCAACCATCTCGATCTGTCCGTCATCGAATGGCTGGAAGAGGAGCTTGTCCGCACCTCGTCGGCGCTGATCGTCATCTCGCATGACCGCCGCTTCCTCGAGCGCGTGTCGCGCGCCACCGTCTGGCTCGACCGCGGCCAGACCCGCCGCCTCGACAAGGGCTTTGGCCATTTCGAGGAATGGCGCGACCTGGTGCTGGAAGAGGAAGAACGCGAGCAGCACAAGCTCGGCCGCCAGATCGTGCGCGAGGAACACTGGCTGCGCTATGGCGTGACGGCGCGACGCAAGCGCAACATGCGCCGGCTCGGCGAATTGCAGACCATGCGCCAGCGTTTTCGCGGCCATCGCGGCGCCGAAGGCTCGGCCACCATGGTGGCCAGCGACGCCGCCGAATCCGGCAAGCTGGTGATCGAGGCCAAGAACATCGAGAAGAGCTTCGGCGACCTCACCGTCGTCAAGGGCTTTTCGACCCGCATCCAGCGTGGCGACCGCGTCGGCCTGGTCGGGCCGAACGGCGCCGGCAAGACGACGCTGTTGAAAATGCTGACCGGTGAGTTGAAGCCCGATGCCGGCTCGGTGCGGCTCGGCACCAATCTGGAGATCGCCACGCTCGACCAGAAGCGCGAGGCGGTCGATCCCCAGGAGACGCTGGCGCAATATCTCACCGACGGACGCGGCGAGAACCTCGTCATCAATGGCGAGCAGCGCCATGTCGTCTCCTACATGAAGGATTTCCTGTTCAAGCCCGAACAGGCGCGCACGCCCGTGCGTGAGCTGTCCGGCGGCGAGCGGGCGCGGCTGATCCTGGCCCGCGTGCTGGCGCGGCCGGCGAACCTTCTGGTGCTTGATGAGCCGACCAATGATCTCGACATGGAGACGCTGGAACTGCTGCAGGAATTGGTTGCCGGCTTTGCCGGCACCGTCATCTTGGTCAGCCACGACCGCGATTTCCTCGACCGCACGGTGACCAGCGTGATTGCGCCCGACGGCGGCGGCCGCTGGATCGAATATGCCGGCGGCTATTCCGACATGCTGGCGCAGCGCGGCGGCACAAGGCTCGACGACCGCAAGGCCCGCGCCAAGGCCGAAGCCGGCGACACGCCGGCTGCACCCAAAGCCGAAACGGCAGCACCTAAAGGGCCTGCAAAGAAACTGTCGTTCAAGCAGAAATTCGCACTGGAATCGCTCCCCAAGAAGATCGAGGCGGTGACGGCCTCGATCTCGCGGCTGGAAAACAACATCGCCGACCCCGCCTATTACGAGCGCGACCCGGTCTCGTTCCAGAAGACCATCGCCGCCCTCGACAAGGAGCGCGCCACGCTGGCCGCGTTGGAGGAAGAGTGGTTGGAACTGGAGATGCTGCGCGAGGAGATGGAAGGCTAGGCTTGCAGCCTTGCAAGCGCGTTGCCATGCTCTTGTCCGTAGGTATGGATAGGGCTGTTCAAATGGCTGATGCTCAGTCGTCGCGAAAATCGCTCAAACTTTCCATTGACCTCCGATTGATCGAAGAAGCGAGGGCCTTGGGGATCGACATCGGTCGCGCCGCCGAGACCGGCCTTACGAAGGCGATCGCTGCGGAAAAGACACGCCGATGGCAAGAAGAAAACAAGGATGCCATCGAAAGCTGGAACGACTACGTCAGGCGAAACGGGCTGCCGCTAGCCAAGCATCGCCCGTTCTGAGCTAGGCCCGCTCGCCGCTCGGGGAAAGAGCAGGACAGCTTTAACGTTGCCTATCAGCCAGCCGTCTTCGCCTGCCAGGCCTTCAGCGCCTCGTCGAACACCTTCTCGCCCGGGATGCCCTTTTCCATAGTCAGCAGCGCCCGGCGCCCGGTCTTGTAGACCACCGGCACGTCGATCCAGTCCTGGCCCCTGAGCAAGGTCAGATTGGCATCCTCGTCGGCTTTGGTGTCGTTGAGCGCCACCAGGAAGAACCCGTCGGCGATTTTGGCCGGGATGCCGATCAGCGGGCTGCCGGCGTCCTGCTCCGAGCTCTTCATGGCAACGCGCAGGATGTTGTCGACGCCACCGCCGTCAAAGCCCTCGGGCGTCAGGAAGATCATCTCGATGATGTGGCTGGCCGGCAGCGTCTGGTCGGTGTTGCGGCGGATGGTCATGCGCAGCTGGATGTCCTTGCCGGGAATGGTCGCCTCGGCGCGGATTGCCGGTTCGGGCGGCAGGTCGCCGCCGGGCGATTCCTGCACCAGCGACCAGACGATGCTGCCGGGTTCGGCCGAGCCCTGCGCGGTCGAGGTGCGTTCTTCATAGAAGATCGCCTTCTGGCCGACCGCAACGGTCGGCTCGGGCGTTGCGGCCGTCGGCGCCGCCGGCGGAGTGCCGGTTGCGGGCGCAGGCGGCGTGGCCGCGGCATCAGCCGGTGCCGCCGCATTGGCCGACGGGGCGGCGCCATCGGCTGGCGGCGTTGCCGGTGGCGTGGCCGAAGCGTCAGGCGCCGGCGTAGCGGGCGCCGCCGTGGCTGCGGTATCGCCGGGCGCCGGGGCTGCAGGCGCCGGCGCCGGAGCAGGGGCCGGAGCCGGAGGCGGCGGCGTGGTCAGCGCCGCGACGGACTCGCCCTCGCCAATGCCGCTTTGACCGGCCGCGGGACCGGGGTCGGTCTCGCCGCCTTCGGGCGTCAGGCGCTGCGTGAATTTCGTTCCCTCGCCGGCGGCAGCCGGTGCGGGCGCTTCGGCCGCGGGCTTTGCCGGTGCCGGCTTGACCAGCGGTTCGGTCGAGACAGTCTTGGTGCCGCCAAAGCCGAGCATCGAGCCGAATGCATCCTTGTTCAGCCAGATGCCATAGCCGCCGCCGGCGACCACCAGCAGCGCGACGACAGCGGCGATCAGCCCGCCATAGCTGCGCTTGCGCTCGGCCGGGCGCAGGCGCTGGAAGGTGTCCGCAGCCGGCTGCTCGTCATTGGCAAACACATCGGCGCTGTCGTCGTCGGCGTCCAGCTCCGCAGCCGGATCGTTGACGGTTTCGGCACGCGCAGCGGGCGGCGGCGGTGTCGGCGCGGGCCGCTGCCAGCTCGGCTCCGTCCGGGCAACCGGCGCCGACGGCGCAGGTTTCGCTGGCTGCCATGCCGGCGCGGGTGCAGGCGTAGCGGGCGGCTTTACATGGCTGGACTGGTTCTTGTTGCGGTCGATGGAGGAGAAGATGTGCTCGAGCTCGGCCAGCGGATCGGATGCCGGCGTCGCCTTGGCATAGTCCCGCTCGACACTTGAGATGGCGTCTTCCAGGGAGCGTTTCTGCTTGGCGATGACGTCGGCGGACAGCGGCGGCGAAAAATCCGCAAGCTTCTTGACCAGCGCCGCACGGGCGCCGTCGTAGGTCCGCGTGCGCACGTCGAGCGCCGGCTCGCCATATTTGTCGAGCGCCTTTTTCAGAACAGCAACGAAATCTGCCATGCTTCAGTCGACCTGTAGTTTGTTTCCGCGCCGGCCCCCGCAAATCGGCCGCGATGCCCGGAAAGGCTTCAGAAAACTAGTCTTGAAACGGATCGGTCACAAGTATTGTGTCGTCCCGTTCCGGGCTGGTGGAAAGGAGCGCGACGGGTGCGCCGATGAGCTCCTCGATGTAACGGACATATTTGACGGCTTGCGCCGGAAGGTCGTTCCAGCTGCGCGCCCCGGCAGTGGTGCCTTTCCAGCCCTCGAGCGTCTCGTAGACCGGTTCGACGCGCGCCTGCGCGCCCTGGCTGGCCGGCAGATAGTCGATCGCCTCGCCATCGAGGCGGTAACCGGTGCAGACCTTGATCTCGTCCAGCCCGTCGAGCACGTCGAGCTTGGTCAGCGCGATGCCCTTGATGCCGTTGACGGCGACGGCCTGGCGCACCAGCACGGCGTCGAACCAGCCGCAGCGGCGCTTGCGCCCGGTGACGACGCCGAATTCGTGTCCGCGCGTGCCGAGGAATTCGCCGATCTCGTTCTTCTGTTCGGTCGGAAACGGGCCTTCGCCGACACGCGTCGTATAGGCTTTGGTGATGCCCAGGACATAGCCGATGGCGCCAGGGCCGACGCCCGAGCCGGCGGCGGCCTGGCCGGCGACGGTGTTGGACGAAGTGACGAACGGATAGGTGCCGTGGTCGATGTCGAGCAGCGTGCCTTGCGCGCCCTCGAACAGGATGCGCTCGCCGGCGCGGCGCTTGTCGTCGAGGATTTTCCAGACGCGGTCCATATAGGGCAGGATCTCGTCGGCGACCGAGGTCAGCTCGGTCATGATCGCTTCATGCGTGACTTCACCATGGCCAAGCCCGCGACGCAGCGCATTGTGATGCGTCAGCAGCCTGTCGACTTTGAGGGGAAGCGTTTCCAAATCCGCCAGATCCATCACCCTGACCGCGCGCCGGCCCACCTTGTCCTCATAGGCGGGGCCGATGCCACGACGGGTCGTGCCAATTTTTGTGCCGGAATTGGAGGCGGCGTCCTCGCGGAATCCGTCCAGCTCCCGGTGCAACGACAGGATAAGCGCGGTGTTTTCGGCTATTTTCAGGCGGTCCGGCGTCACCTCGACGCCTTGCGCCTTGAGTTTTGCCACTTCCGCGACAAAGGCGTGCGGGTCGAAGACGACGCCATTGCCGATGATCGACAGCTTGCCTTGCCGCACCACGCCCGACGGCAGCAGCGACAGTTTGTAGACCTTGCCATCGACGACCAGCGTATGGCCGGCATTGTGGCCACCCTGGAAGCGCACGACCACGTCGGCGCGCTCCGACAACCAGTCGACGATCTTGCCCTTGCCTTCGTCGCCCCATTGCGAGCCGACGACCACCACATTGGCCATGTTTCTTTTCCCTTGAGATGCCGCCCTGGCGGCCTGGATATGGTTCGAAACGACAGGCCTCTATAGCGTCAAGACCTCGCAAGCGCGACCTTTCTTTGCCGCCGAAAACGCCCTGAGGCACAACAATTTTCGGCTTTGACATCATTTACTTGGGCAGGCGGGGGCCATAGGCCGGCAAACACCGCACCTCCGGCGGCCGGAATCCTGCAATGCACCGACGCGCCTATCTGTTCCTGCTGGTTACCACCTTGCTATGGGGCGGCAATTCCGTCGCCGGCAAGCTGGCGGTCGAACATGTCTCGCCGATGACGCTGGTCTTCCTGCGCTGGGTGCTGGCGGTTGCGATCCTGCTGCCGATCGGGTGGCGCACGATAAAGGAGGACTGGCCGGTGGTGCGCAAACACTGGTTCGTCCTGGCTGCACTGGGGGCCAGCGGCTTCACCCTGTTCAACACCATTTTCTACACGGCGCTCAACTATACGACGGCGATCAATGTCTCGATCGAACAGGCGGCGATGCCGGTCCTGATCATGACAGCCAATTTCATCTTCTTCCGCCTGCGCGTGAGCTGGGCGCAGATTGCCGGCGTCGTGCTAACCATAGCGGGTGTGATCTTGACCGCCTGCCATGGCGACCCGCGCCGGCTGCTAACGCTGGAGCTTAATTTCGGCGACGCCATCATGCTGGTCGCCGTCATCCTCTACAGCGGTTATTCGGTCGGGCTGCGGCTGAAGCCGGTGATGCGCTGGCAGAGCCTGATGTTGTCTCTGGCGGTCGCGGCACTCATCACCTCGCTGCCCTTCTTCCTGTGGGAGGTCGCGGCCGGCAAGGTCATCGTCCCCGATATCAGCGGCTGGCTGGTCATCGTCTATACCGCGATCGGCGCCTCGGTCATCTCGCAGATCCTCTACATCAAGGGCAACGAACTTATCGGCGCCAACCGCGCCGGCCTGTTCATCAACCTGGTACCGATCTTCGGCACACTGCTTTCAGTGCTGATTGTCGGCGAGACATTCCAGCTCTACCAGGCGCTGGCACTCGTCCTGGTATTGGGCGGCATTTCGCTCGCCGAATATAGCGGGCGCAAAATAGCGGACTTGCAGCCGGTCTGAACGAAAAGGCGCGGACAAAGCCGCGCCCCTCAATCCCAAGGTCAGGATCACATCGCGTTGACGTCGAACTGCAGCCGTTTGGCCGAGTCGATCGACTTGTGCGCCTTGACCTGTTCCAGCACATTCTCCGGGAACGGCGCATCGAGATAGAGCAGCGCGATGGCGTCGCCGCCTGGCCGGTTGCGGCCAAGCTGGAAGTTGGCGATGTTGACGCCATTCTCGCCGCACACCGTGCCGAGCAGGCCGATAATGCCGGGCGCATCGGCATTGGTTGTGTAGAGCATGTGCTGGCCGACCTCGGCGTCGAGATTGATGCCCTTGATCTGGATGAAGCGCGGCTTACCGTCGGAGAAGCAGGTGCCGGCGATCGAGCGCGTCATGTGCTCGGTCTTCACCGTCAGCTTGATGTAGCCGTCGAACACGCCCGATTTGTCGCGCTTGACTTCGGCGACGATGATGCCGCGTTCCTTCACCATGATCGGCGCCGACACCATGTTGACGTCGGCGACCTGCGGCCGGATCAGTCCGGCGAGCGTCGCACTGATCAGCGCGCGTGTGTTCATCGTCGCGGTCGAGCCGTCGAACAGGATCTCGACCTCCTTGATCGGATCCTCGGTGACCTGGCCGACGAAGGCGCCGAGCACTTCGGCGAGCTTGACGAAGGGTTTGAGGCGCGGCGCTTCCTCGGCCGTGATCGAGGGCATGTTGATGGCGTTCGAAACCGCGCCCTTGATCAGATAGTCGGCCATCTGCTCGGCCACCTGCAGCGCGACGTTTTCCTGCGCTTCCGCCGTCGAGGCGCCGAGATGCGGCGTCGCCACCACATTCTCCATGCCGAACAGCGCATTGTTCTCCGCCGGTTCGACCTCGAACACGTCGACGCCGGCGCCGGCCACCTTGCCGCTCTTCAGCGCCGCGACCAGATCGGCCTCGACGATCAGCCCGCCACGGGCGCAGTTGATGATGCGCACGCCGTTCTTCATCTTGGCGATCGCCGCCGCGTCGATGATGTTGCGCGTCTTGTCGGTCAGCGGCGTGTGCAGTGTGATGAAGTCAGCACGAGCGAACAGCTCGTCGAGCTCGACCTTCTCGACACCGAGTTCCTCGGCGCGGCTGTCCGACAGGAACGGGTCGAAGGCGACGACATGCATCTTCAATCCGACGCCGCGCGTGGCGACGATCGAACCGATATTGCCGCAGCCGACGACGCCCAGCGTTTTGCCTGTGATCTCGACGCCCATGAAGCGGTTCTTTTCCCACTTGCCGGCATGGGTCGAGGCATTGGCTTCGGGGATCTGGCGGGCAAGCGCGAAGATCATCGCGACAGCATGCTCGGCCGTGGTGATCGAATTGCCGAAGGGCGTGTTCATCACGATGATGCCCTTGCGGCTTGCTGCCGGGATGTCGACATTGTCGACACCGATGCCGGCGCGACCGACGACCTTGAGCTTTGTCGCGGCGTTGATCAGCTTTTCCGTGACCTTGGTAGCCGAACGGATGGCAAGGCCATCATACTGGTCGATGACTTCGAGCAGCTTTTCCTTGTCCTTGCCGAGATCGGGCAAATAGTCGACCTCGATGCCGCGATCCCTAAAGATCTGCACGGCGGTGGTGGAAAGTTTGTCTGAGACGAGAACGCGGGGCGCCATTGCGGCCTCCTTGAAATGGATTGTCGGGGAAATGGCGGCCCGCAGGCCGCCATGCAATCTCAGGCCGCGGCCTTCAGCGACGCCTTCTGCGTGGCGAAGGCCCAGTCGAGCCAGGGCAGCAGCGCTTCGAGATCGGACGTCTCGACAGTCGCGCCGCACCAGATGCGCAGGCCGGGCAGTGCGTCGCGATAGGAGCCGATGTCGTAGGCGACGCCTTCCTTGTCGAGCACAGAGACGATCGCTTTCGCAAAAGCCGCCTGTCCATCGGCATCGAGCGCCGCAACATCTGGGTCGGTGAAGGACAGACACACGGAGGTGTTGGACCGTGTCGCCGCATCGACCGCGAGATGGCCTAGCCATGCGGACTTGTCGACAAAGCCGTCGAGCACCGCGGCATTGGCATCCGCTCTGGCAATCAGCGCGTCGAGGCCGCCGATCGACTTCGCCCAATGAAGCGCATCGAGATAATCCTCGACGCACAGCATCGACGGCGTGTTGATGGTCTCGCCCTTGAAGATGCCTTCGATCAGCTTGCCGCCCGAGGTCAGGCGGAAGATCTTCGGCAGCGGCCACGCCGGCTTGTAGGTTTCCAGCCGCTCGACGGCGCGCGGGCTGAGGATCAGCATGCCATGCGCGCCCTCGCCGCCCAGCACTTTCTGCCAGGAGAAGGTGACGACATCCAGCTTCTGGAAATCGAGCCTCTGGGCGAAGGCGGCCGAAGTCGCGTCGCAGATGGTCAAGCCTTTGCGGTCGGCCGGAATGAAATCGCCATTCGGCACCCGCACGCCTGAAGTCGTGCCGTTCCAGGTAAAGACTACGTCGCGGTCGAAATCGATCTTGGCCAGATCAGGCAACTCGCCATAACCCGCTTCGATCTTTCTGGTATCGGCGAGCTTCAGCTGCTTGACGACATCGGTCACCCAGCCCGAGCCAAAGCTTTCCCAGGCGACCATGTCGACGCCGCGCTCGCCAAGCAGCGACCACAGCGCCATCTCGACGGCGCCGGTGTCCGACGCCGGCACAATGCCGATGCGGTAGTCCGCCGGAACCTGGAGAATTTCCCGCGTCAGCTCGATCGCCTGTTCGAGCTTGGTCTTGCCGATCTTGGCGCGGTGGGAACGGCCGAGCGCGGCATTCTTCAGCGCCTCGACCGACCAGCCGGGGCGCTTTGCGCAGGGACCTGAGGAGAAATTGGGGTTTGCCGGACGGAGTCCGGGCTTCGTATGCGTCGTCATCGTGGTCTATCCTTCCAGATAGTGGCCCCTCGTTGGGGAGGGGTGGCCCACGGACGGCGATATGCGTTCAGCCATCAGGCGTCAAGAGGAAAGTTTTTGTCGCTGACAAGATACTGGCAAATCCGCGATCAGGATGTCGTGAGCTCAAACGCAAACGGCGGATCGAAGAGATCCGCCGTCGGGCTTGATGTCTGTGGCCAGCCTACCAGAGGTCGTAGCGCAGCCCGAGTTTGACCTGATGATTGCTGATCCCCTTGCGGACCGGATAGGAGTTCAGGCTTGCGGCCGTGACATATTCGGCATCCGGCGCCGAAAAGTACTGATAGCCGAGATCGACGGAAACATTCTTGGTCACCTGATAGGCCAGGCCCGCATCCAGCGTATAGGCCAAGGCATATTGAGTCTTGTTGTCGCTCCGCTCGAAGTCATCCGTAGGGTCGAGATTGTCGGTGAAGTAGCTCGCCGACAGCTTGTATTTGCTGCGGACCAGCCCGATGCCGGCGCCCAGATAGGGCGTGATCCCGACATAGGTGCCAAGATCGACATAGCCATTGACCATCCCCGACAGGGAATAATTCTCCAGGGATGCCGACGCCACCGTTGCCGTGGCCGGCACTACCACGATCGCGCTATCGTCGTAGTGGATGCCAACCTTGTTGCCCGGCAGATAGCCGAAATTGATGTCGGCACGCAGATAGTCGTTGAAATGATAGCCGAAGCCGATGCTGGCAAAGGCCGGATCCTGCTTTTCACTGAAGCTCGCCGGCGCAAAGGTGAAATCCTGATCCTGGTAGCTCTTCTGCGCCAGATAGGAGACGTCGCCACGCAGATACCAGCCCGAGCCGACCTCGACCGGTTGATAGTCCGGCGCCTGGTCGACATAGACCGGCGGATCGTAGTCGGCGGCCTGCGCCTGCGTCAGCGGAGCAAGCATGAGTGCGGCGAGCGCCGGCACTGTCAGCAATTTGAAATTCATGGGTCCCCGGCTCCTGAAATTGGCGCACGTCATTTGATTGCAAGCGCCGTTTCAGTAGGCATTGTTAACCATAGTGGTTAAGTGCGGGTTAAGGATAACGCCACGTTACCGAATTGATTTCGATAGGCTTTCTTCAGCAACCAGGCCGATTGAAATGCACCGCAATCGGCAAACGAAAACCGCCCGGCATGGCCGGGCGGTTCGCGAATTCCAGGATTTCGAAGCGACTACTTGGTGTAGATCGGCTCCGGCTCGGGCTGATAGGCCACCACGGGCGCGGCGCACCCATTGGTGCCGCCGAACTGGTAGCGCAAGCCACCGCGCACTTCGTGCGTATTGAAGCCACGATCGTGGCCTGGGCCGGAACTGCTTGCATCCCATTCGAACATGCGGCCGCCCTGGATATGGGAGAAGCGATAGCCCGCATCGAGGATGATTTTGTCGGTAAGGCAATAGGAAGCGCCGGCCATGAGCGCATAGGCGAAGCGCCAGTTGGACGAGCCGGGATTGGTCTCGGTGGTATTCGGATCGTGGACCGTATCCCACTTGATATGCGCGCCGCCGATACCGGCGCCGACATAGGGCGTCACGCCGTGCCAAGTGCCGATATCGACATAGGCGTTGGCGAGCAGCAGCAAGGCGCTCATCCTCGACACCTCGACCGAAGTCCCGTTGATATCCGAGGTTGAGCCGTTGAATTTCGACTTGAACCAGTAGTCGGCCGTCAGATCGGTACGGAAGTGTTCGTTGATCTTGTAACCGACGCCGGCGCCGAGCGAGAAACCGGCCTTGAGCTTGGCGGAATCAAAACTTCTTTCGCCAGGCGTGATAAGGTTGGTCACGGGATCGATGGTATAAGTCGTATAGTTGACGCCGCGCAGATCCGACTTGTGGTAGTCGAGATCGCCACGGATGTACCAGCCACCGACCTCTGCCGGCTGCTCGTAGACTGCCTGCGGCGGTGCTTCCTCGACTTGCGGCTCCGCCAGATCAGCGGCGAATACCGGCCCGGCCACACCTGCGAGCAGTGTGGCTAGGAGAGCCTTTTTTCCTGTATTGAACATGCTTGTCACCCCTGAGAACCGTCGGGAAAGTCCAGCCCGCCCGAATATCATTGACCTCAGTTGTGGATAATGAATTGCAAAAGTTAAAAGGCATTTAACCCTGTCGATTAACCACGAATTCTCGATATTTTAGCAAACAGTCTCTGCCGGCATCACGCCGCGCCACCTGGCCGAAACAAAAGGCCCGCCTGGAGGCGGGCCTTGAAAGTCTTTGAGCCGGCAGTTCGCACCTGCCGCTGGAGGTGGCGCGCGATCAGGCGGCGCTGCGCGTTTCCGAAATGATGTCGACGATGTCGTTGACCACGGCTTCGACCAGTTGCGGATCGTCGCCCTCGGCCATGACGCGGATCAGCGGCTCGGTGCCGGAGGGCCGGATGACCAGTCGCCCGGCCTTGCCGAGACGGTTGCGCGCATCTTCGATCGCCGCCTTGACCGGGGCTTCCTCGAGCGGCTTGCCGCCGGCGATGCGGACATTCTTCAGCAGCTGCGGCACCGGCTCGAACTTCTTCGACAATTCGCTGACCGGCCGGTTCTGCCGCTTGATGCAGGCGAGAACCTGCAGCGCCGAGACAAGCCCGTCGCCAGTGGTCGAGAAATCGGACAGCACGATGTGGCCCGATTGCTCGCCGCCGACATTCAACCCATGCGCGCGCATATGCTCGACGACGTAACGGTCGCCGACCTTGGTGCGGTGCAACTGCAGCTTGATGTCGCTCAAGAAGCGTTCGAGGCCGAGATTGGACATCACCGTCGAGACGACGCCGCCGCCGGCGAGCCGCCCGCTCTGGTGCCAGGACTCGGCAATCAGCGCCATAATCTGGTCGCCATCGACGATCGTTCCGTTCTCGTCGACAATGACGACGCGGTCGGCGTCGCCGTCCAGCGCGATGCCGATGTCGGCGCGCACTTCATGCACCTTCTTCTGCAGGCCGGCCGGATGGGTCGAGCCGCATTCCTTGTTGATGTTGAAGCCGTTCGGCTCGACATTGATGGCAATGACCTCGGCGCCCAATTCCCAAAGGGCGGCCGGCGCCACCTTGTAGGCGGCACCATTTGCGCAATCGACGACGATCCTGAGACCCGACAGCGACATCGAGCGTGGCAGCGTGCGCTTGGCAAATTCGATGTAGCGGTCATGCACGCCGTCGACACGCTTGGCGCGGCCAAGCCCGTCGGAATCGGCCAGCGCCAGTTCGATGTCCTTGTCGAGCATGCTCTCGATGCGCTCCTCGATCTCGTCGGAGAGCTTGTAGCCGTCAGGCCCAAACAGCTTGATGCCGTTGTCGAAGTAAGGATTGTGCGAGGCCGAGATCATGACGCCGATATCGGCGCGCAGCGAGCGCACCAGCATGGCCACCGCCGGCGTCGGAATCGGGCCGAGCAGGAACACATCCATACCGGCGGCACAAAGGCCGGCCACCATCGCATTCTCGATCATGTAGCCGGACAGCCGCGTGTCCTTGCCGAGCACCACGCGGTGGCGGTGGCTGCCGCGCTGGAACGACAGGCCGGCGGCCATGCCGACCCGCATCGCGATCTCAGCCGTCATCGGAAATTTGTTTGCGCGCCCACGAATGCCGTCGGTGCCGAAATAGTGCCCTGCCATGCTAGCCAGAATCCCCGTCGGTTTTTCAGCTGCCCGTAATGCCACAAATTTGGGCACCACAAATCATCACAATGTATGATCGTATGTTACCAATCCTTAGAAAATCATTGTACCGATCTGTTCAAGTGTTTCCACAACCTAACATGATGACACGGTCTTGCCGCAAAATAGCAGTCACACTGGGCCGCTCGGCGCAGTGATCCGGCAAACCCCTGCTGTTGGAGGCCGCAGATCGCAATGATTTCATCACCTTGTCGAGAGCACGCGCTTTCCGGGGGTATCGGCGCGGGTTAGCATCTGGCGCAGCCTAGCGTTGAGAGCTATTGATTCACCAAAGGGACACCATCGGCGGCAGCAACGGGAGAAACGCCATGCTCATCCATAAACTTGCAACCTTGACGGGTCTTGCCGTCGCAACCTTGTTCATGGCGGCGCCTGCCAACGCGCTGACCATGGCCGAGTGCAGTACCAAGTATAATGCCGCCAAGGACGGCGGCACGCTGAACGGACAGACCTGGAACCAATTCCGCAAGGCCGAATGTGGAACTGACGCGGCCGCCACCACCGAGACCGCCAAGCCGGCCAAGAAGGCCGCCGCGGCCAAGGCGGACACGACCAAGGCCGCCGCTGCCGCCGACGACGGCGCCAAGGGCCTGACGGCCAAGGAATGCAGCGCCAAATACCAGGCGGCAAAGGCCGCGGGCACGCTCAACGGCGCGAAGTGGAATGACTTCCGCAAAGCCGAATGCGCCGCCGGCGCATCCGCGGCGGTAGAACCGGCCAAGGCCACGACCAAGGCAGCAGCCGCGGCCGACGATGGCGCCAAGGGCCTGACGGCCAAGGAATGCAGCGCCAAATACCAGGCCGCCAAAGCTGCCGGCACGCTCAACGGCGCGAAATGGAACGACTTCCGCAAGACCGAATGCGCCGCCGGCGCATCCGCGGCAGTACAACCGGCCAAGGCAACGACCAAGGCGGCTGCCGACAGCAGCGGCAAGGGCCTGAGCATGGCCGATTGCAGCGCCAAGTATCAGGCGGCCAAGTCCGCCAACACGCTGGGCGGCAAGAAGTGGAACGACTTCCGCAAGGCCGAATGCGGCGCAGGCGCAGATGACGACGACACCGTGCCGGCTCCGAGCGAGGCGAGCTACAAGGCCGATCCGGAAGCCCCGACCATCGTTGCTCCCAAGGGCGTGAAGTTCCCGACCGCGATCTCCAAGAAATATGCCAGCGAAACCCCCGGCAAGGCCCGCATGCATACTTGCCTCGAGCAGTACTATGCTCTCAAGGACGCCAATGCGTTGAAAGGCCTGAAGTGGATCCAGAAGGGCGGCGGCTTCTACAGCCTCTGCAATGCCAAGCTGAAGAGCTGATCGCGTAGCCATATTCTCGAGACAAAGGCCCGCGCATCGCAACATGCGCGGGCCTTTTTGTTGCGCTCGAAGACGCCCGGCTTCGCTCGCGTCTACATATGGCGGAAGCTGTCGGCGTCATCTATTCGCCCACACTGCCCACCGCCAGACTTATCGGTGGTTCGCAAAGATTCCAGTTGAACATATACGGAACAAACAGTATACAAAAGGACATCGAACTTTTTGTCAACCAGGAGGGTCTTATGTCCAGATTGAAATTGGCGGCATTGGCTGTGACAGCATGGGTTGCTTGGAGCGTCGCCCCTGCAAGCGCACTGACGATGAAGGAATGCGGCGAGGCCTATCGCACAGCCAAGGAAGGCGGCACTCTGAACGGCATGGATTGGACCGCTTTCCGCACAGAGAAGTGCGCGACGTCAGCTGCGGAGAGTGCCAGCGCGGATACGGTCAAAACCGAGCCGCAGCCGAAGAAGGAAACCAGCGCGGCGGTCGCCCCCGCTGTAGCACCGGCGGGCGTGACATTCCCGACCACCCTCGCCGCCGAGTTCAAGACCGAAAAGCCCGCGAAGGCGCGGATGAAGACCTGCCTGCAGGGTTACCACGGCAACAAGGACGCAGGTACGTTGAACGGCCTTCGCTGGATCCAGAAGGGCGGCGGCTATTACAGCCTCTGCAACGCCAAGCTGAAGAGCTGATTTCCCAAGCTTCGAGCTAATAAAGGACCCCGCGGCCCTGTCCAGGTTCGCGGGGTTTTCTTTGTGCAGGATCAGTAGACGGTCGGTACCCAGTGCTGGCTGGTCTTGGGCGGACGGATATAGCCGTCGTCTTTCTGACGCGGGCTCAGCTTTATCTTTGCCGGTCGGATCTCCTTATATGGAATCCGCGTCAGCAGATGACTGATGCAATTGAGCCTTGCCTTCTTCTTGTTGTCGGCATCGACAATGTTCCACGGCGACTGATCGGTATCGGTGAATTTCTGCATCATGTCCTTGGCCCGCGAATATTCGACCCAGTGTTCGCGCGACTTGAGGTCCATGGGCGACAGCTTCCAGCGCTTGATCGGATTGTCGATACGCTCCTTGAAGCGGCGTTCCTGTTCGTCGTCCCCAACCGAGAACCAGTATTTGATCAGAATGATACCGGACTTGATCAGCATTTCCTCGAACAGGGGGCAGGAGCGCAGGAACTCGCTGTATTCGTTGTCGGTGCAGAAGCCCATGACGCGCTCGACACCGGCGCGGTTGTACCAGGAGCGGTCGAACAGCACGATCTCACCCTTGCCGGGCAGGTGCTGGACATAGCGCTGGAAATACCATTGGCTGCGTTCGCGCTCGGTCGGCGTGCCCAAAGCCACGACGCGGCAGATGCGAGGATTGAGGCTTTCGGTGATGCGTTTGATGACACCGCCCTTGCCGGCCGCGTCGCGGCCTTCAAAAATCACGACGACCTTCAACCCTTCCTTCTGGACCCAGTCCTGCAACTTGATCAGTTCGAATTGCAGCCGGACAAGTTCGTCGACGTAGCGGTAGGTTTTTTTTGCGTCGGCGTGCTTGGCCTTCTTCTTCTTTTTCTCGCCCGTGCCGGCATCGCCGTTCGGCAATTTCCAGGCTGCTTCCTTTGCCTCGCCCTCAACCGCGTCGAGATGGACCTCGCCTCCAACCGGCGCATTTCTGGCCCGCTTGTCCTTCTTGCCCATGATCACCTCCCACGCACCCGCGTCGGTTGACCCGACGACAGCCGGCTAAATCAATACCGACTGTGAAAGGAGTCAAGCGAATGGATGCGACGTCTGCCCGGCCGGGAACTCTTGCGCCAAGAAACCAAAAACGCCGCGGTCAGACCGCGGCGTTTTCTCGATCAGTGTCCGGGCCGTACCTCAGCTCGAAGGCTGAGGCTCCATGCCGCCTTCGGGCTCCGGCCCCTTCTTGCGGCGGCCGGACTTCGGCACGGCCGAGCCGCGGCTTGTCGGGGTATCATCCCCCAGATCGCGCGCCGGCTTCTGCCCGGCGATCAACTGCTTGATCTCTTCGCCCGAAAGCGTCTCGTATTCGAGCAGGCCCTGCGCCAGGGCGATCCATTCCTTCTTCTTCTTGGTCAGGATGGACTTTGCCGAGACATAGGCCTCGTCGATCAGCCGGCGCACTTCCGCGTCGATGATCTGCGCGGTCTCTTCCGAGATGTTCTGTGTGCGCGCCACCGAGTGGCCGAGGAAGACCTCTTCCTGGTTGTCGCCATAGGCGACATGGCCGAGCTTGTCGGAGAAGCCCCAGCGCGTGACCATTGCGCGAGCCAGCTTGGTCGCCTGCTCGATGTCGGAGGAAGCGCCCGAAGTGATGTTCTCCTTGCCGAACTTGAACTCCTCGGCGACGCGGCCGCCCATCATGATGGCAAGCCGCGAGACCATGTACTTGTAGCTCATCGAATAGCGGTCGCCTTCCGGCAGCTGCATGACCATGCCGAGCGCACGGCCGCGCGGGATGATGGTCGCCTTGTGCAGCGGATCGGCGGACGGCACGTTGAGCGCCATGATGGCGTGGCCGGCCTCGTGGTAGGCGGTGAGCTCCTTCTCGGCCTGGGTCATGGCTGACGAGCGGCGCTCGGCGCCCATCATGATCTTGTCCTTGGCGTCCTCGAATTCGGCCATGGTGACGAGGCGCTTGTTGCGGCGCGCCGCCATCAGAGCGGATTCGTTGACCAGGTTCATCAGATCGGCGCCGGAGAAACCGGGCGTGCCGCGCGCGACCACCTTGAGGTCGACATTGGGCGCCAGCGGCACGTTGCGCACATGCACCTTGAGGATCTTCTCGCGGCCGACAATGTCAGGGTTCGGCACCACCACCTGGCGATCGAAACGACCCGGACGCAACAGCGCCGGATCGAGCACGTCCGGCCGGTTGGTGGCGGCGATCAGGATGATGCTCTCGTTGGATTCGAAGCCGTCCATCTCGACCAGCAGTTGGTTCAGCGTCTGCTCGCGCTCGTCATTGCCGCCGCCGAGCCCGGCGCCGCGATGGCGGCCGACGGCGTCGATTTCGTCGATGAAGATGATGCAGGGCGCGTTCTTCTTGGCCTGGTCGAACATGTCACGGACACGGGACGCGCCGACGCCGACGAACATCTCGACGAAGTCCGAACCCGAAATGGTGAAGAAGGGCACGTTGGCTTCGCCGGCGACCGAGCGGGCCAGCAGCGTCTTGCCGGTGCCGGGAGGGCCGACGAGCAGCACGCCGCGCGGAATCTTGCCGCCCAGGCGCTGGAACTTCTGCGGATCGCGCAGGAACTCGACGATCTCCTCCAGATCTTCCTTGGCCTCGTCGACGCCGGCGACATCCTGGAAGGTGACACGGCCATGCGCCTCGGTCAGAAGCTTGGCCTTCGACTTGCCGAAGCCCATGGCGCGCCCGGAGCCGGACTGCATCTGGCGCATGAAGAATATCCACACGCCGAGGATCAGGATCATCGGCAGGTAGGAGATGAGATAGCTGAACAGCGACGTGGAACCGTCCGATTCAGGACGTGCGTTGATGGTGACGTTCTTGTCCTGCAGTCGCGAGACCAACTGCGGATCGCCAGGCGAATAGGTCTGGAAGCCGTTGGCGTTGTCGGCGTAGGTGCCGGAGATGCGGGCGCCGGAGATGACCACAGTCTTGACCCGACCGGCCGCGACCTCCTGCAGGAACTGCGAATAGGGAACGTCTTGCGAGGCTCCGCGCGTCTGCGGCGTCTGGAACAGATTGAAGAGAGCAATGAGCAAGACCGCTATGATCGCCCAGAGCGCGAGATTGCGATAATTCGGATTCATCAATTGTCCCGTTGGTACCTGGTGGGGCACGCGTATGAGAGGAAACTTGGGCCTAACATAGGGAGAGCGCCTCCCCTTGCCAAGCATAACAGCACGTCTGGGTTAAGCTTTCACGCCACCATCAACCGGCACTGTGGCGGCTGGAAGGCAAGGCCGGGACGGGCGGCGCGCCGGTCAGTTCGGCGACGGCCCCGGCCAGCACCAGATCGAAGCAAGGCAGGAAGCGTGCAAAAGGCGCCACGGCCGGGCTGAGGGCGATTGCCGGCGCCGCTGTTCCATCCCCTGCAAAACCAAGGCATTCGCCGCCGCGCCACAGCGCCGGTTCCGCAGCCAAAGCGGCGCGGACAAGGCTCGGCGGCGCGCCATTCCCGGCAATCGCTTTGGCGGCGGCGGCAGCGCCGAGCGGCGCGATCAAAAATGCCCCAGACCTGTCGCCCAATGTGATCGCTTCTGGTTCGGCGACCCGCCTGCGACCGTCCCAGAGTCCGGCCGCCAACGGTGCGGCGGGCGGCAGGTCGCGCGATTCACGGTACAGGAAGATGCCGGTGCGCCTGCTATCGACGACCGTCCGCGACAATGTGGCGCAAAGCGGTCCGGCCCGCATTTGCTCGAACAGCGCTTCGCTGCGTGCCTGGTCCGGCAACAAGGCGACGCCGCCGGTCGCCGCCAGCAGAACACGCAGCGCATAGACCGCCGCTCGCGTATCGTCGGCTTTGATCAATCCGGGATCGAGACAGATGAGACCCTTCGCCGGCCGGCTGGCAAATTCACCGATCAGCGCGGCGGCGCGGCGGCCGAGTTGTTCGCGCTCGGCTGCTGCACGCCTGGCCAGGCCGATCGTCTCGGCAAAACGCTGCCCGCTCGGGTCTTCGCCAAGCACGGTGCGAATGCGCGGCCGTTCGAAATGCGCATCCGTGTTGGTCGGATCCTCCGCCCAGCCGACATGTTCGCGCCGCAGGAAGGCGCGCAATGCCGCGCGCCGTACACCGAGCAGCGGCCGCGCGATCCAGATCCGCCAGTCATAAAGGGTTGCCGGCGCCATGCCGGCGAGGCCTCGGCCTGCCGTTTCACCAAGCTCGTGGCCATCATTCCGCGCGGCTCGCATCAGCACGGTCTCGGCCTGATCGTCCGCTGTGTGGCCGGTCACGATCACACCGATGCCTTGCGCCTGCGCGGCCTCGGCCAGCAGCCGGTAGCGTGCCTCGCGCGCCGCGGCGGGCAGGCCGGTCGACGGCTTGGCGCCGGACCAGTTGAGCGTGCGGTGCGCAATGCCGCGCTCGGCACAGAGCTTTGCAACGGCGCGTGCTTCCGTCGCCGCTTCCGGGCGCAGACCGTGGTCGATCGTCACCGCCAGCAGCCTGGCTGTCGGGGCGCTGCGGTCGAGGTGAGCTTTGAGGAGAAGAAGGAGGGCGGTGGAGTCGCTGCCGCCGGACACGGCCGCAACAGCGCCGTTGGAAAAGTCGATCGTTGAAAAGTCCGAAACGTCAGGCTCAGTATCGAGCATCAATGCATGTCGCCCAAAACTGGTCCCCGGACGCCGACATGCAAGGGGAAGACTAGCACGCCGCCAGCGCCCTCTCCTGTTTGACGCGTTCCTTGAGCGCGGCCGAAATATCGGGATAGCGCTTGCCGATCTCGCCGAAGGTGGCGCAGGCGACATCCTTCTGCTTGAGGCCGACCAGCGAGACCCCGAGCTTCAAAAGCATGTCGGGCGCCTTCTTTGCCTTTGGATAGTCCTTGCTGGCAGAGAGGAAAACCTCGGCCGCGTCATGATACTTTTGCTGGCCGAGCAGGGATTCGCCCAGCCAGTAATGCGCGTCCGCCGCCTTGGCGTCCTTCGGGAAGCGGGCGATGTGGTCGCGAAAACCCTGCTCGGCGGTGCTGTAGTCGCCCGACAGGATGAACTGGTAGGAGTTGCGGTAGATTTCTTCCGGATCGTTGGTGGAAGGCAGCGCCGCCACAACCGTGCCGTTGGACTTGCCGGTCTTGGGGCCAGTCGCCGGCGCCTCGGCGGCGGGCGCCGCACCTTCCGCCGGCGCGATCGCCTGCGTGTTGCCGCCGGCGTCGACCACATTGCCGTTCTTGTCGACAGTGATGGTGCCGAAGGTCTTTGGCGGAGTGCCGGTGATCACCTTGCCGGGATCGCCGGTCTGCGATTCGACGATGACTTCGCCGACGCTCTGGCCGCCATCCGATTGTGCACCCGAGTCGGCCGGCGCCTGCGTTGCCGGGGCCTCGGCAACGCTGTTGCCGGTATCGCCATCCTGCGGCGCAGCTTCTGATTTCTTCTGCGCCGGCGGCTGACCGCTGGAGCCGCCTTCCAGTTGCTGGAAGCGGAACTCATTGTCTTCCTGCTGCTTGCGCATCTGCTCCTGCATCTGCAGGACCTGGAAATTGAGTTCCTCGATCTTGCCGTTCATCTGCCGCAGCTGTTCCTCAAGGCTGGCAGCGGTGGTGCCGTCCTGCTGCTGCGCGATCTGTTGCTGCTCCGGCTTCTCCTTCTTGCCGAAAATGCCGAGCGTCGGCAGATGGAAGGAAAAGCCGCTATCGGCGGGTTGTCCGGTGCCGCTCGCAGTAGCCGCGAAGCCTGATACGAGCAGCAGCGCAAGCGTGCCGCTCAAGACCGATCTGAAATGCATGTGCCTCTCGCCGTGTAATTCGTGAGTCTGTTCGCGCCTTCCAATCACTGTGGGACCAGCCAAGCGCCCTCGGCTCTTAGCAGGAGGCGAGACTTCGGCCAAATTTTGTTTCCGGATTTTGTTTCCGGGACCAGAACTGAAAAAGGCGGCCATTGGCCGCCTTTCGCATGCAGGTGTTGCAATTATGCGACTAAAGCGTCGCCATCAGGAACCGGCGCCGGAGAGCGTGGTGACCGCGCGGCGATTCTGCGACCAGCAGGAGATGTCGTCGCAGACCGCGACCGGGCGCTCCTTGCCGTAGGAAATCGTCTTCAGGCGGCTTGCCGAAACGCCCCTGGCGACCAGGAAGTCGCGGGTGGCGGCGGCGCGGCGGGCGCCGAGCGCCAAATTGTATTCACGCGTGCCGCGCTCATCGGCGTGGCCTTCGACGACGATGGCATACTGCTTGTACTGGTTGAGCCACTGCGCCTGGCGCGACAGCGTCGTCTGCGCATCGGCGCGGATCGAGGACGAGTCGGTATCGAAGAAGATGCGGTCGCCAATGTTGACGGTGAAGTCCTGCGCCGAGCCGGGCGTTGCGGCACCCGCGCCATTGAGACCGAGGTCGGCGGCGCTGTTCGGGGTCTTCTTCGAGGCGCAACCGGTGATGGCGAGCATCGCGATCAGCGCAATCATCGCCGGGTTTCTGGTAAGTGCTGCGATACGGCCCATGCCGCCTCTCCTTCGTATTTCGAGTGATTTCGTTGATCACCCAGTAACCACGTTTGGGTTAACCGGCATTCAAGAAACACGGTTAAAATTTGGTTTCAGCCGCCCGTCCGCAGCCGAATAGCCTCATGCCACAATGGTCGCGGACCGTAGGCGGAAATGCGGCCAAAAGGCGACTTTGGCGTGAAAAAAGCCCCGAAACGGGGCTTTTAGGGCACTGTTGCCAAGTTGCAACGAAGCGAGCGGTGGCTCGGCTGAAACGTGGTTACTCCAGCAGCGGCGACCAAGCCGGGTCCGAAGCGAAATTTGCGGTCGGGATCGACTGTTCGTTGCGGCCGGTGAGGTCGACCGAAACCAGTTTTGGGCCACCGGCGGAGTCGCGGAAGAACATCAGCACGCGGCCATTGGGCGCCCAGGTCGGTCCTTCCTGCTGGAAGCCGGAGGACAGAATGCGCTCGCCCGAGCCGTCGGTCTTCATCACGCCGATCTGGAATTCGCCGCCGGTCTGCTTGGTGAAGGCGACGAGGTCGCCGCGTGGCGACCACACCGGCGTCGAATAGACGCCGTCGCCGAACGAGATGCGGGTCTGGCCCGAACCGTCGGCGCCCATCACGTAGATCTGCGCGCGACCGCCACGGTCGGAGGTGAACACCACCTTGCTGCCGTCCGGCGAATAGGAGGGCGAGGTGTCGATGGCCGTTGAGTTGGTCAGCCGGGTCGTCGAGCGGCTGCGCAGATCCATGGCGAAGATGTTGGAATTACCGTCATCGCGCAGCAGGCTCATGATCACCTTCTGGCCATCAGGCGAGAAGCGCGGCGCAAAGGTCATGCCGGGAAAGTTGCCGACCAGTTCGCGCTGCCCGGTCTCGATCTGCAGCAGATAGACCCGCGGCTGGCCGCTTTCGTACGACATATAGGTGATTTCCTGCCGGTTCGGCGAGAAACGCGGCGTCAGCACGATCGACTTGCCGTCCGAGAGATAGCGGACGTTGGCGCCATCCTGGTCCATGATGGCGAGCCGCTTCTTGCGCGCATTCTTGGCGCCGGATTCGTCAATGAAGACGACGCGTGTGTCGAAATAGCCTTTCTCTCCGGTCAGCCGCTCATAGATCGCGTCGGCGATGATGTGGGCGACGCGCCTGGTGTTGGCGTCGTTGGCGAAGAACTGTTCGCCCGACATCTGCTGGCCGGCAAAGGTATCCCACAACCGGTACTGGGCGCGGATACGGCCATCCGCTTCCTTGCCGACGCTGCCGGTAACCAGGGCCTGCGCGTTGATGACCTTCCAGTCGTCGAAGCGCGGCTGCGCATCCGGATTGGCGATTTTCTCGATGAAGGCGCTCTTGTCTATCGGCGCGAACAGGCCGGAGCGTTTCAGATCTGCGCTGACGATATCGGAAATCTGAGCGCCAATCTCACCTTGAAAATCGGTGATGGCGATCGGCAACGGCTCGACATTGCCCTTGTTGACGTTGATCTCGACGAGTGCTCGCGCCGGCAAAGTGGCAACGGCAGTCATGCCCAGCGCCATGGCTGCAATCGTCAGGAGCGGCTTGAGGATGGATTTCATGTCTTCTCGCTTCTCTTAACTTCTGTTGACGCTGGGCCTAGAGCCCTAGCATCTCCCTGGGATCGAAAGTGACCCGAACCTGGGCCCAGATATCCTGCTTGCCGGCTGGAAGTTGCAGGCCGGCCATGTTTGCTTTCTGGACGGCACGCACCGCACTCTCGTCGAACTGTTGGTTTCCGCTCGACTTTTCAACGGTGGGACGGCCTTCAAGCTTGCCGGAGGCATCCAGATTGAACACGATCACGGCCACGAAGTTTTCCGAACCCTCGACACCTGCAGGAATGGACCAGCAATTGCCAAGTTGATCGGACAATACGCCCATCTCGCTCTGCGAAAGCTTCTGGCCCTGGTCCTTGTCGGCGCCCAGCGACGCCTGCTGGGTCGAGCCCTTGGCGCCACCGCCGGACGGCTTCTGTTTGTCACGGAGAAGCTTGTCAATCTCGTCGGCGTTGAACTGCTTTTCATCCGATTTCGGCTTGGACGAGGCCTCCTTGACCGGTTTGTCGGCATCCTTGCGGTCAGGCGCCTTGGCGCTTTCAGCCTGCGCCGGCTGCGGCTTCGGCCGCGCTTCGGGCGCAGGTGCGGAATTCGGGAGCTGCGCCTCCTCGGGAGGCTGCTGTTCCGATATGGCGTCGGCGACCGCGTCGGGCTTGACCTCGGGCTTCGTCGCGATGGCGGCGGTCGTGTCCGGTTGAGGCGCTGGCGCCGGCTCCTTGACCGGGGTCGGCTTCGGTTCCGCCTGCTTGACCGGCTCGGGCTTGACCTCTTCCTTCGGCTGCGGCACCGGAGCCACTTCCGTTGCCGGTGTCGGCTTCGGCTCTTCCTTCGGCTTCGGCACGTCCTCGGTCTTCGGCTTCTCGGTCGGTGTCGGCGCCGGCGGCGGGGCCGACGCCAGGTCCACCGGCTTCGGCTTGGCCTCGTCCGTCACCGGTTTGTCGGTATCGACGCTGTTCTCGCCAATCTTTTGTGCCGCTGGCATGATATCGGGCCGCTTGGTCGGGGTCGGCGCCGGCTTTTCGCGCATCACTGCTTTCTTGTCGCCCCGCAGCGTCTGGGCGACGGCCTCCACCGGCACGATAGCGACCGAGACCGATTCAGCATCGGACGCGGGCATGGCAGGCGGCGACGACAGCGTGAACAGCCCAAAGGCCAACGCTACCGTATGCAAGATCACCGATGTGGTGAGGCCGGTCCGCATCTTGGCGCTACTGTTCCTGTTCCTGGAGCGAGACGAGGCCGATGTTCTTGTAACCAGCGGCCGAAATGCGAGCCATCACCTTCATGGCGGTGCCATAGTCGGTCGACTTGTCGCCGCGGATGAAAATGCGCTCCTCATAGCCCGTCTTGGAGATCGCTTGCAGCTTGGCCACCAGTTCTTCGATCGGGATTTCGGTCTCTTGCAGATAAATCTGGCCCGCGGCGTTGATCGAGACAGTGATCGGTTGCGTGTCGGCGTTCATCGCCTTGGCCTGCGTGTCCGGCAGGTCGATCGGCACCCCGACCGTCAGCAAGGGTGCGGCGACCATGAAGATGATCAGCAGCACCAGCATCACGTCGACCATCGGCGTGACGTTGATTTCCGATATCAGCGCGTGATGGCGGCCGCGCCGCCTGTGGCCGCGCCCGCCGCGTCCCGAGATGCCTACGGACATACCCATCTTGCTGCTCCTCAGGCCTTCGGCGCTACTTTTTCATCGATTTGGCGCGAGAGTATGGCGGAGAACTCGTCCGAGAACCCTTCCATGCGCACCGCGATCTTGTTCGCGTCCGATGACAGCTTGTTGTAGGCGATAACAGCCGGGATGGCGGCGAGCAGGCCGATGGCCGTTGCCAGCAGCGCCTCGGCGATGCCGGGGGCAACCACCGAAAGGCTGGTGTTCTTGGAAGCGGCAATGGCCTGGAAAGAAGTCATGATGCCGATGACGGTGCCGAACAGGCCGATGAAGGGTGCAGCCGAACCCGTGGTGGCGAGGAAGCCAAGCCGTCCCTCCAGCCGCTCCATCTCGCGCGTCAGCGCCAGATCCATGGCCTTGTCGATACGGGTCTGCAGGCCGAGCGGCGATTTGGCGCCCTTCTCGAAGCTCTTCTTCCATTCGCGCATGGCGGCAACAAAAATCGCGCCCATGCCAGTGGTCTTGCGATCGGCGAGGGTGCGGTAAAGCTCCTCCAGCGACTGACCCGACCAGAATACCTGTTCGAAGCGGTTGAGCGACAGCCGCATGCGGGCATAGCTGACCAGCTTGTCGACGATGATCGCCCAGGTCCAGATCGAAGCGCAGAGCAGACCGATCATGACCAGCTTGACCACCCAGCCGGCCTGCATGAACAGCGCCCAAATCGACAAATGCGCTGCCGGGTCGGCGAGTGCGATATTTTCCATCGTTCAAGTCCTTAAGATTTTCCGGGCATCGCTGGCGGCTGGCCCATGGGCATTCCTTGTGGTCCGTTCGCGCTAGGCTTGCGGATTACCCCAAAATGCACCGTTAGCGGCCTTTTCAGGGCAAATATTGGTGAAAGGAAGGCGCGCGGATTCTTCCAATCTTCACCAATCTCTTCATGAACCGTTATGGTTAAGGATGGGTTAGGAAATATGGCGCGGCGCATTGCCGCGCCTTGGGACGCCGGCAGCCATGCTTCTTGTCCGGTAGGCGCACTCAAACGCGGCTCGGGCGGCCGGCGACAGGCAATCCTTACCCGTTTGCCCTAGGCATAAAAGCTGCGATCCATTCTTTCGGGAAGCGTTTCGGCCTGCCACTCTCGCCGATGATCGCCGCCTCGACCTTTGCCTCGACCAGCACCTCTGCCCGGCGTTTCAGCTGCTGCGCCATTATGATGCGGGCGCCGGAAATCTCTTGCGTTGACGTGTCGATGGTCAGGATGTCGTCCATGCGGGCGGGCGCGCGGAAGTCGATCTCCATGCGCCGCACCACCCAGACGATGCGCTCGCCATGCTTGCCTTGGTGGAGTTCGGTGTGGTGGACGCCGGCGAGCCTGAGATAGTCCGAGCGGCCGCGCTCGAAGAATTCGAGATAGCGCGCGTGGTAGACGACGCCGGAGAAGTCGGTGTCGGCATAATAGACCCGCGCCATCAGCCGATGGCCGAATTCCGTCAGCGCGCCGGAAAGCCCGGCAATGAGTGCCGCCGATTCACCATGATCGTCCATCGCGCTTTCCTTTTTGCCCCCGGCGGGGCACCTGTCCTGCCAAAATCACCAGCGCAGCGAATCGGATGGCACTGTTGAAGGCGATGATCAAGACCTTGATGGCAGCGCTGCTGGTGCTGGCGGCGTCCGCACTACCCGGCCACGCCGCGAGCTTTTCGATGAAACGCGGCCTCAACCTCGACCAGTGGACGACCTGGGTCGGCGAAGACAAATGGAATGACCGACAAGCCATCCTCCCCTTTCCGGAATGGCGCAAGTTCCTCAACGAAGATGACCTCAAGGCGCTGAAAGCCGCCGGCTTCGACTTCCTGCGCATGCCGGTCGACCCCTCGCCGTTCATGTCGGACCAGACGCTGGCGTTGCGCGACGACCTTTATGCCAGCGTGCGGGACTCGGCCCGCATGATCAACCGCGCCGGCCTGAAAGTAATCGTCGACATGCATCTGATCCCCGCCGGCGGCGGCCGCACGGTCGGCATGGGCCAGGTGATGGAAGATCCCGCCGCCTTCGACGCCTATGTCGAGGTCATCCGCAAGATGGCGCATACGCTTGCCACCGAGGACCCGACGCAGGTCGCCTTCGAGCCGATGAACGAGCCGATCGTCGACTGCGACAGCGATGGCACCAGCCTCTGGCCGGAGCGTCAGCAGAAGCTGTTCGCCGCCGCGCGCGCCTCAGCCACCAGGCTGACGCTGATCCTCACCGGCGCCTGCTATTCCAATGCGGCCTCGCTGGTGAAGATCGACCCGAAGACGATCCCGGACGACAACATCATCTGGACGTTCCACTCCTACGACCCGTTCCTGCTGACCCATCAGGGCGCGACCTGGGCCGGCGATTTTATTCCGTACGTCACCGGCCTGCCCTACCCGCTGACCGCCCTGCCGCGTGCCGAACTCGATGCAAAGCTGGACGCGATCCGCGCCAAGATGAAGGCTGAGGCGCCGTGGACCAGGCGCAATGGCCTGCTCGCCTATCTCGACGAGCAGGTGGCCAGCATGGACACGGACGAGAAGCTGCTCGGCGTCATGGATGCGCCGTTCGAAAAGGTCGAGGCATGGGCCAAGGCCAACAGCATCAAGCCGGAAAACATCACGCTGGGCGAGTTCGGCATGATCCGCCAGGAATACGGCAACCCCTATGTGATGCCGCCGCAGTACCGCGCGGCTTACGTCAAGGACATGATCGCGCGTGCCGAGGCGCACGGCTTCTCATGGTCGGTGTGGAGTTTTGGCGGCGCCTTCGGCATCGTCGATGCCTTCAACGGCGAAAAAGCCGAGCCTGCCGTGATGGATGCGATCCGGTCGCTTCCCTAGCAGAGCGGGCGCTAGGCTGAACCCAGATCGATCTGCAGAATCTCCGGCCGCATGCCGAAGCGAACCGGCGCAATGCTGAAGCCAAGCCCGCCCGACACAATCAAATTGCGGTCATTCTCGACGACATGGCCATAGGCGAAACGATTGCCGAAGCGGGACGGTACCACCGGCGAATAGCCGAACAGCCGGACCTGCCCGCCATGGGTGTGGCCCGACAGCGTCAGCGAAACCCGCCATGGCACTTTCGGGAAAATGTCGGGCTCGTGTGCGAGCAGAATGATCGGCGCCTGGTCGCTGACCTTCGCCAGCGTGCCGTCGAGATCGTCCAGGCCCTTGCCACGGCTCCGGCCCCAGGCCCGGCCGGGAAGCAACGCCAACTGATCGGCAAGACCGGCAAGCCAGAAGCCGTGCCCGTCCTTTTCCAGGCGCACGACATCGTTTTCAAGCACCGGAATGCCGACGGCCTCCAGCGCCTTGCGTGAAATCGTCGGCCCGGCGCCAGCCTTTTGGGCCGTGCGGTCTTCCCACCAGTCATGGTTGCCGAGGATCGACCAGACGCCGAGCGGCGCCGTGAGGCCGGAAAGTGCCGGCGCCCATTCGGCCGCATCCACCCAGCCCGTCACCATGCGAGTGCCAGCCGGATAGTCGCCAAGCATGAGGATCACATCCGGCTCGAGCGCATTCGCCTCGGCGGCAACCGACGCGATCCGCTCCGGCGTCATCCAGGGATGGCAGGCGTGGATGTCGGAAAGCACCGCGACGCGCAGTTTCAATCCCGCAGGCCAATGCGGCGGCGTCAGCTGGTAGCGCTTCACATGCGTCAGCAGCATCGGCTCGATGCCGACCGCATAGGCGCTGAGCGAAGCCAGCGAGAGGAACGAACCCCCGACGAATTTCAGGAACCCGCGTCTGGTGATCACTTTCCTGGCTCCGGCGCTTGATCGGAGCAGTTCGCGCCGACATTTGCGCTCGATAAAATCCAGGAATGCGCCTTCACGCTGGCAGGCTTGAGGAGATTCTGCGCAGACAAGCCGTTCCGGAGGACAAATCTCCGTTACTCTTCCTGGAACAGGTTGATCTGCTGCTGCGCCAGGTCCTTCGGCGCATCGAGGCCGAGATGGCGCCAGGCATTGGCAGTCAGCACGCGGCCGCGCGGYGTGCGCTGGATGAAACCCTGCTGGATCAGATAGGGCTCGATAATGTCCTCGATGGCGTCGCGCGGCTCGGACAGGCCGGCGGCGATGGTCTCGATGCCGACCGGACCGCCGCCGAAATTGCGGGCGATCATCGAGAGATAGCGGCGGTCGAGCGCGTCGAGGCCGAGCGCGTCGACCTCCAGCCGGGTCAAGGCTTCGTCGGCAATCTGCCTGTCGACATGACCGTCGCCGGCAACGGAGGCGAAATCGCGCACCCGGCGCAGCAGCCGGCCGGCGATGCGCGGCGTGCCGCGGGCGCGACGCGCGATCTCCTGCGCCCCATCGTCGCCGAGCGGCATTTGCAGGATGCGTGCGCCGCGGCGCACGATCTGCTCCAGCTCCTCGACCGAATAGAAATTGAGCCGCACCGGAATGCCGAAACGGTCGCGCAACGGATTGGTCAAAAGGCCGAGCCGCGTGGTGGCGGCGACCAGCGTGAAGCGCGCAAGGTCGATCTTGACCGAGCGCGCCGCCGGACCTTCGCCGATGATCAGGTCGAGCTGGAAATCCTCCATCGCCGGATAGAGAATTTCCTCCACTGCCGGATTGAGCCGGTGGATCTCGTCGATGAACAGCACGTCGCGGTCTTCGAGATTGGTCAGAAGTGCCGCGAGATCGCCGGCCTTGGCGATGACCGGGCCTGAGGTCGAGCGGAAATTGACGCCGAGCTCGCGCGCCATGATCTGCGCCAGCGTCGTCTTGCCAAGTCCCGGCGGCCCGACGAACAGCACATGGTCAAGCGCCTCGCTGCGACCCTTGGCAGCCTCGATGAACACTTTGAGATTGGCCCTGACCGCTGCCTGGCCGACGAAATCGGCAAGCGTCTGCGGCCGCAAGGTCTGCTCGGCATCCTCGCCGCGCTTTTCCGGGGCAATGAGACGGGGGGAAAGGCTCATGCCGCCTTCCTCGCGCAGGGCAAAGGACGGGACAAGCAACTGCTCACCGTGCCAGTTCCTTCAGCCCGAAACGAATGAGCTTTGAGGCATCCGCATCCTCGCCTGCCGTCTTCAGCGCCGCCGCCACCGCATTGGCTGCCGTGTCGCGCGAATAGCCGAGATTGACCAGCGCCGAGACGGCGTCGGTGATGGGCGCGGGCGCCACGCCTTCGCCGAGCTCCTGCTTCAGGCCGATCGTGCCGGAGGCGGTTCCGGCATAGGCCGGCGCCTTGTTCTTCAATTCGGTGACGATGCGCTCGGCCACCTTCTTGCCGACGCCGGGGGCGCGGCTGACCATGGCAATGTCGCGCAGCGCGATCGCATTGGCGAGGTCGGCCGGCGCCAGTGTCGACAGGATGGCCAGCGCCACCTTGGCGCCGACGCCTTGCACATTGTTCATCAACAGCCGAAACCATTCGCGCTCAAGCACCGACTGGAAGCCGTAGAGCCGGATCATGTCTTCGCGGACATAAGTCTCGATGAATAGCACCACGGCCTCGCCGGGCGACGGCAGCGACGCCAGCGTGCGCGCCGAGCAATAGGCGACATAGCCGACGCCATGCACGTCGACGAGGCAGAAATCCTCGTCGATCTCGTCAAGCGTGCCCTTGAGCTTGCCTATCATGCTCAATAGCCTTTCATGATGCCAACGCCGCCATCCTGTAGGCCACGCTTTGCCGGTGATGCGCGTGGCAGATGGCGATGGCCAGTGCGTCGGCGGCATGTTCGGTGTCGAAAGTGGCTTTCGGCAACAGCACCTTGACCATCATGTGGATCTGCTTCTTGTCGCCATGGCCGACGCCGATCACCGCCTTCTTGACGGCATTGGGGGCGTATTCGGCGACGACAAGGCCGGCGCGCGCCGGCACCAGCATGGCAATGCCGCGCGCCTGGCCGAGCTTCAGCGTCGCCACCGCATCCTTGTTGACGAAGGTCTGTTCGACGGCCGCCTCATGCGGCATAGCGGCGTGCAGGATCTCGGCCAGCCCGTCATGCAACTGACAAAGCCGTGTCGCCAGCGCCGCCTTGTCGTCGGAGCGTACGGTGCCGGAGCCGATAAAGCGCAACGAATTGCCGAGGCTTTCGACGATGCCCCAGCCGGTACGCCTCAGCCCCGGATCAATACCGATGATGCGAATCGCTTGCCCCATGCGCCCGAGTCTACCTCCGGCGGACAGCGATGCCAGCGAAATGTGAACAAACCGGAAACGAGAGGCGTTTAACCCCGGGCGAAAGCCGTGTTGAGCAGCGTGATCTGGTCTGAGACCGGATTGGCGCGGCGGACGGCCGACGGCGCCTCGGCGAACGCACCGCCGTAGATCTCCTCATCCATGCGGCGCACCAGTGCCTGCAGGCGCAGCGAACGGGTGACGAGGTCGAGGAAATCCTTCGGCAGTTCGTTCCAGCCGGCCGCTTCGTCATGCGCCGACGCGGTGTCGAGGCGCACCTTGGATTTTTCCGAAGCGACCTGGTCGCGGGTCATCTCGCCGGAGTTCGCCGCCCGCTGCAAAAGCAGCCACGAGGCAACCTGCATCAGCCTGGTGGTCAGCCGCATCGATTCGGCGGCATAGAGCGTCGCCGCCAACCTTGACAGCTTCTTCGCCTCGGCCCGGCCCTTGCCGTCGAGATATTCTGCCGCTTGCTCGACCAGGCCCATGCCTTCCTGGTAAAGCGGTTTGAAGGATTGGGAGAAAACCCGGCGTTCCGCCAGCTTGATGGTTTTCGCGATGCCCTTCGAAGGCTCGTTCATCGATACGCCCCTGCACTGCCCCGTCGGCTGATTCGGCTTCTTCGCCGTCACGCCGGCACCCTAGATGACTGAGGCTTGAAAATGCGCTTCGCCATCGGTGAAGGCAAGCACATGTTTAACAAACGGTTAACGCCGGCGTATGGGCGCTAGAGTCGGATGATTTCAGGTCGAATCGACCTGAAACTTACGACCCAAAATGCGGACAAAAAAAGAGCCGCGGATAAGGCGGCTCTCAGGAGTTTAACAGGGAGGCGTCAAACGAAGTGGCTCCAACCACTCGGTAAGAATCCAGATAACTGGATTGACATAGTAAACACCTGTAAAGCTTAATGAACCCTTAACAGAGCGGATATTTCTTGATCGACCGCTGCCCTTCTGTGCCGTATCAGCACAACGGCCTGGGGAACCTGATCGTCGGCTTGCTCAAGCCTTCTTCCAGATCGCCGGCAAGGAAATAAAGGCGAAGAGCAGCATTCCCGCATAAAAACCCATCGAGGAAGAGGCCAGCACCGGCTCGATTTCCGGATGGCCGGCAAGTTCAAAATAAAGCCCGATCATCAGCGCGATGCCACTGATTGCCGTCAGCCAGAAATGCACGACGGCAATCGTCTTTTGTCCGACGGCCGGGAACAAATGGTAGAAGAAGGCGAACACCGCCGACATCAGCCAGCCCGCCACCATGGTGTGCGCATGGGTCGGCATCTGGCCGTGGTCATTGGTGATCGCCATATGCAGGCCCAGGGCCATGCCGCACAGCGCGTAGATGACGGCCAGGGTGAAGAAGTTTCGTGCTACGCCTTGCATAGGATACCCTCGTTGGTTGCCGCAGACTTGGTCCGATCGCGCGCGGCCAGAATGAAACGCCGGACGCGAGCGGCTTAGTCCCGGCAGGTTTCAGAATCATGCCGCCAAACCAGCCGATGTTGAAACGGCGTCTATCCGGCAAATGCCTAGTATTCTGCAGGCTGGCGGCAAATCCGGTGATCGCGCCGCCGCAATAAACCGGCATCCATGCGGCATCTCCTGGATACCTGTACGGCGATAATCCGCCCTCTTTTGGAAGCAGACGCGCAACCAGCGTTTGCCCTGGAACGACGCAAAAGGAGCGGCAATGGACTGGTATTCGATCGTCAAGTTCTTCCACATCGTTACGGCCACCTTGTGGGTCGGAGGCGGGTTCGTGCTGTTCCTGCTCGGCATGCTTGCCGAGCGTGCCGGCAACATCGAGGAAAAGTTGCAGGCGATCCGTGCCAGCGGACAGCTGGGCGGCAGGTTTTTCGCACCGATGTCGATGCTGACGCTGATCTTCGGCCTGATCATGTGCAGCTTCTGGGTGGGATTCGCAGATCTGTGGATTGTCATCGGCCTCGTCGGCTACGCCACGACCTTTTCGATCGGTATGTTCGTCTTCAAACCAATCGGCGAGCGCATGGGAGCCGTGATCGCCAAGGAGGGCATGTCACCTGCTGTCCTTGCCATGGGCCAGCGCATGACGAGCGTGGCACGCTTCGACTATGCAGTGATGCTGGTCGTGGTCGCGGACATGGTGCTCAAGCCGACCGAGCACGACATCGGCATTCTCGCCGGCATGATTTTGGTTGTCATAGCCGGCGCCGCACTGGCCTTTGGCGGCAGTCGCCGCCTCGTGCCGAGCGCTGTCTAGCACCCGAGACTATGTAGGCGACCGTACGGCCGCCTCGCGCTGCTTTACAGCAGGCCGGCGATCCCGTCCCACAGCAGCTTGACCGCGACCACGGCCACGGTCGCGTAGGTGAAGGGATAAAAGATCTCCGGCCGCATGCGCCGCACCAGCCAGGCGCCGGCAATGGTGGCCAGCGGCGCCAGCGGCATCAGCACGGCCGACGCCGTCAGATTGGCGGTGTCGAACTGGCCGAGCGCGAAATAGGGGATCAGCTTGAGCGCATTGGTGGCGGCAAAGAAGATCGCCGATGTCCCTGACAGCACTTTCGGGTCGAGCCGGATCGGCAGCGCATAGACCTGGAAGGGCGGTCCGCCGACATGGGCGACGAAGCTGGTGAAGCCGGCGACGGTGCCCCAGAAGGCGGCGGCGATGCGGTTGGGGGCTGCTGCATGGTCGGAGCCGTGGCGAAACTGCTGATAAAGCCAGCGCAGCACGAAGATCAGCGCGACCGCGCCGACGATGAGCCGCACCATCTCTTCGGTGACCAGCGCCGCCGTCAGCCAGCCTAGCCCGATGCCGATCACAGCGCCCGGCATCATGTCGACCAGCATCTTGCGGTCATAGACGCCCCACCATGTCCACACCGAAACGATGTCCATCAGGCACAGGATCGGCAGCAGGATGGCGGCCGCCTGCACCGGCGGCATGGCCAGCGCCATCAGCGGCACGCCGACAAAGCCAACGGCGCCGCCGAAGCCGCCTTTCGACAGGCCGACGAGGATGACCGCCGGAATGGCGGCGGCATAGAACCACGGATCGGCGAGCAGACCTGACATGAAATGGATGAAGGAGGCTGGAGGGAAGACGATGACCTGCAATAGCCCAGAAACCCGTGTGCCGCGACAGCGAAAATTCCGGCAGCGGCCATCAACTGTCCGTAACTTGACCGTTCGGGATTTGCGGCAAGATCGCCGCCGATGCATAAGGGCGCCATTCCCGATGCACCAGGTTTTGACCCCAGGTTTTTGACAATGAGCGAACCCCACATCCGCCGCGCCGAAGCAGCCGACCTGCCGGCCATTGTCGCCATGCTCGCCGATGATCCGCTCGGCCGCAGCCGTGAAGACGCCAGCGAGCCGCTGGCCAAAGCCTATCGCGATGCCTTTGCGGCTGTGACCGCCGACCCCAACCAGTTTCTCGCCGTGATGACGGACGACGGCAAGGTGATCGGCACCCTGCAGATCAGCTACCTTGCCGGGCTGTCGCTGCAGGGCGCCTGGCGAGGCCAGATCGAGGCCGTGCGCGTCGCCGCCGACCGGCGCGGCGAACGGCTGGGGCAGCGCCTGCTGGAATGGGCCGTCGAACAATGCCGCGCACGCGGCTGCAAAATTGTCCAGCTGACCACCAACAAGAGCCGCCACGACGCGCACCGCTTCTATGACCGGCTCGGCTTCAAGGCCAGCCACATCGGCTACAAGCTGGAGCTTTAGACTCTTGGTTTGGACGCGATTCCCAAGGGAAAGCGCTTCGCGCTTTTCCCGGGAAAACCGCTACACACTTTTCCTGGAATTGCTCCAAGCGCCGTTTACCCGAGCGGCGGTGGGCGGCGCCGGATCGGCTGCGCCTTGATGATGGCGGTGCTGGTTTCCGCCTTGTCGGCGATGCGGTCGAGAAGCTTGTCGAGCTCGCTCATCGAACGCACATAAAGCCGTGCCACGAAACAGTCGTCGCCTGTGACCTTGTCGCACTCGCCGAATTCGGGGATCTCTTCGATCAGTTGCTGCACGATATGCAGCTTGCCCGGCAGCGGCCGCACCCGCACGATCGCTTGCAGCGGAAAACCCAGCGCCTCCGGATCGATCTCGACGGTGAAGGCGCGGATGACCCCGCGCTCCTCGAGCCGCCGCAGCCGCTCGGACACGCTTGGCGACGACAGCCCGACCTGCTGCGCCAGATCCTTCAACGAGGTCCGGGAATCCTTGACCAGTATATCGAGAAGCTTTCTGTCCAGCTCGTCCAGCATTTTTCGTTTCCTCGCAAAAGGCAGAGATCGCCTTAATAAATTAGGTCACGCCTACATATCACCTTTCATAAATCATATAAACCCTCAGGATCGCATGAGATTATCAAGCATCAACAGATATCAGAGGTATTGTCATGGACAGCACGGTGCGCGGCACGATCGAAATGACGGCGGCGATGACCATCATCGGCACGATCGGCTGGTTCGTCGTCATGTCGGGCCAGCCGGTCATGGACGTGGTGTTCTGGCGCTGCGCCTTCGGTGCGGTGGCGCTGCTCGTCACTTGCGCAGCACTCGGGCTGCTGCGCGGCAGGCTGACGCTTCGCATTGTTGCCATCGCCGCACTCGGCGGCGCGGCCATCGTCATCAACTGGCTGTTGCTGTTCAGCGCCTTCTCCCGCGCCTCGATCTCGATCGCCACGGCGGTCTACAACACCCAGCCCTTTATGCTGGTCGGCTTCGGCGCGTTGTTCTTCGGCGAGCGGCTGACCCTGACCAAGCTGACCTGGCTCGGCATCGCCTTCGCCGGCATGCTGTTGATCGTGCAGACAGGGCCTGATGCAGGTTCCGGCATCGTCGGCACCGATTATGTCACCGGCATCGGCATGGCGCTTGGTGCTGCCTTCTTCTGGGCTGTCGCGGCCATCGTCGCCAAGAAGCTCAAGGGCACTCCACCGCACCTGATCGCGCTGATCCAGGTCTGCGTCGGCGTCGTCATGCTGGCGCCCTTTGCCAACCTCGCCCATTTGCCCGCCGATAGCTGGAGCTGGGCCATGCTGGTCACACTTGGCGTCGTCCACACCGGCCTGGTGTACATATTGATGTATGGCGCTATCCAGAAACTGCCGACGCATCTGCAGGGGTCGCTGTCCTTCATCTATCCGGTCGTGGCGATCCTGGTCGATGTCGTTGCTTTCGGCCACCGGCTGCATCCGGCTCAGCTGGTCGGCGCCGCCGCCATCCTGATCGCCGCCGCGGGGATGAATCTCGGCTGGACTTTGTGGAAGGCCAAATCGCCGGCCGAAAGTCCCCAAGCCGTCAAATGAGCCGCAAACCGGCCGCTGGCCGGCGGTCGTAAACCAAGCCGCCGCATCGATCCCCGCCCGCCTGTTCAAGGCGGGCGCTTTGCTCTATGCCGCAATGCAACCATCTTCGCCCGGCATAGGCGAATTCCCGGATCGAAAGCCAATGAACGACGCAACACCCCCCAACCGCTGCCGCATCGTGCTGATCGCGCCCAAGGACGCGCCGGCCGGGCGCATTGCAGCCTCATTCGAGGGCGGCGACGTCGCTTCGCTGATCTTGCCTGAAAACGGCATGGACGAGGCTGCCTTCCAGGCCTTTGCCGAACAGATCGTGCCGGTGGCGCAGGCGGCCGGCATCGCCGTCATCATCGCCGGCGACACCCGCATTGCCGGCCGCGTCCAGGCCGACGGCATTCATGTCGAGGTCTCCAAGGACGCACTCGCCGAGACCATCGAACACTTCCAGGGCAAGATGATGGTCGGCGCCGGCGGCGCCAAGACCCGCGACGACGCGCTGGAGCTCGGTGAAACCAGGCCCGATTACATCTTCTTCGGCCGCTTCGGCTACGACAACAAGCCGGAGCCGCATCCGCGCAATCTGTCGCTCGGCCGCTGGTGGGCCGACATGATCCAGATCCCCTGCATCGTCATGGCGGGGTCGGAACTCGCCTCGGTCGAGGCGGTGGCGGACACCGGCGCCGAATTCGTGGCGCTGTCCAGCGCCGTCTTCGCCGATGGCGCCGATCCGAAGGCGGCGGTCGCTGCCGCCAATGCGCTGCTCGACCAAACCGCGCCGCGCTTCGAGGACTGACGTGCGCCGACCCGGACTTCCGATCGCGGTTCTCGTTGCGGCCTTGGTGAGCGGGGCAGCGATGGCGGCGGAGCCCGTTCCGCTGCCGCAGCCCAGGCCCGATGCCAGCGCACCCGATACCGGCACACCCGACATCAGCGCGCCGGCTACGGGCGCCGCTGATGCGGGCGCCGCAAAGGCAGATGCCCAAAAGGCCGGCACCACGAATTCCGGCGTTCATGTCGACAAGCCGATCGACACCCCGCTGCCGCAGCCCGCGACGACCGCGCCGCTGCCGTCGGCCGACGCCATCAATCCCGAGCGTTTCGGCACCAAGCCGGCGGACCCGGCCTATGGCGCTTTCCAGCGCGGCCTCTACAAGACCGCCTACAATCTGGCGTTGGTACGGGCGCAGAATGGCGACCCGGCGGCACAAACGCTGGTGGCCGAGATCCTGTCGCGCGGGCTGGGTGTGCCGCTCAACCCGGCGGAGGCCGCCAAATGGTATGCGCAGGCCGCCGAACAGGGCATCCCGGAATCGCAGTTCCAGTACGCGCTGATGCTGCTCGACGGCCGCTACGTCAAGAAGGACGAGAAGGGAGCCTACGCCCTGATGCAGGCCGCCGCCGAAGCCGGCAATCGCCTGGCGCAGTTCAACTTCGCGCAGCTGCTGGTTCAGCAGGATCCGGGTGATGCCGGCATTGCCAGAGCCGTGCCGTATTATGAGCGCGCCGCGGCGACCGGCCTTGCCGACGCCCAGTATGCGATGGCGCAAGTCTATGCCAATGGCGTCGGCGGCAAGCCGCACGACGATGCCCAGGCACGCCGCCTGCTGGCGCAGGCCGCAAGGCAGAACTACGACACCGCGCAGATCGATCTTGCCGCCTGGATGATCGAAGGCCGCGGTGGTGTTCGCGACCTGAAATCCGGCTTCAACTGGATGAAGCAGGCAGCGGAAGGCGGCAACGTCGCCGCCCAGAACCGTCTGGCAAAGCTTTACATGGGCGGCATCGGCACCGATCCCGACCTGATCCTGGCCGGGGCCTGGTATGTTGTCGCCCGCCGCGCCGGCCTTATCGATCCGGAGATGGACGATTTCCTGCAAGGGCTGACCGACGACCAGACCAAGCAGGCTTTGCAGAAGGCCAACCGCCTGCCCTGACGGGCGACTTCAACTAAGATGATCGAGCACGACCTTGCCGAAGGGCGAGCCATGTTCGAGATGACGAAAGGCCTCGGCCGCCTCCGCCCAGGGAAAGACCCGGTCGATCACCGGCCGCAGCCGATTGACCGCGAGCGCCCGGTTCATCGCTTCGAAGGATTCGCGCGAGCCGACCGGTATGCCGCGTGCTTTCACCTGGCGGCGGAAGATGTCGAGCGGATTGATCGCCCCTTCGCTGCCGCCGAGATAGCCTATGACATTGATCTGGGCGCCGCGCGCCGACGCCTTCAGCGACTGCGCGAAACTTTGCGGACCGCCGACTTCGATGATGTGATCGGCGCCCCGGCCATCGGTCAGCGCCAGCACGGCCGACGACCAGTCCGGATTGGTGCGGTAGTTGACGCCGTCATGCGCGCCGAGCTCTTTCGCCCGCGCAAGTTTCTCATCGCTGCTCGAGGTAACGATGACGCGCGCTCCGGCGGCTCTCGCGAACTGCACGGCAAACAGCGACACGCCGCCCGTGCCGAGGCTGAGCACGGTTTCGCCCGGCTTGAGCTTGCCTTCGGTGAACAACGCATGCCAGGCGGTGACGGCAGCGCAAGGCAATGTCGCCGCCTCGACATCGCTGAGGTGCGCCGGGGCGATGACAGCCGCCTGTTCGTCCAGCCGGGCGAATTCGCTGAGCAAGCCGTCGATCGGACCGCCGCGCTGGTACGAGGCTTCGGCCATGGCGAAGCTGCCGCCGACCCAGCGCTGCCAGAACGTGCCGCAGACCCGGTCGCCGACCTTGAAGCGGCTGACCTCGGAGCCAAGCGCAACGACCTCGCCGACGCCGTCGGAAAGCGGTACCAGCGGCAGCGGGAATGTTGTGTGATAGCTGCCGCGCGCGATCTCGACGTCGCGGTAGTTGAGCGCCGTCGCCTTGACCCTGATGATCATCTCCTGGCGGCCGGGTTCGGGCATTGGCCGTTCGACCAGTCTGAGATTGTCGATGCCGCCCGGGCTCTGCAGTTCGATTGCCTTCATGTCGCTCTCCTTTGCTCTTCAAAGGAAATCGCTTGCCAGAGCCATGATTTCAAATTCATAATCTTAACAATGATTATGCTTACAAAACATGGTTTCGATGATGCTTGAGGAACTGCGCACGCTTGCCCTGTTTGCCGAGGAGGGATCTATCCAGAAGGTCGCCCGGCGCCTGCCGCTGACGCAGTCGGCTGTGACGAGGCAGATCCAGCGGCTGGAAGACATGCTTGGCACGACGCTGCTCGACCGCCGGCAGAAGCCGCCGCGACTGACCCCGGCGGGGCAAGAAGTGCTGGCGCGCGGCCGCGACATCCTCGCTTCGGTGGAGGCGCTGAAAGCCTTGGCCGGCAAAGCCGAGCCGGAAGGACTGCTTCGCCTTGGCCTCGCCCATGGCCTCTCCGACCGCGACGTCGCGGAAGCCATCGCCGACGCCGCGGCGCTCTTCCCGAAAGTGTCGTTGCGGCTCAGGACCGGCTGGAGCGCCGAACTGGTCGATCAGTTCGATCGCGGACAATTCGACCTCGCCATCGTGCTGCGCGCGGGCGGCGGCGAGCACGACGATGCCTGCATCGGCACCGAACGTCTCGGCATCGTGACGAACGAGCAGGCGGAGCAGATACCCGACCTCAAAATTGCAGCCTGGATTTTGAGCCCTGCGCCCTGTGATGCGCGCCAGCGTCTGCTTGCTGCTCTTGGCGATGACGGCCGCAGACTATCCATTGCCGCCGAAATCCAGGATCCGGCCATGCAGCTGGAATGGGTGCGCCGCGGCCATGGTGTTGGCCTGATGCCGATGCGCCTTTTCGGCAAACAGCTGCCGAAGGGCGTTACACTTGTCGAGACGAAGAGCCTCGACCTGTCCATGCAGGTTGTCGTCCTGCGCTCGCCGCATATCCATCGGCTGGCGAAGGTCGCCCAGGCCATCGCCGACGCGGTCGGTTCGGTTGTCAATCAGCCGGGCTGATCGTGCCAGCGTCGGCGCCGTATCCAGTACCCGACGTGCGCATCGATGCCTTTCGGTCGGCGCCAACCTGCCCGCTCCCTTGCCTCTTCGGGTGATTTGTGGTCTTGGGAGCCCGAAATCGCTTGTCCAGCGACCATCTCATTCCCGGATCAACATCATCATGGCCAAGATCAATGGCAACGAAATCCGTCCCGGCTATGTCATCGAGCACGATGGCGGCCTCTGGGTGGCGGTCAAGACCAACACCGTAAAGCCTGGCAAGGGCGGCGCCTACAACCAGGTCGAACTGAAGAACCTGATCAACGGCACCAAGCTCAACGAGCGCTTCCGCTCGGCCGAGACCGTCGAGCAGATCCGGCTCGACCTCAAGGATTTTTCCTTCCTCTATGCACAGGACGACGCGCTGGTCTTCATGGACACGCAGAGCTACGAGCAGCTCGAACTGGCGAAGGATTTCGTCGGCGACCGCGCCGCCTTCCTGCAGGACGGCATGATGGTGACGGTCCAGCTCTATGAGGACAGGCCGATCGGCATTTCGCTGCCCGACCAGGTGACGCTGACCATCACCGAGGCCGACCCGGTGGTGAAGGGCCAGACGGCGGCGTCTTCCTACAAGCCGGCGGTGCTGGAAAACGGCATCCGCGTCCTGGTGCCGCCGTTCATCGGCGCCGGCGAACGTATCGTCGTCGACACCAACGAACTCACCTACATGCGCCGCGCAGACTGACCTAAGGCGCAGCAGCAGGGAAAAAACACTATGGCACGCTCAGCACTTCTCAATGTCATGGTCCAGGCCGCCATGAAGGCCGGCCGCTCGCTGTCGCGCGACTTCGGCGAGGTGCAGAACCTGCAGGTGTCGATGAAGGGACCGGGCGACTATGTCAGCCAGGCCGACCGCAAGGCCGAGGACATCCTGTTTGCCGAACTGTCGAAGGCGCGGCCGGGCTATGCCTTCCTGATGGAAGAGCGCGGCGCGGTCGAAGGCGACGACGACCAGCACCGCTGGATCGTCGACCCGCTCGACGGCACCACCAATTTCCTGCACGGCATCCCGATCTTTTCCATCTCGATCGCTCTGGAGCGCCAGGGCCAGCTCGTCGCCGCTGTCGTCTACAATCCGGCAATGGACGAGCTCTACACCGCCGAGCGCGGCGGCGGCGCCTTCATGAACGACCGCCGGCTGCGCGTTGCCGGCCGCAGCAAGCTCACCGACTGCGTTATCGGCTGCGGCATGCCGCATCTCGGCCGCGGCCAGCACGGCAATTTTCTGGTCGAGCTGCGCAATGTGATGGCCGAGGTCTCGGGCGTGCGCCGCCTGGGTTCCGCCGCGCTCGATCTCGCTTATGTCGCCGCCGGGCGCATGGACGGCTTCTGGGAAACCGGCCTGTCGGCCTGGGACATCGCCGCCGGCCTGCTCCTGATCCGCGAAGCCGGCGGCTTCGTCTCCGACATGGATGGCGGCCAGGACATGCTGGACAACGGCTCGGTCGTTGCCGGCAACGAGGTCATTCAGCGCGCGCTGCTCAAGGCTGTGAAGAAGCCGATTTCTGCACGCTGATCACTGGGCATGCTGGGGCAGCGCGCTGAAGCGCCGCAGTCGTAAAACCGCAACCAAAGCTTGAAATACTGCGCGGCGACGGCCCAGATAAGGGCTGACGCAGGATTTTCGATGACGAGCATGCCACCGCTTTCCCCGCCGGAATTGCCAATTGAGATCCCCTTTGTCGGGCGCTGGCACTATTCGCGTGCGGAGATGATCGCCGATGGCATCGTCCATGCGGTCGGCATCGTGCTGGCGATAGCGGCCGGCTCGGCACTGCTGGCGCTTGCCGCCTTCCATGCCGGTCCCGGCGAATACATCGCCGCCGCTTTCTTTGTGGTGTCGCTGCTCACCGTGCTGTCGGTATCGCTGACCTACAATCTGTGGCCGGTGACGTCGCCGGCGAAATGGATCTTGCGGCGCTTCGACCATGCAGCGATCTACCTCCTGATCGCCGCGACCTACACGCCCTTTCTGGCCCAGCTCGACGGCTCGCTGCTGGCTGTGTCGATGATCGTTCTCGTCTGGACCGCGGCCGTAACCGGCATCGCCATCAAAGTGTTCCTGCCCGGCCGCTTCGACCGGCTGGCCATCGTCTTCTATCTCGCCATCGGCTGGAGCGGCATCGTCCTGGTCAAGCCGCTGGTCGCGACATTGCCAACGACGTCGATCGCGCTGATCGTCGCCGGCGGCATCGTCTATTCCTGCGGCGTCATCTTCTTCGCCTGGAAGGGGCTGCGCTTCCACAATGCCGTCTGGCACGGCTTTGTCATCACCGGCGCCGGGCTGCATCTTGCCGCGATGGTCGACTGCCTGGTCATCAACCGCCTCTGAAAGGCGGAGCGCCGCCCGATCTGTCGGGCAATATTGCCAAGCGCCATTCAATTTGGTCACAATTCCGTTTAGAGTCGCGAATTACGTGATCGGCGGCACTGGAGCAATTCCAGGGAAAGCGTGAGCGGTTTCCCGTTCGGAATTGCGTCGAGGTAGATAAAGAGCATCGGAAAACGGGGCACGGATGGCTTTTCTCAGATCCTTCGGCGTGGGCAGGCGTTCTGATGTCCTGATGTACGATCCGCACAAACTGTCCAGCCCGCAGGTTTTCCTCCTGACCATGGTCATCTTCCTGGTCATCGTCGCCTTCATCGCCGCCATCCTCACCCGCCAGATTTCCACCGCCTTCGGCAGCAATCCGGGCCTCAACGGCCTGATCATCGGCGTGCTTGTGGTCGGCATCCTGCTTGCCTTCGCCCAGGTAGGGCGGCTGTTTCGCGAAGTGCGCTGGGTCAATTCCTTCCGCGCCGGTTCCGAAACCACCGAACCGGTGCTGCTGGCGCCGATGAAGGCGATGATCGGCCGCTCCTCGACGGTCGCCTTCTCGACCTCCTCGATGCGCACCATGCTGGATTCGATCGCCACCCGCCTTGACGAAAGCCGCGACACCTCGCGCTACCTCGTCGGCCTGCTGGTGTTCCTCGGCCTGCTCGGCACCTTCTGGGGCCTGCTCAACACCATCGGCTCGATCCGCGAAACCATCGAATCGCTCGATCCCGGCACCGGCGACGCCGCCGCCGTGCTCGATTCGCTGAAGCAGGGTCTTTCGGCGCCGCTGGCCGGCATGGGCACCGCCTTCTCGTCCTCGTTGTTCGGCCTTTCCGGTTCGCTGGTGCTCGGCTTCCTCGACCTGCAGGCTGGCCGCGCCCAGACCCGCTTCTACACCGAACTTGAAAACTGGTTGTCCTCGGTCACTGATCTCTCGTCCGACATCGTTGTTGCCGATCCGGCCAAGAGCGAGCCTTCCGACGAGATCCGCCTTCTGTCGGAACGGCTGCGCAGCATGCAGGAAAACGGCGGCGGCTCCAATCCGCGTGTCGCCACCGCGATGGCCAATCTCGCCGACGGCATTTCCGGCCTGGTCAAGAACATGCGCTCCGAGCAGCAGATCATGCGCGACTGGGTCGAAGCCCAGTCGGACGAGCAGAAGGCGATGCGCAACACGCTGGAAAAGATCGCCGACGCGCTGAAGAAGCCTGGGGTCCACTAGCATGGCGCTTGCCAGGGGCCGGCGCACCGACCGCCGCATCGACTATTGGCCGGGCTTCGTCGACGCTCTGTCGACGCTACTGCTCGCCATCATGTTCCTGCTCACCGTCTTCGTGCTGGCGCAGTTCCTGCTCGGCCGCGAGCTCTCCGGCAAGGATACGGCGCTCACACGCCTCAACTCGCAGATCAACGAACTGACGCAGCTTCTGGCGCTCGAGCGTTCGAGTGCCCAGGACAAGGATGATTCGCTGGCCAATCTGCAGGCGTCGCTGTCGGCGGCGGTGGCGGAAAAGAGCCGGCTGGAGCAATTGCTGGCGCAAGGTGCGGGCGCCGGCGACGCCGCCAACCAGCGTGCGGCTCAACTGGGGGGCGAACTCGATAACCAGCGCCAGATCAGCCAGCAGGCGCTGAGCCAGGTCGAGATCCTCAACCAGCAGATCGCGGCACTGCGCAAGCAGATCGGCGCGCTCGAGGACGCCCTCAACGTCTCTGAAACGCGCGACCGCGATTCCAACACCAAGATCGCCGATCTCGGCCGTCGGCTGAATGTCGCGCTGGCGCAGCGCGTGCAGGAGCTGAACCGCTACCGCTCCGACTTCTTCGGCCGCCTGCGCGAAATCCTCGCTGACCGCGAAAACATCCGTATCGTCGGCGACCGTTTCGTCTTCCAGTCGGAAGTGCTGTTCCCGACCGGATCCGAAGAGATCAACGACGCCGGCAAGGTCGAGATGAAGAAGCTCGCCGATGCCATCATCGAATTGCAAAAGGAAATCCCGCCGGAGATCAACTGGGTGCTGCGCGTCGATGGCCACACCGACAACAAGCCGCTATCCGGCGCCGGCCGCTACCGCGACAATTGGGAATTGTCGACAGCGCGCTCGACCTCGGTGGTGAAATTCCTGATCGAGAACGGCGTGCCCGCCAACCGGCTGGTCGCCGCCGGCTTCGGCGAATTCCAGCCGCTCGACCCCGCCGACACCGAAGACGCCCGCAACAAGAACCGCCGCATTGAACTGAAGCTCACCGAACGGTGATTTTTAGTCACGCGAATTTGTTCGCCGGCTCAACTCTAGGGCGCAAGACAGCCTCGGCAAGGCCTGAAAACATTATCTTTTTTTAATTACACTTCGCATCTTAGGCCTCCTAATTTGCCGCGCAGGGCCGGGAACCGCCGGCGATGCCTCCCATCGCGACGCGACGGAACCCGACGGCCCGCGTCCGGAAGGCGGAGCGAAAGCGCTTGCCCCTTCCAAAGCAGGAGGAGACGCACATCATGCGTTCTTTGAAGACTCTCAGGACTGCAGCCCTCACGACACTTCTGATCGCCGTTCCGCTCGCCGGCGCCTATGCCGCCGGACATCACAAGGGCGCCCTCGACGCCAGCGAACCAACCGACATGACCGGCCCGCGCGTGACCGGCCTGATCGAGCAGGTGCAGGGCGTCGAACAGGGCATCACCGATGCAAGGCATGCCAACACGATCACGGCGGCCGAGGCGCAGAGGCTGCACATGCGGGCCGCCCATATCAGCCAGGCCGCCGAGCGGACGGCCGCCGCGGATCATGGCAGGATCCCGGCTGCGAAATACCGCGATCTGCTACGCCGCCTCGACAATGTCGACCAGGCGTTGATGTCCGACACCGGCAGCGGCTTCATGATGGGTGACGGCTCTGACGGCGGGAATTATCCGAACGGCTGAGGTCCGCTCTTGATATTCCAAGAATGAGGAAGGGCTGTCTGGACGCCCTCGGGACCGATCCCAAGGGCGTCCTTTTTGTCACCAGCCAAGCCACAGCGCCGCGAGCGCCAGCACTGCCGGCACGGTTTGAATATACAGGATCTTCCTGCTGGCAGTCGCCGCGCCGTAGAGGCCGGCGATGGCAACGCAAAGCAGGAAGAACACCTTGATCTGGAATCCGGCCGCGCCGAGATATAGTCCCCAGATCAGCCCGGCGGCAAGGAAGCCGTTGTAAAGCCCTTGATTGGCGGCCAGCACCTTCGAGGCACTGGCAAAGTCCGGCTTGAGGTTGAACGCCTTGTGGCCACGCGGCGTGTCCCACGCCACCATCTCCAGATAGACGATATAGAGGTGGATCAGCGCCACCAGCCCAACCAGTATGTTGGCGATCATCTTGCTCTCCCCTCATGGCGGTGTTGCGCCGCTTGCCAGCATTCCATGCACGCCCTGACCTGTGCAAGCTGCATCGGCGAGAGCAACCTTTGAGGGTTGCCAAGCCTGGCGCATTGGTATCTTTTCCCGCCGTCCAAAACGCGGAACCTGCCATGTCCTTTCAGAAACTTGATGATCTCGGCCACAAGCTCGAAGCGCTGGAACATGCGCTCGCCATCCTCGGCGCCGACGAAGCGACCCACATGGCCGTCGGTGGCGGCGAGAAGCGCGCCGAGGCCATGTCTTCGCTTGCCGGCATGCTGCATGCGAGGGCAACGGCGCCGGATATCGCCGACTGGCTCGCCGCCGCCGACCAGGAGGCGTTGAACGAGGAGCAGCAGGCGGCGGTCCGGGAACTGCGCCGGCAATACACCAATCTGACCTGCCTGCCGGTCGAGTTCGTCGAGCGCCAGACGGTGGCGCGCATGCGTTCCGAGCAGCTCTGGCGTGACCTGCGTGCTAAGAACGACTGGGCAGGCTTCCTGCCGGCGCTGGAAGGCGTGGTGGCGCTGGTGCGCGAGGAGGCTGCGCTGCGCGCCGACGCGCTCGGCCTCGATCCCTACGACGCGCTGATGGAGCAATACGATCCCGGCAACCGCGCCGCCGACATCACGCCGGTGTTCACCGAGCTGAAGACGTTCCTGAAAGGCTTCGTGCCTGAGGCGCTGGCCGTGCAGGAAACGCGGCTGGCCAAACGCCCGCTGAAGCCGCTTTCGGGCAGCTATGCGATCGACCGGCAGCGCGAGCTTGGCCTCGCTATGATGGCGGCAGTCGGCTTCGACCTCACCCATGGCTCGCTGTCGGTGTCGCATCATCCCTTCTGCGGCGGCGTGCCGAGCGACGTGCGCATCGCCACCCGCTACAAGACCTCGGATTTCCTGTCGGCGCTGATGGGCGTGCTGCACGAGACCGGCCACGCGCTCTACGAGCAGAACCTGCCGAAGGCTTGGGCGCACTGGCCGCTGGGCAAGGCGCGCGGCATGGCCGTGCACGAAAGCCAGAGCCTGTTCGTCGAAAAGCAGATCGGCCGCAACCCCGAATTCTGGCGCTGGGCGCTGCCGGTCATTGAAAAGCATCTCGGCGAGGCCTGGTCGCTCGACGACATCCTGCCGCATGTGCACCGGGTCGAACGCGGCCTGATCCGCGTCGACGCCGACGAGGTCACCTATCCGCTGCATGTCATCCTGCGCTACGAGCTGGAGCAGGAGCTTGTCTCGGGGCGGCTGCAGGCCGCCGACCTGCCCGAGGCGTGGGACGCCAAGATGCGGGGGTATCTTGGCCTGTCGACCATAGACAATCCGGCCGACGGGCCGATGCAGGACGTGCATTGGCCAGGTGCGGCCTTCGGCTATTTCCCGTCCTACACGCTGGGCGCCATGATGGCGGCGCAGCAATGGGCGGCGCTGACCAGCGAGCATCCTTCCGCCGACGACGACCTAGCAAAAGGAAACTTCGCCGCCATCAACGGCTGGCGCCGCGACAAGATCTGGTCGCAGGGCTCGCGCTGGTCGACGCCGCAACTGCTCGAACGCGCCACCGGCGAAAAACTGAATGCCGCGCATTTCACCCGTCACCTGCAGCAGCGGTACGGGGCCTGAGCCATTTCGGCCGACACGGCATCCAAAAACATAGGGCATGGTCTTTACTTCTGCCGGAAAGCCTCTGACAAAAGGGGCTCTTTGGGGCGCTGGCGAAACTGGAATGTCGGTCTGTATTGATTTTCGTGTGATCAAGTCTTGCTGGCGGCTCATTGCTTTCGCCCTGTTTCTGGTCAGCTTGAGTTCTCCGGCCCTGTCCGACGACGTGGTCCTTATCGGACCGGCGCCGGCCTGGACCAGGCTGATCGATGTTCCCTCGGCTGACGCCACCCGATCCGACCAGATCAGGAACGGCATCTCGTGGCTGCTCTCGGACGACCAGATCGTCCACCGCACCGGCGGCTACGACCAGTACTCCCGCACGGTCTACAAGATCGTCGACCGGCCCGGCCTTGAGCAGGGCGCCGGGATCAACCTGCAGTTCGATCCGTCGCGGCACAAAGTCACCTTGAACCATTTGCGCATCATCCGCGACGGCGCCGTGATCGACCGGTTGGCAAGCACGAAATTCGATATTTTCAGGCAGGAGAAGGACGCCGAGAAAGGCCTGTACGACGGCTGGCTGACGGCCCATGTCAACGTCGAAGATGTACGTGTCGGTGACATTGTCGACTATGCGACGACCTACGAAATCACGCCGCTCGTCGGCAAGGATCTTTTCTTCTTCAGCTTTTCGACCGAGTGGGAAGAGCCGGTGGCGCTTATCCGCGCAAACATCACCTGGCCCGCCAGTCAGCCGCTTCAGATCAAGCCAAGGGGAACGGAACTCAAGCCGGCGATCTCGTCATCGGGATCGGACACGGTCTATGTGTGGGAGATCCGCAATCCGAAGCCGGTCAAGGTCGAGGACAACCTGCCGGTGCAGTATCCGGCCTGGGGCTCCGTCGACGTGGCCTCGACCGCAGACTGGCACAGCGTCGTCGACGCCATTGCGCCCCACTACAGGCCGGTGACCGATTTTCCCACCGACTTCGCAGCCAAGCTCGACGACATCGCCGTCAAGCATCCCGTGGCCGAAGACCGGATGATCCAGGCGACACGGTTGGTGCAGGACCAGATCCGTTATGTCAGCCTGTCGATCGGTGCGGGATCCTACATTCCGCGCGATCCGGCGACTGTGCTGCAAAGCGGGTTTGGCGATTGCAAGGACAAGGCATTGCTGCTTGCCTCGTCGCTTGTGCGACTTGGCATTTCTGCCGAAGTCGCCCTGGCCGATCTCGACCATGGGCGAGCTCTGGACCAGCACCTGCCGGCGCTGCGCGATTTCGACCATGCCATCGTCAAGGCGAAGATCGGAACCAAGACATACTGGCTGGATGCCACCAACGACCTCCAGGGCGGCAAGGCATACAATCTTGCGCAGGCCGATTATGGGTTCGCGCTGCCGCTTTCCAGCACCGGCGGATTGGAGAAGATGCCAACCCCGGAGTTGATCAGCCCATCGATCCAGGTCGCCGAAGAATTCGACTTTCCCGAGAAGCCGGGCGATCCGCTGTCGCTGACGGTCTTTTCCATGTACGAAGGCGCCGACGCCGACTCGATGCGCAACAGGCTGGCTGGCCAGTCGCTGACCGAGATGGCGGACAACTACCTGAAATATTACAGCAAGCAGTATCCAGGCATTCAAAGCACCGGAAAGCTGGAAATCCTGGATCGACGCGACGGCAACATCGTCAGCGTGAAAGAGAGCTACTCACTGCCGGCGCAGGCGCTTGCCGCCAACGATCTTGCCAAGAATTTTCCCATCCAGGCGGCGGATCTCGGCAACTACCTCCCGACCCCGACCATCGTCGGCCGCCGCGGCCCGATATCGCTCGGCACTCCGTATTACCGTCGTCACAGCGTAACCGTGCGCAACCTCAAGGCCAGGTTTTCCGGCGAGGAAATAAAGAACATCGTGACGCCCTATGTGTCGCTGAAGACGTCGTGGAGCAACACACCGACCGAATTCCGGGTGGAATGGAACTTGCAGACGCTGGCAAGCGAAGTTCCCGCCAACGCGATTACGGATTATCTGAAATCCGTCGAGGACATCTCCAAGGACGTTCAGTGGGAGTATGACTTTACCTACGTCGATCCGCCGCCCGCCGAAGTGAAGGTCAGCGATCCGGGCACGCAACAGCGACAGGTCATCGCCAGCATGTTCCTGTTGACCTTGTTCGTCGGTGTCCCGGTGTTCATCGCCGTCCGGCGCGGCCGGCGCCAGCCTGCCCGCACCTAGATCACCATCGGTGTAGCAACAATTACTCCGCCGCACCCCTGAACGCGCTTGCTCCGGTTTCGAACTGCAGCTTGGCCAGCCGCGCATAGATGCCGCCCTTGGCGACCAGGCTCTGATGCGTGCCTTCCTCGACGATGCGGCCGCCATCCATGACCAGGATGCGGTCGGCCTTCAGCACCGTTGCCAGCCGGTGGGCGATGACGATGGTGGTGCGGCCCTGCATCAACCGTTCCAGCGCCTTCTGCACCAGCGTTTCGCTTTCGGCGTCGAGCGCCGAGGTCGCCTCGTCGAGCAACAGGATCGGCGCGTCGCGCAGGATGGCGCGGGCGATCGCCACGCGCTGGCGCTGGCCGCCGGACAAGGTCACGCCGCGCTCGCCGACCTGACTGTCATAGCCTTTGTCGAGCTTGAGGATGAATTCGTCGGCCAGCGCGTCCCTGGCGGCCGTCTCGATCTCGGCATTCGTGGCGCCCGGCCGGCCAAAGCCGATATTGTCGCGCGCACTCGCCGCAAAAATGGTGACATCCTGCGGCACGATGGCGATGCGTTCCCTGACATCGGCCGGATCGGCCTCGCGCACATCGACACCGTCAATGGCAATGCGGCCGGTCTCGGGGTCGTAAAAACGCAGGATCAGCGAAAACACCGTGCTTTTTCCGGCGCCCGAGGGCCCGACGATCGCCACCGTCTCGCCCGGCTTGACCTGAAAACTCAAGCCATGAACCGCGGCGCGGTCGGGCCTTGCCGGATAGGAGAAGGAGACATCGTCGAAGCTGATCGCGCCTTTCGCCTTGGCAGGCAGCGGCAGCGGATTGGCCGGCGCCAGTATCGCCGGCGTTTCGTCCAGGATTTCGGTCAGCCTTTCGGCCGCACCCGCCGCCTGGGCAAGCTCGCCCCAGACTTCCGACAGCGCGCCCAGCGCGCCGGCGGCAAACACCGAATAGAGCAGGAACTGGCCGAGCGTGCCGGGCGACATCGTGCCGGCAAGCACGTCGCGCGAGCCGAACCACAGCACCGCCACGACCGAGGAAAAGATCATGAAGATGGCAAAGAAGGTGAGGAAAGAGCGCGCGAAAATCGACGAGCGCGCCGCCTGGAAGGCGGCTTCCACCGCGGCCGAAAACCGACCGGTGACCAGCGTCTCGTTGGTGAAAGCCTGCAGCGTGCGTACCGCGCCGATCTGTTCGCTGGCATAGGCGGTCGCTTGCGCCAGCGTGTCCTGCGCCTGGCGCGACCGGCGCCGGACCGAACGGCCGAAGGCGACCAGCGGCAGCACGATCACCGGAATGGCTGCGATGACCAGGCTGGACAGTTTCGGACTAGTGACGACCATCATCGCCACCGCGCCGAGGCCGAGGATGACGTTGCGCAGCGCCACCGAGGCGGTGGCGCCGACAGCGGATTTGACCTGCGTCGTGTCGGCGGCGAGCCGCGAAACGATCTCGCCCGACTGGGCAGTGTCGAAAAAGGAAGGCGACAGCGTCGTGACATGCGAAAACACATCGCTGCGGATATCGGCAACGACCCGCTCGCCGAGCGTGATGACGAAATAGTAGCGGCCGGCCGATGCCGCCGCCAAAAGGGCTGCCATCACCACCAAAGCGGCGAAATACTCGGCGATGAAGGTGGTGCTGGACGCGGAAAACCCGTGGTCGATCATGCGCCGCACGGCGAGCGGCAGGGTGAGCGTCGTCGCCGCCGCGATGGCCAACGAGATGACGGCGCCGATGACCAGCTTGCGGTAGCGGCTGATGTAGGGATAGAGGCGCCTGAGCGGTCCGAGCGAGCGTCTGCGCCCGTCTTGCTCGCCGCTGATATCCGCCATGACCGTTTCCTCTGGCCGCTTCCAGGTGAGCGCTTTCAATATGCGCCTTCCACGGCCTTGTGATTCAATTCCGGCTGATGTATAGGCTCGCCGACCGTTTTAGAAGCCGTGGCTTTTCAATAGCTGCGGCTTCGAGTTTTAAAAAGGGGCGCATCGACGCAGGCCACGGGCCCGTCGGCAGCGCCACAAGCCAGGAAGCACGACAATGAAGGCCGACATCCATCCCGACTACCACACCATCAAGGTCGTCATGACCGATGGCACCGAATACATGACCCGTTCGACCTGGGGCAAGGAAGGCGATACGATGAACCTCGATATCGACCCGACCACGCACCCGGCCTGGACCGGCGGCCAGCAGACCCTGCTCGACCGCGGCGGCCGCCTGTCGAAGTTCAAGAAGCGCTTCGAAGGTTTCGGCCTCTAAGCCTATCGGCTATCACATCAAAAACCCGCCCTTGTGGCGGGTTTTTTGTTGTCGTGACAGCTCCCTTCTCCCCGTCACTATACGGAGAGAAGGTGCCGGCAGGCGGATGAGGGGCAGCGCCAGCGTCGGCAGATTGGCCATCAGCAAAATAGCCAGCTTGGGATATTCGGCGGCTTGCCACGGTAAAGCGAAGTAAAATTTTCTAAGCTTGCTCTGCCCCTCACCTGCCTGCCGGCATCCTCTCCCCGTATAGAGACGGGGAGAGGAGCGCTGTCTCCTACCCTTCCAGCAACTCCCTCAGCGCCATGCGCTTATAGGCTTCGACCAGCCTGTCGCCCTCCTGCCGATCGACCGAGATCGCCAGTCGCACCGCGGCTTCGCCCATCTGCCAGACCAGAAACGCCGTCGTCTCCAGCGCCACCGGATCGGCGCCGGGTTGCAGCCGCTTGAGGACCGCGGTCAGGAATTCCGCATTCGCCCGGCTGTCTGCGAGCTCGAGCTGGCGCAGCGCCTTGTCGGCCTGGGTGCCCGACCATATGTCGCGCATCACAGGTTCGGCCAGGAACAGCTGGTAGTAGATATCGACCAGCTCCGAAAACGCCTGCCGCAGGCCTTCGGCGTCGCCGACATCCTTGAGTGCCGATGAGATGCAGGCCTGGCTTTCGGCGGTATAGCGCTCGGCCAGCGCCCAGACGATCGCTCGCTTGTCGGGAAAGAACTGGTAGAGCGAGCCGATCGACACCTCGGCCCGTTCCGCCACCTCACCCATGCGCATGGCGTCGCTGCCCTGCTCGGCAATCAGCGCCGAGGCAGCGGCCAGCATCCGCTCGACCCGCTCGCGGCTGCGTTGCTGCGTCGGCGCCCGCCGCGGCGATGCGACCTGTTCCTGGGCGGGTGCGGGCGCTGCCGTGTCTTCCATGACTGTCTCCGGTCTCGAAAAAATGCCGACAAACGGCTTGACTCACAAAATACGAGGGTTTATCACGTTTTGCAAATGTGAGGATTGCTCATGTTTTCAGACAGAGGAAAGACCACAATGACTGACACGACATCGAAACCAATCCTGATCCTCGGCGGCACCGGCAAGACCGGCCGTCGCCTCGCCGAGCGCCTGACCACACAGGGCGTTCCCGTGCGCATCGGCTCGCGCTCGGGCAGCCCACGCTTCGACTGGGAGGTTCCGGCGACCTGGGGTCCCGCCATGCAAGGCGTGAGCGCCATCTACATCAGCTACTATCCCGACATCGCCGTGCCGGGTGCCGCCGATACCGTCGGCGCCTTCGCCAGGCTTGCCGTAGCCAGCGGCATCACCCGCCTGGTGCTGCTCTCCGGACGCGGCGAGACGGAGGCCCAGCGCGCCGAAGAGATGGTCAAGGCCTCTGGCGCCGACTGGACGATCCTGCGCTGTGCCTGGTTTTCGCAGAACTTCAGCGAAGGCTTTCTCATCGAGTCCTTGCTCGGGGGCGAAGTTGCGCTCCCGGTCGGCACTGTCGGTGAGCCCTTCATCGATGCCGACGACATTGCCGACGCTGCCTTTGTCGCGCTGACCGAACAAGGCCATGTCGGCCAGCTCTACGAGCTGACCGGGCCGCGGCTGCTGACCTTCGCCGACGCGGTCGCCGAGATCGCCAAGGCGGCCGGGCGCGACATCCGTTTCGTCAAGGTCTCGCATGACGAATTCACCACCGCGATGGCCGCATATGAACTGCCGCCTGAAATCACGTGGCTGCTCAACGAGCTGTTCACCGAAGTGCTTGACGGCCGCAACGAGACTTTGACCGATGGCGTCCAGCGTGTGCTCGGCCGCGCGCCGAAAGACTTTTCCGCCTACGCAAATGAAACCGCCGTAACCGGCATCTGGAGCAACTGAGATGACCAAGCTTCTTCCCACCCTCACCATCATTGCCGCAATCGGTTCGGGCGTCGTCGGCGGCGTGTTCTTCGCCTTCTCCAACTTCGTCATGGCGGCGCTTGCCCGACTGCCCGTCCCGCAAGGCATTGCGGCGATGAATTCGATCAACATCACGGTGATCACGCCGACCTTCATGACGGCGCTGTTCGGCACCGGCCTGCTCTGTCTGGTGCTTATCGCCGCCGCCATCATGGGCTGGAGCCAGTCCGGCTCGTACTGGTTGCTTGCCGGTGCGGTGATCTACGTGATCGGCAACCCGATCGTGACCATGGTCTTCAATGTGCCGCTCAACGATGCGCTCGCCGCCGTCGACCCGGCCAGCGCCAACGGCGCCGCCGTGTGGGCGAACCATCTGAACCAATGGGTGATGTGGAACCACGTCCGCACCATCACCGCCATCGTTTCGATGGCCTGCTTCATCTTCGCGTTGCTCTGAAGATGGCACTTCGCAAATGCAAAGGACCTCGCTCAGGCGGGGTCTTTTTGCGTGTGGTCTTTTGAGGTGTGACCCTTGCGATCGGAGTGGCCGAGGTCGCGGTCCGGATCGATCACATCTCGAACCAGCTGCTTGAGTTTTGCTGCCTCCGGGAAACCTCCGTCGCGCTTGCGATCCCAGACCAGCACGTCGTTGCAGGAAATGGTGAAGATGCCGCCGGTGCCCGGCACCAGCGTCACTTCGCCTAGATCCGTGCCGAAAGTGGAAAGCAGTTCCTGCGCCATCCAGCCGGCACGCAACAGCCACTGGCACTGCGTGCAATAGGTGATGCGGATGGCGGGGAGTTCGCTCATCTTCGAGATTCGATCATGCCGCGCTGAGCTTGGCCATGGTCTCGTCGTCGACTTCGAAGTTGGCGTAGACGCTCTGCACGTCGTCATCGTCCTCGAGCGTGGCGACCAGCTTCATCAGCGACTGCGCGCGCTCCTCGTCGACCGGGACATTGTTCTGCGGCTGCCAGATCGGCTTCACCGATTCGGCCTCGCCAAGCGAGGCTTCCAGCGCCTTCGACACTTCGCCCATGCTCTCGAAGGCACAGTAGATGGTGTGGCCTTCCTCGTCGGACTCGACGTCATCGGCGCCGGCCTCGATCGCCGCGTCCATGACCTTGTCGGCACTGCCGGCGGAGGCTGGATAGTAGATCTCGCCGGCGCGGTTCCACATGAACGACACCGAGCCGGTTTCGCCGAGCGCCCCGCCAGCCTTGGTGAAGGCGGCGCGCACGTTCGAGGCCGAACGGTTGCGGTTGTCGGTCAGCGCCTCGACGATCAGCGCCACGCCGCCAGGCCCATAGCCCTCATAGCGCACCGCTTCGTAATTCTCGGCATCGCCCATCGACGCCTTGTTGATGGCGCGCTGGATGTTGTCTTTCGGCATCGACACCGCCTTGGCGTTCTGGATCGCCAGGCGCAGGCGCGGGTTCATCGACGGGTCGGGCGTCCCGCTCTTGGCGGCGACGGTGATTTCGCGCGCCAGCTTGGAAAACATTTTCGACCGCACCGCGTCCTGGCGGCCCTTGCGGTGCATGATGTTCTTGAACTGTGAATGGCCAGCCATGGCACCCCTGTCGTCTTCGGCTAGAGCATTCCGAGGCGACGCGTTCCTGCCTCGTCCTCTGCATGCTCGAATTTAAATCTCAGAACGTCTCTCGCATGCCTGCGAAGGCATACGGCGCTCTTTGTCGGAATGGCCGGCTTATAGATAAATCGGCTCAATTCGTCCAGACACGGCGTTCGCCGCAACTTGCGACATCGGCTGCACCGGTTCGTCGCAGCTATCCAGCCACCAAGTCCGACTTCAACCCTGCAGTCCAGCCTCAATGCCCGCCGCCGGATTTCTTCTTCCGCCGCGTCAGCATGTTGAGCCCTTCGACCAGGGCCGAGAAACCCATGGCGGCATAGATGTAGCCCTTGGGCACATGGTAGCCCATGCCATCGGCGATCAGCGTCATACCGATCATCAGCAGGAAGCCCAGCGCCAGCATGACGATGCTCGGGTTCTTGGCGATGAAATTGGCCAGCGGCCCGGCCGCCAGCATCATCACACTCACCGCCACGATCACGGCGATATACATGATGGCGATCTCGTCGGTCATGCCGACGGCGGTGATGATGGAATCGATCGAGAAGACGAGGTCGAGCAGCAGGATCTGGAAGATGGCGCCGGCCAGCGAGATTTGCAGCGTCTCGCCCAGCATCGTGTCCTTGTGGTCTTCGGGATCCACGGTGTGATGGATTTCCTTGGTCGCCTTCCACACCAGGAACAGGCCACCGGCGATCAGGATCAGGTCGCGCCAGGAAAAGCCGTGGCCGAAGGCGGTGAACACCGGCGTCGTCAGTTGGACGATGATGGAAATGGTGGCGAGCAGCACCAGCCGCATGACCAGCGCCGCCGAGATGCCGAGACGGCGGGCGCGGGCGCGCTGCGCTTCCGGCAATTTGTTGGTCAGGATCGAGATGAAGATCAGATTGTCGATGCCGAGCACGACCTCGAGCACAATCAGCGTCAGCAACGCGACCCAGGCGGTTGGATCAGAGACAAATTGAAAATGTGGCGCCAGGAATTCAACGAGCTGCATGGAGGTCGTCCCCTCTACGATCTAGAGCAGTTTCGTCGCCAGTTAGGTACTATAGTCCAGCATATCAATGTCATGACCAGAAGGATGGTGCGGTTTCTTCAAGCCGCGGCCCGCGACGAAACGGCGCGATCTTCTCGGTCAGGCCGGTGCGGTCGGAAATATCGACGCCGATGCCACACAATGTCGCCGGTCCCGTCGCCGCCTCGAAGCGGCCTTTCGGCACTTTCGACAGGAACCGGTTGAGCGGTTCTTCCTTGTCCATGCCAAGCGAGGAATCATAGTCGCCGCACATGCCGGCATCCGACATGTAGCCGGTGCCGCCATTGAGGATCTGGTGATCGGCGGTCGGCTGATGCGTGTGGGTGCCGATGACGAGGCTGGCGCGGCCGTCGACGAAATGCGCGAAGCACATTTTCTCCGAGGTCGCTTCGGCATGGAAGTCGATGACCACGGCATCGGCCTGCTCGCCCAGCGGACACGCGGCCAGTTCGCGCTCGCCGGCCTGGAACGGATCGTCGAGCTCGGGATGCATGAACACCCGGCCCATGATGTTGGCGACCAGCACGCGCGCGCCGTTTTTGGCGATGTAGACGCCGGAGCCGCGCCCCGGCGTGCCCTTGGGGAAATTGGACGGACGCAGGAAGCGCTCCTCGCGCGGCGCAAAGATCAGCGCGTCGCGCTGGTCCCAGACATGGTTGCCGGTGGTGACGACATCGGCGCCGGCCGCGATCGTATCGCGAAAAATGTCTTCGGTGATGCCGAAGCCGCCGGCGGCATTCTCGCCATTGACGATGACGAAGTCGAGTTTGAAATCGGATATCAGGCCGGGCAGTTGTTCCCACACTGCCGTACGTCCCGATTTGCCCACCATGTCGCCGAGGAAGAGAAGTCTCATGCCCACTTCTATCCAGAGGCACGGACGCTAGGCAAGCGCTACGGAGCGATTGCTTCTAGCCCCGGCCGAAAATACCACGCCGCTGTTGGGACGGCTTTGCGCTGGCGCCTGCGACGTGGCCGGCCGAAGACATCATCGGCGACGCCGGTGGGGCGGTGCGTCGGAGCAGCCAGAAGAACCAGACGTAGAAAACGGTGAAACCGCCGGTAACGGCAAGAAGCAACAGCCCGCCGCGCCAGCCCTTCATCGCCGCGGTATCGAGGGTCGATGGATTGGCAGGGTCGTAGTAAAGTTCCACCTGGTCGCCTTTGGACGCAGTATAGAGACCGATGTCCTTTCCCTTGCCGGACCAGCTCATCGGCGTATCGTCCGCCACATAGGTGACGGCGACATTGATGCCTTTCGTGGTCAGGCCGTTTTTCTGCGTTTCGGTATAGGGACTGACATCCGTCACGGTGGCAACCGTCTGATGCCAGGCAAACTGGTGGTGCAGGGCCGTTCCGGCAATGTGCAATGCCATCGCAAACAGCGCCGCCGCGATGAGCGCGAACGGCATCAGCAGGTAGCGTGCGAAGACAAACATGACGACCGCCATCGGCTCGGATTGTAGTGCGAAAATACTATCCGGCATGTCTTGGAAACGCGTTAATGCATGTCGCTCAAAAGCGGCCCGGTTTTGAGACAACGACATGCATCAAACTAAGATCGCGATCTTTTAAGCGAAGCGGCGCAGCCCGCTCTCGGTCAGTATTTCCTGGATGATGACGTCATGTGGCTCGTCCGGTACCAGCGCCACCTCCTGGCAATCGAAGGCGATGCCGATCAGCCGTGGCGGCTGGCCCTTGTCGACCAGCCTGGCGACGGCGCGGTCGTAATAGCCGGCGCCGTAGCCGATGCGGTGGCCGCGCGCATCGAAAGCGGCGAGCGGCACCAGCATCACTGCGGGGTCGAGCTCCTCGGCCTCCGCATGGGGTCCCACGGTGCCGAATCCCATCTCGACCATCGGCGCGCCGCGCACCAGTTCGCGAAAGACGATTGTGGTCTTGTCGAGGATCGCCGGCAGGCAAAGCCTGGCTCCCTTCTCGCGCAAGGCAAACATCAGCGGCCTGACGTCGACTTCCGATCGCATCGGCCAAAAGGCTGAAACGATCTGGCCCGGCTCGATAGTGAGGTGGTCGCGCCCCGTCTCGGCCATCTCAAGCGCGATCTCCACCCGCCACATCGGATCGAGCGCATCGCGGCGGCCGAGAGCTTCGCGGCGCAGTTGTTTCTTCAGGTCTTTTGAGGATGTCATGCGCTGAACGATAGAAAAGGTCGGTTTCTGGCGGCGTTTTAGGAGCGACGTTTTCTACCGCATCATCCACCAAATGCGTGGATTGAGGCAAGAAGTGACGATCCACACAACCGGTGGAGAGAGCGATCCCGGGAACCTACAAAGTAGGTGGGCGCCGTATGAGAAAACCCACGGGTCTTCCCAGGGACAGCTCCCTAAGGATCGTTAAGGCCCCGGGGAAAATGTTCTCCTGCCGGGAAGCGCAGACCGTCCTCCCCAATATAGGCTGCTGGTCGGCTAAGCGCCAGTGAGGCGGGCATTCTCAGTGGCTTAATTCGCGACACGCCCCTGCCACCAGACCAGCGCCGGCACCACCAGCAACTCGACGCAGAGGCCGGCGATGTGCCCGAACGATGGTGCGCCCACGGTGAGCAGCGAGATAAGCCGCGCCAGTCCGCCGGCAAAAGTGCAGGCGGCAAGCAGCCGAAATCGCTCCGTCCTCATCTCGATGTCGGGAATGCAGCTGTACCAGGCGATGCCGACGGCAAGGAAGAAGCCGGACAGGAAGCGGAAATGGCTGTCGAGATCGACGGGCCAGGGTGCTGCGACATCAAGGAATTCCGGTCCTGACAACACGCCTTCGAGGCCGACCAGCACCGGCGTTGCCGCCAGCACGGCGACGACGATCTGCAGTGCCGTCCTGCCCGATATCGTTTCGGTCACGCTGCCATCCCTCCAGCCCACCGTGCGGCCTTGCGATAGCAACGGATGTTTTCCTCAGGGGTTTCAAGCCCATTCGTCGCAGCCGGCTCGCCCTTGCACAGGCCGGGCGGCGTCCTTACGGTCGCGATGACGAACCGAGGAGCAAGCATGCGTTTTGAAGGCACGGCGGCCTATGTCGCCGACAAGGACCTGATGGTGGCGGTCAATGCGGCGATCGCGCTGGAGCGGCCTTTGCTGGTCAAGGGCGAGCCCGGCACCGGCAAGACCGAACTTGCCCGCCAGGTGGCATCGGCGCTTGGCCTCGACCTGATCGAATGGCACGTCAAGTCGACGACACGGGCGCAGCAGGGGCTCTATGAGTATGACGCCGTCTCGCGGCTGCGCGACAGCCAGCTCGGCGACGAGCGTTTCAACGACATCAAAAACTACATCAAGCGCGGCAAGCTCTGGGAGGCTTTTGCAGCCGGCAAGAAGGTCGTGCTTTTGATCGACGAGATCGACAAGGCCGACATCGAATTCCCCAACGATCTGCTACAGGAACTCGATCGTATGGAGTTCTTCGTCTACGAAACCGGCGAGACGATCCGCGCCGCGGTCAGGCCGATCGTCATCATCACCTCCAACAATGAGAAGGAACTGCCCGACGCCTTCCTGCGCCGCTGCTTCTTCCACTACATCCGCTTTCCCGATGTCGAGACGCTGCACAAAATCGTCGACGTCCACTATCCCGGCATCAAGCAGAATCTGGTGCGGGCAGCCCTCACCCAGTTCTACGAGATCCGCGATGTGCCGGGGCTGAAGAAGAAGCCGTCGACCTCCGAGGCACTCGACTGGATCCGCCTGCTGGTCGCCGACGACATCGCGCCCGAGGATTTGCGCGCCGATCCGAAGAACGCGCTGCCCAAACTGCATGGCGCGCTCTTAAAGAACGAGCAGGATGTGCATCTGTTCGAACGCCTGGCCTTCATGGCCAGGCGACAGGGATGAGGAAAGGCGGGCGGACTGACAGCTGTAAGCACGCTTCCACCGCTTACTCGGCGGGAGCAAACCCTCTCTCCTGCGGCGCGACACGCTTCGGTCCGAAGATGACGAAGCCGATGACCGACAAGGCAAGAACGCCGATCCCGCAATAAAGCATGACCCAGCTGAAACCGTTAACCAGAGCGCCGTGAACGATAGCGCCGGACGGGTCGAGCGTTGCGAGCTTCGGCGTCCCCTGCGCAAGGCCGTCGAGATTTCCGGTGGCGATCCTTTCCGCCAGCGCCCGCACCTCGTTCGGCTCCAAAGCCGCGCCGAGTGTGGTCCTCAGGTAGGAAACGATACCCTGCGTCAGCAGCAGGCCGAGCACCGCGATGTTGATGGCGAGCGTGATCAGGCGTGCGCTGATATCGATGCCGGACGCCATGCCGGCGCGATCCGGCGACACCGCGCCGGTGGTGGTGTTGGTGGTCGGCGAATTGGTGAGGCCGATGCCGATGCCGGCGATCAGCGTGCCGGGCAGCATGGTCAGCCAGGTCGCCCCTTCGAGCCCGGAGCCGATCCACATGGCGATGAAGCCGATCCCTAATGTCAAAAGGCCGAGCGGGATGGCGATCCGCGCCTGGTAGCGGGCGCGAATGCGCTCGGCGATTGGCGGCATCACCATGAAGGGCAGCGTGTAGACGAGCAGCAGCAGGCCGGTCGTCGTGCTGTCGTAGCCGAGCACGCCGGAATAATAGATCGGCAGATAGATGATGAACGGCCAGTAGCTGAAATTCATGCCGATGGCGCCCATGATCGCGCCCGAAAACTGGCGGATGCGGAACACCGAGAAATCGAACATCGGATAGGCATTGACCCTCTCGGCGACGAGGAAAGCGATGAAAGCTGCCATCGAGGCGGCAATCACGCCGATACGGGCGCCGGCTCCGAGGTCTGCACCTTGCGTGATCAGATAGGAGAAGCCGAACACGGCCGCTGAAAGCGTCAGCATGCCGGCCCAGTCGAGCTTCTGGGCGTTGTGATCGCGCGATTGCGTGACGCCGGCGCCGATGAAGGCAAGCGCCAGGATCGCCAGCGGCACGTGGATGAGGAACACCCACTGCCAGTTCGACAGCGCCACGATCAGGCCGCCGATGGCTGGCCCGAAACCGAGCCCGATGCCCGCGACGACGCTCCAGGCGACAAAAGCCCTGCCGCGCGCCTTTCCATCCTGGAACTGATGCGACAGCACCGCCACGCTGCAGGTCAGCATCGCGCCGCCGGCAAGGCCTTGCAGAAAGCGGGCGGCGATAAGCAGCGCAGCACTGGGGGCGAGACCGCACAGCAGCGAGGCGAGGCCGAAGGCGACGGTGGTGATCACCATCACGCTCTTGCGGCCGAAACGGTCGGCCAATGTCCCGGTCGCCATCAGCACCGTGGTGCAGGCAATGGTGTAGGCATTCATGATCCATTGCAGGTCTTTGAAATCGGCGGCGAGCACGCTTTCCAGTTTCGGCAGGATCACAGGCACGCTGGAGATTTCGAGCCCGAACAGCAGCGACGCCAGGCACACGCCGGTCAGCGCAATCGTGTTTCGTTGAATGGGCAACGGCATATCGATCTCTCTCCATCGGAACATGGGCGGCGATGCTCTTCAAACCGCGATCAGCCTGAAATAGAGGAGACCTGATCATGAAAAAAGGCTATGGTTGGCTATATCAGAAATGACAAATTGGCATGCTGCCAATGGAAGGTTGTAAATGACCAGCCTCGATGTCGATGCCGTCCGCACCTTCGTGATGGTGGCCGACCTGCAGAGCTTCACCCGTGCCGCCGCAGCGCTCGGCAGCACCCAGGCCACGATCAGCGTCAAGCTGCGCCGGCTCGACGAAAAGCTCGGGGCGCGTCTGATCGAACGCACGCCACGCCGCGTCAGCCTGTCGGCAAAGGGCGCGGTGTTCCTGCCCTCCGCGCGCGATTTCCTGGCCGCGCATGAGCGCGCCATGGCCGAGTTTGCCGAGGCACCTTGCCGGCTCGCGCTCGGCTTTGTCGATCATGTCGCCGGCCCCGAGCTTTCCGTCCTGATCGCCCAGCTCCACGCGCACGATCCATCGCTCACGCTCAGTTTGAGGATCGACACCAGCACCATTCTCAAAGAAGCGTTCGATCGCGGCGAACTCGATGCGATCATCGTACACCGCGAAGGCGACAGCCGTCCGGGCCGGACCTTGTCGCGCAACCACTATGGCTGGTTCGCGACCCCTTCCTTCGAATGGCAGCGCGGAACGCCGCTGCGCCTGGCGCTTCTGAGCACAATATGCAGCTGCCCGGATCGCGTGCGAGCGGTCGAGACGCTGGACAAGGCAGGCATAGCCTGGGAGGAGGCTTTCGTCGGCGGCGGCGGCGCGGCCGTCAACATTGCGGTGTCGGCGGGCTTTGCCATTTCGGCGCTGGCCCACCGCGTCGTTCCTCCCGGCCTGGTCGAGGTTGGCCGCAAGCTCGGCCTGCCGCCGCTTGACCCGTCCGAAGTGGTCCTGCATTCACACACGCTGGCGCCGCGGGCACGCGAGGCGCTGCATGTGCTTGCGACCGCATTTCGCGAGTACAAATCGGCAGCGGCTTAGGCGAAGCTGTATTCGATCTGATTCCGTCGCAACGGATCAGGCTTTGGAGGAAGCGAAATGACCGATATCACCGTGCGTCCCTTGGCGCAGGCTGACCACGCCGACTGGCGGCGGCTGTGGACTGCCTACCTCACCTTCTATGAAACCAAGCTGCCGGACGAGGTCTACGACATCACCTGGAAGCGGCTGTTCACGGCAGGCGAATTCGAGCCGAAGGGATTTATCGCCACCCTCGACGGCAAGGCGGTGGGCCTGACCCACTATCTCTATCACCGCTCCGGCTGGTCGGAGAAAAACAACTGCTACCTGCAGGACCTTTTCGCCGACCCTGATGTGCGCGGCAAAGGCATCGGTGCGGCGTTGATCGAAGCGGTCAAGCAGGAAGCCGGCAAGATCGGCGTCAAGAACGTCTACTGGATGACCCACGAAACCAACACCACGGCGCGCAAACTCTACGATCACGTGGCGCGCCGGACGGGCTTCATCGAGTACGATCTGCTATAGATAGCCGATGTTCCTCCCTTTCTTCCTCGAACTGAAGGCCGCGCGGGTTCCCGTTTCGCTCCGGGAATATCTGTCGCTGCTGGAGGGGCTGGAGGCCGGGCTGGTCGACTATGATGTCGAGGGTTTTTATTACCTCGCTCGCGCCGCTTTGGTGAAGGACGAGCGCCACATCGACCGCTTCGACCAGGTGTTTGCACATGTCTTCAAGGGGATCGAGGCGCTCACCGGCCCCGATGGCGTCGATGTCGCCAACATCCCTGAGGAATGGCTGCGCCGTCTCGCCGAAAAGCACCTGACCGAGGAAGAGAAGAAACTGGTCGAGGCGCTCGGCGGTTTCGACAAGCTCATGGAGACGCTGAAGCAGCGGCTTGAGGAACAGAAGGGCCGCCATCAGGGCGGCTCGAAATGGATCGGCACCGGCGGCACCTCACCGTTCGGCGCCTATGGCTACAATCCCGAAGGCGTACGCATCGGCCAGCATGAAAGCCGCAACCGCCGTGCGGTAAAAGTCTGGGACAAGCGCGAGTTCAAAAATTTCGACGATGCGGTCGAACTCGGCACCCGCAACATCAAGGTGGCGCTGAAGCGCCTGCGCCGCTGGGTGCGCGAAGGCGCGGAGGAAGAGTTCGACCTCCCCGGCACCATCCACGCCACTGCCGAGCACGGCTATCTCGACGTCCAGACGCGGCCTGAGCGGCGAAACGCCGTGAAGCTGTTGATGTTCTTCGATGTCGGCGGCTCGATGGACGACCACATCAAGAGCGTCGAGGAGCTGTTTTCGGCCGCCCGCGCCGAGTTCCGCCAGCTCGAATATTTCTACTTCCACAACTGCCTCTACGAAGGCGTGTGGAAGGACAATCGCCGCAGGCATGCCGAGACGATTTCGACCTTCGACCTGCTTCACAAATACGGCCCGGACTACAAGGTGATCGTGGTCGGCGACGCCTCGATGAGTCCTTACGAGATTGCCCATCCCGGCGGCTCGGTCGAACACTGGAACCCGGAAGCCGGCGCCGTCTGGCTCGGACGGATGCTGCAGCAATGGCCGAATGCGGTCTGGCTGAACCCCGAAAACGCGAAGAATTGGGGCTTCACCCATTCGATCGCCATGATCCGCGATATCTTCGGCGGCCGCATGTTCCCGCTCACGCTGGCCGGGCTCGAAGCCGCGACCAAGCAGCTCTCCCGCAAGCATTGAGCCCCAAACACGCCTCTACGCTGGTCGAACCTGTAACAAACCCCTATCTTCGTGCGAATACTGGCTGCAACCAACAACAAGCCGCCAAGGCTGAGGAGATCAAATGGACACCCACACCTACCCCGTTACCCGCACCGACGCCGAATGGCGTGCCCGGCTGACGCCGGAGCAATATGCCGTCATGCGTGGCCACGGCACCGAGCGTCCCGGAAGCTGTGCCCTGCTCTATGAAAAGCGCGCCGGCACGTTTTCCTGCGTCGGCTGCGACCAGCCGCTGTTCGAATCCAAGCTGAAGTTCGAGAGCGGCACCGGCTGGCCGAGCTTCAACGACCCGGTGCCCGGCTCGGTCGAGAACACCGTCGACCGCAGCTACGGCATGGTCCGCACCGAATGCCACTGCTCGCGCTGCGGCAGCCATCTCGGCCATGTCTTCGACGACGGCCCGCCGCCGACCGGCCTGCGCTACTGCATCAACGGCGTGGCGCTGAAATTCGAGCCGGCGGCCTGATCCGCAACCCGGTCATCATTTCTTGCAAGGGCGGCTCCGGCCGCCCTATTTTGTGCCCGGCCGGCGTTTCAGACAACGACCACCAGGATCAGCCATAGCGCGGAACCGAGCATCATCAGCGAGGCCTTGGCGCCGCCGGCCTTTTCCGCAATTCGCCAGACGGCCAGCGTCAGGAAGATGTTGTAGGGCACCGGCGCGAAATGCACGGCCAGCACCACTGCCAGCGGCAGCTTCAGCCCAAGCAGGATGAGTGCAACCACCGACGACGCGACGTTGATCGCGGTGCCGACAACAACCATGTCGCGCCAGAACAGACGATCGAGCGGCACGGCACCGTGCCAGCGCGAGCGGAAGAAGCCGGCCGTTCCGCCCATCTTGCCGTCTTCGCTCCCCGCCGGTCCTGGCATAGGCTCAACTCTTTCATTCTGAGCGATCCCGAACGCGGCAGGCGCGCACGATGATCGTAGAAGCATATGGCTTGGCGATCGCCGTCAAACAATCGCAAAATCTTTCCGGATGGCCCCTTGCCGGCATCCGCAGCAAAGCTAATTTGCTGACCGTGCCGTTCCTTCGTCCCGAGGTCGCCTGCCAGGGAGGTCTTTGATGAGCGACAAAAGCTACAATGTCTTGTTCTTATGCAACGCCAATTCAGCGCGCTCGATCATGGGCGAAGCCATTCTAAACCGCGTTGGCGCCGAGAAGTTCAAGGCCTTCTCCGCCGGGTCCCAGCCGAAGGGCACCGTCAATCCCTACGCGCTGCAGCTGCTTGAGAGCCTCAACTACGACACCGGCTTCGCCCGCTCGAAAGGCTGGGACGAGTTCGCAAAGCCCGACGCGCCGGAGATGGATTTCGTCTTCACCGTCTGCGACAGCACGGCCAACGAATCCTGTCCGGTCTGGCCCGGTCACCCGATGACCGCGCTGTGGGCGATACCGGATCCGGCCAAGGCACAAGGCACCGACGCCGAAATGCATCTGGCCTTCGCCGACGCCTATCGCATGCTCAACAACCGCATCTCGCTGTTCACCAACCTGCCGATGGACGCGCTGGACCACATGGCGTTGCAGCAGCATCTGGACGAGATCGGCCACGACGCGCCGAAACCGAATTAGCGCCAGGCGCCCTCAGCCTGTCCCAGCACCTCAGTGACGGCGCGCTCGAAGCGCGAGCATTCCGTCACCAGCCAGTCGGCCATGGCCGGCCAGTTGTCCTCGGCAAAGCAGTTCACCTGCCATATCGAGTTGATGCCGAGACCTTCGCAGCTCTGTTCCGGCCTGAGCTTCAGCCTGTCTTCGATCGCCGGCTGGAACGGCTTCAACCGCGACCAGGCTTCAGTGGCGCCGAACTTCTCGTTGCGGCCGAAGAAGACGCCGACATGGTTCTGCGCCGGCGCGACATACATGGACAGGACCAGGGCGAAGTCCGGCAGCCCGCGCTGCCAGAACCAGGGTCCGCGCCGCGCCATGGATGCGCGTTCCTCCGGATGCCGTTCGGCGAACAGCGCCCAGAAGCTGCGTTGGCGGAATTCAGAGGCGCGGCGGGCGCCGAAGTCGAATTCGCTCATGGTTCGATGCCCGTTCCAGCATCATGCCCGGCCCGAGACTGTTCGAAATTGGCTCCGGCGATGACCGCCGGAGTCGAATTTCCATACGGTCTCTTACACCATGCCGAGGGCGGCCATATACAGATCGAGGATGGCGTCCTCTTCCTGCCGCTCGGCCTGATCCTTCTTGCGCAGCCGGATGATCGACCGCATCGCCTTGGTGTCGAAGCCGGTGCCCTTGGCCTCGGCGAACACTTCCTTGATGTCGTCGGCGATGGTCTTCTTTTCTTCCTCGAGCCGCTCGATGCGCTCGATGAAGGCGCGCAACTGGCCGGCGGCAACAGTCTGGCTGGTATCTGTAATGTCGTCGGCCATGTTTTTTCTCCGCTACCTTCTAGCACCGCGATTCTGACGCGGCAAAATTGGAGCGGGTTCGATGCCCGAGCGGGCGCGGCGGGTCAAGCCATTATCGATGCTTCGTGGACGGCTGCTGCCAACCGTCCCCTTCATAATGACACGCCTTAAGGCGTGTTGAGATTCAGGTCAGGCCGAGCCGAAAACTGTGGCTTCCGAGAACCGGAGCGGAGCGTACTTTTCGTACGTGAGCACCGGAAGCGCAGGAAGCCGCTGTTTGCAGGCCGGCCTCACCTGAATATCAATACGCCTCAGGTGAAGGCGATCAACAGATCCTTCGCGTCGATCTGGTCGCCGGCCTTGACCAACACTTCGGCCACCGTGCCGTCGCGTTCGGCATGCAGCGCCGTCTCCATCTTCATTGCTTCGATCGACAACAGCACATCGCCGGCCTTGACCGCCTGGCCGGCGGCAACCGCAAGCGCAGAGACCACGCCCGGCATCGGCGCGCCGACATGCGCCTCGTTGCCGGGCTCGGCCTTGCGTCTCGCCTTTGCGGCGGACGCACCATGCGCCCGGTCCGGAACCTTCACCCTTCGCGGCTGGCCGTTGAGTTCGAAGAACACCGTGACCATGCCCTTCTCGTCGACATCGCCGATCGCAAGGCACCGTACCACCAGCGTCTTGCCTTTTTCGATGTCGACGAAGATCTCGTCTTCCGACTTCATGCCGTAGAAATAAGTCGGCGTCGGCAGCACGCTGACCGGGCCATAGGTCTCCTGCGCCGCGGCGAAGTCGGAAAACACCTTTGGATACATCAGCCACGAGGCGAATTCGTTGTCGCTAAGCTTGCGCTCCAGCTTCTCCTCGATCTCCTTGCGGCTGGCCTTGAGATCGGCCGGCTTCAACAGCGAGCCCGGCCGCACCGTGATCGGCTTGTCGCCCTTCAGCACCTTTTTTTGCAGAGCTTCCGGCCAACCGCCCGGCGACTGGCCGAGATCGCCGCGCAGCATCGAGACGACCGAGTCCGGGAAGGCGATGTCCTTACTGGGGTTCTCGACATCGGCGACGGTTAGGTCCTGGCTGACCATCATCAGCGCCATGTCGCCGACGACCTTGGACGACGGCGTCACCTTGACGATGTCGCCGAACATCAGGTTGACGTCGTGATAGGTCTGCGCCACCTCGTGCCAGCGCGTTTCCAGCCCGAGCGAGCGCGCCTGCTCCTTGAGGTTGGTGAACTGGCCGCCCGGCATCTCGTGCAGGTAGACCTCCGAGGCCGGTCCTTTGAGGTCGCTTTCGAAAGCGGCATACTGGTTGCGCACCGCTTCCCAATAGAACGAGATGTTGCGGATCCATTGCGGGTCGAGGCCGGGATCGCGCTCGGTGCCCTTCAGCGCCTCGACGATCGAGCCCAGGCACGGCTGCGAAGTGTTGCCGGAGAGAGAGTCCATCGCCGCGTCGATGGCGTCGACGCCGCTCTCCACCGCCGCCAGCACCGTCGCCGCCGATAGACCCGACGTGTCGTGGGTGTGGAAATGGATCGGCAGGTCGGTTGCCTCGCGCAGCGCCTTGAACAGCACGCGTGCCGCAGCCGGCTTCAACAGTCCGGCCATGTCCTTGACGGCGATGATGTGGGCGCCGGCCGCCTGCAATTCCTTGGCCAGCCCGACATAATATTTGAGGTCGTATTTGGCGCGCGCCGGATCGAGGATGTCGCCGGTGTAGCAGATCGCCGCTTCGACCAGCTTGCCTTCGGCGCCGACCGCGTCCATGGCGACTCGCATGTTATCGACCCAGTTCAGGCAGTCGAAGACACGGAACAGATCGACGCCACCGGCCGCTGCCTGTTTGACGAAATGCTGCACGACATTGTCGGGGTAGTTGGTGTAGCCGACGCCATTGGCGCCGCGCAGAAGCATCTGCAGCAAAAGGTTGGGTGCTGCTTCGCGCACCAGCGACAGCCGCTCCCACGGATCCTCGGTAAGGAAGCGCATGGCGACGTCGAAAGTGGCGCCGCCCCAGCATTCAAGTGACAGGAGCTGCGGCAAGGCCCGAGCGTATGTGCCGGCGATACTGGCGATGTCATGCGTGCGCATGCGGGTGGCGAGCAGCGACTGATGGCCGTCGCGCATCGTCGTGTCGGTGACCAGCACCTCTTTTCGCTCGCGCATCCAAGCAGCGAACTTCTGTGGGCCGAGCACGTCCAGTTTCTGCTTGCTGCCATCAGGCACATTGCCGTTGAGATAGGGCACGACGGGTGCTGCCGCATCGGCCTTCGGCATGGGGCGTCCGCGGGTTTCCGGATGACCGTTGACCGACACGTCGGCCAGGTAGTTGAGCAGCTTGGTGGCGCGGTCCTGGCGCTTGACCTGCTGGAACAGCTCCGGCGTCGTGTCGATAAACTTGGTCGTATAGGAATTGTCGGCGAAGCTCGGGTGGTTGATGATCGCTTCGAGGAAGGTGAGGTTGGTGGCGACGCCGCGGATGCGGAACTCGCGCAGCGCCCGGTTCATGCGGGCGATTGTCTCGGCCGGCGTCGGCGCCCACGCCGTCACCTTCTCCAGCAGCGGATCGTAGAAGCGGGTGATGACAGCGCCCGAATAGGCGGTGCCGCCGTCGAGCCGGATGCCGAAGCCGGTGGCGCCGCGATAGGCGGTGATGCGGCCGTAATCCGGAATGAAATTGTGCTCCGGATCCTCGGTGGTGATGCGGCACTGCAGCGCGTGGCCGTTCAGCCTGATGTCCTTCTGCGCCGGTACGCCCGATTCCGGCGTGCCGATGGCAAAGCCGTCCAGGATGTGGATCTGCGCCTTGACGATGTCGATGCCGGTTACCTGCTCGGTAACGGTGTGCTCGACCTGGATGCGTGGATTGACCTCGATGAAGTAGAATTTGCCGGTATCGGCGTCCTGCAGAAATTCCACGGTGCCGGCGCCGATATAGCTGGTCTCGCGCGCGATCTTGAGCGCATAGCCGCAAAGCTCCTGGCGCAACGCCTCACTGAGGTAAGGCGCCGGCGCCCGTTCGACGACCTTCTGGTTGCGGCGCTGGATCGAACAGTCGCGCTCGAACAGATGCACCGCGTTGCCGTGGGTGTCGCCGAGCACCTGGACCTCGACATGGCGGGCACGCTCGATCAGCTTTTCGAGATAGACCTCGTCCTTGCCGAAGGCGGCCTTGGCCTCGCGTTTGCCTTCGGTCACCTCGCGCAGCAGGTCGGCTTCCGAGCGGATCGCGCGCATTCCGCGCCCGCCACCACCCCACGACGCCTTGAGCATGATGGGATAGCCAACCTCGGCAGCAAGCTTTTTGATCGCCTCGCCGTCGTCCGGCAGCGGGTCCGTCGCCGGAATCACCGGCACGCCGACCTCGATGGCGAGATTGCGCGCGGCGACCTTGTTGCCGAGCCGGCGCATCGTGTCGGGCTTCGGCCCGATGAAGGTAATGCCGGCCTCGCCGCAGGCTTCGGCGAATTCGGGGCTTTCCGATAGAAGGCCATAGCCCGGATGGATTGCGTCGGCGCCGGACAGCCTGGCGACGCGGATCACTTCCTCGATCGACAGATAGCTTTCGATCGGCCCCATGTCCTTGTTGAGATGCGGCCCGCGCCCGACCTGATAGCTTTCATCGGCCTTGAACCGATGCAGCGAATATTTGTCCTCCTCGGCCCAGATCGCCACGGTTTTGAGGCCGAGCTCGTTGGCCGCGCGAAAGACGCGGATGGCAATTTCGGACCGGTTGGCGACGAGGATCTTCGTGATGGCCAAGGAAGAAGGCTCCGGACGGGAGGGATGGGGGCTCAGCAATGATTAACGCGAAAATGCTGCAGTGCAACCAAAATCGGGGGACAATTAAACCGATTTAAATGGATTCTAGCACCGCAAAGCGAAAGACTGCGTGCGAATGGCGTCGCCAAGTGACGCGAATTGTCATCCCGCGCACAATCCGCTTCCGGCTAACGGTTGTTTTTTAGCCAACGCAATCGCTCCGTCCCTGCTCCGGCTGGGCAAAAGAAAAATGCCCGGCGCAAGCGCCGGGCATTTCGTAGGGATTGCGTTATCCGATCAGCCTTTCGGCAGCCAGGTGATCTTGCCGTCCGGACCCTTCTTCCACTCGTACATGATGTAGCCCGGGAGCTTCGGATCGCCCTTCTCGTCATATGCGAGGTCGCCCAGAACGGTCTTGAACGGACCCTTCTCATGCAGCGCCTTGGCCACTTCCACCGGGTCGTTCGTCTTGGCCACGGCAGCGGCCTCCGCGATCACCTGCATGGCAGCGTAGGCGTAGAGCGTGTAGGCTTCCGGTTCAAAGCCCTGGGCGCGGAACTTCTCGACCAGTGCCTTGTTCTCGGGGATCAGGCGCGGATCCGGACCGAAGGTGTTGAGCGTGCCGATAACCGCGTCGCCCGCGATCGCAGCCAGCTCGTCGGTAACGATGCCGTCGCCCGACATCAGGGTTGCCTTGAGGCCCTGGTCAGCCGACTGGCGGATGATCAGGCCGGCTTCGGTGTGCAGGCCGCCCCAGTAGATCAGGGTGACGCCGGCGTCCTTCATCTTGGCGATCAGCGCCGAGAAGTCCTTGTCGCCGACATTGACGCCTTCGTACATGACTTCTGTCAGGCCGGCTGCGTTCATTGTCTTCTTGGTCTCGTCGGCAAGGCCCTGACCGTAGGGGGTCTTGTCGTGGATGACGGCAACCTTGGCGTCCTTGAAGTTGGCCGCAATATAGGCGCCGGCAATGCCGCCCTGCTGGTCATCGCGTCCGCAGGTGCGGAACACGTTCCACAGGCCGCGCTCGGTGAATTTCGGATTGGTCGCAGCCGGGGTCACTTCGACGATGTTGTTGTCGACATAGACTTCCTGCGACACCGGGATCGAGACGCCCGAGTTGAAGTGGCCGACCACGAATTTGACGCCGTCGCCAACGAACTTGTTGGCGACCGAGATGCCCTGCTTCGGATCGGAGACGTCGTCGCCGACTTCGAGCTTGATCTGCTCGCCATTCATGCCGCCTGCTGCGTTGATGTCGGCGACAGCCGCTTCCGCACCCTTCTGCAGCTGCGCACCGAAGGCCGCATTCGGGCCGGTGATCGGACCGGCGACGCCGACGAGGACATCAGCCCATGCGTTACCGCCGAACGCGACAAGCGCGGTCAGGGCAACGGCGGACAAAAGTGATTTCTTCATTTAAACGCTCCCATTTACGAGGTGGGCGTGGATGATACTTTCATGCGATGCCCACCCTTATCGCAGAAAGCGTACTTTGCCGATTTTCAGGCCCTTGTCACGCCGATTCATCCCCGGAACGGCGTTAATGATGAACGTCAGCCTTTCGGTTTCCAGCTTAAGATCGAAGCACGTTCGTAAAGCCAATTATACTGCGTCACCATCTGGTTGGTGCGCGTGTATTGATAGCCGACAAACCCCAATATCATGAGCACGATTGTGTCCACCACATAGTATTGCAGCGAAAACATCGTACCGCCGAACAGGGCATGATGGATGAACCTGATGCCGATGCCGAGCCCCAGCAGGTAGGCGAACAGCGCCGGCAGGCTGCGCCATGTCTGGGCGCTGGCCTTGCCGGTCATCCATGCCGCCCAGCCGCCGAGCAGACAGGTGACGAAGAAGAACTGCCAGATGGAAGGTTCCTCGTGAAGAATGCCTTGCATGGTGAAGACTCCTGAAATCAGTGATGGCCGCCTTCGAGATAGGCCGCGCGCACTTCGGGATTGGCGAGCAATTCCTTGCCGGTGCCGCTCATGGTCACGTTGCCGTTGACCATGACATAGCCGCGCGTGGCGAGCTTGAGCGCGCCGAAGGCGTTCTGCTCGACCAGGAACACGGTCAGCCCTTGCGTGCGGTTCAACTCGCGGATGGCGTCGAAGATCTGCTTGACGATCAGCGGCGCCAGGCCCAGCGACGGCTCGTCGAGCAGGAGCAGCTTCGGCCGCGCCATCAGCGCGCGTCCGATCGACAGCATCTGCTGCTCGCCGCCCGACAGCGTGCCGCCGCGCTGGGCGATGCGCTCCTTGAGACGCGGGAACAGCGTGAACACCTTCTCGGCATCCTCGTCATAGTGCTTGAGGTTGTCGAGACCGGCGCCCATCTGCAGGTTTTCCATCACCGTCATGCGCGGGAAAATGCGCCTGCCTTCGGGCGACTGCGCGATGCGCATGCGCGCGATCTCGTGCGTCGGCATCTGGGTGATGTCGGTGCCGGCGAAAGTGATGGTGCCGGAACGGGCCCGCGGCGCCCCGAAGATGGTCATCATCAGCGTCGACTTGCCGGCGCCGTTGGCGCCGATCAACGCGACGATCTCGCCCTGGTTGACGTGAACATCGACGCCGTTCAGCGCCTTGATGTTGCCGTAGTAGGTCTCGACGCCCTTGATGTCGAGCAGCGTTGTCTCGGCCATCATTTACGCCCTCCGCGCGGCTTGGATGTCGGGGATTTCCCGGCGGGCTTGGCCGTGGCCCGCTCGGTCGGTTTTCTCGGCGCGACGTTGGCCTTTGCATCGAATTGAGCTGCCTTCGAGGCGCCCTTCGACACCGTGACCCGCTCGCCCTCGCTGTGGCCGATCGTGTCGCTCACCGGGCCGGCGAGATAGGACGAAGACGAGCCTGGTCCGTGCGCCGTATCAGGCCCTATGTCCAACTGCTCGATGACGTCTTCATCGCCGACCTCGGTCAGCACCGTCTCGACCTCCTCGTCGTCGACGCCGAGATAGGCGGCGATGACGCGTGGGTCGGTGCGCACCGATTGCGGGCTGCCGTCGGAAATCTTGCGGCCATATTCGAGCACAACGACATGGTCGGAGATCTGCATGACCACCGACATGTCGTGCTCGATCAGCAGGATCGAGGTGCTGCTCTTGATGTCCATCAGCAGCGAATTGAGCGCTGCCGATTCCTTCGGATTGAGACCGGCCGCCGGCTCGTCGAGACACAGAAGCTCAGGGCCCGTGCACATGGCGCGCGCGATCTCAAGGCGCCGCTGCGCGCCATAGGGCAAATCGCCGGCCGGATCGTCGGCGCGATCGACAAGATCGGCCTTCTCCAGCCAGTGCTTGGCAAGCTCCACCGATTCGGCCGAGGCCCTGCGGTAGCCGCCGATCCCGAACAGGCCCAGGATCGTATAGCCCGATGCCTTCATCAGCTTGTTGTGCTGGGCAACCAGGAGGTTCTCCAACAGCGTCATGCCGGAGAATAGGCGAATGTTCTGGAAGGTACGCGCCACCTTGGCGCGCGCCGGGATCTCGTGGTTAGGCAACCGTTCGAGCAGGAAGGTCGAGCCGTCGGCACCGTTGAGCGTGATCATGCCTTCCGACGGCTTGTAGAAGCCGGTGATGCAGTTGAAGACGGTGGTCTTGCCGGCGCCGTTGGGCCCGATCAGCGCGGTGATCTCGCCACGCTTGGCCTGGAAGGACAGGTCGCCGATGGCGACCAGGCCGCCGAACTTCATCGACAGATGCTCGACCTGGAGGATGGCGTCTTTCATGCCCGAATTGGCCTTCTGAATCGAACTCGCATTCATCAGCCGTGTCCTTCCTTGGTGAAGGAACTGGAGACCGCTCTTCGCTCCTTGAGGAAGGCTGTCGGTTCACGACTGCCGACGAAGCCGCGCGGCTTCCAAAGCATGACGATGACCATGGCCATGCCGAACAGAAGCATGCGGTAAAGCTCCGGCGTGAAGTCCTTGCCGAAGACCTGCTTGAGGAAGTCGAGCTCGCGCAACGCCTCGGTGCCGCCGATCATCACCATTGCGGCGACCGCAATGCCGACCAGCGAGCCCATGCCACCGAGCACGACGATGGCCAGGATGATCGCCGATTCCAGGAAGACGAAGGATTCAGGGCTGACGAACCCTTGCCGTGCGGCGAAGAAGGCGCCGGCAAAACCGCCGAACATGGCGCCGGTGGCAAAGGCGGTGAGCTTGGTGGTGGTGGTGTTGATGCCGAGCGAACGGCAGGCGATCTCGTCCTCGCGCAGCGCCTCCCAGGCGCGGCCGACGGGCATGCGCCTGAGCCGGATCGTGACGAAGGCGGTGAGCAGCGCCAACGCCAGGATCAGATAGTAGAGGAAAATCTTGTAGTAGGCGCTCGACTGGGCGATGTGCAGCACCTTGCCGATATAGTTCGGGTCCGCCGAATTGAACGTCATCAGGCCGAAGAAGGTGACCTTCGGAATACCGGATATGCCGGCCGAGCCGTTGGTGACTTCACGCCAGTTGATCAGCACCAGGCGGATGATTTCGCCGAAGGCCAGAGTGACGATCGCCAGGTAGTCGCCGCGCAGCCGAAGCACCGGAAAGCCGAGCATCACGCCCCAGAAGGCGGCCATGGCGCCGGCTGCAGGCAGCAGGATCCAGAAGGACAGGCCATAGTGCGAGCCGAGCAGCGCATAGGCATAGGCGCCGACCGCATAGAAGGCGACGTAGCCGAGATCGAGCAGGCCGGCGAGGCCGACGACGATGTTCAGCCCCCAGGCCAGCATCACATAGATCAGAATCTGGATGCCGAAATTGTCGATCCACTTCAGCGAGCCCTGCAGCCCGCCGACAAATGACCACGACATCAGCGTCAACACGCCGACGACCAGGATCGGATAGAGCACCAATGCGGTGATCCCGAGCTTGGTGAAATTGTCATGGATGTAGGCGCGGAAGTAAAAGATCACACAGGCCAGTGCATAGATGACGGCCAGCGCGCGCAGGAACTGCAGATAGCCGGCCAGACCATCGCCCAGCAGCCCCGGCAAGGCGCCGCCGAACACGAACAGCACCCCCGCCAGCACGATAGCGACGATGAAGGCCGGAAGCATGAAGAAGCGCGACGCCACACTGGCCGGCAACAGGCCGGTGGCGACATTGGCGATCTTCTGATTGGCCATGAAGGGCTGGCCATAGGCGATGTAGAAGAAGCGGCCAAGCATGGTCAGCACGACCACGGTGATGAGCAGCCACCAGCGCGTCACCAGGATCAGCTGGTTGCTGATGTTCTGGTCGGTCTTCAGGCCGATGAACAGAACGAACAGGCCTAGCGAGATGGCGCCGGCATAGAGCGCCTCACGCAATGCGCGCTGCACGGGGGAGGCGACGGTGTCGCGCTCCGAGGATACGGTAACCGCCATTGTCTCAGACCTTTTCGACTTCTGGCCGGCCCAAAATGCCGGAAGGCAGGAAGATCAGCACGATCGCCAGGATGGAGAACGCCGCGACGTCCTTGTAGTCGATCGAGAAATAGGCCGACCACATGCTCTCGATGAAGCCGATCAGCAGCCCGCCAAGCACGGCGCCCGGGAGAGATCCGATGCCGCCGAGAACGGCCGCGGTGAAGGCCTTGACGCCCGGCACGAAGCCGTCGGAGAAGGCGATGACGCCGTAATACATCAGGAACAGCGTGCCGGCGACGGCCGCAAGGGCAGCGCCCATGATGAAGGTGATCGAGATCGTACGGTCGACATCGACGCCGAGAAGTGCAGCCATCTTGCGATCCTGTTCGCAGGCGCGCTGGGCGCGGCCAAGCGAGGTCCTGTTGACCAGGTACCAGAACAGCGCGAGCAGCAGCGCGGTGACGATGACGATGATGATCTGCTTCAGCGATATGCTGATGCCGTTGATGTTGTAGACCTGGCTGACCATCGGCGGGATCGGCTTGTTGCGCGGACCCTGCGTCACCTGGATGAAGTTCGACAGCGCGATCGACATGCCGATGGCGGTGATCAGCGGCGCCAGCCGGAACGAACCGCGCAGCGGCCGGTAGGCCACCTTCTCGATCGTCCAGTTGTAGAGGCTGGTGAGCAGCATCGCCACGATCATCATGATCAGCAGCGCCAGGACGACCGGCACCGAATAGAACAAGGAGCCGAGGATGAGGAAGACGACGAGGGCGGCGAATGCCCCGACCATGAAAATGTCGCCGTGGGCGAAGTTGATCATGCCGATGATGCCGTAGACCATCGTGTAGCCGATTGCGATCAGCCCATAGATCGATCCCAGCGTCAGCCCATTGATAAGCTGCTGGACAAAGTACTGCATGTGTACATGGCTCCCCTGGAATGTCGCCCATGCAGACGCATTCCTTTTCGTATTTCCCCTAGTCGTAAAGTTTCGAGCCCGGATTGCAACGTGATTTTTCAAACGTCGTGCGTGTTTTGCCGGCACGCCTTCCGATTGCCCGTTTTTTTGCTCCCGACCCCTGGACTATCGCGGACCCTATCATTGGCATAACGCAATGTCTTTGACGATTCAGCCGGTCAATGCGCCTCATTTCGAAGAAATCGCCGTCAAAATTAGGTGATGAGACGATTCGTTGCGTTTCTGAGAGGCTTCGTTTTTTAGCCACATTCCTTTCCGCAGAGGCAAGATTCTTGCTACTTGGCCACAAAGTCGCGCCGGGCGGACCGCAATGGCCAGTGGAGGCTGTGTTGAAGCCGAGCTTCCCGGCCCGACCGCCGGGCCTGGACGCGGCTGCCGGTCTTTGATCAGTAGGCGGACCCACCATCCTCGCTCAGCGCATGCCGCTCCGTGCCTTTCAAGGGCGGATTGAAGACGCTGACCAGGATCATGTCGCCTGCGGCGTCGGCCCGCAGATAGTGCTCGTCATGCTCATTGAGCACATAGATCGTGCCCGGCTCGATGCGATGCACAGCACCGGACATGTCCTCGACCTCGCCGGCGCCGGCGATGCAATAGCAGGCCTCGAAATGTCGCCGATAGTGAAGGCGCGATTCGCTGCCTGCGCGCACCACAGTGTGGCAGACGGTAAAGCCCATGCCGTCCTGTTGGGTCAGCAGCCGGTGGCTGGTGCCATTGCCCCAATTCACGAAGAAGTCAGATTTTTCTACATCAGCCAATTGTCTGGTGAACATGATTGCTTTCTCTGTGTTGTGGACGGAAGTCAGTTATCTGGCTCAAAATTGCCGCAGAACGCATCGACCTTCAAATGATTGCTTCTCACCGGTCATGTTAGTAAATCTTACAGATGGACTACATTCCGCTGAATGCCATCCGCGCCTTCGAGGCAGCCTCCCGCCGCCTGAGCTTTTCCGCTGCCGCCGACGAGCTGCATGTGACCCATCCCGCGATCAGCCACCAGATAAGGCGCTTGGAGGAGTGGCTGGGCGTGTCTCTCTTCCATCGCGATGCGCGCAAGGTAAGGCTGACCGATGCCGGCGTGATCCTGCAGGCGTCGGCTAACGCTGCCCTTGCCGAACTCGGCGCCACCTGCCGGCGGATCCGGCGCAATGCCGCCGCGGCGACGATTTCTGTCGGCTGCATCCCGTCCATCGCCAGCCGCTGGCTGGTGCCCCGCCTGCCGGCCTTCACCGCCAGCCATCCCGCCATCGGCATGCGCGTCGCCTACGCCAAGGCCGAGGACAGGCTTGGCGATGGCGACAATGACGTGCTGATCACGCTCGGCGCCGACCCGACGCCCGGCGTCACCAGCCTGAAACTGTTTTCGCGCCTCAACCGGCCGGTGTGCAGCCCCTATTACCTGGCCGGCAGGGAGCATCTCAGGACCCCTGCCGGGATCGCCGGCGCCGACTTGCTGCATGACGAGAACCGTCAGGGCTGGGGCGAATGGTTTGCCGAGGCCGGACTGGCCAAGGTCGATGTCGGCAACGGACCCGTCTTTGCCGACTTCAACATTCTGGCGACAGCTGTCATTGCCGGCCACGGCGTGGCGCTGTGTCCGGTCGATGTTTTCCGCGACGAGTTGAAGCGGGGCGACCTCGTTGTCCTGTCGGATATCTCGACCAACCGCGACAAGGGTTATTTCCTGACCATGGCGGCGGATGCCTCACCTGCAGCACTCACCTTCGCGGACTGGTTTCGTCGGGAGGTCGCGGTCGATACCAACGGGCCGGAGCCCACCGGTATCACTTGACCACAAAACCATACGCGAACGGGTCGCGGTCGTCGATGAAGATGGTGTTCAAGCCAGTCATCCGCGCCCAGCCGCCGATCGAAGGAATGATGGCCGGCTTGCCCGCAACGCTGACATCCTTCTCCACCTTGCCCTTGAACAGCGAACCGATGATCGATTCGTGGACGAAGCTGTCGCCTGCCTTGAGCTCGCCCTTGGCATGAAGCTGCGCCATGCGCGCCGAGGTGCCGGTGCCGCAAGGTGAGCGGTCGATCGCCTTGTCGCCATAGAAGACAGCGTTGCGCGCATCCGCGCCCGCCACCGTCGGCTTGCCGGTCCACAACATGTGCGACAGCCGATTTATCCCTGGATTTTCCGGATGCACGAACGAATACTTCTCGTTGAGCCGCTGCCGCACCACCGGGCTCCAGGCGATGAAATCGCCGGCAGAATGGTCAGCCATGTCGCGGTAATTCGCCTGCGGTTCGACAATGGCGTAGAAATTGCCGCCATAGGCGACATCGACGGTGATTTCGCCAAGCTGCGGGCACTCCACCGTCAGCCCTTCGGCATAAAGGAAGGACGGCACATTGGTAATGCGCACCTCCTCGACATAGTCGCCAACCTGTTTGTATTCGGCAATGACAAGCCCAGCCGGCGTGTCGAGCCTGAGCACGCCCGGCGTCTTCGGCTTGATCAGCCCATGCTCGATCGCCATCGTCACCGTGCCGATCGTGCCGTGGCCGCACATCGGCAGGCAGCCGGACGTCTCGATGAACAGGATGGCGATGTCGCAATCCTCGCGCGTCGGCGGATAAAGGATCGAGCCCGACATCACATCGTGGCCGCGCGGTTCGAACATCAATCCGGTGCGGATCCAGTCATATTCGGCCAGGAAATGCGCCCGCCGTTCCATCATCGTCGACCCCTCGAGCAAGGGACCGCCGCCGGCGACCAGTCGCACCGGATTGCCGCAGGTATGGCCGTCGATGCAGAAGAAGGATTTCTTGGCCATGATTTTCCTCGAACTCAAAACCGTTGCGGGCTGAAGGGGGCAAGATCGATCGGCAAACTCTGCCCGAGAACGAGATCGCGGATCAAGCGGCCGCTGGCCGCTGCCTGGGTCAGGCCGAGATGGCCATGGCCGAAGGCATAGACGACGTTGGGCGTAGTGCGCGCCGTGCCGATGACGGGCAGCGAATCCGGCAGCGACGGGCGATAGCCCATCCACTCGCGGCCACCTGACGCGTCCAGTCCCGGCAGGAATTGCTTGGCTTTTTCCAGCATCGCCTTCGAGCGCGCAAAATTCGGCGGCCTGTTGAGACCACCAAGTTCAACAGCGCCGCCGACACGCAACCCGGTTTCGAGCGGCGTGATGACGAAGCCGTGTCCGGAAAAGATCAGTTGCCGCTTCACGTCGAACGCGCCCGTCGGCAGCGTCGTGTTGTAGCCGCGTTCGGTTTCCAGCGGGATGCGGTCGCCCAACTGCACCGCCAGCAGATGCGACCACGCACCGGCGGCGACGACGAGCTGTCTCGCCTGCCGAACCGTGCCATCGGCCAGCGTCAGCGTCGCGCCGTCATCATTGCTCGCGAGGCGCTCGACGCGTGCTTTCTCCAAGCGCGCGCCCAGCCCCTCGGCATAGGCCCACACCGCCTTGCCGAGCAGTTTCGGGTCGGCAACCGTCTTCCATCCCGGCACGAACGTGCCCTTGATGAAGCGCGGCGACAGGCCGGGCTGCAGCCGCGCCAGTTCGTCGCCTTCGACATGGCGAAAGCCGATGTCGAATCGCGCGCGCGCCGCCCAGCCCGATAGCCCCGCCTGGAATTCTGCCTCGCTTTCGTAGAGCTCGAGCGAGCCGTCTTCGTGCAGCATCGGCCGCGCGCCGGACCGATCGAGCAGCCCCATCCATTCGGCTTCGGCGAGCTTCATCATGCCGGCCTGCGCAGTGAGGCTCGCCTCGTAATGCTTCGGCGCGCCGGCGCGCCAGAAGCGGAACAGCCAGGGCAACAGCTTCGGAAGATAGGCTGGCGGGATGCTGAGCGGTCCGAGCGGATCGGCAAGCCATTTCGGCAATTGCCGCATCATGCCCTTATGCGCCATCGGCAGCACGTCGGAGAAGGCGAAGGCGGCGGCATTGCCGGAACTGGTTTCCTCGCAGATGCCGGTGCGGTCGAAGACCGTGACGCTGCGCCCGGCCTCGGCCAGCATGGCGGCGGCACAGATGCCGACAATGCCGCCACCGACAATGGCGATGTCTTCCCCTTCTCCCCGTTCACGGGGGTGAGGAGTGGTCCGCGCAGCGGACGAAAAGCCAATTGCTTGGCTTTCCGAACGACGAACGCCCGGAGCGCCAGCGAAGGGCTGCGGTGCCCGAGGGGCGGGGCGGCGCCCCGCTTCTGCCGATTTGGAATTTCCTTGCACGCCGGCGTTGCCCCTCATCTAGCTGCCGCCATCTTCTCCCCGTGAACGGCAGGGCAATCGCATATGGACTCTTTCGAGGAATCGAACGGCGAACAAATCGGAATCGCGTCGAGAACAAACGTCGCGAGATTCCATCTTTGTTCCGCATATGCGATTCCCCTGCCGTGAACGGGGAGAAGAAAGCTCTCAGAACGCCGGCAGCTTCGGCCGTACCGCCAATGCGTCCTTGACGATCTTCTCAACCGCCTTGCGGCGCTCGCCCGACAGAGGCTGGCGCGGCATGCGCACGCGGTCATTTGTGTTGATGGCGAGCACTTCGGCAAGCTTGATGTTTTGTACCAGATAGGTCGAGACATCGAGATCGAGCAGCGGCCGGAACCAGCGGTAGATCGAAAGCGCCTCATCGCGACGGCCCTGCTTCATCAGCTGGTAGATGGCGACGGTCTCGCGCGGGAAGGCGACAACCAGACCCGCCACCCAGCCGATAGCGCCGACCGACAGCGCCTCAAAGGCGAGATTGTCGACGCCGGTGAAGAGGTCGTAGCGGTCGCCGAAGCGGTTGATGATCTCGGTCGAACGGCGGATGTCGTCGGAGGATTCCTTGATCGCGACGAAGCGCTTGTCGGCGGCCAGCTCCTCCATCTGGTCGACGGTGACGTCGACACGGTACGCGAGCCGGTTGGAGTAGATCATCACCGGCAGGTCGCCGGCCTGGGCGACGGCGCGCAAGGCAGCGACCGTCTCTTCCGGATTGGTGTGGTAGATCGGGCTCGGCACCACCATCAGTCCGTTGGCACCTTCCTTGGCGGCGCGCTTGGCAATGCTCGCCGCCTCGCGGGTGCCGGCCTCGTTGACCGTCAGCAGCACCGGCTTGTTGCCGGCGACCTTCTGCGCCGTCTTCAGCACCTCGATCTTTTCGTCATGCGACAGCATCGGCCCTTCGCCGAGCGAGCCGCAGACGATTATGCCGTCGCAGCCGGCCTCCATCTGCAAGGCGAAGCAACGCTCCATCTCGGCATGGTCGAGCCGGTCGTCGGCAGTGAATTTGGTCGTGACGGCGGGGAAAACTCCGGTCCACATGGTCATCTCTCCATCTGATATATCAGCCGTATATCTGGTAGGAATTCCACTGTCAATGCGGAATCTGCTATGATATATCTAAAATATATCAGGAGCAGACCTTTGATATCCACCGAGACAGCATTCCCGGAGCCGGCTGCCACCAAGGCCTATCGCGCGCTCGAGCATATGATCGTGACGCTGGAACTGGCGCCGTCGAGCTTTGTCACCGAGGGCGCCCTGATTGAAAGGCTCGGCCTTGGCCGCACGCCCGTGCGCGAGGCGATCCAGCGCCTGGCTTGGGAAGGCCTGCTCGACATCAGGCCGCGCGCCGGCATCGCCATAGCGCCGCTGCATCCCGGCGACTGGCTGCGCGTGCTCGACGCCAGGCGCGGCGTCGAGGTGGTGCTGGCCCGTTCGGCCGCCCGCTTCGTCACCCGCGAGGCTGCGGACCTGTTTCACGAGGCAGCACTTGCCATGCAGAAGGCGGTCATCTCCGGTAATGTGCTGGCCTTCATCCAGGCCGACAAGGCCCTCGACGAAGCCCTGGCGCTCGCTGCCGACAACCCGTTTGCGGCACGCCTTGCAGCACCCCTGCAGACCCACAGCCGTCGCTTCTGGTTCCGCTACAAGGCCGACACCGGCCTCGCCGAATCCGCCGAGCACCACGTCGCGCTGATCCGCTCGATCCTGGACGGCGACGAGGAGGCCGCCGCGAAGGACGCCAAGCGCCTGATGGCACTGCTGCGCGGCCATGCCGAGACGGCGGCGACGCGCTGAACGGGCGATCAAATCCCTTGCGCGGTGGCGATGGCGGTATTCTCCCATCCGTCACCGGTCGCGAAGATGCAGCTTCGGCCCTGAACGTCGGTCACCAGCATCGACCAGGTCCCATTTGCCGAAACATAGATCTCGACAATGGCGGCCTCGCCGACCACACCGTAGCCGATCTGCTTTTGTTGAAAGGCCTGCGCCAGCCCCGCGACGAGGTCGCTGTGGCCACCGCAGATAAATTGCGCCTGCGCCGATAGCGTCGACAGCGCCAGCGCGGCGCCGATCACGGCTATCCTGATCCATCGAAACGAAATTTGTGTGCCATAGGGCACCTCCTTCGCCTTGGCGTTCCGGCAAAGGGAGGCACATGGGGCAGCCTCAATATACCGAAACGCTCCAGGCCGGGTTCGACGTCTTCATCACGTCACTCCTTCTGGTTTTCCGGTCTGTCGTCAGGGAATTTTATCATTCCCTTGAATCGATATGGTGAGGCCACCATCCGAAAACAAGCACCATTTCGGGGCTTGCTGCGCGTTGCACGACAACGATCGGCGTCAGACTTTCGCCGGTTCGCGAAGTGCCGCCCATTTCAGCAAGGCGTCGAGCGCCGGGCACAGCGACTGGCCCCAATCGGTCAGGCAATATTCGACCTTCGGCGGCACCTGATGATGCACGATACGGCGCACGATGCCGTCGGCCTCCATCTGCCGCAGCTGCTGGATCAGCATTTTCTGCGAGATCGCCGGGATCGCCCGTTCGAGGTCGGAGAAGCGCAGCACCTTGCCGCCGAACAGGTGAAACAGGATCACCAGTTTCCAGCGGCCTTCGAGGATGCGCAGCACATTCTCGACGCCGGTCGCAGCGGATGAGGGCGTCAGCGGCGCGACCTTGCTTTCAGGCCCAGCCTTACTTTCAGGTAAGTACCTTACTTTTTCGTCGGTTCTTGTCATTTCCGCAGCATATCTCACTTTAGGGACCGAACAAGCACCGCCGACGTCAAGCCGGCGGGCGACAACCGGAACCGGAGACGAGACCATGACCGTGAAACTTCCCCAGCCGCTGGCGAATTATTTTGCTGCCAAGAACCGGCACGACATCGATGCAATGCTTACCCCCTTCGCATCGGACGCAACCGTCCGCGATGAAGGCGAAATCCATCAGGGGTCAGCCGCCATCCGCGACTGGATGGACGCAACGACACGCAAATACCGGGTCACGGTTGACGTCACCGACGCGAAGGTCAACGGCAACGCGTGGCTGGTCGCCGGCCTGGTCTCAGGGAACTTTCCGGGCAGCCCGGCGACGCTCCACTACAACTTCACCGTGGCCGGCGACCGGATTAAAGGGCTTGAGATCGGTGCATAAAGCAAAAGGGACGCAACAAAAGCCGCGCCCCTTTTTGAGTTTTCTGTCGAGATCAGTTCATCGTCGGGATGACGAATTCGGCACCATCCTTGATGCCTGCCCGCGCCCGCAGCCGAAGGCGAGGACGCGCAAGCAAGAAGACCGTCCGGTTAGTTCATCGTCGGGATGACGAATTCGGCACCATCCTTGATGCCGGACGGCCAGCGCGACGTCACCGTCTTGGTCTTGGTGTAGAAGCGGAACGCGTCCGGGCCGTGCTGGTTGAGGTCGCCGAAGGACGACGCCTTCCAGCCGCCGAACGTGTAGTAGGCGATCGGAACCGGGATCGGCACGTTGACGCCGACCATGCCGACCTGGACGCGGGACGCGAAGTCACGCGCGGCATCGCCGTCGCGGGTGAAGATGGCGACGCCATTGCCCATTTCGTGGTCGTTGGCGAACTTGATGGCGTTCTCATAGGTCGGCGCGCGCACCACCGAGAGCACCGGTCCAAAAATCTCTTCCTTGTAGATGCGCATGTCTGCGGTGACGTTGTCGAAGAGGCAGCCACCCATATAGTAGCCGTCCTCGTAGCCCTGCATGGAGAAGCCGCGGCCGTCGACGACCAGCTTGGCGCCTTCCCTGACGCCGATGTCGACATAGCCCTTGACCCGCTCCAGCGCCTGGCGCGTCACCAGCGGGCCGAAATCGGCGGAGGAATCGGTCGACGGGCCGACCTTGAGGCTTTCGACACGCGGGATCAGCTTTTCCATCAGCCGGTTGGCGGTGTCGTTGCCGACCGGAACCGCCACCGAGATCGCCATGCAGCGCTCGCCGGCCGAGCCGTAGCCGGCGCCGATCAGCGCATCGACCGTCTGGTCCATGTCGGCATCGGGCATGATGATCATGTGGTTCTTGGCGCCGCCGAAGCACTGCACGCGCTTGCCGGCTGCCGTGCCGCGTGAATAGATGTAATGGGCGATCGGCGTCGAGCCGACGAAGCCAATGGCCTTGATGTCGGCATCGTCGAGGATGGCGTCGACGACGTCCTTGTCGCCATTGACGACGTTGAGGATGCCGGCCGGCAGGCCAGCCTCGATGAACAGTTCGGCGATGCGCATCGGCACGCCCGGGTCACGCTCGGAAGGCTTCAGGATGAAGGCGTTGCCGCAAGCGATTGCCGGCGCGATCTTCCACAGCGGGATCATCGCCGGGAAATTGAACGGGGTGATGCCGGCGACGACGCCGAGCGGCTGGCGCATCGAATAGACATCGATGCCGGGGCCGGCGCCATCGGTGAATTCGCCCTTCATCATGTGCGGCGCGCCGATGCAGACTTCGACCACTTCGAGGCCGCGCTGGATGTCGCCCTTGGCGTCGGCGATGGTCTTGCCATGCTCGCGCGCCAGTATGTCGGCCAGTTCGTCATAGTCGCGGGCGACCAGTTCGAGGAATTTCATCAAAACGCGCACGCGCCGCTGCGGGTTGGTGGCGGCCCATTTCGGCTGTGCTTCCTTGGCGTTCTCGACCGCTGCGCGCAGTTCCGCCGGCGAAGCCAGCGCCACGGTACCGCGCACCGAGCCGTCCATCGGCTGCATCACGTCCTGCTTGCGCCCGCTGGTCCCGGCGACATGTTTGCCGCCGATGAAATGACCGTATTCGATCATGATTTCTCTCCCTGAGTTTGTGATGGTGCATTCAACGCCTTTGCAGGCGCGAAGGCAACGCGAGGGAGAACGCAACCGTTGTGCAGGAAATAGACAACGAGTGGCAGGTGTGCATTAATTGCCGCAAATGGAGCGTGTCACAAAATATCCACTAAGGACTACGGGTTGAGTTCCTTCACACCCCCCTCTGTCCTGCCGGACATCTCCCCCGCAAGGGGGGAGATCAGATGTGGCTGTCGCCTTCATAAATCTTCAACGCAGCAAAAGAGATCCCGCAGGCGGAGCTGCCACTCTCCCCCCTTGCGGGGGAGATGGCCGGCAGGCCAGAGGGGGGTGGGCGGGAACGCGACGCTTCTTAACCGGCAGGACCACCCCCATGAACTGGGATGATGTCCGCATCTTCCTCGCCGTGGCCCGCGCTGGCCAGATCCTCGGTGCCGCCAAACGTCTCGAGCTGAACCACGCCACTGTCTCGCGTCGTATCGTCGCGCTCGAGGATGCGCTGCGGACAAAACTGTTTCGTCGGCTTACCACCGGCAGCGAACTGACACCGGCCGGCGAGCGCTTTCTCGACATTGCCGAGCGCATGGAGGGCGACATGATCGCCGCGCGCTCGACCGTGTCCGGCGAAGGCGACGATATTTCCGGCACGGTGCGCATCGGCGCGCCAGACGGGTTCGGCGTCGCCTTCCTCGCCACGCGTCTCGGCGCGCTGACGGCGCTGCACCGCGAACTGACGATACAGCTGGTGCCGGTGCCGCGTTCCTTCTCGCTGTCGCGGCGCGAGGCCGATATCGCCATCACCGTCGAGCGGCCGAGCGAAGGCAGGCTGGTGGCGGGAAAGCTGGTCGACTACACGCTCGGCCTGTTTGCCTCGCGCGGCTATGTCGAGGCGCATGGCCTGCCGGGGACCTCAGCCGAACTTAGCCAGCATACATTGATCGGTTATGTGCCGGACCTCATCGTAAGCCCGTCGCTCGACTATGCCGCCGAGTTCAGCCCGGACTGGCGCACCAGCTTTGCCATTTCCTCAGCGCTTGGCCAGGCCGAAGCGGTGCGTTCAGGCGCCGGCATCGGCATCCTGCACACTTTCGTCGCCCGCTCGATGCCGGAGCTGATCCCCGTCGACATCGTTGCGCCGATCCGCCGCGCCTACTGGCTGGTCTATCACGAATCGGTCCGGCCGCTGCGCCGCGTGCAGATCGTCGCCAATTTCATCACCAAGGCGGTGGAGCGGGAGCGCGGGCTGTTCGTGTGATCACGGCTCGTCAAGAATGAATGAACTCACCACCTTCTCGGCGTCAGCCGCCAGCGGCGCCCATAGCTGCGCCACCTGCTCTACGCTCTCTCCCATCACGCTACAGTTGACATAACCATAGCGAGCGCCCCTTGCCGAAAACGCAAACCTCGAGTGGCCGTACAGGTTGATGCCCTCGTAACTAACTGTGAAGTCCACATCCGCAAGGCGCACGGGATAGCCGTCCGGAAACTGCGCAAGTTTGTCGTTGGTGAATTCAGCCGTGCTGTATGACCTGCCTATCATCCATTTCCAGTCGTTCATCGACCAGTCCTGGATTAACTTACGCGGATCGGCGGGCGAGCCTGGTCCGACTGGATTGTAAAGCGAACCCGATACCATGCAGGTAAGACCGCGCTCGCCGGAGTTTATAGTAAGCAATATCTCCTTGTCGGACGGCGGCTCGTTTATCCACTCCCCCGGGAAAGGTCAGTGAAAACCCGTTGCCCCGGTCATGAACTGTTTTGTCGGCGGCATTGGCCTGGGCAGCGCATGACAGAAATCCAATAGCCGCCACAAAAAGGTGATTCCGCATCGCCGTTTTTTCCCCTCAGTGCCTTACGGTTCGCCTTCGGGCGGACCATGCCACGCATCACAATAACATGGCCAAGCCGTGCAACGCCGCCTTTCCCTTGCCACAAAACCCGCCAGTGTGGCATCAGGCATGCAATTTCTGGCCTCGAGTAGGCCGCCGGTTGGCGAAATCCTTCAGAAAGCTGGCACGACAACAATGCGAGCCGTTCTTGCCATCCTGACGCTGGTCTGGCTCTCCGCCTGCGCCAACCCGTGGACTAAGGTTCCGGAAGCCGAACTGCCTAAGCCGGTCCGCATCGCAATGGCTCGCCCGTCGCCTTTCGTCTTCGGCAATTACTGCGGCCCCGGCACCCGCACGGGTGACCTCTCGGCCCGCCCTGTCAATCGCCTCGACAGCGCCTGCCAGACCCATGACGCCTGCTACATCGCGCGCCATAATCATTGCGACTGCGACGGCGCTCTCGTCGCCTCGGCAAAGGCGATCCGCGACGACAGGACGGCGCCGAAAAAGATGCGCGGCGAGGCCGAGCTTTTGATCGCCACCTTCGCGCTTCCCGTCTGCAAGGTCTTTCCGCAAGGCTTCCTGCCGCCGCGCGACCCGGCCGAGCTGAAGACAATGAACAGGGCGACCGGATGAATCGCGCCATTTGCCTGGCGATCGCCGGGCTGGCGCTCGCAGCCCTCGCCGCCTGCGCCGGTCCGCTCAAACACAGCTGCGATTTTTTCCCCGGCGCGACGGATTGCGAGCGGCTGTCGCTATCGGCTGCCACGCCGGGGCCGCGGACCGCCGCCGCCCAGTTTTTCGGCGATGCCAGCACCAGCGACTACGAAAGTCAATTCCTGGCGCTGCTCGCCCACAGCCAGATCGGCGCCATCGACAGGGCGAACGGTACCGGTCCGTTCGGCCATGACCGCCATGCCATCGCCAACAGCGATTTCCAGGCCACCTATCGGACGCTGGAACGACTGGCAAAGCCGGTTGGCGCCGAACAGATGCCGGCGGCGAGCGGTACAGCTGGCGAGGGTCATTTCGACGGTCGCTGGCGGGTGTCGCGCCAGTCGCTCTATATCGACGCCGCCGCGCGGCCTTCCGCGCCAAAGACGTTCAGCTTTTCCGGCCTGCAGGCACGCTCGGTCGAGATCGTGCTGCGCCAGTCGGGCCGGCAGCCGGTCGAACTGGCGGGCGCCTGCGACGGCGCGCTGGCAATCCGCGCCGGCGGTGTTTCCCGCAGCGTGGAGACCGGCGCTGCCTTCCGGCTCCGCCTGTCGGCCGGGCAAACCGCTAGCCTGTTCCCAAGCGATGGTCTGAACCGCTGCGATCTCAAGCTCAGCTCCAGCCTGGCGGCGGCGGGAACGCAGCTCACTATCCTGCGCGAAGAGGTCGCCTATCCAGCGATTGCCGCGCTCGACAGCCGCTACGAACGCTGTCCGGTTCCCGATCCCTCCGGGCTGGAGGAACTCGACCGCACCTTTTATGCCGGCCGCTGGCTGTCGCAGACCTGCTCACTGCCGCTAGGGTCACCGCGCCTGTTGCGCAAATCGCGCGACGGCTTCAATGCCAAGGTCGAGGCGCTGCTCGGCGCGCCCCTGCCCGACAGCGCCTTCGACAAGGCTGATCCCGAACTGCCGCTCGATTTCTCGCGCGCGCCGAAACTCAAGCTGATCTATCTGTCGTCGCTGGAGTTCAAGGCCGACTTTTCCGGCCGCATCCTCGAACGGCTGATCCGCCACCACGCCGCCCTCGGCGCCAAGGTGCGCATCATGGTGACCGACGTGCTGGAGCGCGATAAGGACGACGCGCTGCTGCACCGGCTGGCCGCCGACTACCCCAATGTCGAGCTGCAGGAATATCGCTGGCGGGCCGACCATGGCGCGCTGATCGACGAGCAGCTTTCGCAGCTGCACAAGACCCACCACGTCAAGATGCTGGCGACGCTGGCCGAAAATCCCGCCCGCTCGCGCGTCATCATCGGCGGCCGCAACATCCATGACGGGTTCCTGTTCCACAAGCCGATCGACCTGTCGCGCTATCCGAACCTGGAGCAATACGGCAAGACCGACGGTCTCTCGCTGAACTACTATTCGAACTGGAGCGATTTCGACATCGAGTTCGCCGATCCGGCCACGGTCGAGACGCTTGCCGCGCATCTCTCGACCTTGTGGCTGCGCGACGCCGACACCAACATTATCAGGCCCTTCTCCATTCCGGTGCGCACGACGGCCGGCGTCCGTCAGGCACGGTGCGCCATTTCATCTCCGTGCCCTATGAGGACAACCACGCGCTGGAGACCTATTTCGTCGAGCTGATCGACACCGCAGAGCATCATATCGAGATCGTCAATCCCTACCTCAATCTGACCCCGAAGCTCAGCCTGGCCATAGAAAGAGCGCTGGGGCGCGGTGTCAGGATCGACATTGTCGGCCGCGTCGACCTCAAGGGCGATATTGGCGGCAAGTTGCTGACCGCGCTCAACAAGCTGTTCGTCGAGAAATATGGCGACCGCATCAACATCCGCGAGTTCAAGGCGCCCGATGTCGTGCTGCATTCCAAGATCATGATGATCGACGAAAGGCTGGTGACGATCTCGTCGGTCAACCTCAACAACCGCAGCTTCTTCCACGACCTGGAGAACGGCATGACGGTGCTCGACCCCGCCTTCTACGCCAGGATGCAGCCGGTCTATGACGACTATGTCGCCCATTCGAACCCGGTGTCGACCAAGGTGACGATACCCTGGGCCTACCGCTTGCTGTTCTCGAAGGGCTGGGTGAAGGAGGCGTTCTAGACCGGGGAAACGTCCGGCCTCTACGTCGAAGCTTTCAGTGAAAGAACGAGCGTCATCGGATTGTTGGGGGAGGCAGCAAACCCGTAATGTTCATAGAAGGCCTTCGCTTCTTTGGATATGGCGTGAACCAGAAGGCCCCGAATCCCGAGAATTGCCGCCGCCTGGGCCGCACGCAAGGCGGCATCTTGCAGGAGCGCGGCGCCAAGACCCTTGCCTTGCCAGCGGTGATCGACGGCGAGACGACCAAGCATCGCAACCGGTATTGGATCGGGCATATTGCGCCGGATGGATCCCGGCGCGTCGGCGAGATCTAGTCCGCCGGAGGAAAGGCAATAGTATCCGACAACACGCCCCTCCAGCGCCACAACATAGGTTCGGGACGCCCCGCTGACCTGATTGGCGCGCGCCCGTCGGCGAAGCCATTGATCGAGGCTGTCCGTACCACTTTGAAAGCGTTCGAGATCGTGCGCTTCAGTCAGCAATGTTGGCGCCGACAGCGTCATTTCTGCCAAGGCTTCGGAGCGTTCATCAGCCGGTCAAAGCCTTCCCCGCTTGGGGGGCGGTCCAGAATGGCCAGATAGTGCCGATAGCTGTCGGCGTCGACCTTGACGAGCGCCTGATCAAGCAAAGTGTCCTCTGCGGCGCGGTATGCCGCGTCGATCATGAAGTCCGAACGGGTCTTGCCGCGCAGCTTCGCAGCCCGGTCAATCAGATTGCGGATGTCTTCACGGATGCGCAGATTAACGGGCTTGGCGTGAGTCTCGGGGGTCTTTGTGGCCATGATGGGTTCCTCGTCTCACCATCCTAGCACAAGTGCATACACAATGTGTATCTTTTCGCTTGCCCGATCTCTACCGCAAATACCGCTCCGGCCCCAGTTCGCGCACATCGATGTCGGGCACTTTGCTGGAGATGATGTCGGACAGCACCTTGGCCGAGCCGCAGGCCATGGTCCAACCGAGCGTGCCGTGGCCGGTGTTGAGATAGAGGTTGGAGAACTCGGTGCGGCCGATCAGCGGTGGCCCGTCCGGCGTCATCGGCCGCAGCCCGCACCAGAAAGACGCCGCCTTGAGATCGCCGCCATCCGGGAACAGATCGCCGACCGAATGCTCGAGCGTGCGCCGGCGCGATTCGTGCAGCCTGAGATCGAAGCCCGAAATCTCCGCCGTGCCGCCGACGCGGATGCGGTCGCCGAGCCGGGTGATCGCCACCTTGTAGGTTTCGTCCATCACCGTCGATTCCGGTGCACCCGCGGCATTCTTGATCGGCACGGTGATCGAATAGCCCTTGACCGGATAGACCGGGATCGGACGCCTGAGCAGTCGCATGAAGCGCGCCGAGTAGCTGCCCAACGCCAGCACATAGGCGTCGGCCGCGCGCGAGCGCTGGTCGGTGCCGAAGCTGACGATGCGATTGCGGTTCTTGGTGAAGCGCCTGATCTGCGTGCCGTATTCGAACGTGACGCCGCGCGCCACGCACAGCTCGGCCAATCTGTCGGTGAACATCTTGCAGTCGCCGGTTTCGTCGCCGGGCAATCTCAGCCCACCGACAAATTTCTCCCTGACGCCGGCCAGCGCCGGCTCGGCGGCGACGCAGCCTTCGGGATCGAGCAACTCGTAGGGCACGCCGTATTTCTTCAGCACCTCGACATCGCCGCCGGTGCCGTCGAGCTGCTTTTGCGTGCGAAACAGCTGCAGCGTGCCTTTGGTGCGCTCGTCATAGGAGATTCCGGTCGCCTCGCGCAGCGCCTTCAGCGTGTCGCGGCTGTATTCGGCGAGCGGCACCATGCGCGCCTTGTTGATGGCGTAGCGATCGGCCGTGCAATTGCGCAGCATCTTGATGAGCCACGTCCACATATGCGGATCGAAGGCCGGCCGCACCACAAGCGGGCCATGCTTCATCAACAGCCATTTGATTGCTTTCAGCGGAATGCCGGGACCGGCCCAGGGCGAGGCATAGCCGGGCGACACCTCGCCGGCATTGGCGAAGCTGGTTTCCAGCGCCGGCCCCTTCTGGCGATCGAACACCGTGACCTCGTGGCCGGCCTCAGCGAGATAATAGGCGGTGGTGACCCCGATAACGCCGCCGCCCAACACGAAGATCTTCATCGCATCACTCTCCACGACGTCTGCCAGAGGCCGCCACGTCATGTCTGCCGGATTTTACAGCGTCCGCCAAGGGGGCGCGTCTAGAGCGTTTCGCCGTTTTGCGGAAACGGCGTACCGCTCTATCTCTTTGCTTTGATGCAATTCCCAAGGGAAAGCGCTACGCGCTTTTCCCGGGAAAACCGCTCACACTTTTCCTGGAATTGCTCTAGCCGTTGACATAGCGGCGGTGGAAGCGGGGGCCGAGGCTGGTCAGGATTTCATAGCCGATGGTGCCGGCATGGCCGGCGGCGTCATCGACGCTTTGTGAGGGACCCAGCAGTTCGACAAGGTCGCCTTCGAGCAGCCGGCCGGCCGGCAGCGCCGAAATGTCGAGGATGATCGAATCCATTGACACCCGGCCGACAAAGGGCAGCCTGACACCTTCGAACCAGGCGGCCGACGCGGCGCGCCGGTGCCAGCCATCGGCATAGCCGAGCGAGATCGTCGCCGCCCGCAACGGACCGCTGGTGCGAAACGCGTGGCCATAGCCGACGCCCGCCCCGCTTTCGAGGCTGCGCGTCTGCACGACCTTGGCCTGCAGCCGCACCACCGGCAGCATCGGGTTCGGTTCGCCCGGCATCGGGTTGATCCCGTAGAGCGCGGCTCCCGGGCGGGCGAGGTCGAAATGAAAGGCCGGCCCGAGGAAAATGCCGGAGGAATTGGCGAGCGAGGCGGGAGCCTCGGGCAGCATCTTGCGCAGCCGTTCGAAGACCAGCCATTGCCGCTCGTTGGCCGGATGCTCCGGCTCGTCGGCGCAAGCGAGATGACTCATGACGAAGGTAACGGCAATGCCGTTGAAGGCATGCGGATCAGCAGCAATCGCTTCCACTTCCGCACGTGCCATGCCGAGCCGCGACATGCCGCTGTCGACCTGGATCGCGGCCGGCAGCTTGCGTCCGGCTGCATGGGCGGCTTCACCCCAGGCTTTGAGCTGGCCAGCGCTATTGATGACGGGAACAAGGTCCGCCGCAACCGCTTCTGGTTCCGAACCGGGCGGCAGGCCGTTGAGGACATGCACCACTGGTTGGGGTCCGAGAGCCTTGCGCAGCGCCAGACCCTCGGCCAGAAGCGCGACGAAGAAGATCGTGCAGCCTTCGGCCGTCAGCGCCCGTGCGACCGACGCCGCGCCCAGACCATAACCGTCGGCCTTGACGACACCGGCGCACCGCACGCCGCCCAGTTGCGCCTTCAATCGCCGGTAGTTTTCCCTGATGGCGCCAAGGTCGATGGTTAGAATCGCGCCAGCCGCCGCTTCGCTGACCGGCTCGCCGGCAGTGTCGACAGGTTCGGGGAAAGACCCTTCGGCGGCGTTGCTCATGCCGGCCCCTTGTTGCATCAAACCATCAATAGGGCCGCCGCGCCGACGCGGCAACCATGGCCGCTGCACTCGCCGCCGGCGGCAGCTCTACGCCGCCAGATGCCGGAACGCTGCCACCACGTCTTCATAGACCTTGCGCTTGAACGGCACGATCAGGTCGGGCAGGTCCTGCATCGGCCGCCAGGCCCATTCATCGAATTCGGCGGTATGGCCGCCGGGTGGCGGATTGATCTGGATCTCGCTGGTCTCGCCGTGAAAGCGGTAGGCGAACCACTTCTGCGTCTGGCCGCGATAACGTCCCTTGAAGGCGATGCCGACGAGATCGGGCGGCAGATCGTAATTGATCCAGTGCGGCGCTTCCGCCAGCAGTGTGACCGAGCGCATGCCGGTCTCTTCGTAGAGCTCGCGCCCAGCCGCCTGCAGCGGCTCCTCGCCCTTGTCGATGCCGCCTTGCGGCATCTGCCAGAGCTGCTTTGTGCCGGCGAATTCGCTGTCCGGTTCGGCGATGCGATGGCCGACCCAGACCAGCCCGTCGCCGTTGAGGATCATCAGTCCGACGCAGGGGCGATAGGGCAGCGTTTCGGGATCGATCTTTTTAGCCATCTGTCAGGTCCAGCCGTTTTCCAGAGTTCGCGCCGGTGCGGCAGATAGCGCTAATTCTTTTGCGGGTCGATGGCCACGGCCGAGATCGGCACGATTTCGATGCCGCGCTTCTTCGCCTCCGCGATCCAGGAGGTGAGGGTATCGACGGTGAGATCGAAGGCCGAGCCGATGCCGACGGCGGAACCTTTGGCGCGCGCGGTGGCTTCCAGCGCATCGAGCTTTTTCAGGATGGCGCCGCGATCCTGCACGGCATCGATCGCCATATCGCCGGCGACAAACGGCACGCCGTCCTTCAGGGCCAGGTCCGGCGCCAGGCTGCGCGCCGACGAGCCGTCATCGATATAGGCAAGGCCGCGCTTGCCGAGTTCAGCCATGAACGGTCCCATTGCGGTGGCGTCGGCGGAGAAGCGCGCTCCCATGTAGTTCATGACGCCGGTATAGTTGGTGGTCCGCGACAGCGCCCAGCGCAGGCTCTTCAGGTTCTCGTCAGGGCTTGCCGCCACCGTCAGCGTGTTGCGGCCGGGATTGACGTTGGGGTAGTCGAACGGTTCGAGCGGCACCTGCATGACAACCTCATGCCCGCTCTGCCTTGCCGCCTGCATCCAGCGGCCGATGCTGTTGCCTTGCGGGGCGAAGGCCAAGGTAACTTCCGCCGGCAGCTTGGCGATCGCCGCCTGCGTGCCGGTCTGCGACACTGCAAGCCCACCGATGACGATTGCCACGCGGGCGCCGCGTGAGCCTGACCACGGCCTGGCATAAACATCGAAAGGCCGCCGGCCGTCAGCGGCGCGGACCGGCAGCGGGCCGGTGTCGCTGGCCTCGATCAGCGCCTTGTCGGGAATATGCGCGACCTTCAGATTCTGACCGATCGTCGACGGGTCCTGGATGACGATGGCTGCATTTGGTGGGCCGTCGCCCTCCTGGGTCTGCACATGAATGATCTGCGGCCCGGCTGCCTTGGGCGGCGTTTCCGGCTTCGGCGCCGCGGGCGCGGGAGTTGGCGCCGCCGCGGCAGGCTCCGCTGCCGCCGTCACCTTCGGCGTCGAGACCACCACCTGTTCGAGCTTGCGAAACGGCTTTTCGCGCAGCGCGATCGCGCCGGAGATGCCGAGCGCGGCCAGCACGACCAGTGTCGTCGCGACAGCACGGGCGCTCAACCCGCGCGACGCAGCGCGCGGCCGGACGGTCTGTCCGAGCGGGCGTTCTATGTCTTTGCCGATGTCAGCCAAGCCGCATCCCCGGGCGCATGATCCGCGAAACCTTCGCCATGCGCAGATCCAAACTGACGGCGCGTCCCCGGCGCCTTTTGGGGGCACGTCGTCCACCCGCCCCCCCCGAATCAAACTGCCGGAACCTCGCGGTCCCGGCAGCATTGCATTGCTTCGATCGGGCAGCCAGAGCCGCCGGTCGACTTACTGGTTGAGCACGGCCTTCTCCGGATTCGGCGGGAACGCCGGATCGGTCTTCTGGCCACGCAGCAGCTGTTCGGCGTAGATGAGCTGCAGATCATCCTTCGGATCCGGTGGCACATAGGCTGCCGAGCCCGAACCGGTATCGCTCTCGTCGGCGCCCTTGATGTGGCCCTTGAGGTCCGATTCGCCGCGGGTCAGGTCCCTACCCTGCAGTTCGGGCGGCAGCGGCTGGTCGACCTTGATATCGGGCGTAATGCCCTTGCCCTGGATCGACTTGCCGGACGGCGTGTAATAGAGCGCCGTCGTCAGGCGCAGCGCGCCATTCTCGCCAAGCGGGATGATGGTCTGCACCGAGCCCTTGCCGAAGGACTGCGTGCCGACCACCGTGGCGCGGCGCAGGTCCTGCAGCGCGCCGGCAACGATTTCCGAAGCACTGGCCGAACCGCCATTGACCAGCACGATCAGCGGCTTGGCGCCGATGTCGTCGCCCGCCTTGGCGTCGAAGCGGGTGACATCCTTCGGGTCGCGGCCGCGGGTCGAGACGATCTCGCCACGGTCGAGGAAGGCGTCGGACACGCTCACCGCCTGGTCGAGCAGGCCGCCCGGGTTGAGGCGCAGATCGAGCACATAGCCCTTGAGCTTGTCGTTGGGCACCTGCTTCTTGATGGTGTCGATGGCGTTCTCGAGGTCGTCATAGGTCTTTTCGGTGAAGGAGGTGATCTTCATGTAGCCGATGTCGTTCTCGACCCGAAACTTGACCGCCTTGACCTTGATGATGTCGCGCACGACGGTCAGTTCGATCGGCTTGTCGGCGCCCTGGCGCAGGATGGTGAGCTTGATCGGCGTGTTGACCAGGCCGCGCATCTTCTCGACCGCGTCGTTCAGCGTCAGGCCGCGAACCTCTTCGCCGTCGATCTTGGCGATATAGTCGCCGGCCAGCACGCCTGCCTTGGCGGCCGGGGTGTCGTCGATCGGCGTGATCACCTTGACCAGGTCGTTCTCCATGGTGACCTCGATGCCGAGGCCGCCGAACTCACCCTTGGTCTGCACGCGCATGTCCTGCGCCTGCTCGGCATTCATGTAGGAGGAGTGCGGATCGAGCGAGGCAAGCATGCCGTTGATGGCGTTTTCGACCAGCGACTTGTCGTCCGGCGGCGTCACATACTGCGCCCGCACGCGCTCGAAGATATCGCCGAAGATTGCCAGTTGCTTGTAGGTTTCGGAGCCTGCAGCGTTCGCCGTCGAGCCGGGCGCGCCATAGACCAGGCTCATCGCTGACGCGCCCATCAGCGCACCGGCAATAAGAAGCGACAGTTTCCGCATCATTTCACGTCCTTCCAGAGAAGCGGTCCGCCCACCATGGGGTCGGATCGACGGGTTTTCCATCCTTGCGGAACTCGACGTAGAGTTCCGGCGTGGCATTTTCATTCTTCGAGGCCGAGGTGCTTGCCACCCGGGCCTCTCCCATCGCGCCGACCGGCTCTCCTGCGAGCACCGACTGGCCAGACGCGACGCTGATTCTGCTCATCCCCGCCAGGACGACATGATAGCCGTCTCCCGCATTGAGGATCAAGAGTTGACCATAGGAGCGAAAAGGCCCCGCATAAAGCACATTTCCATCCGCCGGTGCCGTGACGATGGCTCCCGATTGTGTCGCAACCATGTCGCCAAGCATCACCGCGCCGTTACCGTCATCGGCCCCGAAACGGCGCTTGATCTTGCCGGTGACCGGCAGCGAAACCTGACCCTGAAGCGCCGAAAACGGCGCCGAGGCGGTGAGGCGGTTGCCTTCCGGCACCGGCAAAGAGGCGAGCTCGGTCGACGCGGTTGTGTCCGCGTCCGGCTTGTCGCCGTCGGCCGCCTTCTGCTCGCCGGCCTTGGCCGCATCCGCCGCCTTGCGGCTCTTGTCGGCCTCGAGCGAAGCGATCAGCTCCTTCAGGCTGCCGGCCTTGGCCGCAAGCGCCTGGGATCGCTGCTTTTCCGCCACCATCGCGGTCCAGGTGTCCGCCTCGAGCTTCTGCTTGGCCTCGAGCAGCATGGAGAGGCGTTTCTTCTCGGCCGTCTGCTCGCCGACCGCCGCCGTCAGCCGGGTCCGCTCGGCCTCGATCGAGGCCGTCACCCGTGTCTGTTCCTTGAGATCGGCAAGCAATTTGTCGGTCTGCTGGCGCAGTTCCGGCACCACGGCGCCGAGCAGGATGGCGCTGCGCACCGACGACAGCGCGTCTTCCGGCTTGACCAGGATCGCCGGCGGCGGATTGAGCCCCATGCGCTGCAACGCGCCCAGCACCTCGGCCAGCACGTCGCGCCGCGCCGCCAGCGAGACGCGGATCTTCTGCTCCTCGCCCTTCAGCCCTTCGAGCCTGGCGCCGATATCCTCGATATCCTGGCCGAGCTTCTGCTCGGTCATCGCCGACTGGATCAGCGCCGCGGTAATCGAGGCATGGTCCTTCTTGACCGCCGCAATGTCTGCGGCGAGCTTGGCCAGCCGTTCGGATGACAGCGTGATCTCGGCCGAAATCTTTTCATATTCAGCCCGGCTCTGATCGGGGTCGGGCGCCACGTCGAGCGTGTTTTCGGCCCGCGCAAGCCCAAGCGACAGCAAAATCACCGCTGCAGCGATGCCGTAGCGCGCGCCCCCGAAGCCCGTTCCTGATGTCTTGCTGTCAGCCATTGAAGCCCGACTCTATGCGTGGCTTCGTTAACGAACCATCAACCATGATCGAAACCGAAGCCTAGCACAAAACAGCCGCGTATTGAGGCGGAAATCCGTACGATTGACCTCAACCCACTGCTTTAAGAACGATGATAGGGATGTCCCGAGAGAATCGTCGCCGCCCGGTAAAGCTGCTCGCCCAGCATGACGCGCACCAACTGATGTGGCCAGGTCGCCGCACCGAACGACAGCACCAGATCGGCCTGGTCGCGAACCGATTGGTCGTTCCCGTCGGCGCCGCCAATGGCGATCACGAGCGCTTTGCGGCCGCCGTCGCGCAACTGGCCGATGCGGCTGGCTAGATCGTCCGAGGTCAGGTTCTTGCCGCGTTCGTCGAGCAGAAACAGCGCCGTGCCCGGCTGTAGCTGCGCCTGCAGCTTCTGGCCTTCCTCGCGGCGACGCTCATTGGCGTTCTGGGAGCGGCCTTCGGCGATCTCAGAAATACCGGAGAATTCGAGCCCGATCGCCGGGCCGCTTTTGCCGAAACGCTCGAAATAGCGGTCGGCCAACTCTCTCTCGGGGCCGGTCTTCATCCGGCCCACGGCATGAACTGATATCTTCATCCGTGCCTCGCCGAGCTTTCAGCCCATGTCGCACCCACGACGGTTACGACATGAGACGGAGCTCAGTGCAAGGTCTCTTCCTCGAGATCCGGCGCCTGCCACATCTTTTCAAGATTGTAGAATTCGCGGACTTCGGGGCGGAAGACATGGACGATGATATCGCCCGAATCGATCAGGACCCAGTCGGCGCCGGACAATCCCTCGACGCGCGCCATGCCGAGACCGGCATCCTTGAGCGCCTTGAGGAGATGGTCGGCGACAGCCGAGACATGACGGTGCGATCGGCCCGATGCGACAACCATGTAGTCGCCGAGGCTCGATTTCCCCTGAATGTCGATTGAGACAATATTTTCGGCCTTGGAGTCTTCCAGACTGGCAAGGACTGTCTTGATGGCGCGGGATACGGCGTCGTCTACGCTGATCCTGGCCGGCGAAGGCACGATGTCGGCCTTCTTCCGCAGTGCTGTTCTCAGTGTATTTCCTTTCGCAGCAAGAACAACCAAATCACCCATGAAATCAGGTGACACCCCATAGATAGGCAGAGTTCCGTTGCAGTTTCAAGACGCAGGCTCTGCGAGCGCGAACGTAGCGCCAACGTTCCGGTTCCGCCGGGCTTCAAAAAAATCGGAACCGATGGCGTCCGCCACGGTTATCGACACGTTATCGCCCCATCCCCCAAACCGGATTTTCCTGATGCCTATCGACCCCCAGAACACGCTTCTCACCGTGCAGGCCGGGCTTGCGCAACTCAGCACGCTGATCGTTTCCTATTCCTTTTCCGCCATCGGCGCCGTCATCCTGCTGGTCGTCGGCTACATCGTGGCCGGCCTCGCCGAACGCGCAATCTTTAGCGGGCTCGGCCATATCCATGGCTTCGACGCGACGCTGCGGCATTTCTTTTCGAAGATCGTCCGCTACGCCATCCTGATTCTGGTCGTCATCATGGTGCTCGGCCAGTTCGGCGTGCAGACGGCCTCGATCATCGCCGCCATCGGCGCGATCGGCCTCGCCATCGGCCTGGCGCTGCAAGGCACGCTGCAGAACATCGCCGCCGGCATCATGCTTCTGGCGCTCAGGCCATTCCGCATCGGCGAATATGTCGAGGTCGGCGCCATTGCCGGAACCATCGAGGAAATCGGCCTGTTCGCCACCAAGCTGCGCACGACGGACGGCGTCTACGTGCTGGCGCCCAATTCGACGCTGTGGAACCAGCCGGTGCGCAATTTCACCCGCAACGGCGTGCGTCGCACCGACATCACGCTGACCATCGGCTCGTGGAACGACATCGACCTAGCGCAAAAAACGATGCTGGGCGTTGCCGCTGGCGAGCGCCGCATCAAACGTGAGCCGGCGCCGATCGCCTTCGTCGCCACCGTCGGCGACGCCACCGTCGCCATCACCTTGCGCTACTGGACGTCGGCGGCGGAGTTCTTTGCCACCCAGATCGATCTCACCAAGCGCGTCAAGCAAGCCTTCGACGCAGAGGCCATCTCGGTCCCGGCGCCGCCACCGGAAGCGCGGCAGGAGGCTGCCGCCACGAGGCAGTAGGTCTCGATTGCTCTAGCGCTGCTCTTCCGGCGCGTAGGCGAGTTCCACCGGCAGCGGCGCCTGCGCCGACATCGGCGCGAAACTGCCGGTCTCCGTGGCGGGAACGGCGCGCGTCGTCGCCACCCGCCACAGCACGAAAAGGCAAAAGACGGTGGCGATGACGATCGCCACATAGATGAAGGCCTGCGTGCCATAGACGGCCGACAGGGCCGTCACGATGCCCGGCACGATGAAGCCCGCCAGCGACCAGGCAAACAGCAGCGAACTCGACAGCGCCACCATGTCGTCCTTGCCTGCACGGTCGGCGGCATGCGCGCTGGCCAGCGAATAGATCGATTCCGAAGCGCCGTCCCAGATCACATAGATCACCACCAGCATGGCCAGCGCACCACCGTCAAAACCGATGGCGAGCAGGCCGGCGACAATCGCGAGCGCTGCAGCACCCGCAAGCACGTAGCGGCGGTCGGTGCGGTCCGAAATCCAGCCGAGCGGAATCTGCAGGATCAGCGTGCCGACCGGCATGGCCGACAAGAGCAGCGCCACATCGGCCTGGCTGTAGCCCTTGGCCGTGGCATGGATCGGCGCAAAGCCCGAAATCGCCATCGACAGGCCGCCGACGGCCAGCATGCCGGCCACGCCCACCGGCGAGATCCGCCAGGCGCGGCCAAGCGCCACCGAAGCCGCCCTGGGCGGTGGCGGCTGGGCGAGCCGCGTCATCCCGACCGGCAGGATCGACACCGCGGTGAAGGCGATGCCGATCAGCGGCGCTTCAGCCGTCGCGATATCGACCGCCGCGAGCAAGGCATAGCCGACGCCGAGCCCGGCGACATAGGCGACGTAGAACACCGCCATCACCCGGCCTCTGATGGCGTTGGCGACGGCATCGTTGAGCCAGCTCTGGGCGACAATGAACAGGCCGCATATGGCAAAGCCGTAAAGCGCGCGCGCCGCGATCCACAGCAGCGGATAGGTGCCGGCGCCGATGACGGCGTTGGAGAGCGCAATCAGCGCCGACAGCACCATGAAGGCGCGGGCATGCCCGACGCGCCGCACCAGCGGCCCGGTCAGAATGCAGCCGGCAAGGCCGCCGGCCGACAGACCGGTGATGATCAGCCCGGCCCAGGTCGGGTCGAAGCGCTCGACGCCGAGCCGGACCGGGATATAGGCGAACATCAACCCGTTGCCGACCGCGATCAGCGCCATCGATACGACGACGCTGGCAATCGCGATCACCGGCGCCGGCGGGGCGCCGTGGTCCGGGTCGATGTGGGTTTGGTTTACTGGATTGGCCATATCCAGCGCAGCATCGCCCAGCCAGTGGCGAAAGACCGCCGTAAAAGCGACATCGGCGATCTGGCCTTACGGAGTTATCCCTTGGCCTGCCTGCGAATAGCACTCGACGACAGCGACGAGCGGGGGCCGTGAATGAACGTCCAGGCCGGCGCCTTCATGCGGGCTAGTCGCGGTGCATCGCCCTCGTCGACGCGGGCGTAGTCGAAGGTCTTGGCGACGACCGAAGACAGGAAGGACAGCGTAGCGCCCGGGCGGTCGATGACGGCGATCGGGAAGGTCATGACGATCTGGCGCCAGCGCTGCCAGCGGTGGAAATCGCGAAGTGAGTCGGCGCCCATGATCCAGACGAAATCGACGCCGGGATTGCGCGCCTTGACCAGTGCCAGCGTGTCGGCGGTGAAGCGGATATGATGCGCCACCTCGAAGGCGGTCACCTTGATCTTCGGGTTCTTGGCGATCTGTTCCGATTGCAGCAGCCGGTCGCTGAGCGGCGCCAATTCCCTGGTGCTCTTCAACGGATTGCCCGGGGTGACCATCCACCAGAGCTGGTCGAGCGCCAGGCGGCGCAGCGCGATTTCGGCCACCAGCGCATGGCCGGCATGCGGCGGGTTGAACGAGCCGCCGAACAGGCCGACGGCAAGTCCCTTCTCGGCATGCGGCATACGGAGGTATTGGGAGGGGATGGCGGGCTGAAGGGGCGACAGCATGGTGCTCAAGCGCCCCCCTCTGTCCTGCCGGACATCTCCCCCTCAAGGGGGGAGATTGGCAGCTTCAATGACGGCAGAAATTCTGCAGCGGCGGCGATTGGCGAAATCGGAAATGACGGCCAATCTCCCCCCTTGAGGGGGAGATGCCCGGCAGGGCAGAGGGGGGTGGCTGGGCGCAAGCTTCAGGCCCTTTGGCCGAAAAACGTCAAGGCCTCACCTGTCCCGACCCGCGCACACGGTATTTGAACGAGGTCAGCTGTTCGACGCCGACCGGCCCGCGCGCGTGCATCTTGCCGGTGGCGATGCCGATTTCGGCGCCCATGCCGAACTCGCCGCCATCGGCAAACTGGGTCGAGGCATTGTGCAGCAGGATCGCCGAATCGATCTCGTTGAAGAAGCGCTCGACCGCTTTGGCATCGTCGGCGACGATCGCCTCGGTGTGGTGCGAGGAGAACGTCTCGATATGCTCGATGGCCCCGGCAATCCCGTCGACCAGCTTCACCGCAATGATGGCGTCTAGATATTCGGTCACCCAGTCGGCATCGGTTGCAGGTTGAGCGTCGAAGAACAGCTTCATCACTTCGAGATCGGCGTGGATCTCGCAACCGGCGGCGCGCAGCGCGTCGAGGATCGGCACCAGATGCGTGGACGCGACCGCGCGGTCGACCAACAGCGTCTCAGCAGCGCCGCAGACGCCGGTGCGCCGCATCTTGGCGTTGACGGCGATCTTCACCGCCATGTCGAGATCGGCCGAACGGTCGATATAGAGATGGCAAATGCCTTCGAGATGGGCAAAGACCGGCACCCGCGCCTCGCTCTGCACGCGGCCGACCAGGCTTTTGCCGCCGCGCGGAATGATGACGTCGAGATTGCCGGAAAGGCCTTTCAGCATCTCGCCGACAGCGGCGCGGTCGGTGGTCGGCACCAGCTGGATGGCGTCTTCCGGCAGGCCGGCAGCCTTCAGCCCCTCGACCAGGCAGGCATGGATGGCGGCGGACGAATTGAGCGAATCCGAGCCACCGCGCAGGATCACCGGATTGCCGGCCTTGAGGCACAGCGCGCCGGCATCCGCCGTCACATTCGGCCGGCTTTCATAAATGACGCCGACGACGCCGAGCGGGGTGCGCACGCGCTCGATCTGCAGGCCGTTCGGCCGCTCCCAGGCAGCGATGACATCGCCCACTGGATCGCGCAGGGCAGCGATTTCGCGGATACCGTCGGCCATTGCCCGGATGCGCGCCGGATCGAGCTTCAGCCGATCCATGAACGAGCCGGAGAGCCCGGATTCGTGGCCGTTCGAGACATCGATGGCGTTGGCGTCGAGAATCTCCTGCTGGCGCGCGATGATCGCGTCGGCCATGGCGACAAGCGCGGCGTTCTTGGCGGCGGTGGTGGCGATAGCCAGCGGTCGGGCGGCGGCGCGGGCCCTACGGCCTGTCCGTGCCATCAAACTGGCTACATCTTCGCCTTGGTGTTTGTTCAACATCTGACCGCTCCGGTGAAGCTTGGTGGATTTACACGCGGCCGGCCTTCGCGGCAATGGCTGCAAATTTGGAGGCAGCATGAAGAGCGCCATGGTCCTCTTTGCATTGGCCGCGATCCTGGCTCCTACCGCCCTGCGCGCAGCCGACTACTGCGACGACAAGATCGAGCCCGGCGAGAGCCCGGACGGTAAGGCCATGATTATGTACAGTTTGATGGTGCAGCTAGCGCTTGCCCAACGCTATTGCGGCGCGCCGGCGACGCCGCTCTCTCGGATCGCCGTGGTTGTCGAAGAGTTCCATGGATGCGGGCCACGCGCCCGACTTGAAGCGGAAGTGGAAAAGAGGTCGAAGGACGATACCCCTGCGAAAATAACGACGACCGACGGGCTTATTCGCGATGCCGTCGCCGGCGACGACAAGGACATTTCTCAAATCGAGGTCGATCGACGAGCCAAGGCTGGCGTCGAAGCAGAGATGGGAGGCTGTAGCGAGTTGCTGAAAACTCAACGCGACGTTGAGGAGAGGTACCGCAATCCGCCTAAATGGCCGCCCGCACCTGACAAGTAGCACGCCTCAGCCTCACTCGGCCGCGCCGCTCACCACCAGATCGTCCCTGTGGATCATCGCCGAGCGCGCCTCATAGCCGAGCACGGTTTCGATCTCGGCGGTCTTCAGGCCTGCGATCCTTACGGCATCGGCGGCATCATAGGCAACCAGCCCGCGCGCGATCTCGCGTCCCTCAGGCGACAGGATCGCCACCGTGTCGCCGCGCGAGAAATTGCCGCTGACCAGCCGGACGCCGGCCGGCAGCAGCGATTTGCCAGAGAGCAGCGCGCCGATGGCGCCGGCATCGACCGTGAGCCGCCCCGCCGGTTCGAGCTGGCCGGCGATCCAGGTCTTGTAGCCTTTCACCGGATTGGCGCTCGGCCTGAAGAAGGTGGCGCGCTCGCCGCGCTCGATCGCCATCAGCGGCGACAGCCTGGTGCCGGAGGTGATGATCATGGCGGTGCCGGCGGCAGTGGCGATCTTGCCGGCGTCGAGCTTGGTGCGCATGCCGCCTCGCGATAGCTCGGACGCCGCAGCACCCGCCATCGCTTCGATATCCGGCGTGATGCGGTCGACCACAGGAATGAATTTTGCGTCGGGATCGCGCGCCGGCGGTGCGGTGTAGAGCCCGTCAATGTCGGAGAGCAGCACCAGAAGGTCGGCGCCCATCATCGTGGCGACGCGTGCCGCCAGCCGGTCATTGTCGCCATAGCGGATTTCGGAGGTCGCCACCGTGTCGTTCTCGTTGATGACCGGCACCGCCTTCATCTTGAGCAGCGTCGAGATGGTCGCGCGGGCATTGAGGTAGCGGCGGCGCTCTTCGGTGTCGCCGAGCGTCAGCAGGATCTGGCCCGATTTCAGCGCGCCCTTGCCCAGCGCATCCGACCATGCGCCGGCCAGCGCGATCTGCCCGACGGCCGCCGCCGCCTGGCTCTCCTCAAGCTTCAATGCCCGCTTGCCGAGACCGAGAATGGTGCGGCCAAGGGCGATGGCGCCGGACGACACGACGAGGATCTCGGCGCCGCCATTGGCCAGCACCGCAATGTCGTCGGCCAGCGAGGCCAGCCAGTCGCGCTTCAGCCCGCTACTGCGGTCGACCAGCAAGGCCGAACCGATCTTGACCGTGATGCGCCGGTATTTCTTAAGCGAATGCGCCGTCATCGTTATGAATTCCAGCGGGTCTCGACGGGAGCGGCGGCTCTGTCGCGCGCTTCGCCCACCACCGCCATCAGAGCGCGCAGCACCGCTTCGACGCCTTCGCCGGTGACCGCCGACAACAGCATTGGCGCGCGGCCGGCGGCACGCTTCAGCGACGCCGCCTTCTTCTTGCGTGCATCGGCGTCGAGGATGTCGACCTGGCTGAGCGCAACGATCTCGACCTTGTCGGTCAAGCCGTTTCCGTAAGCCTCGAGCTCGGCGCGCACGGTCTTGTAGACCTTGCCCGGATTTTCCTCCTGCGCCGAGACCAGATGCAAAAGCACCCGCGTGCGCTCGACATGGCCAAGAAAACGGTCGCCGATTCCGACGCCTTCATGCGCGCCTTCGATCAGGCCCGGAATGTCGGCGATGACGAATTCGCGCGCATCGATACGGGCGACGCCCAGGCCGGGATGCAGCGTGGTGAAGGGATAGTCGGCGATCTTCGGCTTGGCGGCCGTCACCGCCGCCAGGAACGTCGACTTGCCGGCATTGGGCAGCCCGACCAGGCCGGCGTCGGCGATCAGCTTCAGCCGCAGCCAGACGTTCATCTCCTCGCCGGGCAGGCCGGGATTGGCGCGGCGCGGGGCCTGGTTGGTCGAGGTCTTGAAATGCTGGTTGCCGAAACCACCATTGCCGCCCTTGGCCAGGAGGTAGCGCTGGCCGACCACGGTCAGGTCGCAGATCAGCGTCTCATTGTCCTCGGCAAACACCTGCGTTCCGGCCGGCACCTTCAGCGTCACGTCGGCGCCCTTAGCGCCGGTCATGTTGCGGCCCATGCCGTGGACGCCGGTCTTGGCCTTGAAATGCTGCTGGTAGCGATAGTCGATCAGCGTGTTCAGCCCGTTGACGGCCTCCAGCCAGACATCACCACCGCGGCCGCCATCACCGCCATCCGGGCCACCGAACTCGATGAACTTTTCGCGCCGGAACGACACCGAACCGGCGCCGCCGTCGCCGGAGCGGATATAGACCTTGGCCTGATCGAGAAATTTCATTGGATTACGCAGTTTCTGCTGTTGGACTTGCGGCTTTGCTCTAACCTTGCGCCTTGCTCTAAACCAAGGCGGACCGAAGGGCGAGGCCGATTTGCGACTAAAGCGCCGGATGCCCTTTTGCCGGGGAAGCAGTAGCAGTGTTCCCGGGACGGAGCGTGGGGGGCGTGGGAATGAAGGTAGTCACCTATAACATCCAGTACGGCATCGGTCTCGATGGCCGCTACGATCTCGGCCGCATCACCGATGCGGTGCGCGGCTCCGACGTCATCGCGCTGCAGGAAGTGACCCGCAACAATCCGAGGAACGGCAACCGCGACATGGTGGCCGAGATCGGCGAGGCGTTGCCCGAGTATTTTGCCGCCTATGGCAGCAATTTCGAGGTCAATGTCGGCTCGCGCCTGGAGGCCGGCCGCGCCATCACCACCACCTTCCAGCTCGGCAACATGGTGCTGTCGAAGACGCCCATCCATCTGTCGCGCAATCTGCTTTTGCCGCGCAGTCGGAGCCTGGAGGCGATGAATTTTCAGCGCGGCGCGCTCGAGGCGCTGATCGAGACCCCGCTCGGCTTCGTCCGCTTCTATTCTACCCATCTCGACCATCGCAGTCCGGTTGAACGCGCCAGCCAGATCCGTTTTCTGCGCCAGCGCCTGCTGAACTATGCTCTCGAGGGCGGCGGCCTCTCCGGCATTCCCGAGATCGGCCTGCCGGACCTGCCCTACCCCGAAGCCTTCATCGTCATGGGCGACTTCAACATGCTGTCCGGCTCCTCGGAATATGTCGAACTCGTCGGCCGCCCGGACCACGAGTTCGGCATGCCGCTGACCGCCGATCTCGCCGTCGATGTCGCCCAGCGCCTCGACGCGTCGGACATCGTCACCTGGGTCGATCCCAACCAGCCGCAAGACACAAGCCGCCACAAACGCATCGACTACATCTTCACCTCGGCCTCGCTCGCCGGATCGCTGAAGCGCCTGTGGGTCGACGAGAAAGCCGTCGGATCCGATCACCTGCCGGTCTGGGTCGAGATGGGCTGAGCTACGACTTCAGGAACCTTCCGGCCTCGCGCCACACGCCTGGGTGTGTTGAGATTCAGGTCAGACCGAGCCGAAAACGCTGGTTTTCGAGAACCGGAGCGGAGCGTACTTAAAGTACGTGAGCACCGGAAGCGCTGAAAACCAACGTTTGCAGACCGGCCTCACCTGAATATCGACATGCCTAGAAGTGGACCCAGTTACGCAGGCTAATCCACGTCTTCCTGTCGAGCCTATACCGCTCGACCGGCACCTGGCCGGCGACGATCGAGTTCAGCATGCCCTGGCCGGCATACTGGAAGCCGCACTTGTGGATGACCCGGCGCGAGGCCGGATTGATGACCCTGGTCGAGGCCTGCAGCACCTGCGTCGAGGTCCGCTGGAAGGCGAGGTCGACCAGCGCGTGTGCTGCCTCCGTCGCATAGCCGCGCTTCCAGTAGGGCTCGCCGATCCAGTAGCCGAGCTCGAGCCCACGATCGGTCATGTTGAGGCCGGCGCAGCCGACGAACGTGTCGGTGCCGGCGAGCGTCAGGGCGTAGGCAATGCCGGCGCGGCGCGATCTCGTCATGGCCAGGAAGGCGCGTGCCTCGGCCTCGCCATAGGGATGCGGCATGCGGGCCAGCATTTCGGCGACGTGACGGTTGTCGGCAAGCTCGACCAATTGCGCGATATCGGCTTCGCAGGGAGCGCGCATCACCAGCCGCTCGGTGGCCAGCACCGGGCAGTCTATCGCGTAACTTTCGTCTTCGGTGTCTTCCGCTTCGGCAACCATTTGACGTCCTCCAGGCAAAAAAAAGGGGAGATGGAAAACCCATCTCCCCTGATCCTTTTCCTGGCTCCATTCACTGGTTTGGCCAGACACCGGTTCCCGAGATGGGCGCCGGTTTCGTAGTGCGGAACCGGCTACTCCGCGGCTTTGGTAATCGGGTTGACCGATACGTAGGTTCGGCCGTTGGCTTTTTTGTTGAAGGTGACTGCGCCGGTCTCAAGCGCAAAAAGGGTGTGGTCCGTGCCCATGCCGACATTGACGCCGGGATGCCAGGTGGTGCCGCGTTGACGGATGATGATGTTGCCCGGGATGACGGCTTCGCCGCCGAACTTCTTCACGCCCAGACGCTTGGAATGCGAGTCGCGACCGTTGCGCGACGAGCCGCCAGCTTTCTTGTGTGCCATCTAACTAACTCCGATGCGCCCTGGGGGCGCTTGAATGGTCTTATGAACGCGTTCGCGTTCCGTTTCAAGTCCGATCCGGCGACCCTGTCGCCGGAAAAATTACTTCTTCGCCAGTTCCTTGGCCTGCTCGCGCCAGTCCTTGATCTGGTCGGCGCTGAAGGGCATGTGCTCGTCGATCTTGGCGACATCCTTGTCGGTCAGCTTGGCCAGCTGAGCGAAGGTGATGATGCCCTGCTCGTTGAGATCCTTGGCGGCGACCGGGCCGATGCCCTTGATCACGGTCAAATCGTCCGGCTCGCCCTTCGGCGCCTTGAACAGCGGCGCAGCGACGGCGGTCTCGGCCTTGGCTTCCTTCGGCGCGGCCTCGGCCTTCGCTTCCTTCTTGGCCTTGGCTTCCTTCGGCGCGGCCTCGGCCTTCGCCTCGGCGGCTACGTCAGCCTTGGCTTCCGGCGCCTTGGCTTCCACCTTGGCGGCAGCCTTCTTGGAAGGCTTGGCGCCACCCAGCAGGATCTCGGCGATCCGCACGGTGGTCAGAAGCTGGCGGTGGCCGATCTTGCGGCGCGAATTCTGCCGGCGGCGCTTCTTGAAAGCGATGACGGTGCGGTTCTTGCCCTGCTCGACGACTTCCGCCGTGACCAGAGCGCCATCGACGAACGGTGCGCCGAAGGTGACATTCTCGCCCTCGCCATGCGCGAGAACGCTGCCGATTTCGACGATATCGCCGACATTGGCTTCGAGCTTTTCGATCTTCAGGAGATCGTTGGCGGCAACGCGATACTGCTTACCGCCCGTTTTAATGACTGCGAACATTTTTTGCCTTTCGCTGTTCGGTCGGCCTTGATGAACCGCTTCACGCGGTTCGGCCGTCTTTTTGTCAGTCTGCGGGTTCAAAAAACAAGCGGCGCGGAAGAACCCTCCACGCCGATTGCGCGCTTCCCCTAACCGAAGGTTTGGATGAAGTCAAGGCAAACGGCCGGATTCCTTGGCCATGCCGGATCCTTGCCGCGCCCGATCCCTGCCGTCGAAGGCTGGCCTGCCTCGCCTGCCGACGCGCCCGCAATACAGCTCTCCCGGCAAAGCCCACACAGGAAGCTGAATTTCCCCGCGAATTGGGCCTTGTAACCTGCCCGCCCAGCCGTTATCTAGTGCGCCGCGCCGGCAACGGCCGACCATGACCGCGGAGAGGTGGCAGAGTGGTCGAATGCACCGCACTCGAAATGCGGCATGGGTGCAAGCCCATCGGGGGTTCGAATCCCTCCCTCTCCGCCAGATTTCTCTCCTAACAGATTGATTTTGTTGGATAATTGTCGACGTAACTTGCCTCCTTCCCAATGCGTTTCCCAAGGAAAATGCACCCGAAGGAGACTGGATTATGCACCGCTTTTCAAACCAGACTGAAAGCCCGATCGTCGGAAGATTCTCTCGCCGCGTCCTGCTTGTCGGCGCAATCGCGTCCGTTCCTGCTATTGCTTCGGCAGCGGAGCCGCCTGTCCTGGCGCTTCCCGAGCCGCGTGAGTTACCTGTGCGGCGGGTCAATCGGCTCGCTGCGGAACTTGCCCACGCGATGGATGACTGGATGGCCGACATCAGTCACGATGGCGGCCCGTTGGCCTTGTGGGAGGCCCATGTCTGGCCGGCCTCAACTGGCCTCGGTATCTACTATAAAAACCACGATAGGGGCGTGTCATGAACGCCCACACGTCCACGCTGCAGCCCCTTGGCATGCCGAAGGGAATGGATCCGCGCCAATGGCGCCAGTCGGTCGAGAAGCGTCTGAACGACCTCCTGGACCGCGCCATGAGCCTTATCACGGCGCTCGACATGATGGAGGTCGATTGCGACCTCGAGGAGACGGCCGACGACGAGCCGTCGCTCGGCTGCCTCGACGATCTAGAGCAGGACAACTGCGACGACGAGGACGGCGGTGACGCAGAGCCTTGCCCGGACATCTTCGGCGAGCAGATTATGTGGCCCGACGATCTGGTGTCGCAGGAAGTTCTGGTGAGGAGCGGGCTATGATCGTGCTCGATCCAACCGACCGTTTATCAGCAGCGACAGAGCCGAGTAACGAGATGATAGTCATCCCGTTTCACCACGCTTACCGCAACATCTTCGGCATGATTCCTATCCGGGACGAGGAACGTTTCATGCTCGTCTCGCCGTCGCACTACAACCCGGAGAGCTATCCGCCGGGCTCTTGCATTCAATAGGTCCAACGCCCGACCCTATTGGCCCGCTGCCTCACGGTGGCGGGCCGCTTGCCTTTTCCACGCCGACCTGCTGGCATTGCTTCAAGAAAGGAACGGTCCCTATGTCGACCTACGACGATTCCCTTGCGCTTCATGAAGCCGCGCATGCCGTGATCGGCCGTAAGCTGACCATGTCGTGCGGCTCGGCCACCATCGTTCAAGACGACGATTCGGCAGGGCATCACATTGTTGCAGATCCCAACCGCATCCAATGGGATTGGGAGAACGATCTTGGGAAGTTCCGGGACATCTCGTCGGTATTCCGAGGGCGCATCATGACCTTCATGGCAGGCGCCGAGGCCGAGCGTATCATGTTTGGCCACACCACCGGCGGAGAGGGCGACGATGAAACGCAATGCGAACTCATGGCCTATCAAGCCGTGGGGGCGCCCGGCGCTTCAGAGGTCGAGGAACAGCGCCTCCTGGCTCAGTTGCGGCGGCATACGGCTAGGCTGGTGAAACGCCACATGTCCGACATCCGGCGAGTCGCCATCGCCCTTAAAACGAAGGGTACTCTCACGTCCGAGGAAATCGACGATATCCTGTTGCAGCGTGGCAAGCTACGCCGCTCGGCCCAGAAGCCGGCCATTGAGGATCTTTCCTGACGATCTCTAGCGGGAAGGCGGTCGCTAAACCCGGGTCCTACGGGACACGCCATATTCGATCAAGCGATCGCGCACTTCACTGAGGGTTTTTGCATATGGCCGGTGGACATCGTCAAAGCCATCGTTAATAGCGCTTATCTTCCCCTCCAGACGACGCATCGCAGCCTCACTGGTCCATAAGCCATAGGCCGATGTGACAAACTCCAGTTTTCGCAATTCCGGGAGAAACTCTGGGAAGTATATGGCCGAGATGGCGAAGGCCTTTGCTAGCGGCTCTGACGGCAATTCATGTTTTTCGCCATATGCATTTTTTCGGGTCTTCAGATTCATCCATTCGTCGTGCTGTTGAAGCAATCCGAACAGCTCCTCAAAGCGCTGAATCCGCGTTGCGCGGCTAGCTGAGCGGGACTCAAGCCATTGAGTTATAGCCGGTCCGACCGCCACCCCGAGAAGGGCCAGCCCACCGCCGACAATAACCGGCAACAATACTGACCATTGATCTACCGTCGGCAAATTCCGCCCTCCAATCCTAGCAGCCCTGTTCGGAGCAGCGCTGCATCGCGCTGCTGCAGGGCTTTCACTGCATTTCGCCAAAGGTGCTCAGGAAGACCCGCTGCTCATCGCAGCTTACGGGCAGATGATCCTCCCGTCTTTGCCCTTTAAAATCAGTCGAACTCACGTCAATGGATACCGTTGTCGCCGGACCGCAAGGCAGTACCTTGATCATGCGTAACCCGGGCACCGGCTTCAAAACGGTGAGTGTGAACAGCTTTGTTTCGCTGGGGGATACGATGACGGCGCTGCCAACCAACTCCACGATCCGAAGATCCAGGCCGTTGACTTCGGTGCCCCCGATCTTGCCAGACAAAGAGGCGCCGGAAATGGTGCCTGCTCGGGTGCCGCTGTTTGAAACCAGAAGTCCAATCGACTCTTCTGCACTTGCCTGAAGCGAGTAGATTAGGTGCGAATTCTCTGGGGTGAATAGGTTGATCGCTATCGGAACCACAACAACAAAAACTGCAACGACCGAGTTCAACAGAGCGACGATCGATATCATCCACGTAAGCGAGTAGGGTTTGGTGTCTTTCTTTTCCAACGAAATCGCCCCCGAGCTTTCACGGATAGCACCCGACGCTCGCCTATGCCACACAGCATTCCGCGCTTGCCAGCCGGCCAGGCATCCAGATTATAGTCCTCGTTGCGGCGAACCTAGCTTATGGCCACGAGCACTACCGCGCCTTCGGGAGGTCAACGAACGCCGCGCAGCGATTGAACGTGTCGCCGCGGCCAGGGTTGAGTATCGGAGCCTATCCGGCGATCAGTCGACGCTCTCATTCGCTGATATCGTCAAGCACGCCCTTGCGAGGCCAGCGCTCGGCCGTTATTTTTTCACCTTTGATTATTTTCATGTGGGAGAGACACACCAGTATGGCCGATCTGCCGTTAGATTCTGACGCCACATTGCGGACAGTGCTTCCAACCCTTACGAACCCGGAAGGGCATGTTCGCCAAATCTTAGAGAACATGAGCGCATGCAATAAGAAACACGGCAACGCCTATGTCCGCATCGGCGTGACAGGGAAAGGAAAAGTCCCCTATCACCAAGTTTCTTACTTTGATCCGTCTGGCCAACAGGTGGTCTACGCCTCGTTTGACGGCAAGAACCCTTTCCAAGAAAGCTCAGATCCTCGAGGTTGGAGCAGCGAGCGAATGTCAAGGGCAGAGGTAATGAGACTCCTGGGCGAAATTCGCGGCTTCAACCGGTGATGGCCGCGCTCGGCGCCCGGCCCTGTTGCTTCCCGTGAGGTAGGCCGGCGTCGCCTCAGAGGCCCTTAGCCATAGCATAGGGCGAAGGTCCAGGCGGCGTTTCGGCAAGGTAGCGTGTGAATTCGTGCTCCAGCGCGAACACTGCCATGTCCTTGGTAGGTTCCCGGCCTCGCTGTCCCCCGTGTTTGCGCCAGCGATCGTCGTGGGTCGATATCGACCAGAACCAACTGCCGGCGCTCGGGCCATGTAGCTCGGCCTGGATGCGGCCGACGCTATCGGAGCCGAGGAAGGTGGGGCAAAAGTCGCCTGGCGCCGTTCGACCGCCTATGACGGTCCGCTCCCAATCCAGCCAAAAGCGGGCACCCCGATCGTGAACGAACCTCGCAGCGTCGACTATGGTGGCGCACATAGCTATTGGCTGGCCATCGTAGTCGAGCACTTCATAGCCTTCGCCACCGGCATCGCGGATCTTCAATCGATCAGCCGACACGTCACTTTTCCTCCTCTCGAAAATCCTGCAGCGAGGCATGGCGTAGGTCTTCCTCGCCGCGCAGATGCTTCACACGGCCGACAAGCCCCGGCTTGACCCATTGCGTCGCCGGCCGCTTCATGCCCTTGGGCGCCGGGCCGGCGCGCTCCTGGACCCGCTTCCACAACCGTTCGCGCATCTCGCGGTTGAGTGTGATGAAAGCCGAGCCGACATAGCGGCCGGTGCCGCGCTCGGCCAGCAGCGCGAAGGCTGGCTTGCCTGGTTCACGCTCTACACCCAACAGATCGAACTCGCCGATCGCATGGCACTTCGCCTTCAGCCAGTTGGTCGATGTTCCGCTTCGATACCGGCTGTCCTTGCGTTTCGACACCACGCCCTCTAGCCCGGCCTTGTCGACAAGGTGAAATACTGCGGCGCCGGTGCCCGGTAGAGCTTCGCTGAATTGGATTCGACTGCCTTTCGGAACCATCTCGGCCAGGATCTCCCTGCGGTCCTCGAGCGGCATGTCTCGCAGGTCGTGGCCGTTCAGGTGGAGAAGATCGAAAGCCACGAAATAGAGGTCATGCTGCCGGCGCGTGATGGCCTTCCGCAACTCGCTGAAGTCGGACAGGCCGGCCTCATTCAGGACGATGATTTCGCCGTCGATGATCGCGCTCTCGACGCCAAGCTCACCTGCGGCCTTGGCTAGGTCACGATACTTCGAGGTCCAGTCGAGCCCGCGCCGGGTGAAGATGCGAACGCCCTCGTCGTCGATGATTATCTGTGATCGGTAGCCGTCGAACTTGACCTCATGAATCCAGCCGTCGCCCTCGGGAGGCTTCTCCACAAGAGTCGGCGTCAACGGCTCGACGAACTTCAAACGCATGCGCACAGACCCACGCCCGGCGATTCAATTAGCATGCGCTGAAATAGTTCCGGAAATACAAAAAACCCGCTGCGGGCTATGTGTTTCGTGGCGAGATCAGGACCAGCCAAGCCTGCCGAACAAGTGCCTGCTTGTCAGCCGGCAGCTTTCGAAATTGGCGTACCGTCATGCCGCAGCCGAAGGCCAAGGCGGCAACATCGCGGTCCGCGCGTTTGACCCGCTTGATGCGGTGCCTCTGCCACATGGTCGGCAGCCGATAGACGCCGACGTCCTCGATATCGATTTCGGTGAAGGGAGTTGGGGCAAGCATCTCGCGCCTCGCTTTGGAGAATGCGCAGATATTTGCAGGGCGGTGCGCTTTTTCGCAAGTTTCTTGTCGCCCACAATCTCCAATTGCTGGACTCGGTCGATGCACCGGCAGTTAATTTCTTCGTGAGGCTAGATTGCATGTTCGTCAAACCGATGGGAGGACTTCGATGATCAAGAACCTTGCTCGACACGTCCGGGCGGCTGGTTTGATCCTTGGCTTGGCTGCCCTCGTGGTCACCTCGTCATTTGCGCAGGCAGCAGGCGACAGCATCGCCGGCAGGAAAATCATAGTGCAATGCCAATCGTGCCACGGCAAGGATGGCCTCGGCAAATTGTCTTATACGCCCAATATCGCCGGGCAGAAGTACGAATATCTCGTCCACGCGCTGAAGACTTACAAGGCCGGAGGGCGCACGAGTCCAATGATGGCGGCGGTCGTCAAGAAACTGACCGATGAAGACATCGCCAATGTTGCGGCTTACTATGCCGCGATCAAGGTTACCGTCGAAGTTCCGCAGGAGTAATTGGACAGGGAAATAAGATGGCCCAGACGATCCGGTTCGCGATCTTTGCGGTTTCGGCCGCTGTCGCCGGCCTGGCCTTTTTCGCCTTGCATTCCTTCTGGACGTGGACCGTGCCGCTCCTGATCCTCTTCGCCGGCTCCATGCTTGCCGAAAACGCCTTCAACCGGCTGGCCTCGAACGAAGAAAAGCAGCGCGATCTGGAAGATCGCGTGCGCAATCCACCGACGTAAACCAATGTAGAATCCTTGCAATCGGCCTTGGTGACCATTCCGCCGGCGCAGGCGTAGGCCGCTGCTCTGACAGCTTAATGAGCCTTGCGTGTAAAGGAACTGATGGGCATAACTCGAGTGGCGCGGGACCGAAGCTGGCGGTCGCAACAACAGGGGTGAACGAATGCTGGTCTTCCACATCTTCTGGACCATCTTCTGGCTCGTTGTCCTCGGTTCGATCCCACCACTGGGAGCGATCCTCATCGCGTACTTGGGTGCGGGCTTAGCCGAGACCCTGGGGTTGACAAAGTAGGCAGTGTCCAAAGGCTTGTAGGCGACGGCGGCCGGCGTCGAGTTCATCGCCGAGAATGGCGGCGGTGCTGGCGTGAGGCGAGGAAATGATCAAGGCGGCGTTTTATCTCTCGATTGCCTTGTCGTCGCCCATCAGTGTCGCCGACGCCGGTACCCCACAGCATATCTACGAGAGTTGCATCGGTGATGCCACGAAAGAGTTCCAGGACCTTTGTTGGCCTGCAGACCAGATAGAAAAGGCCATACTTCTCGAGTGCCGCGCCCAGCTCTTGGCTCTCTTGCGCTCAATGCCACCTGCTGTCGACGAAGGCGAACTTGCCGAGAGGCGTCGCCTGGAAACAATTCCGGAAGGGACCATGACCAGTCTGTTGGAATATCAGCGCCAGCACCGAACCTGCCAAAAGAGTCCGATGCCTTTGTATCGAACACGTTGCTGGAAAAGCACCGACGCAGCCGTGCTGAAAGCGGCGAAGGGCTTGGGACGCTGAAAAGAATAGGATGGTCGCCCTCTACATCGCCGCCATCACCGCCTCGATGCTTGCCGGCGCGATCTGGCGCTATCGGCAACGCGACATGCTTGGGATGGCTGCTTGCCTCCTGATCGCCGCGCTGGGCGCCGGGGCCTTATTGCTTCCTGTTAGGTAGCGCCAGGCACCCGCCGCCCCATTCACGGCAGCGGCGGGTATCGCCCCTAGGGTTTATGGGGGCTTGCCGGAGCATTGGAAAATTCCCCTGCCCCAGCGGAAACTATCAGCATGACCTTAATGTTCGGTGACTCTTGCATTTTGCATCCATTGGGCCGGGGACCAAGGTCCGGCTTGTGACGCCCCTTCATTCGGGAGCAAAGTCGATGTTGAACCCGACGGCCAAGGGCCTGGATCGCGATTGTTGGCGGTACAGGCCCTTCGTCTTTTTTCCGCTTGACCTACGTCATCAACTTCGAGGAATATAATCCTCGTTGCGGCGAACCTCTTCAAACGGAGATCGCCAATGGCCAGAACCAAACCTTCCAACCAGCTCTCGCAGGAACAGATCGACCGCTTTCTGGTGGCAGCGGAAGCGCTGCACAAGAGCATCATCGGGCCGCTTCTCGCGTACCAAAGCGAGCACTATCAAGCCCTCCGCAGCGTCCATGAACCGCTCCTGAAGTCGATCGAGACAATCACCGGGAAACGCGCGCCGTTCATCCAGCCGAACATGACAGGGCCGGCTCAACCGCGAGGGAACGCCTGTGGATAGTAACCCACTGTTCACCATAGCAGCAGTCCTTCTCGGCTCTCACCCTTCGCGCCGCAAACGACTCGGATAGCTTGACTTGCGCGGGACCCCAACCCCGCATTGGCCGGCGCTACGCCCATCAACCCCACCACGGCGCCGGCCATCTTTCCTTCCAGGACAAAAGGAGGGCCGCCGCCGGCTCCCCTCATTCTGCCATCGGCAGCTATTTTAGCAGTCGCTAAATTTCTCAATGATTTGAAAGCCGGAGTTTAACGCGGTCGTGCAATTGATGGCGACGTTTTGCTGCGGGATTGGAAATGCGAACTCGGACTTTGGTCAGGAACTCAAGGGCCACGGAAGCCTTGGAACTGCGCGCGAAGATAGCATCCTTGGAAGAGGAGCAGAGGCGAAGAGTTGCGTGCTCGGCCGGCATGTTAAAGCTGGCGCAAGTCGGCCAAGAATTGAAGTGGCTTCGGTTTCGCTTGGCCGTTCTGGAAGAATGTGTGGCGGCGCTTTCAGCCGAACGCCACTAGGGGGCCTCGGCGCAGCCTAGAGGCATGACAACTAAGGCCATCAGTGAGGTGACAGCGCGGCAAGGGACATCGACATCACCAGAGCAACAATAACAAGCGTTGCCAATATCCCTGCAGCGATCCAGAACCTTTTTGATTTCGGCACGGTCATCCACCCTCGCCGCCGGCACGGTTCTGCATCGCATCGAAGATGACGTCGAACACGCTGCCGACTTCTTCGCTGATCTCTTCCAGGCTGATGCCTTCTTTTTCCGCCGCCCTAATGGCCTGATCGGCAAGGTCGGTGATTGCCGCCGGATCGTCGGTGAAGGCGTTCGGCAGGTGTTCTGCCATCCATTTGTGAAGGAAGTTGGTGCCGCGTGTGCTCATGCAGCAGATAAGGCGCCGGCGTATATTAGGTTCCGCTCATGTTGACGCCGGCCCAGGCTGCTTCAGAATCATCGCATGGCCCAGGGCATCAAAGTCGGCGATATCGTCGCCATAACTGCAACCGTGCGCAAGCGGGTCACGGAAGACCGTGTGAGCGTTCTGATCCCTTCCTACAATCAGCCACACTCGATCGTGGACAGCACCCCCTACATAAGCAGTGGGCAGAAAATCGAGCTCACCGGCGAAGTGGTTCGCCTCGACGAGGATACGGTGACAGTAGGCGGCAAGGATCTAGGCATTACGGTAAAACAAAGTGCCGTGCGGCTCGTCACCAGCTATGTGGCGCCGAAGCGGAAAACACCCCTTGTCGACAAGGCTTAGGCCGCATGACCTGGCTGTTACAAAAAAGCCCGCTACCATCTCAAATGAGCGGCAACGGGCTAGGTGCTTTTGGAAGTGGTCAAGGGCAATTAAGCCCGCCCTAATGTTAGATGAGGAAGGCGCACTTGTCGTTCAGCAATTGCCAGTCGTCGACGGCTGGGGATTACCTGTGGAAAAACTCGTACGCCGCGGCATGCCGGCGCTTAGCTCCTCGGAAAGGCGGCTGTCGGTGGGGTGATGTCGGCGTCCGTGTCATAGCGATCGACGCCTTTTGTGATGCGCACCTCATCCAGCGATCCGATCATCAGCGTGTTGATGGTGCCATTTGAGCGGCCAATTTCCAGAGGGGCAGATGCATTGAAAAATACGCTGTTGGCTGGCGTCGCGCTGACGTTAACGACACCGTTGATCCGAATGCGGATTTTCCCGGAGGAATTCTTGCCGATGGCGACGTGACTGAAAACCGATTGAGAGAGCGCGGTCGATCCGCCAGCAACGTTGACGATGCTCCCGCCTGGCCCGCCATCGAATGAAAATTGAAGCCTCGGCTTCAGGTCTGAAATTTCTACCCACCAGCCCAGGTGAAAGATGTCGGCCGCCTTGCCCATGACGCCGAGCGTGCCGGTCGGGCTGCCGCCTGGCTTCACCCAAAATTCAATCGTCAGGGGATCCGAATTGGCGGTCGACAAATTCCAGTCGGAACTGGTGCTAGCCGAGAGATAATCGCCAGTCCCGTCGAAGAGGCAGGATGACGCGCCGAACTTCTTCTCGGCCGTGTCGATCTGCGCGTCACCGTTGAAGGTGATCGTATGCGCTGACGGGCTCTCGTCGGTGGTCGACGTGGCGCCGTCGGCCCCTTCGAAGCCGAGGAGCAACACCACGTTGGCGATGAACGGGTCGGTTGCTGGCGCCGATACGCCAGTTGGCGAAAACGTCGGAAACGGAAAGCTCATTGAAGCGCGACCGCATTGAGAAACGAAAATCCATTGCAGACGGTGATGAAGAACATGAAATCATCGCCATTGGCCGTGGTCAGCGAACTGCCCGTAACTTTGCTGAAGCCCGACGTCGTGATGGTGCCAGCGCTGCCATTGTTAGTGACCTGGATGGTCATCGAGACGGAATCGCCATTGCCGACTGAGGGCGGCGCCAAGGTAAAGCTACCGCCGTTGACCGCGCGCTGGAAGTTGCCGTGGGCCGGGTCTGGCGTCGTCGTGCCGGTCGTCAACGTGCCAAGATCATAGGCTGTTGCCGTATAGCCGGCGGACAGGTTGCTGCTCTCGTCGGCAACCAGGAAATCCGCGCCCCATTTGCGACGGCAATTGTCTGGCATTCTTGGGAGGATCGAAGGGATGTTCGTCATGATTATGCCCTCGCTTCGTTGGCCGGCGATCCACGGACTAAAAAAACTCCGGTTTCGACATCCACGGACTGGAAAAACTCTGAAAAAATCGCCCTTAGCGAACCGATCGCAGACGGCTCAAAGCCATGTGGCGTAGGGGATCGAGGCCAATGGGTTTTTCCGCCATTTTCATGCTTTTCGGGAAATTTCTCCAAACAGGAAAAAAAGTCCGCGAATGCTGGTGCAGCGGCTAAGCGCAAGACGCCGGCGGCGAAACCTTGATGGCCCCCCACGGGTCCAAATGTGAGCGCCATCAGTACCAGCATCCCTTTAGCGCGGGGCTAGCCTTCTCTTCCGCCTGCTTGGCGCCGGAGTGACAGTTGCGGCAAAGGCATTGGAAGGGGCCAGACCAGAACTTGGCCTCGTCGTTGCGGTGCGGGGTGACGTGGTCACAAACCAGCTTCGATGTGTCGGGCTCGAGGAGCTTGCACTTCTGGCAAGTGAAACGATCGCGAATGAGCACCGACATCCGAAGCTTCTTCCATCGGGCTGAATTGTACCAACGGAAAGACGGCTCGGTCTTTGATCGAAGCGCTGACCTCTCCCGTTCATTGGCAGGCCCAAGCGTGCCGAGACGTGACGGCATGGCGCCGAGCAGCGGTTGGAGATTGGTCAGCTTGGCCATGCTTAAAACATCCGCCTCCAAGGTCCCGCGGGCTCCATAGCGTCGGCCAATGCTTCCGGGTAGCAATCCGCGACCTCGATGCCGGCGCTGTAGTCGGCCGCGATGCTCTCCAAGGCCTCGGCCCATATCTCGGGATCAAAATGTTTGTAAAAGTCTGACGAGGCCCAGATCATCGGGTCTTCCGGCTCGGCGAAATCGACATGCATAAGCACGGTCATGCCGTCTTCCGCTCGGACCACCGCAATGTATTCGACGGTCATGCCGGCCTTGATGGCTGTCGTGACTTCCGGGAGTAGAAACGCCCACATGGCGCGCACCGTTGCCATCTCGTCGGTGAGCACAACGGGATAGAGATCGATCGGCCTCGCTAGCTCGGCCTGGGCACACTTGGCCATTGCCCACTCGCACAGTTCCTTGTGCCGCAACTCGATCTGGTGACGATCGGCGCCGCGCGCCTGCAGCACGGAGAGCTCACCGGCGATATGACTGTCCAAGTCCGCCATGAACGTCACCACATCCATCGAGCCGTTTCAGACGCGCTCGCCGTAGCGGCGCTGATAGTTGGACTTCATGAGCGCAACAGACTTGCTGTTGTGTTCGGTCAGGCCCGCACGCTCCAGCCGGCGGATCCAATAGAGATCATCCGCCTTCCTCTTCGGGTCATAGAGGCGGACGGGCGGCCGGACGCTTGTGAGATACACCGGCTTCAGCGGCGTGGTGAGTTTCACCGGCTGCAACGGCGCCACCGCCTTCGGGGCCGCGGGTCGCTGCATCTTTCCCATGTTGGACATATCCCGGGTCAAATACATTTCTCTCTCCTTTTGGCTCACTCAGCGCCGTTCAAGATTTTGCGCGTCATCGCGATGCCATGCTCCAGCATCCCTTGGCATCGACCGGGCAGCTTGCTCTGCAACTTGACGTTCGCCTGCACCGCTGCAGCGTAGAACAGCACGCCGAGCCCGATCAGATCCTCGAGTTCGTCGAGCTTCGCGCCGATGGCGTTACGGTACGCGTCAATTTTCGGTTTGAGGGACGCAAGCTCCGCGTCGAAGGCGGCTCGCTCTGCTTCCAAAGCCTGCATCGCTTCCCGCTCTTTGACCTGATGAGGGACGATTTCCTGGCCGGCTTTGTCGACGTCGGCGGCCGTGGCCCTTGGCGGCTGCCCCGGCAACTGGCCGAAGTAGAGGCGGTGAAGCTCGGCGTGCTTGGATTGGGCTGCCTCGCGTTCAGCGACGGCCTCACGCCATTTCCGTTCAGCCTCAGCGATCGACGCTGGCTTCGGCGGGATTTTTAGGATGCTAGCGAAGTCCATTTCGGTCCTCGGGGTACGTGCGAGCATTTGGTGATTCCTCTTCCTCAGGTTGGAATTTACGGCCGGCCGCGACGGTTTGGATTAACGCGTTATTGGCGATACGAAGGATGGCCCGGGTGAGCCGTTTGCGACTGCGGCTGCCCGCGCTGTCGACCGCCCCGGCCTCGATCATAAGGCCAACGAGCACGTGGTCGATGGGCAGTTGCAGGACTATGCCGCCTTTGGCCTCACGCTCCGCGCGACGGGCCTGGCGTTCGCGGCCCAGCCGGCGCTGACGCTCCTGGCGCTCGGCCGGCGTGCCTATTGGTGGCCGCCCTCGACGGCGATCGGCCGCGCCCATGCCGTCACCAGCCCAGCGCCAATTGTGGCAAATTGTTACGGGGCCGAAACCTTTTTTCTACCGGTTTATGGAAACAAACCGATGGGCACCGGTGAGTGCTTCGAACCCCTGCAGAACGCCGACACCCCCCGCGGGGGTAAGTCTCGACCAGGCTGGCATCGGGCGCGCACCGGCTCCCGACCGAAAAAATGCAAAAAGCCAGATTAGAATTTCGGGATGGCCAATGTGGCTTGTGCGGCTTGCAGATTGAGCGTGCCAGAACATCAATTTGCAAGAACGTGCGTTTTGGATCGGGGACCGGACCAACGCCTAAAGGCCACGCGGAGGCAACTATCCCCCGCGGCGCCATGCTGGGCTTGGCTTCGCAGCCGATTTGCCGATCATCCCTCCTTTCGGTTTTTGATCTCAGTGCGCATCGTGCTGCAACCATTCGCCGCCCGAAGGTGTTTCCTGTGTTGAAGCTTAACCGCGCTGAGGCTGTTTCATGTTTCCGAACCGGGCCGAACTGATCGATTTTGGAAGATCGCTGTTCCACGGCAGACATTCCGCAGCCAGACCGGCTGCTTCCAGGGCCTTCCAAGGTGGCGTTTTTGCCGCCCGCATGGGAATCGAACGGGACGACAACCCCTATTTGCTCGGCACGGTTGAGCACATCGATTGGATCGACGGCTACGATTCCTCGGTCGATGTCGATGAGGCGACGGATCTCGACTGAGCAGGCTGATGCTTGGCAGCTGGGCCAAGGTGTCTGGGAACCAAGACGGCCGGCCGCGGTTAACTCTTCATGCTCATCGGAGATTTCGACACCACGCCGCTCAGGCACACTGCGCTCTTTCGCGATGCCAAGGTCGCGATGCTGACGCACCGAGTGCTTTTCCACATGGATATGACCGCGGCTGCAGCAGACAAGGTCGAGGAAGCGCTGGCGAAATTGCTCGATGCGACTGCGGCCGAGGTGGACGTGCGCCCGCCGGTTCGATACCGCGGTCCGGTGCGGTCTGAACCGCCGGATTACAGGCTCCGGGAGTCGCAACTGTAGCGGGATCGAAGTCATTAGCCGCCCCGCGTCGCTTGGCTGTAGGTGTTGGCTGGCTCTATCTCGCCGTCTTCGGCAAGCGCGCCTGTCTTCCTCAAATGCTCCTCTGCTTCTGCCATCGACATCGTCAGAACGTTGGGTTCTCTCTCGCGCGCATGCGCTAACCCTTCTTCCTTTCTATCCGGAGCAGAACTCTCTGATGCTGATGCTGATGCTGATGGCCATTGGCAAAACGATGCGTCTGCCATCGTATCCAATGGTTCTGCCATGCTTGTGCCATTGGCAACCGCATTGCGTTTGCCATCGATACGCCACCTGGCTTCGGCGCCTCGATGCCCTGCCGCGACCTTCTTTTCGCGCTTGACGGTAGCGTCGGACCGCTCTGTATCGAGTCGCTGGAGACTTTCCGACATCAATGGCCCGATGGCCTGGGCGACTGCTTCCCATCTCTCTGGATCGATCCCACTGATGCGCATAAGTCGAGCATCATCTGCCGGCATCGAGCCATGCTGCCAATAGTGCCGGCGCAAGCGTTCATAGGCGCCGAACTCCTCGGCAGAGAGATGCGCGGTCAAGGCGGTCTCAGTGCCGATGTAGGTCTTCATCCAGACCAGATCGGTCATGCCGCCCTCCAGCCAGAGAGGATCGACTGCAGCGACTCTAGTTCGGCCGCGTTTACCGTTTCACAGCGCACCCATGCATCCGGCTCGATGAGCGCTTTGATCTCCTCCTCGACACACTGGCGCAGGTCGCGCGGGTCCATGGCGTCCAGTTCCCAGCACTGCGCTCCGTGGTTCTTGACGAACCAGGCGTAGCGTTTGTCGGTGCTCTTGTCCGACGCTGGGAAATACGGGAGGCCGTTCACTTGGTGTACGGTCAGCGCGATCCGCCGGAACCGGACATGTGAGCCACCATACTCGACCAGGCGCCGCGGCAGGTCTTCCTCTGACATGTACATGCCGCTGGGATCGAAGTCGCCGGCGTAGAGGACAATCAGCGGCCTGCCGTCATCGTCGGTGGCGATGTCGTTGACCGTGGTCGCACTGGCGAAGCCATGCATGACCCTGAAGCCGACGGCGAAGTGATCGAGGACCGGCTTCAGGACGCCGCGAACAGTACCTTTTTCGCTCCAGACTTCGACACGATAAGGCTGCTGATTCCAGAAGTCGCGACGGTAGGACCGAGCAACGGCCCTGGCATACTGAGCAGGATCGTCCCAGGTCGAAACCCGCTCCAGTTCTCGGGTCTCGTCAACGATCCAGTCCCAGGGGATGTCGCTTTGCTCTCTCGCGATCCGCAGGAGGCGATAGACCTTGGCCATGTCGTTGGTCGACATCGACGGGATCAGCCCGGCCGTGAACAGCTTGTAGCCGATGCCTCGGCCGGTGATCGGCTGCATCTCCTCGGCGATCTTGTGCATCGCATCGATCAGGTCGAGCGACGCTTGCGCCATGCCGCGAACCTTTTTCAATCCCGGTTGAATTTGCTCGGTCATGCCGCACGCGCCCTGATCAGGTGGCTTTCTCTGATCGCCTCACAGACCTCGACGGCTGACAGGTTGAACATTTCACGCATTGCAGGCACGAGCGGTGCCGGTCGCTGCCGTGGTGGTGTCGTTGACAACCATTGCGCGGCCTGGTCGATCGCTGCTGAATGCGAATGTTCAGCCGGTGTAAGGTCGGCGGCGCTCATGGCAGCAGCCGGAGTAGGATAGCGACCACGAGCAGGGCTGAGGCGCCGGTTACGAGAAGCGGAAGCGCGCGCGTCATGCTGCCACCGCCGACCGGCGAGCTGCGATGCGATCACGAATCCATTGCTCGACCTCGGATTTGACGAACGCAATGCGTTTATCGCCGAGAGGGACCGGCTGCGGAAACTTGCCGGCCGAGCGTTTTTCGTTGATCGACGTTCTGGAGAGGCTGGTGATCCGAGCCGCTTCTTTGATCGAAATCAGAACAGCGTCGCTGTCCATGTCTGCCACCTTTCGCTTATGCGAGTGGGTGGCTTGTATGGTCGCCACCGTCGTCGCTGTTGACGGGTGCGCAATTCTTGGATCAGCTTCTCTCTGGTGTAGTCACATAGATCGAATGCATTTTAGGTAGGTTCTGTGGACTTTTCTCCCGCCCTTCTCCAAGCCGCTGAAGGCGGAGACGGGATCGGCGTCGATCTCAAGGAATTGGAATCCGTCACGGAGGAAGCCAGCAAACTTTGAAGCGCTGTTTAGTTCCTTCGAAGGGCCGTCCTTCCCCGTATTGCGCTGCCACAGGATGCGAAGGCAATCTATTGCATGGATCGCACGCCAGTTAGTGTTTGCAGTATCAGGCGTTTCGTCGATCGCTTTCTCGGCAGCCTCGATGAAGCGATCAATGGCGCGATGCAGTGTGCCGTCCTTCTTCCACCCATCTAAGTCGAGCAAGAACTGAAATATTGTATGAGCGTACCGCTGTATGTGATGGCTTCCGTCTTCTCGCTGCATCGACTGATGGAGGTCGAAATTCAACGGCATCCAATACGAAAGGTCATGCTGGCCCGCTTTTAAAAGCCAAGTACGGATTTTGGATAAGTCCTTCTTTGCTCGTGTGCGCCGCACTGTCTCCAATGGGTTGCCGATGACTCGCGTCAGCAGCCAATCGGCTTCCGAAAACGCAACATCTAAATCCACTCGAAGGTGCGGAAAATAGGCTCCGAAAACCTGCTGAAATTCTCGTCCCAATTCCTCAGCTGCTGTCATGACGCAGCCTTGCGCATCGGCGTTACATTCTCGCCACCCTTAGTGGTCGAGACATAGGCGGACCACGCATCCATCAGCTTCTTGCGCTTCGCCAGCGCCGAGCCGCGGCGGTATGCCTGCTCGACCTCGTCGCCGACCTTGTGCGCCAGCGCCATCTCGGCGACATCGCGCGGGAAGTTGGTTGCGTCGCCCGCCCAGTCTCGGAAGCTCGACCGGAAGCCGTGAACCGTGAACTGGCCCTTTTCCATTCGACGCATGACTGCAGTCATCGCCATGTTGGACAGCGGCCTTTTCGGAGCGGCGCCTGGAAACACGTAGTCTGACAACCGCTTCGCCTGAAGGCCCTTCAGCACGGTCACGGCGCGCGCTGACAGCGGCACGACGTGTTCCTTGCCCATCTTCATCCGTTCGGCAGGGATCGCCCATAGCGCCTTCGCTAAGTCGAACTCGGGCCATTGCGCGTTCAACACCTCACCCGACCGTGTAGCGGTCAGGATGCAAAGCTCGAGTGCCCTGGCCCCGAAGCCGTCGACGCCCGCAAGTTGCACCATGAAGGCCGGGACATCGGAGTAAGCCATCGCCGCGTGGTGACCTCTGGCGAGCCGCTGGCGTGCCGGCAGGATATGGTCGAGGTGCCCTTTCCAACGCGCTGGATTTTCGCCCGATCGCAGCCCGACAGCCTTGGCATAGTCCAACACCTTTTCGATGCGACCGCGTAATCGCGAAGCTGTTTCCTGCTTGTCAGCCCATAGCGGCCGAAGCGCCCGAACCACATCATCCGTCGTGACGTCACCGACGGGGATCTTGCGCAGCGAATGCGCGTACTCCGTCAACGTCATCTTCCACTGCGCGGCATGCTTGGCATTTCGGAAGGTGTTCTCTTTGGAAGTCAGCAACTCGTCGGCGCACTCGCCGAAGGTACGAAGCTTCACCGATCGCCGGCGATGAGCCATCTCTTTCGACGGGTCGCCGCCATGCTTGATGATCTCGCGCGCCTCGTCGGCCCGGCTGCGCGCGTCAGCCAAGCTGATCTTGCCTGAAGCATTGCCGTATGAGCCGAGCCCTAACTCGCGACGCACGCCCTGGCGAATGAAAATGAAGACCCAACTGCGCGTTCCAGACTTCTGGACGTAGAGCCACAGGCCATCACCATCGCCATGTCGGCCGACGGGAAGACCCTTGATCTGGGTGTCGCGCAGCTTGTGACGCGCCATTCTTTCCTAACGCTTTTCCTAACGAAGGTGCTTGCCAGCAAAGTCAATAACGCGCAATATGTTCAGGGATATTTGCATGGGGATTAGGAAAAGCAAGGGGTCGCCTGACAATAAAGTCAGCAAAATCAATCGTCTGGCGGTCTCCCTCTCCGCCAACCTGCTTTCCGCTTGAACTCCCGGCGGAAATTTCTTCCCGCCATGCGAGAATTCCGGTTCAGCTGCTAGGCGACGAGGCCTTGCCTGATTTGCTCTACTTCTTCGATCGGGACCGGATGCCCGGTGAGGAAGCCCTGCATCAAATGCACCCCCAGGCGCTGCAGCAACATGTACTGCTCTTCCGTTTCAACGCCCTCGGCAAGCACGACATGGCCGAGATTGCGAAGCAGTCCGACCATGTCCCGCAACAGGCTCAAGCCACGAGACGTCTGGCAATCGTGGAGGAAGCTGCGATCGATTTTGACGACGTCGAATTTGAACCGGCGGAGCCATGTAAGGCCGGCAAATCCCGTTCCGAAGTCGTCCAGCCAGATCTGAACGCCCAATTTTCGCAGCCGCTCCACGTTTCTGACCGCTTGCGCCTCCAGAAAGATGTCACTGCCTTCGGTGATTTCGATGGCCAGTTTCTGTGGCGCAAGGCTGTGCCGAGCAAGGATTTCGGTGACCCGCAGTGAAAAGTTGGGAACCTTGAGCTGAAGAACAGATACGTTCACGGTCACGACCGAGCCCAATCCGTATTCCGCCATGTCACCGCAGGCTCGATCGATCAGCCACGTGCCCAGTTCCACGATCGCTCCGGTCTGCTCGGCAACGGGTATGAATACCGACGGACTGATCATGGTGCCGTCGAAGTCACATACCCGCATCAGAGTCTCGTGGCCCAGCACTCGTCCAGACGCCAGGTCGCGAATTGGCTGGTAGGCGACAGAAACGAGCTCGTTGGAAATCGCCAGCTTCAGCAGTTCTGAAAGATTTTCGCCGGAGCGATCCTGGCCGGTGGCGTGCGGGTCGTAAATTGTGAATGTAGCCCGACCAGCAAACTTGGACGCATAGAGTGCGCGGTCAGCTTCCTGCAGCAGGACCCTAAGTTCGATGCTCTGATCGGCGCGCGTCAACGAGGCTCCGGCACTGATCGTGACAATGTTGAGCTTGTCACCCCGATCAGGGTGGTAGATATCCAGGTCCTCCACAGCGCGACAAAATTGCTGCGTAATTTCATGAAGGTGAGCCCGCCCGGTGACCTTGCAGAGAATGACGAATTCTTCGCCGCCATAGCGTGCCGCGACGGCGTTGTTGGAAGCCGCCATCTCGGAAAGGACGTGGGCGAGTTTGATCAGACAATCGTCGCCGGCCTGATGACCAAGTCCGTCATTGAACCTTTTGAAGTAGTCGACGTCGATCAGAATGAGGCCGATCTCATCGTCGTCCGCGGCCCAGTCTTCGCGCAGCTCCGAGAATTCTCGAATGATCGCCCTGCGGTTTTTCATTCCCGTGAGCGGATCGGTGTCGGCGATTTCGGTTAGCTTCTGCCCCTTCCTGATAGCAGCCTGCTCCTGAATCTGTGCCCGAAGTGCGTGCAGGAACGTCTGATAACGCTCCAGGCTAAGGCGCCAGGAAAGATAAAGCGACAACACCAGGCAGTTCACGAAATAGGCCGACAGCACGACCCGACCCGCGATGTCGGCCTGAAGGGAGAACATTGCAGCGTACACAAAGCTTGCGGCGACCGTCGCCGAGGCAATGGCCGAAAGCCAAAAACGGAAGTTGAAGAACAAATTCGCACCCAGGATGAATACAGTGCCGAAAACCATGAAGTGGGAGAGGGCATCCTGATGCTCTGTTCCAAGGGCTGATACGAGCCATCCAAGGGCACCGGATACAATCGCCAGCGCCGCTACAAGGTGCAAGGTGGCAAGGGCGAAGCCCCGTCGGGCGATAAACTCGACAAGCGCCAGCGAGGTGATCCCAAGCGTAACGCGCGTCAAAACAAGCCGATCCGCGATATCGGGAAAAAGAAACCAATCGAAGAGGCCATAGGCCACATAGCTGAATACAGCAGCCGCAATACCCCATCGCACGAGGCTGCGATTTTCATCGGCATCTTTCTGCAGGAACAGTGCCAGGAGTTCCGGATCGGCCGAATGCCACCGCGGACGGGCAATCGCTGCCGCCACCTTCTGGGCAACGTCCTCGCTCAGTTGCATTGCAACGCTCCTCCGCGATCTGCAGTAGCGAATGCAATAGCCGAGGTCGCGTGCCGTCGGAGAATGAAGGCGCCACTGTCCGCAGGAAAAGTCGGATGTCGCTAACCGACGGTAAACAGGCGGTTCGGATTTAGCCGGTTCATAAGGTGGATGACCGCTCAATTGGCTAAAGTTTTATTAAAATTTTATTAAAATAGTTCGCATCATGCAGCGACGCACCTATGCTGTTTGCCGTGGACCGGGCGGGGGTAACCCGGAGAAACGGCATGCCCATCGACCCAAAATTGCAGCTCGACGAATACAGCCTCGTCACCACCAGCCTGATGAAGAAACATGCCGCTACTTCTGAAGAGACGGCCGACGCCGACGAGTTGAGGAACAGCACGGCCCAGCTCGCCCTGATACTGGATCTTGCTCATCAAGCCTTCACGCGGCACAAACCGGCCGCCCCCACGGTCCATCGGCTGGCAGGCAGACTCCATAAGCTCCGCCGGCAGGTTGCTCCCGCGGTCTGGCAGAAACTCGTCCCTTTGGCTCAGCAACACCGGGTGGCGGAATACTTGATCCAGGACCCGTTCACACGTTGGTCTGTCGAAAAGCCTCGTGGGTATTCTGGCGATGCGGGCCTGCTGGACATTTACTACAAGCATCCCGCTGCCGACGGCACCGTGGCTTCATCGACCTTACTTGGTCGGCAAATTTACGCGTACACCAGTGAAGCTGCCAGTTCGGTGGCGGGGCGCGAGCGGCGGGATATTCTGACCAGGACGGTGGACGAGACGGCCGACAGTGTAGAAAAGGCGGAGATACTGGCGATTGCCTGCGGCCACCTGCGGGAAGCCGAACGCTCCGACGCGTTGGCCAAGCGCAAACTGCAACGCTGGATCGGCCTGGACCAGGACCCTGTCAGCGTAGCCACGGTGAACAACGACTTTGCCGGCACGGCAGTCGAGGCAATCCACGGCTCTGTGCGCGGCATCCTGCGCCGCGCCTACGCTCTTGGCACATTCGACCTCGTCTACGCATCGGGCCTTTACGATTATCTGCCGCGTGCCATCGGCGTCCGCCTGCTGCAAAGAGCCATGGAGCTCGTCAAGCCTGGCGGCGAATTCCTGTTTGCCAATTTCAGCGACGAGATCACGACGGATGGTTACATGGAGACCTTCATGGATTGGCCGCTCATCTTACGCTCGGCTGACGATATGCGGGACATCATCAATGCCGCCCTCGGCGGGAGCTCTTTCGAAGCGGACGTATACTACGGCTCGAACCGAAATATCGTTTACGGCAAAGTCAGGAAGGGCGACCTCTAGACCCCAGGGTGTTCCGATTGCCTTTTGATGCGCCGGTGCATTCGGCAATGGGCGGGAACGGATTTCTAAGCCTTTGCTGCTATGCAATTGCCGGGCGGAGTTTTCCGACAGTGTCGCAACGCGCATTCATCATCCTGCTCATCTTGCTGGCGGTGGTTGTCGCGCTGTCGGCAGCATCGTTTCCCGGCGCGATGATCGGCTTCCTGTTCGGCATCACGGTCGCCTTCTTCATCGCGATACCGGGAGCAGCCATCGGCGATGCACTGCATCGCGCCGGCATTCCAGTGACGGGCGAGCAACTCGTCTGGGCCGCAGGCGGCCTCTACGCCGTGTTCGTCCTTGCCGCAGCCGTGCAGGCCTGGCTGCGGTTCCGGCGCGGCGACGTGGACGGAGCGCGATCAGCGGGGTTGCGGACGGCCATCCTGCTGGCGCTGCCGCTGATCGCCTGGCTGTCACTCAATGCTATGCAACGCAGCTGGCCCTGACCCCAGAGCAATTCCAGGAAAAGTGTAAGGCGGTTTTCCCGGGAAAGCGCATAGCGCTTTCCCCTGGGAATTGCGTCAAACAAGATCAGCTTCCGAAATAGCTGACACGGTCGAGATCGGCGATAAGCCCCGGGCCGGTCGGCAACCATTCCAGCATGGTCCGGGTCTGCTCGCTGGAAGCCGACAGATCCCTGCCGATGAAATGGCCGAGAAAGCCGAAATGCCCGGCCGCCTCCTCAGGGCTCTTGGAAACGACCGGCAGGTTCAGGCGGCGGCCGATGACCTCGGCGATCTCCCTGGTCGCTACTCCCTCTTCGCCAACCGCATGATAGCTGACGCCGCCGATCCCCTTCTCCAGCGCCCGCCTGTACAAAGTAGCAGCGTCGGACCGGTGCACCGCAGCCCAGCGATTCTTGCCCTCGCTGACATAGGCCGAGACACCCTTTTCACGCGCAATGGCAATCAGCATCGGCATGAAGCCATGGTCGCCGTCGCCATGGACGCTCGGCGCAAGCCGCACCGTCGATGCGCGCACGCCACGCGCGGCGAGCGCCACGGCCGTCGCTTCCGAAGCGCGCGGCATCGCGGCGGAGGTTGGCGCGGGTTTGTCGTCCTCGATCGCTGGCCTTCCCTGCGCAAAGCCCGCCAGTCCTGAGGTGACAAGCAGCGGCCGCTCGGAACCTTGGAGCACCGCGCCAAGCGTTTCGATGGCGCGCTGGTCGGCTGCGCAACTGGCGGCGAATTTCGAAAAATCGTGGTTGAAGCCGGTATGGATGACGCCGTCCGCTTGGGCGGCGCCGCTGCGCAGGCTGTCCAGATCCTCGATATCGCCGAGATGTGCCTTGGCGCCCGCGGCAACGATAGACTTCGCACCCGCTTCCGAGCGGGCAAGGCCAAGAACCTGATGACCCGCCACCAGCAATTCCCGCACAACGGCCGAACCGACAAAACCGGTGGCACCGGTAACGAACACACGCATGATGATGTCTCCTTGGATTTTCGCCGAAGGCCGCACAGGCGGCCCGCTTGCCGAAGGAGATAGGTTGTTGAGATCGTACGATCTATGCTGTAAAATCCGAGATATCTTCGCAATCGTCCGAGAACGCTTATGGATCCGCTGTCAGACGTGCTGTCGCTGCTGAAAGCGCGCAACTATCTGTCCGCCGGCCTGGAAGCCGGTGGCGACTGGGCGATCCAGTTCCCCGACCAGCAGGCCGCCATCAAATGCGGCGCCGTGGTCTCCGGCCAATGCTGGCTGTCGGTCGAGGGGGTTGCTGACGCGGTGCGGCTGGACGCGGGCGACTGTTTCCTGCTGCCGCGCGGCCGGCCTTTCCGTCTTGCCAGCGATCTCGGCCTGCCGACGGTCGATGCAAGCACGATCTTTTCACCGGCTCGCACCGGCGGCATCACCTCTTACAATGGCGGCGGCGAGTTCCTGCTGGTCAGCAGCCGCTTCGCTCTGTCCGGCGACCATGCCGGCATCCTGTTGCGGATGCTGCCGCCGATTGTTCACATTCGCGCGGAGAGCGACCATTCGGCGCTGCGCTGGCCGGTGGAGCGGATGATGCAGGAATTGCGCCAGCGGCGTCCCGGCAGCTTTCTCATCGTCGAGCATCTCGCCCATATGATCCTGATCGAGGCCTTGCGCCTGCATATGGGAGCGCGGGAAAGCGTCGGCTGGCTGTTCGCGCTGACCGACAGGCAGATCGGCGCCGCGATCGGCGCCATGCACGAGAACCCGGCGCATGGCTGGACATTGCAGACACTGGCCGAGCGCGCCGGCATGTCGCGATCGACCTTTGCGCTGAAATTCAAGCAGACCGTCGGGGCCTCGCCCCTCGACTATCTGACGCGCTGGCGCATGATGCTGGCCGGCGACAGGCTGATGCATTCGAGCGATCCGGTATCCGTCATCGCGCTATCGCTCGGCTACGAATCCGAAAGTGCCTTCAGCACCGCCTTCAAGCGCGTCATGGGCTGTTCGCCGAGACAATACAGCCGGCGCCTGGAGACGGACGCGCCTGCGCACGGCGAACGCGCGGCCGCCTGAAGCGGTGATCTCGCCGGATCGCCGTCCCTTACAGGCTGTAGCGCGAACGAAATTCGGCGAAGGACATCGCCAGATGGTTCTGGTCCACCTTGCCCGTGATCCCGTCGACGCTGCCCGAGTCGCTGAATTGCCAGATTGCATAATTGGTGAAGCCGGACGGTATCGGCGGCGGACTTGCGCCGTAGCGGGCGAGCCAGAGCGGGCAGTTGCCAAAGCCGCTCGGGTTGCCCAGCTGCTGCCAGATATTGGCGCGCGTATAGATGAACGGCCAGCGGCCGCCATGCGCGGACCGCACCGCCGCCACCCAATCCTTCGCCTTCTGGACATAGGCGGCCCGCGCCGCCGGCGTTGCCGGAATGAGTTCAATGTCGAGCGAGGGAATGAGGTCGCCACTGCCGAACGATACCGTGTTGAGGAAGGCATGCGCCTGGTCGGCGCCCGAAGCGGTGTTGCGCAGGAAGTGGTAGCCCCCCACCAGCAATCCCGCTGCCTTGGCATCGGCAACATTGCGCACCGCGAATGCGTCCTTGCTGGTCTTGTCGGATATCTTGACGAAGGTGAACTTGACCCCGGCATTGGCGACCCGCGTCCACTTGATGGCGCTGGCGCCGCTGCCCCCGGCCTCGTTCTGATAATGCGAAACGTCGATCCCCTCACGCGTCGGCATGCCCTTGCTCCCATAGCCAGGCGGGCGCCGAGAAATTCGGCGCGCCTCGTTCGTTTGATGCAAGCTGTAAGAACTTCCCCCGAAGCTCAGCGAACACTGGTGCGGAATAGAGAACCTGACTCTCTTGCCTTCGCTGAATTCAGACACATTAGCCCTATCTAAGCTCGCCTCTGTGAAACCCTTCACACAGTTCTGTTTTGCAGGAACTGGACGATCCGGTCGTTGACAGCGTCGGGCTTTGCGTCCTTCCACAACAGGCGGCCAATGGCCGCCCGTTTCGTTTCCGCCGGCAGGATCAATAGCCGTCGACGTCGATGACAGCCTGGGCAAAAGCCTGCGGCGCTTCCTGCGGCAGATTGTGGCCGATGCCGCCCTCGATGTTTCGATGCGCATACTTGCCCGAAAACTTGTTGCGATAGGCGGTCGGGTTGAGATGCGGCGCGCCATTGGCGTCGCCCTCCAGCGTGATTGTCGGCATGCCGATGACCGGGCCGCCGGCAAGTCGATTTTCCAGCTCGTCATACTGCGGGTCGCCCGCCGCCAACCCGCCGCGCCAGCGGTAGTTGTGAATGACGATGGCGACATGGTCCGGATTGTCGAAGGCAACGGCGCTGCGGTCGAACGTGGCGTCGTCAAAATTCCATTTCGGCGACGCCGTCTGCCAGATCAGCTTGGCGAAATCGTGCCGGTATTTTTCGTAGCCGGCCGCGCCACGTTCGGTGGCGAAATAGAACTGGTACCACCAGTCATGCTCGGCACTTGGCGGCAGCGGCACCTTGCCGGTCTTGATGTTGCTGACGAGATAGCCGCTCACCGAGACCAGCGCCTTTACGCGTTCCGGCCACAGCGCCGAGATGATACAGGCGCAGCGCGCGCCCCAGTCGAAACCGGCGAGGATCGCCTTCGGAATATTGAGCGCATCCATCAGCGCGACGATGTCCTGCGCGACCACCGATTGCTGGCCGTTGCGCATCGTCTCGGCGGACAGGAAACGCGTCGTGCCGTAGCCGCGAAGATAGGGCACGATCACCCGGTAGCCCGCCGTCGCCAGCAGCGGCGCGACATCGACAAAGGCGTAGATATCGTAAGGCCAGCCGTGCAGCAGAATGACCGGCGGCCCGTCAGCCGGACCGGCTTCGGCATAGCCGATCTCGAGAACGCCGGCCTTGATCTGCTTCAGAGCGGCGAAAGATGTGTTCGTCCCCGGCTTGACCGCGGGCAGGGTCGCCGCCTCTGCCGTGCCGGTCAGTGCGCCGGCCGAGCCGACCAGGCCAGCAGCGGCAAGGGTCAGGGCCGCCGTACCGAAGAAGCGGCGGCGGTCGTGGTTGATTTCGTCGGTCATGGGGTTCTCCTACTGAGTTGATACCGCTGGAAAGGATGGCCCGGGTGTATCTCCCATGTGTCCCCATCCGTTCGAATTGAAAGCGCATGTAGCGAGGCGGCGCCCGGATACACTGGGATACATTTCCAGCCGATCAGCACACATTCGGGATACGTCGCATGCCTCTTATGCGGATGTCGCTGGCCTCCGGGCCATTGCGGTTCAACGCGATCCTCCCCTAAGGACATTATCCCCATGACCACGATTGAAAAAGTCCTCTACACCGGCAAGACCCACACCACGGGCGGCCGCGACGGCGCCTCCCGCAGCTCGGACAGCCACCTCGACATCAAGCTTTCCCCACCCGGCACCGGCGCCGGCACCAATCCGGAGCAGCTGTTCGCCGCCGGCTGGTCGGCCTGCTTCATCGGCGCCATGGGCCTGGCGGCGCGCAAGATGAACATCGCTTTGCCGTCCGATGTCGCCGTCGATGCAGAAGTAGATCTTGCCACATCGGAGGGCGGCTATTTGCTGCAGGCCCGTCTCAATGTCAGCCTTCCCGGCGTGGATCGGGAAGCGGCCCGCGCTGTGGTCGACGCCGCGCACCAGACCTGCCCCTACTCCAAGGCGACGCGTGGTAACATCGGCGTCACGATCGAGTTGGTCTAGCTGGAAAAGAACAACGGCATGGCCGCCGGCAGATTGTCCCGTCTCGAGGATACGCTGCCGGCGGCACCTGATGCACTTTCCCCGGGGAAAATGTACTGGTGGCGTCAGGCGAAGAAAGGCAGGAAGCATCCACGATGGATCATGTCGATCACATCCTGATCGTCGATGACGATCGCGAAATCCGCGAGCTGGTCTCCGGCTATCTCAGGAAGAACGGCCTGCGCGCCACCGCCGTGCCGGACGGCCGGCAGATGCGCGCCTTTCTCGATACGGATTCCGTCGACCTCATCATCCTCGACGTGATGATGCCCGGCGACGATGGCCTCGTTCTCTGCCGGCAGCTGCGCGCCGGCAAGCACAAGGCAACGCCGATCCTGATGCTGACCGCGCGCAACGACGAAACCGACCGGATCATCGGCCTTGAGCTGGGCGCGGACGACTATCTGGTAAAACCCTTCGCCGCGCGCGAGCTTCTGGCTCGCATCAACGCCGTGCTGCGGCGCACCCGCATGCTGCCGCCAAACCTCCAGGTGACGGAGACCGGGCGTCTGCTGAAATTCGGGGCGTGGCGCCTCGACACGGTCGCGCGCCATCTTCTCGACGAGGATGGAACGGTGATTGCGCTGAGCGGCGCCGAATACCGGCTGCTCTGCGTCTTCGTCGACCATCCGCAGCGTGTCCTCAACCGCGACCAGTTGCTCAACCTGACGCAGGGGCGCGAAGCCGAGATCTTCGACCGCTCCATCGACCTGTTGGTCAGCCGCCTGCGCCAGCGCCTGCGTGACGACGCGCGCGAACCCGCCTACATCAAGACGGTGCGCAGCGAAGGCTATGTACTGTCGATGCCTGTCGAAGTGAGCGAACCGGGTTGAGCCCGATGGCAACATCGCGGCGCTTCGTGCCATGGCCGCGCACCTTGCGCTCGCGGCTGTTCCTGCTCCTGCTGGCCGGCCTGATCGTGGCGCAGGGCCTGTCCTTTGCGCTCTTGATTACGGAGCGCTTTGCCTCGGCCCAGACGATCATGTCCGATACGCTGGACAGGGATGTGAGATCAGCGATTGCCATCCTCGACCGCGTCCCCGCGGCGGAACGGGCGCAATGGCTGCCGCTGCTTGACCGGAATACCTATCGCTATGTGTTGGGGCCGGGACTGCCGGGCGTCCCCAAGCTGACCGGCCCCGGCCCCCTGATCGCCACGACCATCAGTGCAGCAGCCGGCCCGCGTTTCCCGGTGAGGGTCGAAGCCATTCCCGCCGACGGAGAGCGTCTTCAGGCGCATTTGACGCTGAGCGATGGCGAACCGCTCACCATCGATGTCCACCCCTCGCTGATGCCGCTGGCACGCTGGCTGCCCTATGTGCTGGTGGCGCAGCTGCTTTTGCTTGTGCTGTGCAGCTGGTTCGCCGTCCGGCTGGTGATCCGTCCGCTGGTCAATTTCGCCAACGCCGCCGACACGCTCGATCCGGGCAAGCCGACACCGCGCTTGAGCGAATCAGGACCTCTGGAGGTCGCGCATGCCGCGACCGCTTTCAATTCCATGCGCGAGCGCATTGCGCAGCATCTCGAAGAGCGGATGCAGATCCTGGCCGCGATCTCCCACGATCTGCAGACGCCGATCACGCGCATGAAGCTGCGCGCCGAACTGTCCGACGACACGCCAGGCAAGGAGAAGCTGATGCACGATCTGGCCGAGATCGAGAACCTCGTGCATGAGGGCGTGGCCTATGCCCGCAGCGCTCGCGGCAGCCTCGAAAAGCCGTCGCGGATCGACCTCGGCTCCTTCGTCGAAAGCCTGGTGTATGACTACCAGGACACCGGCAAGGCTGTCTCCGCCGGCGCGGAAATCGATGCCGCCGTGGTGACGCGCCCGCAGGCGCTGCGGCGCATCCTCACCAACCTCGTCGACAATGCGTTGAAATTCACCGGCAGTGCGGAGGTCTCGGCAGAGAAAGGGCCCGGCGATCACGTCGTCATCAAGGTGCTCGATCGCGGTCCCGGCATCCCCGACGACCAGCTCGAGGCCGTCCTGCAGCCGTTTTTCCGTCTCGAACAATCGCGAAACCGGGGCAGCGGCGGCGCCGGGCTAGGCCTGGCAATCGCCTATCAATTGTCGCTCGCCATCGAAGGCAGGCTCGAGCTGAAAAACAGGCCCGGCGGCGGACTGATCGCCGAAATACATTTGCCCGAACGGATGCAAGCGGGCCGCAGCGTATAACCGCAAACCGGTAGGTCTTCAGACCGCCCCACCCGATTGGTGCGCGGCAATGGCGCTCAGGAAAACCCTGCCGAACTCCTTGAGCTTGGCGGCGCCGACGCCGTTGACCTCGGCGAAATCGTCGAGGTCTTGCGGACGACGCTCGGCCATATCGATCAGCGTGCGGTCGGAAAACACCACATAGGCCGGCACCTGACGTTCCTTGGCCAGCCGCAGCCGCAGCGTCTTCAGCGCGGCGAGCAGCGACGCATCGACATTTTCGCCCTGGGGGGTCTGGCCGGCACGAGCCGCGCGCCTCGCGGCGCGGGTGCGCGTCTCGACCCGGTACTGGAACGGCACCTCGCCGCGGCCGAGCGCATGGCCTTTTTCGGCGATGGCCAGGCCGCCATGGCCGCCCGGGTCCGGCATCAGGAAACCGTTCGCGACGAGCTGGCGGATCAGCGACAGCCAAAAATCCTTTTTGTGCGCGGCGCCGCTGCCGAAGGCGGCCAGCCGGTGATGACCCCTGCCCGCCACCTTTTCGGTCTCGTGGCCAAGCAGGATGTCGATGACATGGCCGGCGCCAAAACGCTCGCCGCTCTGCGCGACTGCGGCCAGGATGATGCCTGCCTCGGCGGTGCCGTCAGCACTCGGCGCCTGTTCCAGGCAATTGTCGCAATTGCCGCAAGGGGCCGCCTCTTCGCCGAAATAGCCGAGCAGCACCTGGCGCCGGCACTCGGCCGTCTCGCAATAGCCGATCAGCGTGTCGAGCCTGCCATGCGAGCGGCGCTTGTGCTCGACGGCGGCATCCTCGTCGTCGATGAACATGCGGCGCATGCGGATATCGCCGAGGCCGTACAGCATATGCGCCTCTGCCGCCCTTCCGTCGCGGCCGGCGCGGCCGATCTCCTGGTAATAGGCTTCGAGGCTGCCCGGCAGGTCGGTGTGGAAGACATAGGCGACATCAGGCTTGTCGATGCCCATGCCGAAGGCGATGGTCGCCACCATGACGACGCCGGAAAGCGTCATGAAAGCGTTCTGGTTGGCGTCACGCGCCTCCTTGCTCATGCCTGCATGATAGGCGAGCGCGGTGACGCCGTTCTTCTCGAGGAACGCCGCCATCTCCTCAGTCTTCTTGCGCGACAGGCAATAGACGATGCCGCTCTTGCCCTGATGGCGCTCGATGAAGTTGAGCAACTGCCGCTTGCTGTCCTGCTTCGGCTCGATGGCAAGCTTGATGTTGGGCCGGTCGAAGCCAAGGACCTGCGTTTCCACACGCCCGCCAAACAGCCGCGTCTCGATGTCTGCCCGCGTCGTCTCATCCGCTGTCGCCGTCACCGCAATGATCGGCACATCGGGAAAGATGCCGCGCAGCTGCGACAGATCTTCGTATTCGCGCCGGAACGCCGGCCCCCATTGCGAGATGCAATGCGCCTCGTCGATGGCGATCAGGCTGACATCGAGTCTTGCCAGCGCATCGAGCATGCGCTCGGTCATCAGCCTTTCCGGCGCCAGATAGAGCAGGCGCGTCTGCCCCGACGCGACGCGTCGCCATGCCGCGACATTGGCGTCGCGCTCGATCGAGGAGTTGATCGTATCGGCCGCAACGCCGGCAAGCCGCAAGGCCGCGACCTGGTCCTGCATCAGCGCCACCAGTGGCGACACCACGATGGTCAGCCCGCCCTTGACCAGCGCCGGGACCTGGTAGCAGAGCGACTTGCCCGCACCCGTCGGCATGACCGCCAGCACGTGGCGGCCGGCAAGCAGCGCCTCCATCACCGAGGCCTGTCCCGGGCGAAAATCATCGAAGCCGAACACGTCCTTGAGGACGCGCCGTTTGGGATCGTGCGCCGAAACGCTCGTCGTCGATATCTGCATCACGGATGTTTTCGATCGGCCGCCCGAAGCAGCGGCATGGGGGCAACGATTAGCGCAGCCCCCGCCCGACCACAACAAGCAGCAGCAACATCCCACCGATGATTGACCCGGCTGGTGCCGTTAAACCTATCTTCACCTTGTTGCGGCACCGTCCAAACCCTGCGGCGATGTTTCGAGTACCGCTGCGCTATGAGCGCACAGGCAACAGACCCGCGCCTCCTTCGAGGCGCGGGTTTCCTGTTTCTGGGGCAGGCAAAGCAATTCCAGGAAAAGTGTGACGCGGTTTTCCCGGGAAAAGCGCAGCGCTTTCCCTTGGGAATTGCGTCAATACAAAGAGGCTCAGGCCAGGAAGTCTGCCCGGTGCGGGGTAAAACTGTCGACCAGGCGCCCGGCCTCCAGCGCTTTGACGCCGTGCACCAGGTTGGACGGCACGATGAAGCTGCCGCCAGTCTCGATGGTTTCGGTGCGGCCGTCGATGGTCACCTCGAAGCGGCCTTCGGCGACATAGCTGGCCTGGACATGCGGGTGCGAATGCAGGGCGCCGATACCGCCCTTGTCGAAGCCGAATTCGACCATCATCAGTTCGTCCGTGTGCACGAGAACGCGACGCCTGTTGCCGTCCGGCGTCGGCGTCCAGGCGCTCTCGCCGGGTTGCGCGAAAATCTTGGCTTCGGTCATGACGGTCTCCTCATCGCGCCAGCCAGCCGCCGTCAACCGGCACCACCGCGCCATGCATGTAATCGGACGCCGGCGCCAGCAGGAAGACGGCGGCGTCGCCAATATCTTCCGGCCCGCCCCAACGTCCCGCCGGGATGCGCGCCAGTATGGCGGCACTGCGGTCGGGATCGGCGCGTAGCGCTTCGGTGTTGTTGGTTTCGATATAGCCCGGCGCAATCGCGTTGACGTTGATGCCTTTGGCAGCCCATTCGCAAGCGAGCAGCCTTGTTATGCCGAGCGCACCATGCTTCGACGCGGTGTAGGACGCGACACGGATGCCGCCCTGAAAGCTCAGCACCGAGGCGATGTTGACGATCTTGCCGCGCCGCTCCGGTTGGGCCAGCACACGTTTGGCAAAAGCCTGGCAGAGAAAGAACAGCGTCTTCAGATTGACGTCGATGACGTCGTCCCAGTCGGCCTCGGAGAAATCGACCGCATCGGCACGGCGGATGATGCCGGCATTGTTGACCAGCCCATCGATCGGTCCGCTCTTTTCCCAGACCTGGTCGAGCATGGCTTTCGCCGGGGCATGGTCCGAGAGATCGCTCCGCACGGCCTCGAACTGTCCGCCGACGTCCAAGACCTTCTTTTGCGTGTCATCCATCGCCGAGCGGCCGACGCCGATGACAGTGCCGCCGGCGCGCGCGATAGACACGGCGATGCCCTGGCCGATGCCGGTGTTGGCGCCGGTGACAAGAATACGCTTGCCGGCCAGGCTGAAAGCGGACGGGCCGCTCAACGCAGTTCGCCCAGCGGCACCGGGTCGACGTCGGTGTAGTCGACATTGTCGCCGGCCATCGCCCAGATGAAGGCGTAGTTCGAGGTGCCGGCGCCCGAATGGATCGACCAGCCCGGTGACAGCACCGCCTGTTCATTGGCCATCACGACATGGCGGGTTTCGTCGGGCTCGCCCATGAAGTGGAAGACGCGCGCCGTCTCCGGTAGATCGAAATAGAGATAGGCCTCCATGCGCCGGTCATGCACATGGCAAGGGATGGTGTTCCACACCGAGCCCGGCGCCAGTTGCGTCATTCCGACGACCAGCTGGCAGGTCTTGACGCCATCGGCATGGATGAACTGGAAGATCGAGCGCTCGTTGCAGGTCTCCTTGCTGCCGAGGTCGAGACGCTTGGCATCGCCGATACGGATCAGCCGGTTCGGATAGGTGTGATGCGCCGGCGCGCTGAGCAGGTAGAATTTGGCAGGCGCGGATTTGTCGACCGAAGCGAACGTCACCTCGGTGCTGCCCATGCCGAGATAGAGCATGTCGCGCGCCTGCAATGGATGGGTCTCGCCATTTGCCGTCACGGCGCCGGCGCCACCAATGTTGACGATGATCAGCTCGCGACGGTCAAGGAAATTCTTGGTCCCCGTCGGTTTGATCGCTTCCAGCGATAGCGGTTCCGCAACCGGCACGGCGCCGCCGACGATCATGCGGTCATAGTGGGTGTAGGTCAGGCTGACGCGCCCCGGCTGGAACAGGTCGTCAATATGGAAGTTGTGACGCAGCTCATCGGTTCCCATGGACGCCGCGGCGACCGGATCTATGGCGAAACGCGAAGTGTAGTCGGTATGCGAGTGACTTTGAGACATTACTGCTCCAGCTGAATGGTTATTCGGTTTCCGCCGCCTTGACCGAGTCGGCATAAAACACCTGGCGAGCGTGCAGGCGCTCGCGGTAGCGCTGCTGGCTGGCGGTGAGATGGGCGCGCATCGCCTCGCGCGCCGCTTCCGCGTCGCCCGACGTGATCGCATTCAGGATCACCAGATGCTCGCGCTGCAGCCCACGCTGATAGCTGTCGGACTGCACCAGTTCGGTCGACCAGGGCGAGGTCACGTCGCAAGGAATGGCACGGCGTCCGAGCACGTCGAGCATCTCGACATAGAACGGGTTGTTGGTGGCGCTGGCGATCGCCCGGTGGAAGGCGAGATCGGCCGGACCGGTCGGCTCGCTGTTGAGCAACAGCCGTTCGAACTCGAAAAAGGCCTCCTGGATCGCCGCCTCCTGCGCGGCATTGCGGCGAATGGCGGCAAGTCCGGCCGATTCGATTTCGACCGCGAGGCGCACCTCGAGCACGTTGAGCGCGACCGAATCCTTGGCTCCCATATCGGCGGCGAGCGCCCCGAACATCGTCGAGATGTGCTCCGTGACAAAAACACCGGCGCCCTGGCGCGCCTCGACCAGGCCGTCGGCGGCGAGCTTGGCCAGCGCCTCGCGGATGACGGTACGGCTGACGCCAAAAGTCTCGGTCAGCTGTCCCTCGGTCGGCAATTTGTGGCCGGGCAGGATCTCACCGGCATGAAGCTGCTTGCGGATGGCCGCGACGACGGTCTCCGACAGTTTGGGTTTTCTCTCGACCCTGAGATCAACAGCGCTATCCGATGCCATGTCGCACCCCTGTTTGAAGACGCCTCATTTGCCCTATTTGAAAACGCTCGGCAGCCAGAGCGAGATCGCCGGAATATACGTCACCAGCCCGAGGACCACGATACCGGCGCCATAGAACGGCCAGATCGAGCGCATCGCTTCCCACACCGTGATCTTGCCCACGGCGCAGGCGACGAACTGCACCGTGCCGACCGGTGGCGTGTTGAGCCCGATGCCGAGATTGAGGATGGTGATGACGCCGAAATGCACGGGGTCGACGCCGTAATGCGTGACCAGCGGCAGGAAGATCGGCGTGCAGATGATGATCATCGGCCCCATATCCATGAAGGTGCCGAGCAGCAGCATCAGGACGTTGAGCAAAAGCAGCACCACCAGCGGATCGGTGGAGATGGCGTTCATGCCGGCGATCAGCAGCACCGGCACTTTGAGATAGGCCATCAGCCAGCTGAACGAGGCCGCCGTGCCGATGATCAAAAGCACCATCGAGGTCGTGCGCACCGCACCCTTGGTGGCGTGGACGAAATCGCTCCAGGCCATCGACCGATAGACGAAGACGGTGACCAGCAAGGCGTAGATGATGGCGATGCAGGAGCTTTCCGTCGCCGTGAAAATGCCCGAGCGAACGCCGCCAAAGATGATGCCGATAAGCAGCAGCCCGGGCACGGCGATGACAGCCAGCTGGCCGACGCGCGAGAAGCCGGGGAAGGCTTCGACCGGGTAACCGCGGCTGCGGGCGACGAAATAGGCGGTCACCATCAGCGAAGCCGCGAACAGCAGACCCGGCAGGATGCCGGCCGTGAACAGATCGGCGATCGAAATCTTGCCGCCGCCTGCGATCGAATAGATGATCATGTTCTGCGACGGCGGCAGAAGCAGCGCGATCAGCGCCGCCATCGACGTCACGTTGACGGCGTAATCGGCGCCGTAGCCGCGCGCTTTCATCTGCGGGATCATCAGCCCGCCGACGGCGGCGGCTTCAGCCACCGCCGAGCCGGAAATGCCGCCGAACAATGTCGCGGCGATGATGTTGACCTGGCCGAGCCCGCCCCTGACATGGCCGACCAGCGAGCCGGCAAAAGAAACGATGCGTTGAGCGATGCCGCCGCGCACCATCAGATCGCCGGCGAAGATGAAGAACGGGATCGCCATCAGCGAGAACGCCGACATGCCGGATTTCAATTGCTGGAACACCACCAGCGGCGGCAGGCCGAGATAGATGACGGTGGCGAAAGATGCGGCGCCCAGGCAAAACGCTATCGGCGTGCCGGCAAACATCAAAAGCGTGAAGACGCCGAACAGGATCCAGAGTTCCATCTAGGCCTCCTGCACGGCCGGCATTTCCGGCACCTCTTCGAGATTGATATCCTTGTCGATATCGACGCCCGACCAGCGCAGCACGATGCGCTCGGCCGAGAACAGGCAGATCAAGACGCCGCCGGCGACCAGCGGCAGATAGTCGAAACCGCCGGGAAGTTCGATCGCCGGAATGACGGTGTGCCAGGTCAGTCCGACCAGCTTGCAGCCGTACCAGACCATGCCGAAGCCAAAGCCGAACGCGATCAGGTCGGACAATGTGCGCAGCGCCCATTTGCTGCCTTTCGGCAGGATGTAGAGCAGCACGTCGAAACCCATATGGTAGTTCTCGCGCACGCCGACCGCGGCGCCCAGGAAGATGAACCAGTTCATCAGCATGATGGCGGTGATCTCGGTCCAGCTCGGCGACGCGTTGAGCACAAAGCGGAAGAACACCTGGTAGGCGACGAGCGCGGTCATGGCGACCAGCCCGATGCAGGCGAGATAGAGCGAATAGTCGCAAATTTTGGAGAGCACCGCGCTGAAGCGCGGCGGCGCGCCGCTCCTGGCATTTCCCGCAGTCATCCGATCCTCCCGGTCTTTCCGTCCCTCAGAAAACGAATGGCGGGGCGGCGCTGTGCCGCCCCGCCTTCAAAACTACTTGGTTGCCTGGATGCGCGTCGCGAGGTCCTTGAGTTCCGGCGTCTTCAGATATTTGTCGTAGACCGGCTTCATCGCGTCGATCAGCGGCTGCTTGTCGATCTCGCTGACCTTGACGCCGGCCTTCTCGACGATCTCACGCGACTTCTTCTCCTGCGCGTCCCACAGCTCGCGCATCTTGACGACGCTGTCCTTGGCCGCCTGGCGCACGATCGCCTGATCTTCCGGCGTCAGCTTGTCCCAGCTCGACTTCGCCATCACCAGCACTTCCGGCACGATCTGATGCTGGTCGACGGTGTAGTGCTTGGCGACCTCATAGTGCTTGGCCGATTCGAAGCTCGGCCAGTTGTTTTCCGCGCCGTCGATGACGCCGGTCTCAAGCGCCGAATAGACCTCGCCATAGGCCATTGGGGTAGCGTTGGCGCCGAGCGCATTGACCATGTCTACGAACACGTCGGACTGGATGACGCGGAACTTCATGCCCTTGAGGTCGGCGATCGAGGTGATGTCCTTCTTGGTGTTGTAGAAGGAGCGCGCGCCGGAATCGTAGAAGGCCAGACCGACCAGATCATGCGCCTCGAAGGCCTTCAGGATCTCGTCGCCGATCGGCCCGTCCATGACATGGCGCATCTGGTCGACCGAGCGGAACATGTAAGGCAGAGACGGCACCGCGGTTTCCGGCACGATGCCGTTGAACGGGCCCATCGAGACGCGGTTCAGGTCGATGACGCCGGTCTGCGTCTGCTCGATCGTGTCCTTCTCCTCGCCGAGCTGCGCCGAATGATAGACCTCGACCGAATAACGGCCGGCGGTGCGCTCCTTGATCAGCTCGCCCATATATTTCACCGCCTCGACGGTCGGATAGCCGTCGGGATGGGTGTCGGCCGAGCGCAGCACGGTCTGGGCGCCGGCAGCGCCGATCATCAGCGAGCCGAAGGCGAATGTGGCTGCCATCAGTTTTGAAAAATGCAACATGACTGTCTTCCTCCCTTTAAAAATTCACGACGCCCGGCTCAAAGCCGGTACGCCTTCTTGGCAAGCGTGTAGGCAAGCTCCGGCGCCAGCTGATGCGCCTCGTCCTCACGCAGCCGGTGCTCGGCGACGAGGCGGGCGAGAAACGCGCAGTCGACCCGGCGCGCCACATCGTGGCGAGCGGGTATCGATGGAAAGGCACGGGTGTCGTCGTTGAAGCCGACGGTGTTGTAGAAGCCGGCGGTCTCGGTGGTCATCTCGCGGAAGCGGCGCATGCCTTCCGGGCTGTCATGGAACCACCAGGCCGGCCCGAGCTTCAGCGCCGGATAGACGCCGGCGAGCGGCGCGAGTTCGCGCGCATAACTGGTCTCGTCGAGCGTGAACAGGATGATGGAGAGGTCGCGCTCCAGCCCGACGCAGTCGAGCAGAGGTTTGAGCGCCGCCGCATAATCGGTGCGGGTCGGAATGTCGAAGCCCTTGTCACGGCCGAATTTCTGGAAAATGCCGGGCGAATGGTTGCGCCAAGAACCGGGATGGATCTGCATCACCAGCCCGTCGTCACGGCTCATCTTGGCCATTTCGGTCAGCATCTGGGCGCGAAACAGCTTACGCTCGCGCTCGTCGTCGGAGCCGCGGCGGATGCGGTTGAACAGCTCTTCCGCCGCCGCATCGGAAAGATTGGCGGTCTCGGCCGTCGGATGGCCATGGTCGGACGAGGTCGCGCCAAAACTCCTGAAGAAGGCGCGACGCTGGCGATGCGCATCGAGATAGCCGGACCATGTGCCGGTATCGCAGCCGCTGATCTCGCCGAGACGGTCGAGATTGGCCGAAAATCCTTCGAAGTCGGGATCGACGACCGCATCCGGCCGGTAGGCGGTGACGACGCGCCCCTGCCAGCCGCTGTCGCGGATCGTCTTGTGCCATTGGAGATCGTCGAGCGCACCCTCGGTCGTCGCGATGACCTCGATGTTGAAGCGCTCGAACAGCGCGCGCGGACGATAGTCGTCGCGCTGCAGCAGGCCGGCTATGGTGTCGTAATGGCGGTCGGCGGTCTCAGGGCCGAGCGGCTCGTCTATGCCGAACAGATGCTCCAGCACATGGTCGAGCCACAGCCGCGTCGGCGTACCGCGGAAGAGGTAATAGTGCTCGGCAAAGCGCCGCCAGATGGCGCGGCCGTCCGCCTCGACAGCCGAACCGTCGAGCGGCGATATGCCGAGATCCTCCAACCGTACGCCCTGGCTGAACAGCATGCGGAAAATGTAGTGGTCGGGCACGACCAGCAATTGCGCCGGGTCGGGGAACGGCTCGTTCTCCGCATACCAGCGCGGATCGGTATGGCCGTGCGGGCTGACGATGGGCAGGTTCTTGACCCCGGCATAGAGATCGCGCGCGATCGAAAGCGCTCGGCCTTCGGCGGCAAACAGCAGATCCGGGTTGGTCAATCCTGCCACGTCACTCCTCCCAAGGGCGCTATCGGTAGGATCGGAAAGAAGTAATGTCAACATACAAAAATCGGATTGTTGTATGATGACTTTTAGCGGACGCCGAGTCATTGTGCGGCAGGAGAACGGATGTTACGCCGCTAGCCTCCCGACCGAAGCCGAGCCCAACAACCCAAGCCCAACAAAGCCAAACCATGACAAGCAGACGCCTTTCCAGCGCCACGGTTCAGTCCTTGCCGACCTCGGTCGCGATTCCGGCCTATGACCGCGCCAGTGTCGCCCCAGGCATCGTCCATCTCGGCGTCGGCGCCTTTCACCGCGCCCATCAGGCAGCCTATGTCGATGACTGCCTGGCGGCCGGCGAGACCGGCTGGGGTATCATCGGCGTCTCGCTGCGCAGCTCCGACACGCGCGATGCGCTGACGCCACAGGATGGGCTCTACACGCTGGCGGTGCGTGGCAGCGACGGTGAGGCGCTTCAAATCATCGGCTCGATCCAGTCGATGCTGGTGGCGCCGGAAGATCCCGGCGCGGTGCTGGCCGCGCTGACCGATCCGCGCACCCGCATCGTGACCCTGACCATCACCGAAAAGGCCTATTTGAGAGCAGCCGACGGCAGCCTCGACGAAAAACATCCCGATATCGTCCACGATCTGGCCAATCCTCGATCGCCAAAGACCGCGCACGGCTTCCTGGCCGAGTCGCTGGCGCGCCGCCGCGCCGCCGGCACGCCGCCTTTCACCGTGCTGTGCTGCGACAACCTGCCGGCCAACGGCGCCACGCTGCACCGGTTGCTGGTCGCCTTCGCGAAACTGCGCGATGCCCGGGCCTCTGCATCGGGCAATGCCGTGCTCGCCAACCATATCGCCGACCAGGTCGCGTTTCCGTCAAGCATGGTCGACCGCATCGTGCCGGCAACCACCGATGCCGACCGGGCGCGCATCGCCGGCGAACTTGGCGTCGCGGACGCCTGGCCGGTGATGACCGAACCGTTCCGGCAATGGGTGATCGAGGACCATTTTCCGGCGGGACGACCGGCCTGGGAAAAATTCGGCGTCACCATGGTCGAGGATGTCGGCCCGTTCGAGGACATGAAGCTCAGGCTGCTCAACGGCGCCCATTCGGGGATCGCTTATCTCGGCCTGCTCAGCGGCCACGCCACCGTCGACCGCGCCTTCGCTGACCCCGCGATCCGTGAATTCGTCGACCGGCTCTGGGCCGAGGCGATCCCCACCTTGCCTGGGGATGCCGGGCTCGACACATCAGCTTACACGGCCGAACTTACTGAGCGTTTCTCCAACACGGCACTCGCCCACCGCACGGCGCAGATCGCCAATGACGGCAGCCAGAAATTGCCGCAGCGCATTGTCGCTGCCGCCATCGAGCGCATCCAGGCCGGAATGGTGCCGGAACATCTGACGCTGGTGATCGCCGGCTGGATCGCCGCCTGCGAGGCGCGCGGCAAAAGCTTGCCGGAGGCCCACTTCACCGATCCGCTTGACGCCGCACTGGCCGCGCTCGACGAGCGGCGCACGCTGGAACGTGTAGCGGCGGTGTTCGACCTCGCCGGCTTCGCCAGCGGCAAGCCCGAGAAGCAGACGCTGATCGACTTGGTCGCCGCCCATCGCGTCCATATCCGCCAGGGCGGGATAGCGCTTGCGCTCGCCGCGCTCGGCATACCGGAAAAGACCACGTTAAGCTGACCGGTTCCGGCCGCTTCAGGTCTACTGTCCAGCCGGATCGTTCAGCACCTGCCGCGATGAATACTCCGTGCCTTTCGAATTCCAGAACAGCTGCACGGCTTTGCCGACAAGGTTTTCGTACGGAACGAAACCGACACTGAAGCGGCTGTCGGAGGCATTGTCCCGGTTGTCGCCAAGCACGAAATAGTGACCTTCAGGCACCTCATACAGCCGCGTGTTGTCGCCAATCGAACTGTCTGTCAGGTCGAGAACGAAATGGGTGACACCGCCCGGCAGCGTCTCTCGCTGAAGTTTGACCGGCTTCGACATTTCCTCATAGGGGAAAGTGCCGGCATCCTCGAGCACGACCGCTACATCGTTGATGTGCAGCACGCCGTTGACCATCTGGATCTTTTCGCCGGGAAGGCCAACGATCCGTTGTATGTAGTCCACGCTCGGGTCAGGCGGGAATTTGAACACCACGACATCTCCCCTTTTCGGCTCCTGCCCATACGCGCGTCCCTCGATCGGCGGCAGGTTGAACGGCGCGCTGTAGCGGCTGTAGCCGTATGCGGATTTGGAGACGAACAGATGGTCGCCGTCCTGCAGTGTCGGCACCATGCTGCTGGATGGAATTGAGAATGGCTGGAACAGGAAGGTGCGGATCAAAAGCGCGGCCACCGGAGAAGAGAGAAGGACGAACGCCAGAACCCAGGCGCCATGCGCATACCACCGGTTCGGTGTGTAGCGTGATGCGAAAGGCACAACGAGCGCCGCCCATAAGACCATCAGACCAAGTCCTGAAAGGTCCACCAGCCCGGTGAGATTGACGCCCGGCAGCACCGGAAACCCGATATAGATCACGGCAAAGCTGATGGCGCTGATCACCACCAGGCTGGCAATCGCGAGCCAGCCGGCGCCGATCCACAGAAACCCGCCGAACGGACCGCCAAAGGCCGCGATCAGGGCCGACGTCCACAGGGATCGCGAGGCCGTTTCTGGTTGCGCTGCTTGTTCCGTCATCGGCCACCCCTCAATGCCAGGCAGCCGGACTGTCCAACAAACAGAAAACCGAGGCAAGTCCCGCCCCGACTTGTACCGCCACAGCCAAATCGCGATTCCGCCCGACCCAAGAAAGCCAGCCCTGCGCCGGAACGCGAAACGATCCGGGGGATGACGGCCGCAACAAAAAAGCCGGGCTGAGCCCGGCTTTGTCTTCAAGTCGCCCTACGGCTTACGCCGACAGCAGCGCACTTTCGAGCGTGGTGAGCTGGCTAAGGAACTGCTCGGCCTTGCTGCGGGACTGATCGTCCTTGGCGTCGGCCGCGTCTTCCTTGGCGTCCTGGATACGGCGGGCGAGGTCGGCGCGGTCGATGTCACCGACGGCAACCGCCGATTCGGCCAGCAGCGTGCAGCCGGCCGGAACGATATCGGCAAAGCCGCCGAACACCACATAGCGCTCTTCCTTGCCGCCGACGGTCTTCACTGTGACGACGCCCGGCTTGATCGTGGTCATGACCGGAGCGTGATTGGCCATCACGGTCATCTCACCCTCTGCGCCCGGGATGACGACGGCTTCAACCTGCTCGGAAACCAGCAAACGCTCCGGCGAGACCAGTTCGAATTGGAAAGCTTCAGCCATGTCAATTTAGTGAGTAGGGAATAGTGAGTAGGGAGTAGGGAGAGAGGACAACGATCCGATCACCCAGCTGCTATTCACTACTGACTACTGACTACTCCCTATTGCCTTGATTATGCCGCTTCCGCCGCGAGACGCTGTGCCTTCTCGACGGCTTCGTCGATACCGCCGACCATGTAGAAGGCGGCTTCCGGCAGGTGATCGTAGTCGCCGTTGCAGAGGCCCTTGAAGCCCTTGATGGTGTCGGCGAGGTCGACCAGCTTGCCCGGCGAACCCGTGAACACTTCGGCGACGAAGAACGGCTGCGACAGGAAGCGCTCGATCTTGCGCGCGCGGGCCACCGTCTGCTTGTCCTCTTCCGACAGCTCGTCCATGCCCAGGATGGCGATGATGTCCTGCAGCGACTTGTAGCGCTGGAGGATCGACTGCACCTGGCGGGCGACCTGATAGTGCTCTTCGCCGACAACCATCGGGTCGAGCATGCGCGAGGTCGAATCGAGCGGATCGACGGCCGGATAGATGCCCTTTTCCGAGATCGCGCGGTTGAGCACGGTCGTCGCGTCAAGGTGAGCGAACGAGGTCGCCGGCGCCGGATCGGTCAAGTCGTCGGCGGGCACGTAGATCGCCTGCACCGAGGTGATCGAGCCCTTGGTCGTCGTGGTGATGCGTTCCTGCAGCGCGCCCATGTCGGTGGCGAGCGTCGGCTGATAACCCACGGCCGAAGGAATACGGCCGAGCAGCGCCGACACTTCCGAACCCGCCTGCGTGAAGCGGAAGATGTTGTCGACGAAGAACAGCACGTCCTGGCCCTGGTCGCGGAAATATTCGGCGACCGTCAGACCGGTCAGGCCGACGCGGGCACGCGCGCCCGGCGGTTCGTTCATCTGGCCATAGACCAACGCTGCCTTGGAGCCTTCGCCGCCGCCCTTCTTGTTGACGCCGGACTCGATGAATTCGTGATAGAGATCGTTGCCTTCGCGGGTGCGCTCGCCGACGCCGGCGAACACCGAGAAGCCGCCATGCGCCTTGGCGACGTTGTTGATCAGCTCCTGGATCAGCACGGTCTTGCCGACGCCGGCGCCGCCGAACAGGCCGATCTTACCGCCGCGGGCGTAGGGCGCCAGCAGGTCGAGAACCTTGATGCCGGTGATCAGGATCTGCGCTTCCGTCGACTGTTCGACATAGGACGGAGCCGGCTGGTGAATGGCGCGCATTTCGATGCCGTCGACCGGGCCTTCTTCGTCGACCGGCTCGCCGATGACGTTGATGATGCGGCCGAGCATGCCGGGGCCGACCGGCACGGTGATTGGCGCGCCGGTGTCATAGACGTCCTGGCCGCGAACCAGACCTTCGGTGGAGTCCATGGCGATGCAGCGCACGGTGTTTTCACCGAGGTGCTGGGCAACCTCGAGCACCAGGCGATTGCCGACATTGGTGGTCTCGATGGCGTTCAAAATGGCCGGCAGGTGATCGCCGAACTGGACGTCGACGACCGCGCCGATGACCTGGCGGACCTTGCCGACAACGCCGGTCTTCTTGACAACGGTAGCCGTCGTCTTGGCTGCCGGAGCCTTGGCCGGGGCCGCTGCCTTGGCGGGCGCAGCCGCCGTCTTGGCCGAAGCGGCCTTCGCCGCTGCTGCCGGAGCCTTTGCCGCCGCTTTGGGAGCTGCCGCCTTCGGGGTCGCTGCTTTCGCCATCGTCTTTACCCTTTTCGTCCTTTGTTTCTCACGCTCCACCGGAAGGTCGATAACCCTCTGGCGGTCGCGCCTAGAGCGCCTCGGCGCCCGAAATGATTTCGATCAGTTCCTTGGTGATCTGCGCCTGCCGCTGGCGGTTGTAGGTGATCGACAGCTTGTTGATCATGTCGCCGGCGTTGCGCGTGGCATTGTCCATGGCGCTCATCTTGGCGCCCATCTCGCCGGCTGCGTTTTCAAGCAGCGCGCGGAAGACCTGCACCGAGATGTTGCGTGGAATGAGGTCGGTCAGGATTTCACCCGGCTCCGGCTCGTACTCGTAGACGGCATTGCCGCCGGCGGTCGCCTCGGCCGGGGCGGAAGCGATGCCGGCCGGGATGATCTGCTGTGCCGTCGGGATCTGGCTGATCACCGACTTGAACTGCGAATAAAACAGCGTGCAGATATCGAAGCCGCCTTCGCCGAACAGATGGATGACCTTGCGGGCAATGGCGTCGGCATTGACGAAGCCAAGCGTCTTGACCTCGCGCAGATCGACGCGTTCGAGGATCATCGAAGCGTAGTCGCGGCGCAGGATATCGAAACCCTTCTTGCCGACGCAGATGATCTTGACCTGCTTGCCATCGGCCAAAAGCCGGCGGATATGGTCGCGGGCGAGACGCGCGATTTGCGAATTGAAGCCGCCGCACAGGCCGCGCTCGGCGGTGCAGACGACGAGCAGATGCACATCATCCTTGCCGGTGCCGGTCATCAGCGCCGGGGCATCGCCGCCGCCGCCGATCGCCTGCGTGATGTTGGCCAGCACCGCGCCCATTCGCTCGGAATAGGGTCTAGCTGCTTCCGCAGCTTCCTGCGCGCGGCGCAGCTTCGCCGCGGCGACCATCTGCATCGCCTTGGTGATCTTCTGCGTCGCCTTGACCGAGGCGATACGGTTACGAAGGTCTTTTAACGAAGGCATGCTTCAAACCTGATCCCGTGCGTCCGGCTTTTCTCAAGCAAAGGTCTTGGCGAAGGCGTCGATCTCAGCCTTCAGCCTGGCCCGCAGATCGTCCGACAGCGCCTTTTCCTTGCGGATGCCGTCCAGCACGTCCTTGCCGGCCGCGCGCATGTGGTTGAGCAGGCCATGTTCGAACTTGCCGACCTGGTTGATCGCCAGCTTGTCGAGATAGCCGTTGACGCCGGCGAAGATCACCGAAACCTGTTCCTCGACCTTGAGCGGCGAAAACTGCGGCTGCTTCAGGAGTTCCGTCAGGCGCGAACCGCGGTTAAGCAGGCGCTGGGTGGCGGCATCGAGGTCGGAGCCAAACTGCGCGAACGCAGCCATTTCGCGGTACTGCGCGAGCTCGCCCTTGATCGAGCCGGCAACCTGCTTCATCGCCTTGATCTGCGCCGACGAACCGACGCGCGACACCGACAGGCCGACGTTGACCGCCGGACGGATGCCCTGGAAGAACAGGTTGGTTTCAAGGAAGATCTGACCGTCGGTGATCGAGATCACGTTGGTCGGGATGTAGGCCGACACGTCGTTGGCCTGCGTCTCGATGATCGGCAGCGCGGTCAGCGAACCGCCGCCCAGATCGTCGTTGAGCTTGGCGGCGCGCTCGAGCAGGCGCGAATGCAGATAGAACACGTCGCCCGGATAGGCTTCGCGGCCCGGCGGGCGGCGCAGCAACAGCGACATCTGGCGATAGGCGACGGCCTGCTTCGACAGATCGTCATAGCTGATCAGCGCGTGCATGCCGTTGTCGCGGAAATATTCGCCCATGGTGGCGCCGGTGAACGGCGCTAGGAACTGCATCGGCGCCGGATCGGAAGCGGTGGCGGCGACGATGATCGAATATTCAAGCGCGCCGCGCTCTTCGAGAACCTTCACGAACTGCGCAACGGTCGAGCGCTTCTGGCCGATAGCGACGTAGACGCAGTAGAGCTTTTCCTTCTCCGGGCCGCTTTCGTGGACCGCTTTCTGGTTGAGCATCGTGTCGAGAATGATGGCGGTCTTGCCGGTCTGGCGGTCACCGATGACCAGCTCGCGCTGGCCGCGGCCGACCGGGATCAGCGCATCGATGGCCTTGAGGCCGGTCGACATCGGCTCGTTCACCGACTTGCGCGGGATGATGCCGGGCGCCTTGACGTCGACGCGCTTGCGTTCGGTCGCCTTGATGGGGCCCTTGCCGTCGATCGGATTGCCGAGCGCGTCGACGACGCGGCCGAGCAGGCCCATGCCGACAGGCGCATCGACGATGGCGCCGGTACGCTTGACGGTGTCGCCTTCCTTGATGTCGCGGTCGGCGCCGAAGATGACGACGCCGACATTGTCGGCTTCGAGGTTGAGCGCCATGCCGCGGATGCCGCCGGGGAATTCGACCATCTCGCCGGCCTGGACATTGTCGAGGCCGTAGACGCGGGCGATACCGTCACCAACGGACAGCACCTGTCCAACTTCGGAGACCTCGGCCTCCTTGCCGAAATTCTTGATCTGGTCTTTCAGAATTGCGGAAATTTCCGCGGCGCGGATGTCCATCAGCCGACCTCTTTCAGTGCAAGCTTGAGCGAATTGAGTTTGGTTTTGAGCGACGTATCGATCTGGCGCGAGCCCATCTTGACCACCAGCCCGCCGAGCAGCGACGGATCGACCGTGACCGAGATGGCCACGTCCTTGCCGGCGACGCTTTTCAGCGCGGCCTTGAGTTCGGTCTGCTGGGCCGCCGTCAGTTCATGCGCCGAAGTGACCTCGGCAGCGGTCTCGCCGCGATGCTCGGCGGCGATCTGGCGGAACGCCTTGATCATTCCGGGCACGGCGAACAGGCGCCGGTTGCGGGCGACGACGCGCAGGAAATTTCCGGTCAGGCCGGTGATGCCGGCCTTGTCGGCGATCGCCGCGATGGCCTTGGCCTGGTCCTCGCTGGAGAACACCGGGCTGCTGATGAGGCGGGTCAGGTCGGCGCTGCCATCCAGCATCGTTGCGAAGCTGTTGAGGTCGGCCTCGACCTTGGCCACCGAATTGGACTGCAGAGCGAGTTCGAACAGCGAACCCGCGTAGCGTTCTGCGACACCTGAGATTGGCGATGACGATTGAGCCACGGACCGTCTTTTCTCTTGTCTGACAGGCCGCAGATTGTTGGCGCGAGCAAAAACTCTGGCTAAATCTTTGACCTTACTAAGTTTTTCCAAGCACGGAGACGCGGCTTCCGCTATCCCCGGCCGAAAGTCGATTGCCGTCTAGCACAGGCATTTTAAGACCGCAATGCGTCGTTCCGCATGCTTTTCAGGCACTATTGTCGCATCCGGCGGCTGAGTTCAACCAAAGCCTTCGAATCGGCCGCCGATTCAGGGCAGAAAGCCGAAGACGAAGGCGAGCGGCAGTGCGGCCAGCACCAGCTCGACAATGATCGACGCCCAGTTGAAAGGCGTGTTGGCGCCATCCGACATCATCGACAGCAAACGGCCGAAAGCGGTGAACAGCCAGGAGAAGCCGAGCGCCATATAGAGCCATGGCTGCGCCAAAAGGATGCAGCACAGGCTGACGCCGAGATAGAAGCCCGACATGCGGCCGCGCGCTTCGGCGATCGCCGCTGCCTTTTCCGGTCGAACCTGCAGCCGCAGTATCCGGAAGGCGAGACCGGGCATGAGGAAAAACAGCAAGCCCAGCGCCAAGGTGACCACGGCGCTCGACCACGCCAGCCACTCGCCCTGGCTGGTTGGCCACGGAAACGCAAATTCCATTGTGTCTCGCCCCCCTCGCAGCAATTGCGGAATTGAATGTCACCTCTCGCGGAAGTCAAGCTCGCAGCCGACACATCGATGTTTCACCAAAGCCTTGCTGGAAAATGCCCCCTGTGAACGACCGTCTTCGCAGCCCGATATTTATGTTGTGTAAGCAAGTCCAGGCAGGCAAGCATTCCCGGCGCAATTTCTTCACCAGTATAGATTACCTGACTTGCCGCTGGGGAAGCCAAGTATTATCGTATCGATATTTGTTTTGTCGACCGCTTGTTCATATTAGCATCTTCACATGTTTCACGATCACTTGTGAAATCTGCATGGACGGAGTGCGGCAGGCAGAATCTCAGATGCGGAGACGATCATGCCGGTGCTTTTCCGGGCGTTGAACCTGGCCAGAATCTGGGTCGCCGCGGCAGCCCTTGCCGGGATCGCGCAAGGCGCGCGCGCCGACTGCATCGCCGAGCGGCCGACGGCCATGGTTCCGGCCGACCCCTTGATCTGCCGCCAGCTCGAGCCCACGATCAGGAAACCTTCGGCACTGTCCCTGGGAGACTACGAAAACAAGCTCAACCAATATCTGGGCAGCTACTGCTACCGCGACGAGGCTGCCGGATGGGTGCACGACAAATTCGTGCGCCAGGCCGGACCGCGCATCGCGACCCTGGTCAACGGCGCCTGGCAGGGCAAGGATTTCGGAACCCATGCGCCTGTCATGATCTGGTATTCGCCCGAAATGGCGGACTGGCTTCGCAAGAACCGCTCGGCCGAGGGCGAGGTCGATCATCCGCCGCCGGTGCCCGATGGCGCCATCATGGTGAAAGAGATGTTCTCGGAACCGGCATCCGATTGCCGGACGGTCGATCCCGTCAGGCTTTTTCCTACCAGCGGCGCCGCGATCATGATCCGCGATGCCGGCGCTTCTTATGACGGCTGGTTCTGGGGTTGGTACGGCTTTGGCAGCCAGAGCGGCTGGACTCCGGATTGGCCGGCCCTGCCGGCCGACAACAACAGCCTGCCCAATATGGGCTTTGCCCAGTACTGCATGAACTGTCATGCCTCGGCGGCCGATAGTCTGACCTTCGCGTCTCCCAAGAACATCGCCGGAGAGCCGGGCAAGCCGCTCAACTATCTCGCACAGGATTTCTTCACCAGCGAGCCGGCCCCGACCTTGCACCAGACCGTTGTTTTGCCGGTCAATGCCAGCCCACGCCTTGGCCAACCGCTCTACAGTCCGAACGCCGATGTCGTCGCCGCGCTGCAGGCCTATGTGCGCGAAATGCCGACCTATGACACGGTCTCGCGAATGCCTTCCGAAACCTATGACAACACCTGGGTCGGGGCCAAGGGGCCTGACCCATCCGACACCTTCCTGACCTCCAGCCAGTGTCTCGGTTGTCATGATGCCGGCAGCACCGGGCTGCAGTTCGACATGACCAAGCCGAACCCGCATGGCGACGGCCTGATCAATATGTCGCCTTTTGCGACCTGGCGAACCTCGCCGATGGGCCTCGGCGGCCGCGATCCGATATTTTTCGCGCAGCTGGCGAGCGAGACGCAAAGCTTTCACCCCAAAATGTCCGGCGTCGTGCAGGATGTCTGCCTTGGCTGTCACGGCATAGGCGGTGAGCGCCAGTTCCACATCGACGAGAAGGCGCGCACGGGCACATGCGAACTGTTCTCCCGCGACATGGTCGATGCGGTGCCGTGGCCTGCGGACAATCCGGGCGCCGCGCATGCCAATTACGGCATGCTTGCCCGTGACGGCATCACCTGCACGACCTGTCACCGCATGGTGCTCAACAGCAAGGCCAGCGAACCGCTCGGCGATCGGCCGCAGAACGCCTGCGTCGACGAGCGTCAGGCGCTGCTCAATCCGCATGCGACCGGCTTTGCCAAGACCTTCACCGGCAGCTTCATGGTCGGTTCGCCCGATACACTCATCGGGCCCTTCGAGAAACCGGAGGTCGGGCCGATGCATACCGCTCTCGGCATCAAGCCGGTTCACGACGCCACGATCATGAGTTCCGAGGTTTGCGGGACCTGCCACACGGTTCATTTGCCGGTTCTTCAAGGCACCGACACGCTGGCGCATATCTATGAGCAGACCACCTATCCGGAATGGGCATTCAGCGCTTATCGAACCGGTAGCACCCCCGACGGGTCGCTGCCGCTTGGCCCCGGCGCCACGCCGCGCAGCTGCCAGAACTGCCACATGCCGTCGGCGGAAAAGGACGGATCGCCAACGACGAGCAAGATCGCCAGCATCCAGGAGAACCTCAATTTCCCGCAGACAGAATCCAGCAACGCGCCGGACCTTATGGCCCGCGAGGGCTTTGCCCGCCACACGCTGGTTGGTCTCAATGTCTTCCTGGTCAAGATGGCGCAGCAGTTTCCCGACGTCTTCGGCATCAGGACGCGCGATCCGATGATGGGCAAGAAGGCTCTCGATCCTCTCGTCGTCACCGAGCAGGCGATGCTGGACATGGCGTCGCAGACAACCGCCACGGTCGCCGTCAGCGATATTGCCATGACGGCCGATACGCTTGATGCCAAGGTGACGGTGAAAAACCTGGCCGGTCACAAATTTCCCTCCGGCGTGGGTTTCCGGCGTGCATTCCTCACCTTCAGCGTGCTCGACCAGAACGGTGAGCAACTCTGGGTCTCCGGCCGAACCAACGCCGCCGGCGTGATCACCGACGCGGACGGCAAGCCGCTCGATGGCGAGCTGTGGTGGAAGGACGACTGCTCCGGCCGGGTCTATCCCGGCGAGCGGCCGCACCAGCCGCACTACCAGAAGGTCACCCGGCAGGATCAGGTTCAGATCTATCAGGAACTGGTTTCCACACCGCCCGCCAATACGCCGAATCCGATCTGCGACGCGGCCGCGAAACCGCAAGGCGAGCTGACGACCAGCTTCCTGTCGATCTGCACCGAGGTGAAGGACAACCGGATTCTGCCGGCGGGCTTCCTGCCGCTCGAAGGCCGCCTCGAGATCGCCAAGGCCCTTGGCGCGGATGAAGAACTCGCCGTCGATGTCGGCACCACCGCCGTCGAGGACGATCCCGACTATGTCGATGGCAGCGGCAGCGACACACTGAGCTACTCGATACCGCTTGCCGATCTGCCGATGGGCGCGCATCCGGCCAGCGTCGAGGCGAACCTCTATTATCAGGCGACGCCGCCGTCCTTCTTGCAGGACCGGTTTTGCACCGCCAAGGGACCCGACACCGATCGCCTGTATTTCCTGACTGGGCATCTCAATCTCGCCGGCACGGAAGCCGACGGATGGAAGCTGAAAGTGGTCGGCAGCGGAACTGTCGCCGTCGCCGCGCCGCCCTGATAAAAGCTTCCCTGGAACTGCGTCAGGGCAGCATGAATTCCACCGCTTCCTCGGCATGGATGCGCGTGGTGTCGAAAACCGGAATGTCGAAATCGCGCGCGCCGATCAGCATGGTGATCTCGGTGCAGCCCATGATGACGCCGTCGATCTTTTCATCGCGCCGCAGGCGCGCGACTTCATCGATGTAGGCCACCTTCGACGGCGCGCTGACGATGCCCTGGCAGAGCTCGTCATAGATCACCCTGTGCACCATGTCGCGCCCGGCCTGATCCGGCACCACCGGCTGCAGCCCATATTTCTCCGTCAGCCGGCCCTTGTAAAAATCCTGCTCCATGGTGAAGCGCGTCGCCAGCAACGCCGGCCGTCTGACGCCGGCGCCCTTGACCGCAACCGCCGTGGCATCGGCAATGTGGATCAGCGGGATCGACACCGCCGCCTGCACGTGGTCGGCGAGCTTGTGCATGGTGTTGGTGCAGATCAGCAGCCCTTCGGCGCCGCCCGCTTCCAGCTTGCGCGCCGCCTCGGCCAGCAGCACGCCTGCGCCGTCCCAGTCGCCATGATGCTGCCGCTCGGCGATCTCGGCGAAGTCAAAGGAATGGAGCAACAGCTTGGCCGAATGCAGCCCGCCCAGCCGCTCGCGCACGATCTCGTTGAGCAAGCGGTAGTAGATGGCTGTCGATTCCCAGCTCATGCCGCCGATGAGGCCAAGGGTTTTCATGGGAGCTGTTCCTTTCGCGGTCTAGTTCCTATATTATGACCACATGAGACTACAAGGAGGGCCGCTATGAAAACCATGCAGCTTCGGGAGGCTAAGGCAGGACTCTCGGCACTGGTCGAAGCCGCTGGAAAAGGCGAGCCTACTATCATCACCAAGCATGGCAAACCGACTGCCATGGTCGTCCCGATCGATGAGGGACGAAAGCTCTATCCGCAGGACAGCCAAAAAGCCTTTGTCGACTTCCTGCTCCAGTATCCGGGCGGCATTGAGCTTGAACGCAACGAATCACCGTCGCGGGAGGTCGACTTTTGAGCGGCTACCTGCTTGATACGTCTTTCCTCTCGGTCTTCGAACCCGACCGTGCCCCGCTCGCCGGTCACATTCACAAGTGGGTTGCAGAACAACGAGAGCGTGGCACCTGGCACCTGTCGTCAATCGTTGTTCTGGAAGTGGAAAGAGGCATTGCGAAACTGATTCGGTCTGGCGGGGTCGCAAAAGCAGAACGCCTCAGCCTTTGGTTCGAAAGCCTGGTCATTGAATTCGACCAACGCATCATCCCGGTCGACGCAGCCGTCGCGCGGGAAGCCGGACGGCTGGAAGATGCCACGATCGGCAGAGGCTTCAATCCAGGCTTGGCAGATGTGTTGATCGCAGCGACTGCCCGTTTGAACGATCTTTCCGTGCTGACAGCCAACGTCCGGCATTTTGCCACTCTGGGTGTGCCTTACTTGAACCCGTTCTCCGAGGAAGACCCAAAAGTGTAACCTGCGGTCCACAAAAGCCCTGCAGGGGCGATGTCAATCTGAATGCCCACCGCGTAACTTCAGCCCGTCCACCGCCCAAATGTTACCGCGCGCCCGATTCGGTCATCCTCGCATTGGCGCCGAGATGATGCAGGCTTTGTGTCGTGTGCCTCGAGCCCCAGGCAACCGGTGGGTCGGGCAGATCGAGATCGAAATGCGCCCGCCCGAGCAGCGAGTTGACGATCTTGGCGCTGCGCCAGGCCATCAGGCTGAGCTGCGGCTCGGCTATGCCGTGGCTGAGCCGACCGGCATTGAGCGCGTAGATCCGACGGTCATCGGGCCCGTCCCATTCAACCTCGAAGCTGGCGTTGAGCCGGTAGTGGCCGCGCTCGTCCAGCGCGATCCTGTCCATCAGCGGCGCCATGCAATCGGGAATGGCGAAGGCATAGCCGGTGGCCAGCACCACCGCGTCGACGGTGCGCGTCTCGATGGCGCCGTCGAAGCCGTTGCGCATGATCAGGCGGTATTCGCTGCCTTCCCGTGTCACGTTCAGCACTTCGCGGTGCGGTGTCATGTTGACCGCCGTCGTCTCCTCGGAGAGATGCCGCAGCGTGTAAAGTTGGCGGTAGATCGCCTTCAGCGTGCTCGTCGATGCGCCGTCTCCGGCAAGCAGCTGCTGTTCCAGGATGGTCTCGCGCCGGCCTTGCGGCAGCCGATGGAAGTTTTCCACATAGCCCGGCGTGAACAGCTCGTCGGTGAACGGCGAGTCGTCCAGCGGCAGGAAATTCGGCCGCATCGAGATCCACTCGATCTCGCAGCCGGCGAAGCGGTCGGAGGAGATCAGATGCAGCAGCACTTCGGCGCCGCTCTGGCCGCCGCCAATGACGGCAATGCGCTGCCCGGTCAGGCGATCGAGACGGTTGGCGGCCTCAGCGTTGTGGAAGCATTGGTCGGAGGCCGCGGCCCGCGCCCAGGCAGGGATGTTGGGCTTCAGCCCGACGGCGATGGCTAGATTGCGCGCGCTCACCGCCTCGCGACCGATGCGGAGCCTGAAATTCGTTCCGTCGAAGTCGATCTGGTCGACGGCGCTGGCGAAGCGCAGCGATGACAGGTGCTCGCCGACCCATGCCAGGTAGCGGGCGAATTCCGGCCGCGGAATGGCGGAGAAATCGGCGTTGAGGAATTCATAGAACCGCTTCTGCGCGACGAGATAAGACATGAACGACCACGGACTGGTCGGATGCGTCGCGGTGACGAGGTCCTTGAGGAAGGACGTCTGCAGTTCGACGCCCGGCAGCATCATGCCGGGGTGCCATTCAAGCCGCGCCGCCCGGTCGAAGAAGCGCGCTTCGACGCCGTCCACCGCATCGAGATGGGCAGCAAGGCTGAGGTTGAACGGCCCGATGCCGATGCCGGCGAGGTCAAGTGCTTGGGTCATGGCGAACTCCTTCTGGAGCTGGCTGGGCCGATGGGAGATCGCCGGGCTGACTCGGGTTGAGCGGATTGTCGAGCGGTGTGCCGAGGTCGGGCAGAGGGCGTTCGCCGCTATCGCCATAACCGATCGCGAAGCGCACCTTGTTGATGGCGATGCGCGGAATTTTTGGTGCGAACAGGTCGAAAAGCGCGAACCGTTCCGCCAGCTCCGGGTTTTGCGCCTGATAGCGCCGGATGGCGCCGGCGAGGATGGCGTAGAAAGTCCTCTCGTCGAAATGGTCATAGGCGGCCAGCGCCTCGGACAGGAAGCGCAGGACGCTGACGATGTGGCCGGTCTGCAGATGCTGGAGAAGATGCGCCGGCGGCCGGCGCTTCAGCGTCGACAGGATTTTTGGATCGAGGCCGGCCAGTTCGGGAAACGCCTGGTCGACGAGATCGAGGTCGCCCTGGAAATCCTTGACCGCCACGCCGACGGGCGTCGCGCCGTCGAGGATGATGGTGACGTTCTGGCCATGGGCGATGAAGCCGACGCCGTAGCGGCACATGAAATGGTAGAGCGGCACGAAGACCGTGGAGAACAGGCGGTCCAGCCAGGCCTCCGGGCCAAGGCCGGAATGCTCGACCAGGGCGCTGGCGATCGGCCTGCCATGCGCGTCACGCTGCGGCAGCGCGCCCATCATCATCGCCCGCTGGCCCGTGGCCAAATCCTTTTCGGGGCTTTCGCGCCAGATGGCGCCCAGCATCTCGCAAAACTGATAGGGGGCGCCTTCGACGCCGGTGTAGTGCGGATGCGGATAGAAAGCGCCGGCGACTTCCTTCAGCACCTTGACGTTCTTCAGCACCGGGTCCGCGGCCGCCACCGTACCCAGCCAGCGCGACAGATCGGCGCCGATCGCCATGTATTTTCCCGGCACGCCGCGCCAGGCCGAGGTGTTCAGAATGGTCAGCGGCAGCTTGACGTGCAGCACCCCGGGCCGTGCCGCATTGGCAAGCGTGCGCAGCGACTGCAACGGCAGGAACGGGTCGCCGAACGGGCCAAGCGGCACCAGCCGGCCGGCGGCAATCTCGCCACCATATTGTGAAGCTATCATCGCCTGCCACTGCCAGGGGTGAACCGGCAGCAGCCGGTGCGTCGACCGCGAGACCCCGGCGGCGGTGACGGCCGCTTCGAGCCTTGCCCGCTCCTCGCCGCCAAGCACCGCCTGCAGCAGCGTCTCTTCGTCAATCTCGCTGTCGAGCGCCAGCAGGCAACGGTCGCGCGCGGCGGCAAGCCAGAAGAGCTGAATGGCCGCGGCCGATTCTGGCGCGTAGCGCTCGAAATCGCCCCGCCCCCAGCCGAGCCGGCCCTTGTTGGCGGGGGCCTTCGGATGGCCGTCGAGCAACGCCTGCAACTCGGTATCCGGCAGGTCGGCGAGTTCGGCCGCCTGCCGGCCGCCACGCGCCTTGGCGATGCTCATGTCTGCCATCAGCGTGTTGTAGAGTTCCTTCGCATAGGTGCAGAACGTTGCCGGCGACATGCCGAGCGTCTCGCGCGCATCGGCGAAGAAGGCGACCGCATCGTCCACCGGCAGCTCGATGCCGGCATCCCGCGTCAGCGTCTCCGGGCGGACGGCGATCTGGCCCCACAGCCGCCGCGTTGCGGCAAAGCGATAGGTCACGCCCGGGCCGGGCGACAGCTCCCATCGCCCGGGCGAAAGTTCGCGCGGCGCAAGGCACTCCTCGAAGGCCAGTTCGGAAATGGCCTTGGCGACCGCCTCGCGGTTGATCGCGGTCCAACGTGTCCCCGCCTTGGCGATCGGTTGCTGCACCGTCACAGCGGCACCTCGCGGAAGAAGCGCTCCCGTTCGCAGCAGACCAGCGCCGCGCGCTTGTGCGGAAAGTCGAACTCCTTGACCTTGTCGTAGGCGGCGTCGGCGCAATAGCTCAGCATCTTCTGGTGTGCGGCGCGCGGCTCGCCGACGATGCGCTGCGTGCGCGGCTCGTCCAGGAACAGATAGTGGGTGACGGATCGGAACAGAGCCAGCGTCTTCGGCCGGCCGAGATGGCGCGTATTGCCGATCAGCCCATGCCAGCCGCGGTCCCAGTCGAGCGACTCGTAATAGGGCCCGAGCCGATCCTCCTTGGCCCAGTAGAACTCGAAATAGCCGGTCGGCTCGCCGTCGAAGCTGGCGATAACGCCGAAAATATGCGGATCGCTTTCCTGCTCGGCCAGATATTTGTCGAGCGCCTCATGGCTCTGGGCAAGCTCCCAGAAGAAGGCGACGCGGCCATCGTTCATCCAGCGATGGAAGAGATCGAGATCGGTCCGGCGGTCGATCGGACGCAGCGACACGGTGAGGCCGATTTCGGGTATCCAACGCTCGTACATCGGACCGCAGGGCCGCGGTTGCCGCAAAGGCGGCAGCCGGTCTTCCGGGCCGATCGCGGTTGTCAGCGCCGGATAGGTCACATGCGAGGCCTGGCTGCGCCACAGCAGCGGCAGCTGGCGCAGGACCGAGCGATGGATGACGGCGCGTTCCGGTTCGCCCGCTGCCAGCTCGGTGGCCAGCGTCGAAACCGGCCACAGTGTCTTGGCCGCCGGCAGGAAGGCGCGGTCGAAGGAGGGATGCAGGCGCAGCGCTGCATCGACGAGGCCCGCCAGGATCTGCGGCTGGTCGAGACGGCCGGCGGCGAACGCGACGTCGTCGATGAGCAGGCGGCCATCCGCGATGGAGATGCGGGCCTGTCCGACCGCTGTTCCGTCAGCGCCGACCAGGCTGACATGCCCATCCCCGGCACGGATGGCGAGCGGCTCCGCGGTGGAGGCCAGGTGCTGCCATCCGTCGTTGCCGGCAGCGGTGGCGGGTGACCAGTTTTTCGCAGCCTCGATGTTCATGCGTACTCTCTCACATGCAGGGGGTTGGGAAGCTCGACGTAACCGGCCAGCGGGTCGGTCACCTCGGTGTTCTCATTGATGTCGCGCAGCGCGATCAGGAAATTGCCTTTGGCGGCGAGCGTCGGCGCGTTGAGCAAATAGTCGACGCAGGACCGGTCGGCCATCGGCGCGGCGGCCAGCCGCTCGAGCGAGCGGCGGAATATCGCCAGCAGATCGTCTTCGTTGGTGAGGCCAGCGGCGGCAAGGGCTGCGATGGCGGCGAAGGCGCCATTGACGATCAAATAATAGCCGAACAACTTGGCGGCCGCCGCCGCCGGAAAGACATGGTCTCCCGCCTGACCGGCCTCGGGCAGGAATTCGCGCAGCCTGGGCAGGAATTCCTTGACATAGCCGGTGCCCTGGCAGTCGCGGAAATAGAGTGCATTCGGCCAGCCTCCGGAAAGACCGACGACGAGATTCTGCTGGTGGGCGCCGAACAGCAGGCCGAATTCCGAGAAGGCGATGATGAACGGCTCGATGGCGGTTTCGAGGAACCGCTCGAACCATAGACGCGCCGTCTCCTTGACCGATCTTTTCTCGTCGCGGGCGATGCGGCGGATCAGGTCGGACAGATGGCTCTCGCTACGGCCGGGATGGCGCTCGCAAAGCGCGCCGAGAACGGCAGCCCGCGGACAGCCCGCGCCGCGGAAAGGATTTTCGCGAAACGAGACGATTGTGTCCGTCATCAGCCGGCCGCCCTCGTCGCGCAGGCCGAACCAGGCCGGCTCGCCCAGCACCGTCATGGTCGGACAGCGGCTCTGCAAGGCGTCGCCAAGGCTGCCCTTGACCAGCCGATGGACCGAAAGGCCGCGCCGGCATTCATGCTCCTCGACGATGCGCCGGGAATTGGTTAGCCGCAGGCTGAGTGAGAATTTCAGCATCCACTCGGCCTCAGCTGAATGAATCGTACGCAGCGACGTCGTGGCCCGCCAGGCCGGTCCGCCGAGCCCGAGATCGACGATGCGGCCCGTGCGGAACAGGCTCTCGACGCGGTCTTCCAGCATCAGCTGTGCGGCCTGCCACGGATGCATCGGGACGAGAACCTTGCTCGGCGCCCGGTCGGCACGGGCGAGCAACTCCGGGTCGCTGACGGCGAGCCCGCGGGCCATGTCGGTGATTTCAAGCGGTTCGACGCTGCCGCCGGCGAGGATGGCCGCGTCGACGGCCCACCAGCGCAGTTTGAACGCATAGCCGTACTCATGTCCGAAGCGCTCGGAATCAATCTGCGTGAACTCTTCGCGGCTCATCGGCGCCGGATGCACGGCATGGCCGAAGCGCAGCGCGCTTTCGGCTTCGATGAAATCCGGATCGGCTTCGGAGAAGGGCCGCGACGATCCGCGCGCCGCAGTTGCCTCAGTGATCGCGGCGATGCTGGCCAGGCTGCGGCGCAGGAAGGTCAGCCGGCTTTTCGGTGTCGCCCGGCCGGCAATGTCAGGCTCCGCCAGGATAAGCGCCAGAAGACTGAAAAGGTCGATCTCGGTCGCCTCGCCATCGGCATCGAGCCGCCACAGCGGCATCGCGAAATCATGGTAGCCGACCTTCGAGCGATGCCGCGCCTCGAGGAGCACAGCGGCGCGCGAGGCAGGGAAATTCAGCCGCAACACGGCCGCTTGCGGCCGGAACAGCCCGGTTTGGCCCCCGCCGATGAATTCCCAGCCATCCCATTCCCGCAGCAACGCGTTGAGGAACGGGCTCAATGCAGAGGAAGTTTCTGGCCTTACATTTTGCATACCCGTCCTCGTTAATTTGATACGATACTGTATATATAATATATTATACTTTTGTGACTCCAAATATTTCTATTGATTATCACGCACAAACGAGAAATAAGCTTTTCGTCGTGATGAGTAATATAAAAAATCGATCTTCGCTTCTGCGCCGACTCGCAATCGCGGTCTCCGCGATCGGTTTCGGCCAGTCGGCCTTCGTGTCGCTCGTTCCCCTGGTGATGGAGCGACTGAGGCTCGACACGTTTGCCATCGGCGCGGCAACCGCCGTCGGTGCGGCGGCCTTCCTGGTCGGCTCGCCGCTGTGGGGCCGCATGGGCGAACGACTTGGCCACGCCAGGCTGTTGCGCCTGCTTGGCCTCGCCATGCTGGCCGGCCAGGCGGTGTTCGCCATGCTGCTGATAGCCGGGACCAGCGCCGCGCTCGGCATCGCCCTGCTGACGCTCTCGCGCTTCGTCTACGGCTTCGCCGCATCGGGCGTCATGCCGACGGCGCAAGTCTGGGCCAGCCGCTCGGTCGCCGATGACAGGCGGCAGGCCGCGCTGGGGCTGCTCGGTGCCGGCGTCAGCATGGGACGGCTGGCCGGCGCGTTGCCGGCGGCGGTCGCCGTGCTGTCGCCGCTGCTGCCGCCCATCCTGTTCCTGTTCAGCCCGCTGCTGCTGTGGTTGGCGCCGGGCAGAGAGCAAAGCGGCGGACAGACCGATGGGAAAGTTGCCGATGCCGGCCGTGGAATATCGCCATTCGACCGCCGCGCTCTGCCTTGCCTGGCGATGGGCTTGTGCCTGACGCTGGGCTTCGGACAGGTGCAGATGATGCTTGGCCCGATGGTCCAGCAGCGCTTTGCCCTTGGCGCGACGCAGGCCACGACGGTGACCGGCCTCGCTTTGATGCTGGTGGCCATCGTCATGGTTCTGGTTCAGGGGCTGGTCGTGGCACGCTTGCGGCTGGCCGAGCGCAACAGCGTTGTCGTCGGCTGCGCCCTGGTTTGTGCCGGCATGACGATGCTGGCCGTCGCGGCCAGCCATGTTGTCTCGGCTGCGGCCCTGGTGGTGGCGGCTGCCGGCATTGCGCTGGCGACGCCCGGCTACACCGCCTGGCTGATGAAGCGCCTGCAACCCGGCGAGCAGGGCGCGGCGGCCGGTTGGCTGACCAGCACCCATGTGCTCGGCCAGAGCATCGGCGCGGTTGCGGGAGGCTTTGCCTTCACGCTCTGGCCCTTTGCGCCGCTGGCCGGCTGCGCGGCGCTGGCGCTGGCCGCCGCCTGTCTCGCCGCCATGGTTCGTGAGCACTAGCGAAACCGCGCTCATTCGGCGACCTCCGGCAGCGGCTGCATCCGAGCGCCCGGCCGGGCTTTTGCGGCATCGGCAAAATGGGCGTTGAGCATACGATAGGTCGCCACCACGGCGATGCCCGACAGCACTGTCGCCAGGGTGAACAGCGCGGAGTAGCCGAGCATGTCGGCGAGGCGCCCGGCAAGCATGGAGCCGACGAGGTAGACGATGAGCTGGGCGCAGGACAGGATGGTGAAGTCGGTGCCCGGCTGGTCCGACGAGGTAACAGCCATGAACAGGCTGTAGAGCGCGACGATCTCCATATAGCGCACCAGTGTCTGCAGGAACGAAGCGCCGAAGATCGGCCAGAAGCCGGCAATAGCGCCGAAAGCATGCAGCGCGAAGATCAGGAAGCAGATGGTGCGCAGCGCGCCGAGCAGGCCGAGCACCGAAGCGGCACCCCGCTTGTGCAGCAGCCATGCCGCCAGCGCCGAGCCGCCGAGCCCGACGGTGAGCGCGGCGCCGCCCGAGAGATAACCGATGATGTCGAGCGGCACACCGGCATCGACCAGATAAGAACCTTCCATCGACTTCACCAGCCCTTCGCTGGCGCGATAGATGAGCGCGATCCACAGGATCTGGCGCGCCTCGGGCCGGCGCAGGAAACGCAGAAGTGAGGGGCGGTCGATGGCCGCCTGCGGGCCGCTCGCGACAGGATCGATCTCGCGCATGGCGAAGGCGGCGAACAGCGGGATGACGGACAGTGCGGCCACCATGGCCACCATGGTCTGCCAGCCGGCGTGATGATAGGCCAACAGGCCGAGCGTGCCGCCGAGAACGACGCCGAGCGCGACGGAACCGCCCTGGATCGCATTGCCGATCGGCCTGTCCTTCGGGTCGAGATACTTGGCCGCGTAGCCGTCGGTGGCAATGTCCTGCGTCGACATCAGCAGGCTGACCACAAGGCCGACGGCGAAGATACCGGCGGCATCGGTCGGCTCGATCCACAGCATGGCGGCGATGCCGGCGATGACGCCGATCTGGGTGATGATGACCCAGCCGGCGCGATGCGCGCGAGCCAGCGGCCTAAAACGGTCGACCAGCGGCGCCCAGAGGAATTTCAGCACCAGCGGCAGCATCAGCAGCGCCATCATGCCGATGGCGGTGCGCGACACCCCCTGCTCGCGCAGGATCGGCGGGATTGCCGCGGCAAACAGATAGCTCGGGATGGCCTGCGCCAAGTAGAGGCAGGCCAGAACGACGAAAAGCCGCAGGCGCGAAAGCCCGGCGGGTTCCGGCCGGTCTGCGTCGCCGCTCATTTGGCATATTCCTTCGGCGCGTGCCCGCTCAGGAAGGCGTCGGCCTCCTCCCGGCTGCGGGTGACGAGCACCGGAAAGCCGAACAGGCTTTGCCAGACGCGCTGCATGTTCTCGTCGACGGCGGAGCGCACCAGCGCGCAGGCGCGGCAGACCTTTTCGAGTTGCTCTCGCTCCGCCTTGTACCAGAGGTTTTGCGCCTTGCGCTGGGCGTCGCTCAAGTCAAGGTCGATGCCGATATCGACCAGCAGCACGAACGGCTTTTGTTCCAACGAAAGGCGGCCGAGCGCCTCGACATAGGCTCCGCCATCCGCCGGATCGGCGGGCGCTTCCGCCAGCAGCGAGACCAGCGCACCGTTTCGTTGGAGAGACACCGCCATCGCCGCCCCTCAGAAGGTGATCTGGTAGGACAGCGCGACCGAACGCCCGAGACCGGGAACGTCGGCACCGCGAGTCGCCGATGCCGAAGGGTTGATGTAGTAGGTGTCGAACACGTTGCGCACGGCAAGGTTCAGCACGCTCTCATTGGCGAACTTCTTCGAGACGGCGAGATTGACCAGCGCGGCGCCGTCCAGTTCCTGGGTAGCGATACGGTCGCGCCCGGAAAACAGCTCCAGCTCGCTGCGCAGGGTCAGCTCGTTCTCGAAACGGGTCGTGAGATAGACCAGGCCCTTGTAGGTTGAAGGGATGCGGTTGTTGGGCAAATACTCGTTGGCCTCGATGTGGCCGTCGCGATCCGCATCGTATTTGCCTTCGACATAGCCGACCGAGCCGCCCAGCGTGAACATGCCGCTGAGGTCGGCTTCGAGATTGGCCTCGACGCCCCATATGCGTTCCTTCTGCTGCGACACCCGGTTGTTGACGATGTCGTAGCTGACGCCGTTGTCGGAGGTCGACAGATAGGTACTGACGCCGCCGCGATAGTCGCCCCAGTCGCCGCGCAGGCCGGCTTCCCAGGTGTTCACCAGCTGCGGCTCGGGCGCGATATCGGCATAGCTGATCGCATAGTCCGGCGCGTTGGTGCAAGGCAGCAGCGGCCGGATCGCCGTGCCATAGGCGTCGCAGGTTTCGGCGTTCGAGTTCAACCCTGCACGGCGGGTGAAGCCGCCAATGTCGGTCAGGCTGTAGCCTTGCGAGAAATTGCCGAAGAGCTGCATCCTCTCGGTCACATCGTAGACGGCGCCGGCATTGAAGGTGACGGCGTCGTAGTCGAACGAGCCGCCGGTCACCCGGATCGCCGGCAGGCCGATAATGTTGCGGCCAAGCAGGACCGCGGCAGCAGGCCGGGTGAAGTCCTCGACATTGAGGTAGAACTGGTCGTAGCGCGCGCCGCCGCTGATGCGGAAACGATCCGTCACCGGAATTTCGCCCTGCGCAAACAAGGCGACCGAGTTTTGGGTCGTGGGCGAGATGGCATCCTGGCCGTTGGTCAGTTGCTGATCGGTAGCGTCGAATACATAGTCCGCGCCCCAGGTCAGCGTGCTGCCCTGGGTGATGAAGTCCATCGGCGTGTTGACGGTCAGGTTGACGCCGCTGCGCCGCGACTGCAGCGCCGTCTGGTTGAAGTCTGCCGTCGGGTCCGTGCCCGGCGGCAGGACCACCGGCCGCGTCGGGTTTGTCGGCAGATAGACCTGGCTGTTGACGGCCGAGAATTTGGTGAAGGGCGACTGCTTGAAGATGTCGTTGTAGAACGCCTTGACCTCGAGGTTTCCGAGCGCGAAGTCGCTGTCGGTGTATTTGGCGGTCAGGTATTTGGAATCTTCCTTCAGCGGCTTGCCTTCATAGGGATCGCCGAAATCCGGGGAGACGGGATTGGTCGTGTAGTCGGTGAACCAGTCCGGCTTCTGGTTGGCATAGGTCCAGTCGACACTGACCTCGAAGCGCCTGGAGTCGAACTGGTAGCCGGCCACGCCGAACAGATTGCCCGTGCCGGTGCGGTCGCCGCCGCCTTGCCCAAGCATGGCATCCGAAGCCATCTCGTTGCCGTGGCCGTCGTAGGTGCGGCGCGACAGATCGCCGGAGGCGGAGAAGAAATAGTCGAAATCGCCCTTCTTGCCCTCGACCGAGACGCTGGTGCTGGGCCCGGCCGATTTGCCGGGATTTTCGGTGAAGGCGGTGACGCCGGTGCGCACCGTCACCTTCGGCTTGTCGCTGTCGCCGCGCTTGGTGATGAAGTTGATCGTGCCGCCGGTGGCGCCGGCGCCGTAGAGGCTGGAAGCGCCGTTGATGACCTCGATGCGCTCGACCGAATTCAGGTCGATCATCGACAGGATGCGTGACACGTCACGCAGCGGCGTGTTGCGCGGCACGCCGTCGACCATGATGAGAACGCTGCGGCCGCGGAAGGTTTCCGAGGCGCCCGAAATGGTCTGGTTGCGTGGCGCATAGCCGGGGACGATGCGGCTGATCAGGGTCGCGGCGTCGATGTTCTCCTGCGCGGCTTCCTCGACCTGCTCCCGTTCCACGACCTGGACAGACTGGGCAACGCTGGAAATGGACCGTTCGTTGCGGCCGGTGACGAGTATCTGATCGAGCACGGTGGCTCCCTGCTTGTCTGTCGCGGTGGCTTCCTGGGCAAAGGCCGTGCCTGCCAGGATCGACGAACCCAAAGCCGATGACCAAAGAAGTGAAATGTAAAATCTGCGCATGCTGCCCCCATCCATGCCCTGGTCCCCAGTGCCAGAGCGGAAAGGCCCAGTTATAATTCATGATAAAACGAGTCAACATTTATTTTATGAGTTTTTTGATCAGGATTAGTCAGCAAGCGAAACGGGAGTTGGATACATCAGCCGCGCGCGTTTTAGCGGATGCTAAGACACTGAGCTTTCTTGACAAAACGGCTCCGGGGCGCCGCCCTCGGCGTCAGCCTTTGTGCTTACAAAAAGCTCTGCGGATCGATGTCGACCTGCACGCGGACAGAGCCGCGCTGCTTTGGCCCTTCAGCCAGCATGGTGCGGATGAAGCCTTGCATGTCGGCCCGCCGCTCGCCCTGGATCAGCAAGCGGAAGCGATGGCGCCCGCCGAGCAGCGACAGCGGCGCCTCGGCCGGGCCAAGCACGAACAGGTCGCTGGCCTGGGGTGCGGCGCGGCGCAGGCCGCGCGCATGGCCCTCGGCCTCGGCCCGGGTCACCGCGCTGACGATGACGCCGGCGAGCCGACCGAAGGGTGGGAGTGCGGCCCGTTCGCGCTCGGTGATCTCGCGCTCGTAAAACGCCTCGGCGTCGCCCGAGACGATCGCCCGCATAACCGGATGGTCCGGCTGAAAAGTCTGCAGCAGGCCGAGGCTCTTCTTGCCGGTGCGCCCGGCACGCCCTGTCACCTGGCTGAGCAGCTGAAAAGTACGCTCGGCGGCGCGCGGATCGCCATTGGCGAGACCGAGGTCCGCATCGACGACGCCGACCAGCGTCATGTTGGGGAAGTTGTGGCCCTTGGCCACCAGCTGCGTGCCGATGACGATGTCGGCCTCGCCATTGGCGATGGCCTCCAGCTCCAGCCGCAGCCGCCGCACGCCGCCCATCAGGTCGGACGACAAGACGATGGTGCGGGCGTCCGGGAAATGCGCCACGACCTCCTCGGCAATGCGCTCGACGCCGGGACCGCACGCCACCAGATGGTCGAGCGTGCCGCATTCCGGACAGGCCTCCGGCCGCTTCTCATTGTGCCCGCAATGGTGGCAGACGAGCTGGCCGCGAAAGCGGTGCTCGACCAGCCAGGCCGAACAGACCGGGCAACCGAAGCGGTGGCCGCAGACCCGGCACAGCGTCAGCGGTGCATAGCCCCGCCGGTTGAGGAACAGCAGCGACTGTTCTTGTCTCTCCAGCGTGTGTCGCATCTGGTCGATCAGCAGCGGCGACAGGAAGCCGCCGCGCGCCGGCGGTGCGCGCCGCATGTCGATTGTCTTCAGATCGGGAAGGGCGGCCTCGGCAAAGCGCGCCGAAAGCACCGCCCTGCTGTAACGACCCTGTTGTGCATTGACCCGGCTTTCGACCGATGGTGTCGCCGATGCCAGCACCACCGGAAAGCTGCTGATATGGCCGCGCACCACCGCCATGTCGCGCGCATTGTAGAAGACGCGGTCCTCCTGCTTGTAGGCGGGGTCGTGTTCTTCGTCGACGACGATCAGGCCGAGCTCCCGGAACGGCAGGAACAGCGCCGAGCGCGCGCCGGCGACGACGCGAACGCCGCCTTCCGCCACTTGCCGCCAGACCTTTTCGCGCATCCTGGGAGGCAGGTCGGAATGCCATTCGGCCGGCTTGGCGCCGAAACGCTGCTGGAAACGTTCGAGGAAAGCGTGGGTCAACGCGATTTCCGGCAAAAGGATGAGCACCTGTTTGCCCTGGTCGAGAGCCGCCGCCACCGCTTCGAAATAGACTTCCGTCTTGCCCGATCCGGTGACGCCGTCGAGCAGCGTTACGTTGAAAGCGCCCGCCGCAACATTGCCGCGCAGCATGGCGGCGGCATCGGCCTGGTCGGGCATCAGCTCCGGCAGGGCGTAGGAAGGATCGGGCGCTGCGACCACCGGACGCGGCGGGATCATCACTGTCTCGAACACGCCTTGCGCCTTGAGCCCCTCGATCACCGTCGACGACACACCGGCGGCATGCGCCAGGCCGGAGCGTGTCCAGGCCAGGCCACCTTCCGCCGTCTCCAGCACGCGTGTCCTCGCATCCGTCATCCGGTCGGGCATGAGAAGGGTTCGCTGCAGGCCCTCGATCCATGGTTCGGGATCGAACGCCTCCGGCGCGCGGAGCAGCATGCGCGCCACCATGCCGGGCGGCGACAGCGTGTATTGCGCCAGCCAGTCGACGAAGCGGCGCATGCCGCGATCGATCGGCGGACAGTCGAAAACCTGCTCGATCGGCCGCAATTTCTTGGCATCGACCTTTTCGGTCACGCCGTCCCAGACGATGCCGGCAACCTGGCGCGGACCGAGCGGCACGCGCACGATCGAGCCCGGCACCACGCGCATGCCGGCAGGCACCGCATAGGTGTAGGGCCGTTCGGCCGGCATCGGCACCAGCACCGGCGCGGCTGCGACAAAGGGCGAATCTTCGATCATCGGGCGTGACCTTGCCCCGACTTTGGTCTAGATCAAAGGGCAACCCCGAATGTGCATGGCATGCACATGGAAATCTTTCAGGAGACCCCCCATGAAATTTTTTGTCGACACCGCTGACATCAAGGACATCAAGGAACTGAACGACCTGGGGCTGCTCGACGGCGTCACCACCAATCCCTCGCTGATCCTGAAATCCGGCGGCAAGATCGCCGAAGTCACCAAGCAGATCTGCGACATCGTCAAGGGCCCGGTTTCGGCCGAGGTCGTCGCGTCCGAGTACAAGGACATGATGGCAGAGGCCAAGATTCTGGCCAAGATCGCCGACAATATCTGCATCAAGGTGCCGCTGACGCTGGACGGCCTGCGCGCCTGCAGGACGATCCGCACCGAGATGAACCGCTTGGTCAATGTGACGCTGTGCTTCTCGGCCAACCAGGCGCTGCTGGCAGCCAAGGCCGGCGCCTCCTTCATCTCGCCCTTCGTCGGCCGCGTCGACGATACCGGTGCCGACGGCATGGAGCTGATCCAGGAGATCCGGCAGATCTACGACAATTATGATTTCGACACCGAGATCCTCGTTGCCTCGGTTCGCACCGTGAACCACGTCAAGCAGGCAGCCCTGATCGGCGCCGATGTCGTGACCGCGCCGGCGGCAACGCTGAAGGCGCTGGTCAAGCACCCCCTGACCGACAAGGGTCTGGATCAGTTCGCCGCCGACTGGGCCAAGACCGGCCAGAAGATCGGCTGAGATCAGGTTTGGATATCAATAAAAAAGGCCGGGAAACCGACCTTTTTTATTGTGCTTCAGAAGAAGCCCCTTCGCCGATCAGTCCGTCCCCTTATCGTCAGGCGCGGCCGCCGGCGGGCGCCGCCCCATGATTATCTCGCGTTTGCCGACATGGTTGGGTGCGCCGACCAGGCCTTCCTTTTCCATACGCTCGACCAGGGAAGCGGCGCGGTTGTAGCCGATGCCAAGGCGGCGCTGGATGTATGATGTCGAGCACTTCTTGTCGCGCACCACCACCTTGACCGCTTCGTCATAACTGGAATCGCCGTCCTCGGCCGCGATGGATCCCTTGTCGAAGACCGCGCCCTCGTCGTCTTCGATTTCTTCCTCATCCTCGTCCGCCGTCACGGTTTCCAGATATTCGGGGCGGCCCTGCGCCTTCAGATGCGCCACGACATGTTCGACCTCCGCGTCGGAGACAAAGGGGCCGTGAACACGCGAAATACGCCCGCCGCCCATCATGTGCAGCATGTCGCCCTGGCCGAGCAGTTGCTCGGCACCCTGCTCGCCCAGAATAGTGCGGCTGTCGATCTTGGACGTGACCTGGAAGGAGATGCGGGTCGGGAAGTTCGCCTTGATCGTGCCGGTGATGACATCGACCGAGGGACGTTGCGTGGCCATGATCAGATGGATGCCGGCGGCGCGGGCCATCTGTGCCAGGCGCTGGATCGCGCCTTCGATCTCCTTGCCCGCGACCATCATCAGGTCGGCCATCTCGTCGACGATGACGACGATGTAGGGCATCGGCGCAAGGTCGATTTCCTGCTGCTCGAACAACGGCTCCCCGGTGCCCTTTTCGAAGCCCGCCTGCACCGTCATGACGACTGCCTCGCCCTTGTCGCGGGCTTGGGCGGCGCGCTCATTGTAGCCGTCGATATTGCGCACGCCGAGCCGTGCCATCTTGCGATAGCGGTCCTCCATCTCGCGCACCGCCCATTTGAGCGCGGTAACCGCCTTCTTGGGGTCGGTGACGACGGGGGTCAGAAGATGCGGGATGCCGTCATAGACGGAGAGCTCGAGCATCTTGGGATCGACCATGATCAGCCGGCATTCTTCCGGCTTCAGCCGATAGAGCAGCGACAGGATCATGGTGTTGATGGCGACCGACTTGCCGGAGCCGGTGGTACCGGCGACCAGCAGATGCGGCATTTTTGCCAGTTCGGCGATGACGGGTTCGCCGCCGATCGTCTTGCCGAGGCAAAGCGCCAGCTTGCAACTGGTCTTGCGAAAACCCTGCGATTCGATCAGCTCGCGGAAATAGACGGTCTCGCGAGTCTCGTTCGGAAGCTCGATGCCGATGACGTTTCGGCCGGGCACGACGGCGACGCGTGCCGAAACCGCCGACATGGAACGCGCTATATCGTCGGCAAGCCCGATGACGCGGGACGATTTGACGCCCGGCGCCGGCTCGAATTCATAGAGGGTGACGACCGGACCTGGACGCACATGGATGATTTCGCCGCGCACGCCGAAATCCTCGAGCACACTTTCCAGGAGGTCGGCATTCTGCTCGAGCCGCTCCTGCGACATGTAGAAGCCTTGCCCTTCCGGCGGCTGCTGCAGCAACTCTTCCGGGGGGAGTTCGTATGCCCTATCGGCCGTGGCGGGCACGATCTTGCCCGCCATGGGCAGCGGCGCCGACACGCGCATGGCCGGAGCCTGTACGGTCTCTTCCGCGCCTTGCCCGACCCGCGCCGGAGCGGTGGGAACCGCGACTGCCGCCCGGGCGCGCTGCGGCGTGCTGCTCGCCGCGGGCTGAGCCGCGGCTTGTTTCGAGTTGGCCGGACGGACCTCTGGCGCAGCGGACGGAGCCTGCAGGCCTGGAAGGCAGTCGATGACACGGAACAATGCGGTGGGATCGGCCGCCGTCACGGCAAGGCTGTCGACCCGTGGGCCGGCAACGGGTGCGGCCGGACGCGGAACCGCCTGCGGAGCCGGCAACGGGCTCTCGATCATGTAGGGCGCCATGAGTTCGAAGAAGACGTGATCCGACAGATAGGGCCAGCGCGCATTCCCGCGGCTTTGTGAGGGGACCGATGCCGCCGTTCCCTGGGCGGGCGCTGCAGATGTGCGTGCCGCGGCGGCCGTCCCCGCCCTTGCCCTGTCACCGGGATGATCGGGCGAGGCAGGCTGCCTTGAGTTGCCCTGGGTATGGGCCGCGCTGCCGGCGGGTGGCCGAGCGGCGTCCAGGGCAGGATTGCGATCGCTCGTCGGCGCGGGCAAAGCCGGATGCGACGGCGCGATCGACCATGCGGTTGCTTGCGGCGCCGGCTGCGCCGGTTGCTCGTTCTGCCCGGCATCCCCCTGCTCGCGCGAGGTGTGGCGGCGTGTGCTGGCTTCATAGTCCGGCGTGCGCGTGAACCGCACATTGGGCGCCAGGAAGAAATAATCCTGCCAGGCAGGGCTTTCATTGCCGCCGAGATCAACAGGTGGCGGAAGATTGCCGGCCCTGCTCGGGCCGGCATGCCGGCCATCCACCTTGCCGCTGATGCCGTTTGAACGCTTCCCCTCGGGGCCATCGGGCGAAGCTGACTTCAATGAATTGACCCGAGGAAAACGCTTGGATTCCATTCTCAAGACTCACTCTGAAATGTCTGCTGAGCAATAGGGAGCGAGTGGTTAACAGTTGCTTCCCGTCAGCGCTTTTGGAGCGGCCGAAATATATCTTTCATGGCGACGGTGCGCGGGTCGGATTCGAGCCGACGATCGTCATCCCACGATCATCCTCTCATCCACATCCGTCGGGTCAAAAGGAAGAACCCTCGGCCATCGCGAAGCGGGCCGGGCACTAAAGCAATTCCAGGAAAAGTGTCTGCGGTTTTCGGTCCGGAATTGCGAAAAACAAAGAGTTAGAGTAGTTCGCCGTTTCTGTGAAACGGTGAAATGCTCTAATGCATGTCGCTCAAAAGTGGTTCCGGTTTTAGAGAACGACATGCATCAAACAAAGACTTAAAGCGCGTCGCATGAATCCGTTTCAGCGCGACGCGCTTTAAAATCGAGATGGCGTTTCCCGTGAACCGAAAGCGGCGCTAGCCAGCCTTTTTGCCGTGCTTGACCAGATCCTGGGCGACCGACAGGCTTACGATTTCAGCCAGTTCGCGCGCAGCGCGGTTCTCGGCGTCGATCTGCGCCCGGTAGGAAGCGAACTCCTGCGTCGGCTTGTCGAAGGACGACGGGATCGAGCGTTTACCGGTGGCGATGACCGCGCCGGTCTTGGCGTCTGTCAGCACATAGTTTGCGGTCAGCGTCACCGTGCCTGCGGTCGGCTCGTCCTCGTCGGTCTGAATCTGCACTTGCGCCGCCGATTCCACCAGCTCCGTGACGCCGAGATCGAGCATGTAGACCGGTGCCGGCGGCTCGCCGGCGCCCTGGCCAAAGGCAAAGATCAGATTGTTGCGGACCTGCTGGGCGTAGCGGGTCTTGACCGGCTTGACCGCGATCGAGGCGAGTTCCGCCGACGCGCTGAGCGTCGAGCCGGACGTCAGCGGCGCGCTCGAATAGAGCGGACGCACGGTGCAGGCTGAAACCAGCGCCATCGAGGCGACCATGCTGTAAAGCGCGGCGCGGCGCAGCAAACGCGTCGTCTTTTCCAGATCAGGTAACGACATTGACGATCCTCTGCGGCACGATGATCACCTTGCGGGGCGCCTTACCTTCCAGCGCTTTCTGCACGAAGTCGAGAGCCAGAACCGCTTTTTCGACCGCACCTTGGTCCGCGTCGCGGGCAATTGTCAAATAGCCACGCATCTTGCCGTTGACCTGGACCGGCAGCACAACCTCGTTGTCGACGACCAGCGCCGGATCGTAGACCGGCCACGGCCGTTCGGCGACCAGATCGGCGCCGCTCAGCGTGTGCCAGCACTCTTCCGCCAGATGCGGCATCACCGGCGCGACCACATGCACCAGGATTTCCACCGCCTCGCGGCAGGCACCTTTGAGCGCCGCATCGGCCTTGCCCTCGGCAACGTCGTTGAGCGGCGTGGTCAAGGCATTGGCCAGTTCGTAGATGCGGGCGATGGCGCGGTTGAAGCCGAGCTTTTCGATGTCCTCGCCGATGGCCTTCAGGATCTTGTGCGCGGCCTTGGAAACGACACCGGCCTCGCCCTCCTTCGCCGCTTGCGGCTTGACGTCGTCCAGCGTCTCGGCGGCGATCGACACCAGGCGCCAGATGCGCTGGATGAAGCGATGCGCGCCGGCGGCGCCATCGTCGGTCCATTCGACGTCGCGCTCGGGCGGTGAGTCCGACAGCATGAACCAGCGCGCGGTGTCGGCGCCGTAGCCGTCGGTGATGTCTTCCGGGCTCACCGTGTTCTTCTTCGATTTCGACATCTTTTCGAGTGAGCCGATCGCCGCCTCTTCGCCGGTGGCGATCTCGATGGCGCGGCGCTTGCCGCCGGCATCCTCGATCCTGACCTCAGCCGGCGACAGCCAGCGACCATTGGTCGAGGCGCCGCCGACACGGTAGGTCTCGTGCACCACCATGCCTTGCGTGAACAGGCCCTTGAACGGCTCGGCCAGGTCGAGATGCCCGGTCTCGCGCATGGCGCGGGTGAAGAAACGCGAATAGAGCAGATGCAGGATCGCGTGCTCGATGCCGCCAATATACTGGTCGACCGCCAGCCAGTCATCGGCAGCCTTCGGCTCGGTCGGCTCATTGGCCCAGGGCGCGGTGAAGCGCGCGAAATACCAGGACGAATCGACGAACGTGTCCATTGTGTCGGTCTCGCGCCGCGCATCCTTGCCGCATTGCGGGCACTTCACATGCCGCCAGGTCGGATGACGGTCGAGCGGATTGCCGGGACGGTCGAACTCGATGTCGTCGGGCAGCTTGACCGGCAGGTCGGCCTTCGGCACCGGAACCACGCCGCAATCCTCGCAATGGATCATCGGGATCGGGCAGCCCCAGTAGCGCTGGCGCGAAATGCCCCAGTCGCGCAGGCGGAAGTTCACCTTGCGCTCAGCCATCGGCCGCCCGCCGATCGTCTTCTGCTCCAGCAGCTTCGCCACTTCATCGAACGCCCGCTCCGGCTTCATGCCGTCGAGGAAGCGCGAATTGATCATCACGCCATCGTCGACATAGGCCTCTTCGGTGATCTGGAAGACCTTGGCGTCAGCGCCTTCCGGCATCACCACCGGGATCACCGGCAGGCCGTATTTGTTGGCGAAGTCGAGGTCGCGCTGGTCGCCCGACGGGCAGCCGAAAATGGCGCCGGTACCGTATTCCATCAAAACGAAATTGGCGACATAGACCGGCAGCGTCCACGAGTCGTCGAAGGGATGGACGACGCGGATGCCGGTGTCGAAGCCTTTCTTCTCGGCGGTCTCCAGTGCGGCCACCGAGGTGCCCATATGGCGGACCTCGTCGATGAACTTCGCCAGCTCGACATTGGTCTCCGCAGCCTTCCTGGCCAGCGGATGGTCCGCGGCAACCGCCATGAACGACGCGCCGAAGATGGTGTCGGGCCTGGTCGTGTAGACTTCCAGCTCTTTCGTGTCGCCAACCGGTGCTGCCAGCGGCCAACGGATCAGCAACCCTTCCGAGCGGCCGATCCAGTTCTGCTGCATCAGCTTGACCTTTTCCGGCCACTCGCCGAGACCGTTCAGCGAATCCAGCAGGTCCTGCGCGTAATCGGTGATCTTGAAGAACCACTGCGTCAGCTCGCGCTGTTCGACCAACGCGCCGGAGCGCCAGCCGCGCCCGTCGATGACCTGCTCGTTGGCGAGCACGGTCATGTCCTCCGGGTCCCAATTGACCTTGGAGGACTTGCGCGTCACCAGCCCCTTCTCGACGAAATCGAGGAACAGCATCTGCTGGCGGTGGTAATAGTCTACGTCGCAGGTGGCGAATTCGCGCGACCAGTCCAGCGACAGGCCCATCATCTTGAGCTGCTCGCGCATGGCGGCGATGTTGGCGTAGGTCCATTCCTTGGGATGGACCTTGTTCTGCATCGCCGCATTTTCGGCGGGCATGCCGAAGGCGTCCCAGCCCATCGGGTGCAGCACGTTGAAACCCTTGGCCCGCTTGTAGCGCGCCACCACGTCGCCCATCGTATAGTTGCGGGTGTGGCCGATATGGATCTTCCCCGAGGGATAGGGGAACATTTCCAGCACGTAGTATTTCGGCTTCGGGTCGTCGTTCTGCGCTTCGAACAGCTTCTTTTCGGCCCAGGCCTTCTGCCATTTGGGCTCTGACGCGCGTGGATTGTATCGTTCGGTTGCCATCGGATGATTTTCACTTAAAAGCAGGCGCAGACCGCCGGACAAGGCCCGGTTGCCAAGGTAAATGTCGTCGCGGTGTTCACCATGGATTGCCGGACCCGTCAACTGCGGCGAGCCGGCGAGGACGATTAAAGACAGGCAGGATATAGGCATGGCCAGCGCCGTCGAACAGTTTTTCGCCGTCAAGACGAGGATCGCCGCTGCCGAGCGCGAGGCCGGCCGCGACGCCGGTTCGGTGACCCTGGTGGCCGTGTCGAAGACTTTTGAAGCCGACGCCATCCGCCCGGTCATCGAGGCCGGCCAGCGCGTCTTCGGCGAAAACCGTGTGCAGGAGGCGCAAGCCAAATGGCCGGCGCTGAAAGCGGAATTCCCCGACATCAAGCTGCATCTGATCGGCCCGCTGCAGTCGAACAAGGCGAAGGAAGCCGTTGCGCTCGCCGACGTCATCGAGACGGTCGACCGCGAGAAGATCGCCGCCGAGCTCGCCAAGGAGATCGCCAGACAGGGCCGGGCACCGAAGCTCTACGTTCAGGTCAACACCGGCTCCGAGCCGCAAAAGGCCGGCATCGAGCCGCGCGACGCCGTCGCCTTCGTTGCTCGTTGCCGCAATGTCCATGGGCTGACCATCGAAGGCCTGATGTGCATCCCGCCGGCGGACGAAAATCCCGGTCCGCATTTCGCCCTGCTGGAAAAGCTCAGCAAGGAGGCCGGCGTGGCAAAACTGTCGATGGGCATGTCCGGCGATTACGAGACCGCCATCGCCTTCGGCGCCACCAGCGTCCGCGTCGGCTCGGCGATCTTCGGCAGTCGGTAAGCCAAACGGACGGTTGGACCAGTCCAGCCGCTCCGTTGCGCCACGACTGGAAACGAAACGTACCGTTCCTATTTGCTTGGCGTCATCACAATTCTGCTGGAGCCGCACCCATGCGCTACAATCAACTCGGAAATACGGGGATGTTCGTCTCCGAACTGTGCCTTGGCACCATGACCTTCGGCGCCGCCGGCGAGAATGCTCAATGGGGCCTCATCGCCAGCCTCGACCAGAAGGGCGTCAACGACATCGTTGCCCATTCCATCGCCGCCGGCGTCAATTTCTTCGACACCGCCGACGTCTATTCCTTCGGCCAGTCCGAGCGCCTGCTCGGCCAGTCGCTCAAGGATCTCGGCGTCAAGCGCTCGGACGTCATCATCGCCACCAAGGTGCATGGCGCCATGGGTCAGGGTCCGAACGAGCGCGGCTCGTCGCGCGGCCACATCATGGATTCGGTCGAAGGCAGTCTGGAGCGGCTGCAGCTCGACCATATCGATCTCTACCAACTGCACGGCACCGACACGGTGACGCCGATCGACGAGACGCTGCGGGCGCTGGACGATCTCGTTGCCAGCGGCAAGGTGCGTTATGTCGGCGTTTCCAATTGGCAGGCCTGGCGCATCGCCAAGGCGCTGGGCACTGCCGAGCGCAAGGGCTTCTCCCGTCTCGAGACCATCCAGTCCTATTATTCGATCGCCGGCCGCGACCTCGAGCGCGAGATCGTGCCGCTGATCAATGAGGAAAAACTCGGCCTGATGGTCTGGTCGCCGATGGCCGGCGGCCTGCTGTCGGGCAAATACGGCCCCGGCGCGCCGGGCAATGGCGAAGGCCGCCGTGCCGCCTTCAACTTCCCGCCGGTCAATGAGGACCGCGCCTGGGCGGCGGTCGCCGTCATGCGTGAGATCGCCAGGAAGCACGATGTCAGCGTCGCTACCGTCGCGCTCGGCTATGTCCTGGCCAAGCCGTTCGTCATGAGCGTCATCATCGGCGCCAGCCGCATGGAGCAGCTGGAACAGAACCTTGCCGCCGCCGAGGTGAAGCTCGACGCCGACGATCTCGCCAAACTGGACGAGGTTAGCGCACTGCCGGCCGAATATCCCGGCTGGATGCTGGAACGCCAGGGCGCCGGCCGCCGCCCGGCGCCGTTCACGCCGAAGAAGTAATTCAACCACTGTCGATCTGATGCTTGGGGAGCCATTCGGCTCCCCAATGTCTTTTCAGGTCATCCGCACACTCTCAACCAGAAAGTCGAGAAAGGCCCGCACCCTGGCCGGCAAATGCCGGCCCTGGCCGACATAGACGGCGTGGGTCGGCTCCTCGTCGCCGGGATTGAAATCCTCCAGCAGCGCCACCAGCCGGCCCGCCGCAACATCATCGGCCACATGCCAGTGCGCCAGCCTGGCGATGCCGGCGCCGCCAACCGCCATCAGCCGCATCGACTCGCCATCGCCGACCATCGTGTTTCCCGTGATGGGAACCATGATGGCGTTGCCGGCTGCGTCGACAAACTGCCAGCCGTCGACATGCCGGACAAAGCCGAAAGCCATGCGATTGTGCTTGTCGAGATCAGCTGGTGTCAGCGGCGTCCCATGAGTGGCTAGGTAGGACGGTGCGGCAACGACCGCCATCCGGCATTGCCCGAGCTTGCGCGCCACCAGCCGCGATTCGCCGAGCGGACCGGCGCGGATGGCGACATCGGCGCGCTCCTGCATCAGGTCGATGACGCTGTCGGTCAGCACCAGATCGACCGAAATCTCTGCGTATCGTTCGAGGAAGCGCGGCAGCAGCGGGATCAGCCGGTGCACGCCGAAAGGCACGTAGCTGTTGACCCGCAGCCGTCCGCGCGGCGCCGCACCCACGGCGGCCTCGCGCTCGGCCGCCGCCATGTCGGCCAGGATGCGCACCCCGCTGTCATAGAAGGCCGTCCCTTCCGGCGTCAGCTGCAGCTTGCGCGTCGAGCGGCTGACCAGCCGCGCGCCGAGCCGCGCCTCCAGCCGCGCGATCAATTTGCTCACCGCCGACGGCGTCATGCGCAGCGCGCGTGCGGCGGCCGAAAAGCTGCCCGCCTCGACGACGCGCACGAACACTTCGATCTCGCCGGAGCGGTTGATGTCGGGTCTGGCCATCTGTGAATCTATTTCACAGGAAATATGCCTAAGGCAAGTCTGGTTCACAAGGCATGGCAACACGATCTTTCGGATCGGGGCGCGGATTGGACAAGGCGCTCATCGTCTTGGAACTGGAAACCGCCATGCCTCTCGCTCTTTATGCTCTTGCCGCCGGCGCCTTCGGCATCGGCGTCACCGAATTCGTCATCATGGGCCTGCTGATCGATGTCAGCAAAGATCTCGGCGTCTCGATCTCGGCCGCCGGCCAGCTCATTTCCGGCTATGCGCTGGGCGTCGTCATCGGCGCGCCGCTTTTGACCATCGCCACCGGCAACTGGCCGCGCAAGACCGTGCTTTTGGCGCTGATGGCGATCTTCACGCTTGGCAATCTCGCCTGTGCGATCGCCCCTGATTACTGGACGCTGATGGGCGCCCGCATCATCACCGCCTTTGCCCATGGCACCTTCTTCGGCGTCGGCTCGGTGGTCGCCACCGGCCTGGTTGCGCCCAACAAGAAGGCTTCGGCGATCGCGCTGATGTTCACTGGCCTGACCATCGCCAACATTCTCGGCGTGCCGTTCGGCACCTGGCTCGGCCAGGCCTTCGGCTGGCGCGCCACCTTCTGGGCTGTGACCCTGGTCGGTCTGGCAGCTTTCGCCGTCATCCTGCTTCTGGTTCCGCGCAGCAAGGAAGCGCCCGAAAAGACCAACCTGCGCGCCGATCTCGCCGTGCTGCGCCGCACGCCGGTGCTGCTCGGCCTTGCCACAACCGTGCTCGGCTATGCCGGCGTCTTCGCCGTCTTCACCTACATTGCCCCGCTGCTCACCGAGATCACCGGCTTCAAGGAAGCCGCCGTGTCGCCGATCCTGCTCGTCTTCGGCGGCGGTCTGATCGCCGGCAATCTGCTTGGCGGCAAGGTTGCCGATCGCTGGCTGGTGCCGGCTGTGCTCGGCAGCCTCGTCGTGCTGGCGTTGGTGCTGGCAACCATGACTTTCGCCGTCCACAGCCAGGTTCTGGCGGTGATCTATGTCGGCCTGCTCGGTGCTGCCGCCTTCGCCACTGTGGCGCCGCTGCAGATGTGGGTGCTGGAGAAGGCGCAAGGTGCGGGCCAGAGCCTCGCCTCGTCCTTCAACATTGCCGCCTTCAACCTCGGCAATGCCGCCGGCGCCTGGCTCGGCGGCGCAGTGATTGCCCATGGTCTCGGCCTCGGCTCGCTGACCTGGATCGCCGCTTTGCTGCCGGTCGCAGCACTCGGCGTCGCCGCCCTGGCGCTGCGTCTCGACAGAAACAGCGAGCGATCCGCGCCGGTCGCAGTCTGCCCAAGCGCCGCGGAGTGACCGCGGCTTCGAAACATCCCTGCCCCGACAGAAGCCAAGACACGAACCCAACAGGAGAGACCGTTGTGCCCAACAGCAGAGATCCGGTTCGCTACGCCATCCTTGCCAATGCGGTCAGACATTTGAAGCTCGTGCCGCTCGCTTTGGCGGCGTCGCTGATGGTCGATTCGGCGATAGCCGGCGAAAGGCAGGCGTGGGTTGGCACCTGGCTGGCCAGTCCGCAATCGACATGGGGCGCCGATTTTGCCTTGCCGGTGAAGATACCGCCGCAGCTTGAGAACCAGACCATTCGCCAGACCGTCCGGATCAGCCTTGGTGGCGAGAAAGTCCGTGTCGTCCTGTCGAACGAGTATGCCGCCACGCCGGTCCAGATCGGCGAGGCCCGCCTGGCGATCGCCGGCGAGGGGTCGAAAATCCTCTCCGGCACCGATCGCGCGCTCACCTTTGGCGGACGGGCCAAGGCCGCAATCGCGCCGGGCACATCTTTGATCAGCGACCCGGTGGACCTGCCGCTCGATGCCTTGAGCCGGCTTTCGGTGTCGGTCTATCTGCCGCAGGAAACGCCGCTCGCCACCTTCCATTGGGACGGCAAGGCGACCGCCTATGTCGGCGACGGCAACCAGACGGCTTCGGACACATTCGCGGCGACACAGACTACCGATGCACGTATCCTGCTCAGCGAAATCCTGGTCGACGCCCCGGCAAATGACGGCGCCGTCATCGCCATCGGCGATTCGATCACCGACGGCAATGGCGCCACTTTGGATGCGGACAACCGCTGGCCCGATTTCCTGGCCGCGCGCCTCGCGCCGAAACAGGTAGCGGTGCTCAACGCCGGCATATCCGGCGCAAGGCTGCTGGACGACGCCATGGGCGAGAAGGCATCCGCCCGCTTCGACCGCGATGTCCTGGCCCAGCCCGGCGCCAAGGCGGTGATCCTGCTCATCGGCATTAACGACATCAGCTGGCCAGGTACGCCCTTCGTGCAGGAAAAATCGCTGCCCACCTTCGAAACCTTGACAAGCGGCTATCTGCAGCTCGCCGCCCAGGCCCACGCCCACAATCTTAGCATTGTCGGCGCCACATTGACGCCCTTCGAAGGCGCGCTGAGCGGGACGCCGCTTGATGCCTACTACACGCCGGAAAAGGATGCGCTGCGCCAGAAAGTCAACGACTGGATCCGCACCAGCGGCGCCTTCGATGCCGTGGTCGATTTCGACCTCCTGCTGCGCGATCCGGCGCATCCGACACGCCTGCTGCCCGAATTCGATTCCGGCGACCACCTGCATCCAGGCGACAAGGGAAACCAGACCATGGCCGACGCCATCGACCTTGCCACACTGGTCAAAAACTGAGCGACGCATCCACTGCTTCGGCTCGTATCTGAAAGGACAAACAAATGGATTATCGACGTCTCGGCGCATCGGGCCTCAAGGTCCCGGCACTCTCCTTCGGCGCCGGCACCTTCGGCGGCTCCGGCCCGCTGTTCGGCGCCTGGGGCAATAGCGATGCCAAGGAGGCGCGGCGGTTGATCGACATCTGCCTGGAAGCCGGCGTCAACCTGTTCGACACGGCCGATGTCTATTCGAACGGCGCTTCCGAAGAGGTACTCGGCGAAGCCATCAAGGGTCGCCGCGATGCGGTGCTGATCTCGACAAAGACGTCCTTGCCGATGGGCGACGGGCCGGCCGATTACGGTTCGTCGCGCTCGCGCCTGATCAAGGCCGTGGACGCCTCCTTGGAGCGCATGGGCACCGATTACATCGACCTGTTGCAGTTGCACGCCTTCGACGCCGGCACGCCGGTCGAGGAAGTACTGTCGACGCTGGACGACCTCGTGCGCTCAGGCAAGCTGCGCTATGCCGGCGTCTCCAACTTCTCCGGCTGGCAAGTGATGAAGTCGCTGGCTGAAGCCGACAGGCATGGCTACCCGCGCTACGCCGCGCACCAGGTCTACTATTCGCTGGTCGGCCGCGACTATGAATGGGAGCTGATGCCGCTCGGCCTCGACCAGGGAGTCGGCGCGCTGGTGTGGAGCCCGCTCGGCTGGGGCCGCCTGACCGGCAAGATCCGCCGCGGCCAGCCGCTGCCGGAAAAGAGCCGGCTGCACGACACCGCCGATTTCGGTCCGCCGGTCGACGACGAGCATCTCTACCGGGTCATGGACGCGCTCGACGCCGTGGCCGAAGAGACCGGCAAGACCGTTCCGCAGATCGCCATCAACTGGCTGCTGCAGCGCCCGACCGTGTCATCGGTCATCATCGGCGCCCGCAACGAGGAACAGCTGCGCCAGAACCTCGGCGCTATCGGCTGGGCGCTGACGCCGGAGCAGGTGAAGAAACTCGACGCGGCAAGCGAAGTCACCGCACCCTACCCGTACTTCCCCTACCGCCGCCAGGAAGGTTTTGCGCGGCTTAACCCGCCGGCGGTGTGAGCGTACCGGCGCAAACGTTCGAGGTTGGCTGAGGCTTCCCCAACGTCGTCATCCTAGGGCGAAGCAGGAGCGCAGCTCCGTCGCGGAGACCCTGGGATCCATTCCGTGACCTTGGCCGTGGAGTGCAGCGGAGCAGAATTCTGGACCGTAGCAACGCCTTGAAGTCGCGGCATGGATCCTCGGGTCAAGCCCGAGGATGACGAAGCGATGAGCGCATTTCCGCTAACCACCAAGGCATGCGATACGTCACGCAGTCCGTCAAAACGTCTGCGCGCCGCTCAGTGCAGCACAAACTCCCCATCGACCTTCCGCCACTCATTCGGCGCGATCAGCTTCTGGTGGGTGTAGCTGACCGAATGCAGCGGCCCGTCGAGCTTGGCCCGCCAGAACTCGATGAATTTGATCAGCACCGGAAACGTCGGCGCCAGATCGTAGTCCTGCCAGATGAAGCTCTGCAGCAGGTGCGGGTGATCGGGGAAGTGGTAGAGAATCTTGGCCGTGGTCAGCCCATAGCCTTTGAGCATCAAGTCCATTTCGGCATGGTCACGCATTGCAGCCCCCTGCGTCGATCTCCTTTCCTCCCAATGTTGGATTCTGCGCTCACTTGCTTAACTGTCTATTGATTTTTTTTGATCGTCGCGGGCATTTTCTACGCTAAAACATGCAGTTAGCAGCGACCTTGGCAGAGTGCTGACAGCCGCCGAATCCACGGCTGCGGCATCCCGCCGCGCGAATCCAACGTCTAATGTTGCCGTCAGCGCGGAACTGGTAATAATGCCGCCGAATTCGCGGCTGCGTCGCCGCGAAACCGTTGGCGCCAAGCCAGCGGAACGGTTCGGGAGGAATGCCAGAAATGTCCGAGGTCCATGTCCACCGCGTCCAACCGGCGTGGAAGAAGAACGCGCTGATCGACAACGACACCTACCTGAGATGGTATGCCGACAGCGTGAAAAATCCGGACAAGTTCTGGGGCAAGCACGGCAAGCGCATCGACTGGTTCAAGCCGTTCAGCAAGGTCAAGAACACCTCCTTCGACGGTAAGGTTTCGATCAAATGGTTCGAGGACGGCGAGACCAACGTCTCCTACAACTGCATCGACCGCCATCTGAAGAAGCGGGGCAACCAGACTGCCATCATCTGGGAAGGCGACAATCCCTACGACGACAAGAAGGTCACCTACAACGAGCTTTACGAGCACGTCTGCCGGCTGGCCAACGTGATGAAGAAGCACGGCGTCAAGAAGGGCGACCGCGTCACCATCTACATGCCGATGATCCCGGAAGCGGCCTATGCGATGCTGGCCTGCACGCGCATCGGCGCCATCCACTCGATCGTCTTCGGCGGCTTTTCGCCGGACGCGCTGGCCGGCCGCATCGACGACTGCAAGTCGACCTTCGTCATCACCGCCGATGAGGGCCTGCGCGGCGGCAAGCCGATCCCGCTGAAGGAAAACACCGACAAGGCGGTCGAGATCGCGGCCAAGGCCGGCACCAAGGTCGAAAAAGTGGTTGTCGTGCGCCGCACCGGCGGCAAGACCGGATGGGTCCAGGGCCGCGACGTATGGTACCATGACGAGATCGCCACCGTGAAGGGCGACTGCAAGCCGGAGAAGATGAAGGCCGAGGATCCGCTGTTCATCCTCTACACCTCCGGCTCGACCGGCAAGCCGAAGGGCGTGCTGCACACCACCGCCGGCTATCTCGTCTACGCCTCGATGACCCACCAATATGTCTTCGACTACCATGACGGCGATATCTACTGGTGCACCGCCGATGTCGGCTGGGTCACCGGCCACAGCTACATCGTCTACGGGCCGCTGGCCAACGGCGCCACCACGCTGATGTTCGAGGGCGTGCCGAACTATCCCTCGCAGTCGCGCTTCTGGGAGGTAATCGACAAGCACAAGGTCAACATCTTCTACACCGCGCCCACCGCACTGCGCGCACTGATGGGCGCCGGCGACGAGCCGGTGAAGAAGACATCGCGCAAATCGCTGCGCGTGCTGGGCTCGGTCGGCGAGCCGATCAATCCGGAAGCCTGGCAGTGGTATTTCAACGTCGTCGGCAACGGCAAGGTGCCGATCGTCGACACCTGGTGGCAGACCGAGACCGGCGGCATCCTGATCACGCCATTGCCCGGCGCCACCGACCTCAAGGCGGGTTCGGCGACGCGGCCCTTCTTCGGCGTCAAGCCGCAGCTGGTCGACGGCGAGGGCAAGGTGCTGGAGGGTGCCGCCGACGGCAATCTCTGCATCACCGATTCCTGGCCCGGCCAGATGCGCACCGTCTATGGCGATCATGACCGCTTCGTGCAGACCTATTTTTCCACCTACAAGGGAAAGTACTTCACCGGTGACGGCTGCCGCCGCGACGCCGACGGCTATTACTGGATCACTGGCCGTGTCGACGACGTCATCAATGTTTCCGGCCACCGCATGGGCACGGCGGAAGTCGAATCGGCGCTGGTCAGCCATGACAAGGTTTCCGAGGCCGCAGTCGTCGGCTATCCCCACGACATCAAGGGCCAGGGCATCTACAGCTACGTCACCTTGATGAAAGGGGTGGAACCGAGCGAGGAACTGCGCAAGGAACTGGTCGCCCATGTCCGCAAGGAGATCGGCGCCATCGCGTCGCCCGACAAGCTCCAGTTCGCCCCTGGCTTGCCGAAGACGCGCTCGGGCAAGATCATGCGCCGCATCCTGCGCAAGATCGCCGAGGACGATTTTGGCGCACTCGGCGACACCTCGACGCTGGCCGATCCGGCCGTCGTCGACGACCTGATCGCCAACCGCCAGAACAGGAAGGGCTGACGCATTTGATGGCTGCACTGGGCGCAGTCACGGAGCTCTGGCGTTACCCCGCAAGTTCGCTTGCCGGCGAGCGCCGGGACGCCATTTCGGTCGGCCTTGAAACCATCGACGGCGACCGCCTGTTCGGTCTCGTCGATCTCTCCGACAACGAGATCGCGCGGCCGGATCGCGATGCGAAATGGCACAAGGTGCCGCGCATCCACACAAGGCTGAGGGACGACCGGAAGCTTGAGATCGCCATTCCAGACGGCGACTGGCTGGCAGCACCTGGCGCGGAATGCGACAACGCCGTCTCGGCCTATCTCGGCTTCGCCGCCTCGATCCGGCCGTTCAGCCAGGAAACCGCGCCCGGCTATTCCGGCCCGCTGACCGCCGAGCGCTACCGCAAGGCGCCGATCCATCTCTTGACCACCGCATCGCTGGCGCGGCTGAAGGCTTTGCACCCGGAAGGCACGCTCGACCCGCGCCGCTTCCGCCCCAACATCGTCGTCGACATGGCGGCGGTCGAAGGTTCGTTTCCCGAGACCGAATGGATCGGCCGCAAGCTCGCCATCGGCGACCTGCTGGTGACCATCTCGGCACCGTGCCGCCGCTGCGGCTTCACCATCATCTCCCAGGACGGCTTCGACCACGACCCCGGCATCCTGCGCAACCTGGTCCGCCACAACGCCCATAATCTCGGCGTCTATTGCACGGTGGACAGGCCAGCCAGCGTCGAGATCGGCGCGCCGATGCGGTTCGTGTAGCGCCTCTACGAGAGGTGGCGAACCGCAGACCTTGGCGATTGACCGAAACCGGCCCCGCTACCGATACAAATCCGCACGTGTCGGCGGCAGGCCGCTCGGGCCGCGCGCGCGTTTGGTGACGACGGTCTGAAAAATCTGCGCCGAGGCGCGCTCGAAGGTGATCGAGCAGCCGGTGAGATAGAGCAGCCACAGCCGCGCCTTGGCCTCGCCGACTTCGGCGACCGCCTCGTCGAAACGGGCCTGCAGCCGCTCGGCCCACAGCCGGCAAGTGCGCGCGTAGTGTTCGCGCAAATTCTCGACGTCGTAGACGAGGAAGCCATGCGCCTCGAAATTGCCGAGCGTCATGCCGATTGTGTCGAGTTCGCCGCCGGGGAAAATGTATTTGAGCAGCGCCTTGAACTCCGGCCCCTTGCGCAAGGTCTTTTTCAAATCGCCCTTGCTGCGCCTTGTGATGGCGTGGTGCAGATAGATGCCGCCCGGCTTGAGCAGCCGATGGACGGTCTTGAAATAGGTGGCGTGGTTGGCGAGGCCGAGATGCTCGAACATGCCGATCGACGATATCTTGTCGAAGGAACCGGTAAGCTCCGCATAGGACTTGATCTCGATGGTGATGCGGCCTTCCAGTCCTTCCGCGCGGATGCGCTCACGGGCAAGGTCGGTCTGCGCCTGCGACAGCGAGACGCCATGGCCGATGACGCCGTAATTCTTCGCCGCATGGATCAGCATCGCACCCCAGCCGCAGCCGATGTCGAGCAGCTTTTCACCCGGCTTCAGCCGCAGCTTGCGGCAGATATGGTCGAGCTTGTCGGCCTGCGCCTGGTCGATGCCATTGGCGAAATCCTTGAAATAGCCGCAGCTGTAGACCATGCGCTCATCGAGGAAGAGCCGGTAGAATGCATTCGAAATGTCGTAGTGGTGCTGGATCGCTTCCTGGCTCGAGCCGCTGACATAGGGATTGCGCCCCGACAGATCGGTGCGCGCACTCATCTGCTTGCGTGACAACAGCACCGCCGGCAGGTCGCGCAGGATCGCCAGCTTCGGCAGCGACTTGATCTTGGTCCTGAGCTTGCCTTGCGACGGCAGGGCGTAGAAATCGAAAATCGTCCCGTCTTCGATGTCAATCGTCTTGGAAATCCACATCTCGATCAGCGTCGACAAGGACGGCCGCTTCACCACCTGCCAGACAATGTCCTGGTCGTTGATGGTGAGCACCGGCCCGGTGGCGGGACCGATGCGCTCGCCGGTCCACAGCCTGACTGCAAAACCCGGCTTCAGCGTTTCGATCACCGTTCGCACGATGCGCGCGGCCTTTTCCGCTGCCTCCATGCCATTCCTCCGAATGCTGGTCCCCCCAGCGGGAGTTTGCCCGCCCCGGCGTCCGTTCGCAACCCGGCGCGGGAAAGCCAGCCCGCCGGCTATTTCAAACCGGCATCTTGTCTTTTGCTGCGACGCACCCCATCATCTCTGTTGTGTTCAACAAATCGAAAGGAGGTGATCCGATGTCGAGTGATTTCGTTTTCCAGAACGTGGCCTCAGCGGATTGCACTTTCGGGAAGCAGTCTTCCCGTTAAGGCGCGAGAAGCGCGGTGGGTGACTTCGGTCGCCGCCATCGGCCGCGCCATGGACGGAAACACGGAAGGCCGCCGGCTTCGTCAAGAAGCGGCGGCCTTTTCCTTTTGTGCCGGCAGGGATGGCTACTTGGTCAGCGCCAGATTCTCGATGTTGCGGGCGATGGCCTGGAAGGCATCATTGAGTTCGGTACCGCTGGCAACCTGGTAGAAGTGCTTGATGCTGCCGGTGTCCGGGCTGGCGCAATCCTGCAAGGTCGCCTTGGCGTTCTTCTCGTTGAGGTCGAAGCCGATGGTGAAGATCTCGATGCCCTTGTTGCGCATCGCGCCGCACAAGGTCTTGGCTGCCGTACGGGTCGGTTCCTTGCCGGCGTCGTTATAGACGTCATTGACCGTGTTGGCGTCGAAATAGGACAGGTTGAACTCGCCGTCGGTCATCAGGATCGCGAATTTGGCGACCTTCTTCGGATCCATCTTGGCTGGCCGCTGCGATGCCTTCATCACGCTGCCCCAGTTTTCCGACAGCATGTACCAGGCCCATTGCACGCCGATATGGCCGGCGGTGCCGCCCGAAGCGGCGAAGTTCTTGATCACGCTCTTGAGCGCGTTGGCGTCGGCCGTCAGTGGCATCAGCGCGGCGGCCGGGCAGGCCGCCGTTCCGGTGTTTTGCGCGAAGCCCGACAGCAAATAATCGCGATTGACCATGCCGACATCGGGGCCGGCATCCGTATATTGGTTGGCTCCCTTGCGCTCGGTGGCACAGTTGTCTGGCCGCGTCGATGACGAGACGGCCTGCGGGTCGTCATTGGCCGGAGCCTGTTTGCGCTGGCTGGCCTTGGTTTCGACAAACACGCTGCTGGCGGCAAGCGTGCCGGCATTGACCGAATTGGCGTAGGGCACTATGGCGACGCGCACCCGCGGCTTCGACATGTCCTGGCCGGCGAGGAACGCATCGACGGCATTGCTTGCCGCTGCCTTCAAATCCTTGATCTTCTGGCCGGCCATCGAGCCGGTGACGTCGAGCATCATCGAGACTTCGATGGTCTTGTCGGAATAGAGCGCCGTGGTCGAAGCGCCGACACGTTGCATGTCGCCGATGCTGAACAGCGGAAAGTAGAGCGCGACATCAGCGTGTGCGTCGGCCGTGACCGTATTGGCGGTCCTGTCGACAGTCAGCTTGTCGAGAACGATCTGGTTGGCCTGCAGTATGCCGGCCATGCTGTTGGCGTCGAGAAAGGCCTGCACCGACTTGTTGGCGTCGGCTTCCTTGATCACCCCGGTGGTCAGGTCGCGTGCGGTCGAGGTGACAGCGGCATCGACCACGCCCTGCAGGCTCGATTTGGCGTTGTAGATCTGGGAGATGTTGACGGAAAAGCCGACGCCGAGCGCCAGGACCGAAGCGGCAAGGCCGAACAGCACCGCAAAACTTCCGCCGCGATCCCTGGTGAAAACGCCAGCCGCGTGAACAAGACCCTCGTAATTCCGCATCCTTCAGCCCCCGATCGCCTCGGCCTCTTCGCCGCGGGACAGCCAATGCAGGATTCCGGCCGGATCGCGCGGTTGCCTCCGCTAAAGCAGCCAGCCATCGGTCAAACTGTTGTTTTTGCTGAGTTCGGCATCGCCGCAAGGTGAACAAGCGGTAAACGGAAATTCACCGAAGCGACTTCGTTTACGAAGTGCTTACCATGATCCGCCGCATGCCGAATCCCGGTCCCGATCCGGCACAGATGTCCTTACGATGTGGTGTGTCGAAGCGGATCAGAATCCCCGTCGCGAACCGCTCTACGCGAGCATGTGCGCGCTGACAGTCTTGTCGACGCCGTGATAGGGCGGATTGAACAGCTTGCCTTCCTGCTCATAGGTCCAGACCTTGAACAGGCTGAGCCGGTGCGGACCGAAACTGTGCAGCAGCGGCACGTCTGTCGCGTCGCGGCCGCGCGCGATGACGACGCGGCCGATCCTGGGCGTGTTGTGGCGGGGGTCGAACGTGTACCACTTGCCGTCGAGGTAGACTTCCATCCAGGCGGAAAAATCCATCGGTGCCGGATCGACCGGCACGCCGATATCGCCGAGATAGCCGTTCACATAGCGGGCCGGGATGTTCATGCAACGGCACAGCGTAATCGCCAGATGGGCGAAGTCGCGGCACACACCGACGCGCTCCTCATTCGCCTGTGCGGCGGTTCGTGTCGGACGGGCATAGCCATAGCCGAAGGACAGCCGGTTATGGACATAGTCGACGATCGCCTGCACCCGCGTCCAACCGGACGGCAGGTGGCCGAAAAGCTGCCAGGCGAGACCGCTCAGGTGATCGGTCTCGCAATAGCGGCTGCCGAGGAGATAGCCGAGCACATCGTCCGGCAGTTCCGCCACCGGCACTTCCCTGGCCAGCGTGTTGACCGCATCGGGCTCGCCGCTGTCCTCGACGGCAGCGTCGTAGAGGATGCGGAAATTGCCGGCGGGCGCGACAAAGCGGCGGCAGGCATTGCCGAACAGGTCGTGATAGAGCTTGCTCGGTACCGAAGGCGAGGTCAGCACGCGCGTCTGCCGCTTGATGTCGGCCTGCCGGTCCGCATGGATCTCAAGCAGCGAGATGACCGGCGTGGCATCGGTGCATTCAATCGCGATTTCGTAGCCGAGCCGGATCAGCATGGCGATTCCCCCGTCATTTCGTCGTGGAAGACAGTTTGGTTCAAACGCCAGAAGCGGGATCATGGTTCCCTGGAGCGATCGAAAAGACTGCCCCGCGCCTTTCCACGCAGAGGCCATGGCGTTACGGTCGAACGACAGGTTTTGACCCTCCCCGAAACGCTCCCGAAAACCCTTTGGAAAAATTTGATGTTTGCAGGCAGAAAATTCGCCGCCTTCCTCTTCGATATGGACGGCACGGTGCTCAATTCAATTGCTTCGGCCGAGCGCGTCTGGGCGGCGTGGGCGCGTAAGCACGGTCTCGACGTCGAAACGTTCCTGCCGACGATCCATGGCGTGCGCGCCGTCGAGACCATCACCCGGCTGGCGCTCCCCGGCGTCGATCCGGTGCACGAGGCGCATGTGCTGTTGCAGGCCGAGTCCGACGATGTCGAAGGCGTGCTGCCGATCGCCGGCGCCGTGCCGTTTCTCAACGCGCTGCCGCCCGAGCGCTGGGCGATCGTCACCTCGGCGCCGCGCCCGCTGGCGCTGCTGCGCATGCAGGCCGCCGGCGTCCCGGTTCCGGCGCTGATGGTCGCCGGAGAGGACGTTTCGCACGGCAAGCCGGCGCCCGATTGTTTCCTGCTGGCGGCAAAACGGCTCGGCGTCGATATCGCCGACTGCCTGGTCTTCGAGGATGCGCCAGCCGGCATCGCCGCGGCGGAAGCCGCGGGCGCGTCAGTGATGGTGATCAGCGCCACCCACCAGCACCCAATGGCGACGCAGCACAATTCGATTGCCGGCTACGACACCGTCTCCATCGCCGTTGATGACAGCGGCTGGATGACGCTGGAGGCACAGCGCAGCGCGGCCTAGGATCTAAAAGTCGCTAGTCAGGCCCTTGACCTCCCAGTCGCCGTAGCGGCCAGGCTCCTTGCCTCCACGGCCGCCGAGTTCCTTCGGCAGCGCGGCCTCCTTCTGGCTATACGCTTCACGGCGCGCCTTGGCCTCGGCCAGCGCGCGACGGGCGGCGGGTGTCAGGTCCTTCGGAGGGGCAACACCATCCGGATCGGCGTCGGCTTTGCTGGGTTCGTCGCTCATGCGATAGTTCCGGCGGATTGAAACGAGAGGCGGCGTTTCCCATCATATAGCGATGATGACACCCGGATCGACCCCTTTTTGCCACGGCCGCAAACGGAGCAGACGATGAGCACGCTACGCACCGCCATGCTTCTGGCCGCGATGACTGCGCTGTTCATGGGCGTCGGCTTTCTGATCGGCGGCACCGGCGGCATGATGATCGCTTTCGTGTTCGCCGCGGGCACCAATTTGTTCAGCTACTGGAACGCCGACAAGATGGTGCTGTCGATGAACCACGCCGTCGAGGTCGACGCGAAGAACGCGCCCGAATTTTACGCCATCGTCGAGGCGCTGGCCAAGCAGGCCGGCCTGCCGATGCCGAAAACCTATCTGATCGACAACCCGCAGCCCAACGCCTTCGCCACCGGCCGAAATCCCGAGAACGCCGCCGTGGCGGCCTCGACCGGGCTGCTGGAGCGCCTCTCGCACGAGGAGGTGGCCGCCGTCATGGCGCATGAGCTCGCCCACATCCAGCACCGCGACACGCTGACCATGACCATTGTCGCGACGCTCGCCGGCGCCATCTCGATGCTTGGCAATTTCGCCTTCTTCTTCGGTGGCAACCGCAACAACAACAATCCGTTCGGCTTTGTCGGCGTGCTGGTGGCGATGCTGGTGGCGCCCTTCGCCGCCATGATCGTGCAGATGGCGGTCAGCCGCACGCGCGAATACGAGGCCGACCGGCGCGGCGCAGAAATCGTTGGAAATCCGCTCTGGCTGGCTTCAGCGCTTGACAAGATCGCCCGCGGCGCCGAACGCATCCGCAACCCGGATGCCGAGCGCAACCCCGCGACCGCGCATCTCTTCATCATCAATCCCTTGCACGGCGAGCGCATGGACAGCCTGTTTTCGACCCACCCGAACACCGACAACCGCATCGCCGCGCTGCAGGCGATGGCGCGCGACATGGCCGGCAGCCAGCCCGCGCCGCGCCAGGCGCCGACGCCCACCGAAGAATTGCAAGCCGATGGCCAGCAAGGCCCATGGGGCAAGGCAGCGCAGCCCGAGCCCTCGGTCGAACCGGCACAGCCCAAGCCTAACCCATGGGGCCGCAACTCGACCGGACCCAAAGGTCCGTGGTCGTGAGCGGCGCCGGAAGCCGGCCCGTACATTCAGGCAATCGCGAAAACAGCTCGGACGAATCGGTCGCCGGCCTTGCCGCGCGCAAGGCGGCGGCGCGGCTGCTCGCCGCCGTCATCGACGCCAGGACGCCGCTCGACGGGCTGACCGATCACGAGAACGGCCATCCGCAGTACAAGGCGCTCGACCTGCGCGACCGCGGCCTGGTGCGCGCCATACTGGTGACCGCGCTGCGCTACCGCATGACCATTGCCGGGCTCCTCGCCCGCCGCCTGGAAAAGCCGCTGCCACCCAACGCCACGGCGCTGTCGCATATCCTCCATGTAGCGGCGGCGCAGATCCTGTTCCTCGACATTCCCGACAGCGCCGCCGTCGATTTGGCCGTGACCCACGCCAAATCCGATCCGCGCACGCAGCGTTTCTCCGGCCTCGTCAACGGCGTGCTGCGCACGTTGGCGCGGGCCAAGGACACGGAATTGCCTGCCGCGCTCGCCGCCACCGACGAAGCGCCAAAATGGTTTTCCGACCGGCTGAAGGCCGCCTATGGCGCCGACAGGACGAAGCAGATTCTCGCTGCCCATCGCGTCGAGGCGCCGGTCGACTTCACGGTCAAGGCCGATCCGGAACTCTGGGCCGAAAAGCTCGGTGGCATCGTGCTGCCGACCGGCACGATCCGGGTGGAAAAGCTCAGTGCCTCGGTCACCGAACTGCCCGGCTTCGAGGAAGGCGCCTGGTGGGTCCAGGATGCCGCCGCCAGTTTTCCGGCGCGGCTGTTCGGCGATGTCAAAGGCCTGCGCGTCGCCGACCTCTGCGCCGCCCCCGGCGGCAAGACCGCCCAGCTGATCCTTGCCGGCGCCAAGGTCACCGCGGTCGACACATCGAAGAACCGGCTGGCGCGGCTGATCCAGAACCTCGAACGGCTCGGCCTGTCGGCGGATATCGTCCAGGCCGATCTGCTGAAATACCAGCCGGCGGAACTGTTCGACGCAGTCCTGCTCGACGCGCCCTGCTCCTCCACCGGCACGGTGCGGCGGCATCCCGACGTGCCATGGACGAAGACCATGGCCGACGTCGAAAAGCTCGCCGATCTGCAGGCAAGGCTGCTCGCGCGCGCCGTCACCTTGGTCAAACCGGGCGGTCGGATTGTTTTTTCCAACTGCTCGCTCGACCCGATCGAAGGCGAAGAGCTGCACCGCGCCTTCCTCGCCGGCAACAAAACGATCGCCGACGATCCGCTGCAGCCGGGCGAGATCGCTGGCCTCGATTCTTTCCTGACCAGCCAGGGCACGCTGCGCACCACACCAGCCGATCTCGATCTCGGCTCGCCCGGCATTTCCGGCCTGGACGGTTTCTTCGCCGCCCGCATGCGGCGTGTGGCCTAAGGAACAAGCGCCGTCGCAGTGATGTGGACGGCAGACCTTGGTGATTGGCCGAAGCCTTCGTGACTTCGTCATCCACGGGCGGAGCAAGGAGCGAAGCGACGCGGCGCAGACCCGAGGAACCATGCCGCGACTTCGAGGCGTTGCTACGGTCCAGAATTCTGCTCCGCTGTACTCCACGGCCAAGGTCACGGAATGGATCCCAGGGTCTCCGCGACGGAGCTGCGCTCCTGCTTCGCCCTGGGATGACGAAGGTGGGACACATCAGCCAATTCCGAACGCTTGCGATGCCTAAAGCATGTCGTCTAGCGACCAGTGGTTGGCCCACCGCGCATCTATTTCATCGTCGACATTCTGGTAGCGGATATCGGTGGAGAGCCGGATTCGCCCCTCCAGGCTCTGGTTGGTCGTCGAAGCGTGGATCATGTAGGGCGAGTGCAGAACGACATCGCCCGCCTCGAAATCCGCGATCAGCCAGCGCGTGTCGAACCGCTCCGCCATATCGGGCAGATCCTTTGACACCCAGCCACCCTCGCTCATGTTTTTGTTAAAGGCGCTGATGCGCTCTTCCGGGCTGAGCTCGGCATTGTCCCTATTGAACCGGGCCTCCATGTCGAGGCCGATCGCGTGCGAGCCCTCGAGATAGACCAGACCGCCCATGTCGACGGAAACGTCGCCGATCGGAATCCAGGCTGTGACGATGCCGCTGGTGCCGCCGCGCAGATAGACGAGGTCATAATGCGCCGGCGTCGCGACAGTCGTGCCTGGCTGGGTGAAGCGCATGAGCTTGCGCTTGTGCAAGTAGGACAGCCCGCCGACAAACGCATCCATGAGCCGCGACATCCGCGGCTGCGCGCAAAAGCCTTCATAGGCGGTGGAGCGAACCAGCGCCATCAGCCGGCGATCGGCGAGCTGACGGTCGAACACGCCGGCCGCCGCCAACCCGAGCGCAGGATCGGACCCGGGCCGCAGCAATCCGCTGTCAGCCAGATGCGAAAACACCCAGCCGCGAAAACCGATGACGTCGCCGCGCGGCAGCAAGCCTTTCAGCCAGACATAGCCCTGCTCGGCAAAGAGCTTGCGGATCGTCTCGATGCCGACCTTCGGTTCGGTCGGCGAGAGATAGCCCAACCGGTTCGAAGCTGCCGACAATGTCTTGCCGTTGGCGACCAGATCGATCGGAGGAACGGTGCCCTCGAGCTGCGCTCCGCCTGTCGATCTTGACATTTCAGTCACCCATGATTTGTCGTCTCAGCTAGCAGTGCCATGTCTACCGTCGCCCTCACCATGGACAGAACAAAGAGCTGGACTTTTCGCTCATGCCTGATCACCATTTCGCACTCTACAGATCTGCGCCGGAGGCCGCCGGCGGCCTGTCGGTAACCGGGATTGGCCGACATCGGGTCGCGCAGGCAATCACCGCGCGCAAACTGCCGGATTTTGCCGTGGTGCTGGTCGAGGACGGGCAAGGCTGGCTGGAAACCAAAGCCGGCGGCAGGCAGGCGGTCGAGGCACCTGCCCTGTTCTGGCTGTTTCCCGGCAAGGCTCACTCCTACGGGCCGGACGCATCGGGCTGGCTGGAACGCTGGGCGCTGTTCGACGGTGCCCTGATGCGTGATTTCACAAGGCTGCGGCTGATCGCCGAGGGCGCACCCGTCGTCCCCTTGCATGACTTAAGGGAAATGCGGCGTCTGTTCGACAGGCTTCATAGCGAGCTTTCGCTCGACACCGTGCTCAGCCAAGCGGAAGCCGCCGCCACGATGCATCACATCGTCGTGCAGGCTGCGCGCCAGGCGGCGGATCGCATCAACCGCGAACGAAATCCCGGTCTTGCCACAGACATCGAGCCCATCATCGACGAATTGCGCCGCTGCGCCTGCGATTCGGTCGATCTCGACGCCTTTGCCGCGAAATTCTCGATGTCGCCGGCAACCTTGCGCCGCAGGTTCGCGCTGGCTGCTGGCATGTCACCCAAGGCCTTTCAACTGCGCATTCGGCTCGACCGCGCCAAGCAGATGCTGGCCGCTTCCGATTCGTCGATTGAATCCATCGCCGCCGCCGTCGGCATCCACGACGCCTTCTACTTCTCCCGCCTGTTTCGCGATCGCGAGAACTGTTCGCCGAGCGAGTTTCGATCTCGCCACAACCGCAAGTGAGCGCTGGATTGTCGGGCTTAGCCCCGGAAATTGCTTGACTTTTTTCGGGGTGGACCGGAGGCCGGCAGCGTGAAGCCCTTCACGCCGGCGGAATTCGACTTCGCATAAGTTCTTGAATCATATAAGCTTGTGCTGGGGTACAAGAGTATGATGCCGAGAAGTGTGACGCGGTTTTCGGACAGCATCATGCTCTATCGCTAGGTCGACGAGGAGGGGTTTTGGCACTGGCTGCCGGCAGCACGACACGTCTGTGGACGCTTGTCGCTAGGGAGTTTTGGCGCAAGACGCGCCGGCGCCTTCGCGCGGGGCCAGTCTATCGCTGGCGCTATTCCGGACGTACGCCGGAGCGTGTCCTGATTGCGCCGCCGGACCTCAGGCTCGCCGACCCGCAGATCGCGCTCGAGATTTATTATGGCCGCTATCCGCTATCGGGCCACCTGGTCGAGACCGGCGGCAAATCGCCATTCCAGATCGAAGTCGCCAATCGCGGCTGGGTGAAGACGCTGCACGGTTTCCGCTGGTTGCGCCACATGCGCGCCGCCGGCACCGAGCTTGCCGCCGCCAATGCCCGTGCGCTGGTTTCCGACTGGATCGCCATGCACGGCAACCAGATTTCCGGCATCGCCTGGGAACCGGGAACCACGGCAAAGCGAGTCATCGCCTGGCTGCAACATTCCTCGGTTGTCCTACAAGGGGCCGAATTTCCGTTCTATCGCGCCTTCCTGAAATCGCTCGCCGTGCAGATCCGCTACCTCCGCTCGATGGCGCGCGAAATGCCGGACGGCAAGGACAGGCTGCGCGCCCGCATTGCGCTGGCTTTCGCCGCCTTGTCGCTGCCGGCGCCTGCCTCGGCGCTGCGCGGCGCCACCCGCAATCTGGCGGAAGAACTCGACCGCCAGATCCTTCCCGACGGCGGCCATATTTCGCGCAATCCTATGGCGGTGCTCGAACTGCTCGCCGACCTTCTGCCGCTGCGCCAGACCTATGCCAACCAAGCCGAAACGCCGCCGGCAGCCCTTATGGGCGCCATCGACCGCATGCTGCCGGCGCTGCGCTTCTTTCGCCATCAGGACGGCAGCCTGGCCCGCTTCAATGGCATGGGCGCAACCATCCACGACCGCATCGCCACCATATTGCGCCATGACGACACCGCCGGCGCGCCGCTGCTGCACGCGCCGCATTCCGGCTATGAGCGGCTGTCGATGGGTGGTGTGACGGTCATTGCCGACACCGGCGCGTCGCCGCCCGTCGACGTGTCCAACGCCGCGCATGCCGGGTGCCTGGCCTTCGAGCTGTCTTCCGGCCGCCAGCACTATGTCGTCAATGCCGGTATCGATACCTATGGCGCCGCCGAATTCCGGCCGCTGGCGCGCGCCACCGCGGCGCATTCGACCGCCACCATCAACGACACCTCGTCGGCGCGGTTTTCGCATTCGCTGCGCGTCAACGACCTGCTCGGTACACCGCTGCTGGGTGGCCCCCAGCAGGTGCCGTGCAAGCGCATCGACCAGAAGGGCACGCAAGGCTTCATTGCCCGCCATGACGGCTATATCCAGCGCTTCGGCTTCCTGCATGAGCGCGAGATGAAACTGTCGAGCGAGGGCAATGTGCTTGCCGGCAGGGACCGCTTTCTGCGCCCCGGCGGCGCCGCCATCCGCAACAATGGCCGCGACTTCGTGGTGGTGCGTTTCCACATTCATCCCGACATCAACCTTTTGCAGGACGAGCATGACCGTCTGGTGCTGACCGCCGACCAGGCCGACACTTGGGTGTTCACCTGCACCGAAGTGGCGCCGGAGGTGGAGGAATCGATCTATTTCGCCGGCCTTGGCGGCCCGCGCCGCTGCCGCCAGATCATGCTGGCGTTCAAGGCGTCAGAGATTGCCGAGGTCCATTGGCAGCTGACGCGCACCCGCATCGCCGGCTACCCCGAAAACAACTGAGCGTCATTGCCGACGCCGGCTTGATCGAGCTTCCGGCCCGACCTTCCTGCTTGATTTCCTGACCTCATGTGCTACGGCCCGACAACGCTCTCCAATCAGCCCTGAAAGGCCGCCAGCCCATGGCCGTCGCCGCCAAGAACATTCCGGCACCCGACCTCGTTCCGGTCCGCCGCGCGCTGCTTTCGGTTTTCGACAAGACCGGCCTGATCGACTTCGCCAGGGGCCTGGCCGCGGCCGGTGTCGAACTGGTCTCGACCGGCGGCACGGCAAAAGCGATTGCCGAAGCCGGCCTTGCCGTGCGCGATGTCTCCGAACTGACCGGCTTTCCCGAAGTCATGGACGGCCGCGTCAAGACGCTGCATCCGTCTGTGCATGGCGCGCTGCTCGGCGTGCGCGACGACCCGGAGCATACCAAGGCGATGCACGATCACGGCATCGAGCCGATCGATCTCCTGGTCTCCAACCTCTACCCGTTCGAGGAGGTTCGCCGCTCCGGCGCCGACTATGCCGCGATTGTCGAGAACATCGACATTGGCGGCCCGGCAATGATCCGCGCCTCGGCCAAGAACCACGCCTATGTCGCCATCGTCACCGATCCCGGCGACTATGCCGCGGTGCTGAATGCACTGGAGATGAACATCGGCTCGCTGTCACTGGATTTCCGCAAGAAGCTCGCGGCCAAGGCCTTTGCCCGCACCGCCAGCTACGATGCGGCGATCTCCGGCTGGTTCGCCGAGACGCTGGAGATCGAGCATCCGACCTGGCGTGCCTTGGGCGGCCGGCTGGAGAGCGTCATGCGCTATGGCGAGAACCCGCATCAGAGCGCCGGTTTCTACCTCAATGGCGACAAGCGTCCGGGCGTCGCCACGGCCCGCCAGCTGCAGGGCAAGCAGCTATCCTACAACAACATCAACGACACCGACGCGGCCTTCGAATTGGTCGGCGAGTTCGATCCTAACCGCTGCGCAGCGGTGGCCATCATCAAGCACGCCAACCCGTGCGGCGTCGCCGAAGGCGCTTCGCTGACGGCGGCCTATGCCAGGGCGCTGGCCTGCGACCCGGTCTCGGCCTTTGGCGGCATCGTCGCCATGAACCGCATCCTCGATGCCGAAGCAGCCGAGGAGATCGTCAAGACCTTCACCGAAGTGATCATCGCGCCGAACGCCTCGGAAGACGCCGTCCGCATCGTTGCCGCCAAGAAGAATTTGCGCCTGCTGGTCACCGGCGGCCTGCCCGATCCACGTTCTGCCGGCACCACGGTGAAGTCCGTCGCCGGCGGCATGCTTGTCCAGGGCCGCGACAATGCGGTCGTCGACGATCTTGAACTCAGGGTGGTGACGAAGCGCGCGCCGACCGAGGCTGAACTGGCCGACCTGAAATTCGCCTTCCGCATCGCCAAGCACGTCAAATCGAACGCCATCGTCTACGCCAAGGACGGCGCCACCGTCGGTATCGGCGCCGGCCAGATGAGCCGCGTCGATTCCTCGCGCATCGCCGCCCGCAAGGCGCTCGATGCGGCGGAAGCGGCAGGCCTCGCCGAGCCGCTGACCAAAGGCTCGGTGGTCGCTTCCGACGCCTTCTTCCCCTTTGCCGACGGGCTGATCTCAGCCATCGAAGCCGGCGCCACGGCGGTGATCCAGCCGGGCGGCTCGATGCGCGACGACGACGTCATCGCCGCCGCCGATGCGCATGGCATTGCGATGGTGTTTACCGGCGTGAGGCATTTCAGGCACTAGCGCCTCTTCCTTCTCCCCCTGTGGGAGAAGGTGGATCGGCGCGATAGCGCCGAGACGGATGAGGGGTGTTCCAGCGGAGTGAGACGTCGGCATTCCCTGGAACACCCCTCATCCGTCCGAGCTTCGCTCGGCCACCTTCCCCCACAAGGGGGGAAAGGAAAGTGGAGCTATTCCACCGGCTGATCCGCCGGATATGGCGTCTTGATCAATATCGCGATCCCCACGCCGAGAAACAGCACGATGGCAGCCATGCCCAGTCGCGCTGAGCCGCTGGCGAGCGTAATTGACGCCACCATGAACGGTGCCAGGAAACTCGTCGCCCTACCGGCCAGCGCATAAATGCCGAAATATCGGCCGGATTCTGCGGCTGTGACGCTACGCGCCATGTAGGAACGCGACGACGCCTGCACCGGCCCGAAGGCCAGCCCGATCAACAGGCCATAGAAGATGTAAGCCTTTTCCGCCGCCGTTCCGAACAGGCCGCCGCTATCGGCTCCCGGCATCATCCAGGCGCCGAACAGCGTGTAGCCCGGCCCGGTCGAAACGATGCCGATGGTGGCGAGGCTGAGCATGACGAGCGAAATCATCACGATGGTCTTGGAGCCGAGCGCGGTGTCCAGCCATGCGGCAACCAGGCAGCCGACGATAGCGACGACATTGAGGATGATGCCGAACATGCCGATCTCGGTGATCGACCAGTGGAACATCGCCGCCGCAAAGGTGCCGCCCAAGGCGAGCAGCGCGTTGACGCCGTCCTGATAGATCATGCGAGCGACAAGGAAACGAAAGATGCCTTTGCGCTGGCGCACTTCGGTCAGTGTCGACTTCAGCTCCGACAGGCCCTCGCGCACCGCCGGCCCAATCGGAATGCCTTTGATGGCGTCCGGCGTGAAGAAGAACATCGGCAGGATGAACAGCAAATACCAGCCTGCCGACAGCGGCCCGGTGGCGCGCGCGTCCTCGCCGAGCTTCGGGTCGAGCCCGAACAGCGGGTCGATGCCGATGATCGTCTTGCCGGTTTCCGCAGAGCCCGCCAGGCAGGTGACGACAAAGATCAGCGCGATCATGCCGCCGAGATAGCCGAGGCCCCAGGCCATATTCGAGATGTGGCCGATCTCGCTCTTCGGCACCAGGCGCGGCATCATCGAATCGTTGAACACGGTCGAGAATTCCGCCGCCACTGATGCCAGAGAGAAGAACAGCACCACCAGGAAAAGGTTCGAGCCGGGTGCGGCGAACCACAGCAGGCAAAGACTGATGATCTTGATCGAGGCGAAGAAGGCGATCCATGGCTTGCGCGGGCCGGTCTGGTCGGCGATCGAGCCGAGGATCGGCGACAGAACGGCGATGACCAGACCCGCGGCGGCGATACCATAGCCCCAGGCCGCCTGGCCGCTTTCGGGATTGCTGGCCATGCGCGAAACGAAATACGGGCCGAAGATGAAGGTGGTGACGACGGTGAAAAATGGCTGCGCCGCCCAGTCGAACAACATCCATCCCCAGATGCCGCGTCCCGATGCCCGCTGCACTGTCTCTACCGCCGCCATGATTCCCCCGACATCCGCTCCGCCCGAGTCGGGCGCCATGTCTGCATGTTTCGCATTGTCTTGCAAACAAACAAGCGTCACGCCGCCGGCCATTGGCCTTGGGTTCCTCGCCCCCACGGAGTGGGGGAGAGGTGGCTCGGCGAAGCCGAGACGGAGAGGGGGAAAAGCGCCGCCCTACGCTCGGGTTGATTGTACAGGCCTCGCCCTACGAAGCCCCCTCTCCGACCGCTTCGCGGCCACCTCTCCCCCGCCTGTGGCGGGGGCGAGGAACCCAAGCTTTTCAGGACTCACATCCCCGTCAAATCGCTCATCAGCCCCGACGCCACCGACAGGCGCGACACGGTGATGTCGCCGCCTTCGGTCAGCGCCTGCAGCCGCTCGCGGATGCGCGCCACGCGCTCGCCGCCGGCTTCCAGCCATGCCGCCACCGGGTCGGCCGTCCCGGCATGGCCGGTGAGGGCCGCCACCGCAATGCCGCGCCTTGCCGCGCCGATCGTGTCGGTGGCGCGCGACAGCGCCAGCTGGTCGTAATAGTCCGACGGCGTGATCGAGCGCGCCGCGTCCTCGACACGCGGAATGCGGAAGGCATCGCTGACGGCGAAGAACGCCTTGGCCGCCACGACGATGTCGGCATTGGCCATGCGCGACGTCAGCGCGATATCGGGGATCAGTTCCGCCAGATCGGCCAGCGCCAGCTTTTCGGCCAGCTTTTCCGGCGCGCCGACCTTGAACAGGCCGTGCCTCCGCTCCTCGATCCGCTCCCGCGAGAAGGCCGGCAGCAGCGAGACGAGCTTCGGCTCCAGCGCCTTGCGCGCCTCCTGCAATTCGGCAATCCGCTGGCCGAGCGCGGCCGTGCCGGCATCGTTCTTCAGGTACCAGCCGCTGGTCACGTAGATCAGCCGGCTGACGGACTGGTAGAGGTCGAGTTGCGCCTGGCCGTCGATCTGGCTGTCGAGCGCATCGATCTCGCGGTAGAGCGCCGGCAAGGCAAAGCCGTCGCGCACCACGGCAAAGGTGCGCACCACGTCAGCGGCGGTGCGGCCTGTGGCTTCCTGCAGCCGGTTGACGAAGGACGGACCGCCGCGATTGACGAGGTCGTTGGCGACGACGCGGGCGATGATCTCGCGGCGCAGCCGATGACCGTGGATCTCGGTGGCGTATTTCTTCGCCATCCGGTCGGGGAAATAGCCCATCAGGTCGCGGTCGAAATGCGCATCGTCCGGCACGTCGCTGGCGACGATGTCGGAAAACAGCACGATCTTGGCATAGGCAAGCAGCACGCCAAGCTCGGCCCGGGTCAGCGGCTCGCCGCGCGCCTCGCGCTCGGCAAGGGCCGCCGGCGACGGCAGCGTCTCGACCGCGCGATCGAGCAGGCCGCGCGCCTCCAGCGCCGCCATGAAACGGCTCTGATGCGCGATGTCGGCGAGCCCGCGCTTGCGCGCGATCGAAAGCGCCAGCGTCTGTTCGTAATTGTTGGACAGCACCAGTCCGCTGACCTCGTCGGTCATCTCGGCGAGCAGCTTGTTGCGCGCCGGTCGGGTCAGCGAGCCCTTGCGCATGGCGGACGCCAGCGCGATCTTGATGTTGACCTCGACGTCGGAGCAGTTGACGCCGCCGGAATTGTCGATGGCGTCGGAATTGCAGCGGCCGCCGGCAAGCCCGAACTCGATGCGGGCGCGTTGCGTCACGCCAAGATTGGCGCCCTCGCCGATCACTTTCGCCCGGACATCGAGCGCAGTGATGCGGATGGCGTCATTGGCGCGGTCGCCGACTTCGGCGTTGGTCTCGCCAGATGCTCGCAAGTACGTACCAATGCCGCCGAACCACAAGAGATCGACATTCGCCTTGAGGATGGCGGTCATGATCTCGGCCGGTGTTGCCGTGGTCTTGGTCAGCCCGATCGCCGCAGCCGCTGCCGCCGGCAAGGTGATCGACTTCTGGCTGCGCGAGACGATGACGCCGCCTTCCGACAGTTTGGTCTTGTCGTAATCCTGCCAGGACGAACGCGGCAGTGCGAACATGCGCACGCGCTCGGCCATCGAGGCCACCCTGTCCGGATCGGGATCGATGAAGATGTCGCGATGGTCGAAGGCGGCGATCAGCCTGGTTTGCGGCGACAACAGCATGCCGTTGCCGAACACGTCGCCCGACATGTCGCCGACGCCGACGACGGTGAAGGGTGAGGTCTGGATGTCACGGTTGATCTCGCGGAAATGCCGCTTGACCGCTTCCCAGGCGCCCTTGGCGGTGATGCCCATCTTCTTGTGGTCGTAGCCGGCCGAGCCGCCGCTGGCGAAGGCGTCGTCAAGCCAGAAGCCGTGCTTCTCGGAAATGGCGTTGGCGGTGTCGGAGAAGGTCGCCGTGCCCTTGTCTGCGGCGACGACGAAATAGGGATCGTCGGGGTCGCGCCTGACAACGCCGGCAGGCGGGATGACCCCGTCGAGGCCGATATTGTCGGTGATCGACAGCAGGCTGGAGACGAAATTCTTGTAGGCCGACGTGCCAGCCTCGAAGATGGCGTCACGGCTGCCGCCCGCGGGGAGCCGCTTGGGGAAGAAGCCGCCCTTGGCGCCGACCGGCACGATGACGGCGTTCTTGACCTGTTGCGCCTTGACCAGGCCGAGCACCTCGGTGCGGTAGTCCTGGGCGCGGTCCGACCAGCGCAGGCCGCCGCGTGCCACCGGGCCGAAGCGCAGATGCACGCCCTCGACCTCGGAGCCGTAGACGAATATCTCGCGCCATGGGCGCGGCGCCGGCAGGCCTTCGACCGCCTGCGAATCCAGCTTGATCGCCAGCGACTGCCCTCTCGCCTTCGTTTCGGCAACGAAATGGTTGGTGCGCAGCGACGATTCGATCAGGTTGAGATAGCGGCGGATGATGGTGTCGTCGTCTATGTTGGGCACCTCTTCCAAGGCGTCCTTGATCTTGGCCTTGAGGTGCTTGGCGGCGACCACGCCTTCCGTCTCGGCCGTCGGGCCGAGGCGGGCGACAAATAGTGCATGCAAGCCGCGCGCAATGTCCGGGTAGCGGTTGAGCGCTGCGGCGATGAAATCCTGGCTCTGCGGAATGCCGGCCTGCTGCAGATAGCGGCCATAGGCGCGCAGGATGTTGACTTCGCCCGACCATAGCCCAGCGGTCTGGGCCAAGCCGTTATAGCTGTCATTGTCGACGTCGCCGCGCCAGACCGACAGGAACGCGTCCTCGAACAGCGCGCCGCCGTCAGTGAGCTCGATCGGCTTGCCGTAGCTGTTCTCCAGTTCCATGTCGTGGACGAAGACGGTGTCGCCACTGTCCTCGTCGACTTCGAAGGTACGCTCGCTGATGACGCGGAAACCGATGTTTTCCAGTACCGGCACGCGACGCGACAGCGCCACCGGGCTGCCGTAGTGGTAGATTTTCAGCGCCGCCTGATGCGGCTTCTGCTCGGAGTGGCGATAGTAGTCGATGGCGATCGGATTGCCGGCGCTGATTTTGGCGATGCGCCCGGCATCGGCCAGCGCCACGGCGGCGCTGAAGGAGTCGCGATAGCTTTCGGGAAGCCGCGCAGCGATCGCCTTCAGCGACAGATCGCCGCCGCCGGCCTCCGCCGCCTCGGCCAGCGCGTCATCCCAGGTGCGCACGATGTCGCGGATGGCCGCCTCGATGGCCGCCTGCTCGACCTTCGGCGTCTTGCCGCCGGAGCGGCCGATGATGAAGTGGACGCGCGCCAGGCCGCCTTCGGGGAAGGCCGGATAGTAAGCCGACAAACGACCTTCGAAGGCGGTCTTGAGATAGGCGCCGACCTTCTCGCGCACGACGCTGTCATAACGGTCGCGCGGCACGAAGACGAGGATGGAGACGAAGCGGTCGAACTGGTCGACGCGCACCAGCGCCCGCACCCGCGGCCGCTCGACCAGGCCGAGAATGGCGGCGGCGTGCTTCTTCAGGATCGGCACCGGCACCTGGAACAGTTCGTCGCGCGGGTAGCTCTCCAACACGTTGATCAGCGCCTTGCCGGAGTGGTCGTGCCGGTCGAAGCCGGACTTGGCGATGATGGTTTCGGCCTTTGACCTGAGATAAGGGATCTTCATCACCGAGCGCGTGTAGGCGGTCGAGGTGAACAGGCCGACGATACGCAATTCACCGGCAAGCGTGCCCTTGGCGGTGTAGGTCTTGACGCCGATATAGTCGAGATAGATGCGCCGGTGCACCAGCGACTTGGCGTTCGCCTTGGTGACGATCAGCGGTTCCGGCCCATGCAGGAAGGCGCGGATTTCCGGCGTTGTCGTCACCGCCTCGGTGCCGCGCCTGAGCACCAGCACATCAGGGTCGGAGAGGATGCCGAGGCCCGGCTTGTCGGCGCGCTCCAGATTGCCGCTCTCCGCGCCGCCGGTGTATTTGAACTCGCGCATGCCGAGGAAGGTGAAATTGTCGTCGCGCAGCCATTCCAGGAAGGCGATCGCCTCGGCGACGCTCTTCTTGTCCAACGGCACGGCGGAATAGCGAAACTCCGAGATCGCCTGATCGAGGCGGGCGAGCATCGGCTTCCAGTCGCTCACCGCGGCACGGACCTGGTCCAGCATCTTGCGCAGCCGCTCGGCCAGCGCGTTCGCCTGCCCCGCCGTCAGGCGCGGGATGTGGACATGGACCACGCTCAGCCGATCGTGATTGCCGTCATCCTTGAGGATGCCGCCGTCGCCGAGGATCTCATCGACGCCGGCCTTGCCATGGCGCACCACGATGACCGGATGGGTGACCAAAGTCGGCTCGCCTGATGTCTCGGTGATCTCGCCCAGGATCGAATCGAACAGGAACGGCATGTTGTCGTTGACCACGGTGATGATCGTCATCGGCCGGCCTTCGCGGGAGACGCCCGAATCGGCATCGACGGCAACGACGCTGTGGCCCTTCTTGTGGACGGCTACGGCCCGGCCGGCCAGATCGGCGGCGCGTTCGAGATCGGCGGTGGCGTAGGTTGCAATGTCTTCAGCCGGCGCGCGCGCCAGCAGATAGTCTGCAAGCCTGCCTGGCCTGTCCTCTGGTTTTGCCGCAGCGGTGGCTTTTTTCTTCGATTTCGCTGCGGATTTCACGCTCGCCATGATGTCCTCCCGTCACATGCTTTTACGACTATGGTAGCAGATGACCGCCGTTTGGCGACAAAGGTTTGACGGCTCGCTAAGAATTATCCGAATTCGGCGGTCAGGCGGCAATGAACGAGGAGGAACACCCATGTCCGGCAAAATCAGCGCCCTTGACCTCGGCATCGCCGAGCTGAGCGAGGCGACAAAAGCCTATTTCGCCAAATGCGAGGAAAAGCTCGGCCTGGTTCCCAATGTCCTTCTTGCCTATGCCTTCGACGAGAAGAAGCTGCGCGCCTTCACTGACACCTACAATGATCTGATGCTGGGTGAATCCGGCCTGTCGAAGCTGGAGCGCGAGATGATCGCGGTCGTCGTCTCCTCGATCAACCACTGCTATTATTGCCTGACCGCGCATGGCGCGGCGGTGCGCCAGCTCTCCGGCGATCCCGCCTTTGGCGAGATGATGGTGATGAATTTCCGCGCCGCCGATCTTTCCCCGAAGCACATGGCGATGCTGGAATTCGCGGTCAAGCTGACCGAGGAGCCGGCAAAGATCGTCGAAGCCGACAGGGCCGCTTTACGCAACGCCGGATTCACCAACCGCGACATCTGGGACATCGCCTCGACGCCTTCTTCAACATGTCCAACCGGGTGGCGGCAGCCATCGACATGCGGCCGAACGACGAATACCACGCCATGGCAAGGTGATAGCATGACGATAGACACGTCAGGCAAATGGTGGGTTGGCAGCGAGCCCACCGACATTGCGGAATACCTGGAGGGGTATGCCACCGAAGGCTATGAGGTTCACGACTTCAGGCTCGCCCGCTGCAAATGCGGTTCCATCTCGTTTCTCCTCGATGCCGACGATGACGAGGGTGTGGCGCGACGAACATGCACAGCCTGTGGATCCGAGCATCTTATCTGCGACAGCGAGGAATTTTGGGACGAAGCCCAGCCGCAACGATGGGCGTGTACCGAGTGCGGCTCCGAAGCTGCAAACATCGGCGTCGGGTTTTCCATCTACCCGGGACGTGGCGGCGTTCGCTGGCTTTATGTCGGCGAACGATGCGCGGCCTGTGGCGTTTTGGGATGCTTCGCCGGCTGGAAAGTGGGCACCGGCGATAGCATGGACTTATTGGACAAAGTCTAGCTGTGAGGTCGCCATAGAAAGGCGATCAGGATCGCGCCGCGATAGCCGCTGCGGCGCCGGCCATCGTCGTGGCGCTGACGCGGTTGGCGATCTTCATGGCGCGCTTGCTTTTCAGGAGCTTGCGCGCCTGCGAGGCCGCGAGCACCCAGGCGAGATCGATGGCGATCAGAACCACCGCCATCGTCGCCGTCAGCTCGACCCAGCCGACGAGGCTGACCGAAGCCAGGTCGATGATGGTCGGCAGCAGCGCCAGATAGAACATCATGATTTTCGGATTGCCGAGCGTCACCGCCATGCCGGCAAAGAACAGTTTTGCCGGCGAATCCTCGCGCGGCATCTCGCCTTCTTTTGCATCGACCGGCGCCGTCCACATTTTCCAGGCGAGGTAGGCGAGGTAGGCAACACCGACCCATTTCACGACCACGAAGGCGAAGTGAAAAGTCTGCGCCACGACAGCCAGTCCGAACACCGCCAGCGACAGCCAGATACCCTCGCCGATCCACATGGCAAGCAGGAACGGGAACACGTCGCGAAAGCCCTTTGAGATGACGCGCGCCACAAGCGCTGCGATCGATGGGCCGGGCGACCCGGCGGCGACGAACAGAGCTGCAGCGAAAATCAGGAGCGAGGTGAGGTGCATGGTGGAGCCTTCGAGCGTTGGAGCGCGAAGGATAGCCGATCAGCCGCAATTTGGAACCCTGCGGGCTGATGGCCCCATCGCACGCGACAAATTTCAGCAGGCGACCTTGCCCGCATCGGTGGTTTCAGAAAGGATCGCTGCCATGAAATCGATCGTCATCCACGCTGCAAAAGACCTCCGCATCGAAGAGAGCGATCCGGGTGCGCCCGGCGCCGGACAGGTCGAGATTTCAGTCGAGGCCGGCGGCATTTGCGGCTCGGACCTGCACTACTACAATCATGGCGGCTTCGGCGTCGTGCGCCTGCGCGAGCCGATGATCCTGGGACATGAGGTTGCCGGCACGGTGAGAGCGCTTGGCGCCGGTGTCTCAACCCTCGCCGCCGGCGACCGTGTCGCGATTTCGCCCAGCCGGCCCTGCAATGCCTGCCGCTACTGCTTGCAAGGCATGCAGAACCAATGCCTCAACATGCGCTTTTACGGCAGCGCCATGCCGATGCCGCACATACAGGGCGCCTTCCGCCAGCGGCTCGTCGCCGAAGCCTGGCAGTGCCACAGAATAGCCGACCATGTCTCCATCAACGAAGCCGCCTTCGCTGAGCCCTTTGCTGTGACGCTGCACGCAGTGAACCGCGCCGGCTCGCTGCTCGGTAAGCGGGTGCTGGTCACCGGCAGCGGGCCGATCGGCGCCCTCTGCATCCTGGCCGCGCGCGTCCACGGCGCGCGCGAGATCGTCGCCACCGATGTCATGGATGCCGTGTTGACAAAGGCTCGCGAGATCGGCGCCGACCGCATCATCAATGTCGCTACCGATGCCGACAAGCTCGCCGCCTACAATGTCGAAAAGGGCAGTTTCGACGTGATGTTCGAATGTTCCGGCAACGAGCGTGCGGTGCGGGCCGGCCTGGACGTGCTGAAGCCGCGCGGCGTGCTGGTCCAGCTCGGGCTTGGCGGCGACATGTCGTTGCCGCAGAATCAGATCGTCGCCAAGGAAATCGAGATGCGCGGCTCCTTCCGTTTTCACGACGAATTCGCACTGGCCGTCGACCTGATCAACAACCGCCGTGTCGACGTCAAGCCGCTGCTGACCGGCATCTATCCGATGGACGAGGCGGTGGCGGCCTTCGAGATCGCCGGCGACCGCACCCAATCGATGAAGGTGCAGATCGCCTTTGCCTAGATAATCATGAGGCTTGCCCGACCGCGGCTCTGTCGCTAGAAGAGCCGTCCCGACATCCATTTCGAGCTTGATTTTGCCTCAGTAACCGCCGGTCTCGCCAACTCCCCTGATCACACTTGGCAGGGCGCCGCATCAAGCGGTGCCTGCTTTATTTCCATGTGTTCCTCAGGCGGCGGTTCGAGACCGGTTTGGCACTGCTGAACCGCTGTCGCGTGGCTGTCGCCCGTGGCACCTGACTTCCGACCATAGCTAGCTCTCGCCACGCCGTGCCCGCATGGGCATCTCGACATTGCCGGCCTGAAGAACTTCCGCATTGGAAGGTTTTCGGCTTGCCTCAACATCTCGCTGTTCGCTGGACGATCGCGCCCGGCACCGCACCTCGACCCCTGATCAACTGCAACCGCTGCGGCACGGTGAAGGCCTATCGCTGCAGCGACAAATTCCGCGTCAACGCCAATGGCAAGCGTATCGACGTGTGGCTGATCTATCGCTGCATCGATTGCGACAATTCCTGGAATTTCGGCATTTTCGAACGCCGCAACCGCCGCGACATCGAACCGACCCTGCTGGCAGCCCTTGAAAGCAACAACCCGGCGCTGGCCCGCCGCCACGCCTTCGATGTCTTGGCGTTGCGAAGCCGGGTCGGACGCGTCGAGGAGTTTTCCGACGTCGCGGTTCACAAGCACAGGCTCGGCGGCGAAGGCGCAACCGCGCTTGAGATCGGGCTGCGCTCGAAATGCCGACATCGCTGCGGCTCGACCGGTTGCTCGCCGGCGAACTCGGCATCTCGCGATCAAGGCTTCAGGCGCTGGAGGAGAAGCGATTGCTGGTTGTCGTCCCGGACGGCGCCAAAGCTTTGCGCAAGCCGGCCCGCCACGGCACCACCGTGCGAATTGATCTCGCCGGCGAAGCTGACCGGGAAGCCATCATCTCAACGGCCAGCGGATAAACGAAAAGGGGCGAAGCACGCTGGTGCTTCGCCCCTTCCCAAATTCGAAATATCAGATGATTACGCCGCGCCGACCACTTTGGCCGACTTCTCGAAGCGCTTGCGCTCGTTCGGGTCGAGATAGAGCTTGCGCAGCCGGATGGTCTTCGGCGTCACCTCGACCAGCTCGTCGTCCTGGATCCAGGCCAGCGCGCGCTCCAGAGTCATGCGGATCGGCGGCGTCAGCTTGACCGCCTCATCCTTGCCGGCGGCGCGGATGTTGGTCAGCTTCTTGCCCTTCAGCACGTTCACTTCGAGATCGTTGTCGCGGCTATGGATGCCGATGATCATGCCCTGATAGACCTTGACGCCCGGATCGATGACCATCGGGCCGCGGTCTTCGAGGTTCCACATGGCGTAGGCCACTGCTTCGCCCTGTTCGTTGGAGATCAGCACGCCGTTGGTGCGGCCCGGCAATTCGCCCTTGTAGGGCTGGTAGGCATGGAACAGCCGGTTCATCACGGCGGTGCCGCGCGTGTCGGTCAACAGTTCCGACTGGTAGCCGATCAGGCCGCGTGTCGGTGCGTGGAAGACGATGCGCTGGCGGTTGCCGCCCGAAGGCCGCAGTTCCACCATCTCCGCCTTACGCTCCGACATTTTCTGCACAACGATGCCGGCATGCTCCTCGTCGACGTCGATGACGACTTCCTCGACCGGCTCCAGCAATTCGCCGTTCTCGCCGTTCTGCATGACGACGCGCGGACGCGACACGGCGATTTCAAAGCCTTCGCGGCGCATCGTCTCGATCAGCACGGCCAGCTGCAATTCGCCGCGGCCGGAGACGAAGAACGAATCCTTGTCCGGCGATTCCTCGATCTTCAGCGCGACATTGCCTTCGGCTTCGCGCAGCAGGCGGTCGCGGATGACGCGGCTTGTCACCTTGTCGCCTTCGGTGCCGGCGAGCGGCGAGTCATTGACCAGGAAGGACATGGTGACCGTCGGCGGATCAATCGGCTGCGCATGCAGCGGCTCGCTGACGCTCGGGTCGCAGAAGGTGTCGGCGACGGTGCCTTTCGACAGGCCGGCAATGGCGACGATGTCACCCGCCTGCGCTTCGTCGATCGGCTGGCGCTCGAGGCCACGGAAGGCGAGGATTTTGGAAATACGTCCGGTTTCGATCTGGGTGCCGTCATGGTGCAGCACCTTGACCGCCTGGTTGGACTTCAAGGTGCCGGATTCGATGCGGCCGGTGATGATGCGGCCGAGGAAGGGATTGGCTTCCAGGATGGTGCCGATCATGCGGAATGGGCCGGGATGAACGGTCGGCTCCGGCACATGCTTGATGACGAGGTCGAACAGCGGCGCCAGGCCCTGGTCCTTCGGTCCCTCCGGGTTTTCCGAAACCCAGCCATCGCGGCCCGAACCGTAGAGGATCGGGAAGTCGAGCTGTTCGTCGGTGGCGTCGAGTGCGGCAAACAGGTCGAACACCTCGTTGACCACCTCGACGTGGCGGGCGTCCGGACGATCGATCTTGTTGATGACGACGATCGGCTTCAGGCCGACCTTGAGCGCCTTGCCGACGACGAACTTGGTCTGCGGCATCGGGCCCTCGGCGGCGTCGACCAGCACGATGGCCGAATCCACCATCGACAGGATGCGCTCGACCTCACCGCCGAAATCGGCGTGGCCGGGGGTGTCGACGATGTTGATGCGGGTGTCCTTCCAGTCGACCGAGGTCGCCTTAGCCAGGATGGTGATGCCGCGTTCCTTTTCGAGGTCGTTGGAATCCATGGCACGCTCGGCGACGCGCTGATTGTCGCGGAAGGAGCCGGATTGCCGCAGCAATTGGTCAACGAGGGTGGTTTTTCCATGGTCGACGTGCGCGATGATCGCGATATTACGAATTTTCATGTTGTGGTCTCGGGAGCGTTGCAGGCAGCAGGCCAAAAGGCGCCGCCTCTTTCGGTTGCGCGGCTCATACAGGGTTTTTCGCAATTGCGAAAGAGGAGGCGCATCACCAAATACTCATCAAATCTTAAGCATCTCGGTGTGAGATGGTTTTGTTAACCAAGGTGGGAACCTTTCGGGGCCCGGGCAGTTCGAAATTCATGACCGACAAACTCAACCGATTTTGGCCACTCATCGCTTCGGTCGCATTCGCCGCCCTGCTGGCGGCCAATGCTGCCCAATCGGCCGCGACGCTTAAGGAAGCCAATCCCGCTTCGTCGTCCGACCAGACGGCCGAGCAGATGTTCGCCGACGCCCCTGACGGCGTCGACCCCGTGGTCACCGGCCCGGTCAGCGCGTCGTTCAGGCAGAAGCAGCAGGCCGCCGGCTGCGACAGCGCCGTTTGGCCAAAGATTCCAACGGTTTGCTATCCGGATTGACGGCCGCTGACCCCTCTCCCCCCTCGAGGGGGAGATGTCGCCGAAGGCGACAGAGGGGGTCGTCTCGCATGAAGCGCCTACCTCCTGCGCTGCGATTGAAGGTTGAGGCCGGTCGAACCGACCCCCTCTGACCGCTTCGCGGCCATCTCCCCCTCAAGGGGGGAGATTATCCCGCCCCTAAGCCGAGCGCACCGGATCCAGCGTCACCTTGTAAAGCTCGTTGTCGTCGCGATCCACCAGCCGCACCGTCAGCTGCTCTGTAGCCCCTGAAATATCCACCAACCCGAAGAACTGCAGACCGGCTGACGGCGGCAGGTTCTGTCCCTGTTCGGCGGTCGGCGCCTTGATGAATTTCAGCTCCGGGCCGAACGTCATGTCGAAATCGTTGGGGCCGAACGTGCCGGCGTGGATCGGGCCGGAGACGAATTCCCAGAACGGGTTGAAGTCCTGGAACTGCGCCTTGTCGGGGTTGTAGTAGTGCGCGGCCGTGTAGTGCACGTCGGCCGTCAGCCACACCGTGTTGGTGATGCCGGCGTTCTTGATGTAGCGCAACAGGTCGGCGATCTCGAGCTCGCGGCCCTTGGGCAGGCCGTTGTCGCCATTGCTGACGGCTTCCGCGCCGACCTTCTTGGTGCCGTCGTCCCAGACGACGAGGCCGAGCGGCATGTCGGCGGCGATGATCTTCCAGGTCGCCTTGGAATTGGCCAGCTCGCGCTTCAACCATTTCGTCTGCTGTTCGCCGAGCATACGGGACTCCGGCGTCATCGTGTCCTGCATGTCCGGGCCGTTGGGGCCGCGATAGGAGCGCATGTCGAGGAAGAACACGTCGAGCAGCGGCCCGTGGGATATCTTGCGATAGACGCGGCCAGGTTCCGACGGCTCGTAGCGGATCGTCGTCATCTCATGGAAGGCGCGCGCCGCACGCGCCGCCAGCACATGGATGGACTTTTCGGTGTAGCGGTTGTCAGCGCTCAGATTCTTCGAATCCGACCAGTTGTTCAGCACTTCGTGGTCGTCCCACTGGTAGAAGGTCGGGCAGATGGCGCTCAAGGCGAGCACATGTCTGTCCATCATGTTGTACTTCCACTGGTCGCGGTACTCGTCCAGCGTCTCGGCGACCTTGCGCTTGCCGTCGATGAGGACGACGTTCTTCCATTTGCCGCCGCCGGGCAGGTCGACCTCATCCTTCATGGCCCCGTCGGCATAGATCGTGTCGCCGGAATGCAGGAAGAAGTCGGGCGTGTGCTTGGCGATGGTGGCGTAGGTCTTCATGCCGGTCTCGTCGATGCCCCATCCCTGGCCGGCCGTGTCGCCCGACCAGGCGAATTTGATGTCGCGCTTCGAGGCGGGTGCGGTGCGGAAACGGCCGACGATCGGCTCGGAGACGACATTGATGTCGGCGAGATCGGCGGCCGTCATGCGGTAGAAGATGTCCTGGTCGGAAGCGAGATCGGTGAGCAGCCGCTTGACCGTAAAGTCGCTGGCCGGCGAGGTGTCGAGCGGCGCCAGCCGGGTGGCATTGGCGAAATTCTCCGTCGACGATATCTCGAACATGACGCGCGACGGACGATCGGTGCGCGTCCACACCATGCCGCTCGAGGCATCGACATCGCCGGACTGGACGCCATGGGTAAAGGCCGGGCGCTGGCTGGCGCGCGAATAATAGGGCAAAGCGAGGCCCGATGCGCCGAGCAGACCGGCCGCACTCGCCGATGTGACGAAGGCGCGGCGGGTCAACGAGATCTTGTTCATGGCTGTCTCCTGATGGCTTGAACGTCCGCCACCAAGCTCCAGCCTCAATGTTTCAGCCGCATCTCGGAAAGATGAAGTTTTGATAACAATCAACAGCAGCAGTGGCCGCGAAGGCGTTTCGAGATTCAGGTCAGGCCGAGCCGAAAATGTTGGTTTCCGTGAACCGGAGCGGAGCGTACTTTTCGTACGTGAGCACCGGAAGCGCAGGAAGCCATCATTTGCAGGCCGGCCTCACCTGAATATCGACACGCCTTAGGCCGCTTGCGGTTCCGGATCGAAAGCCGGCCGGCTCGTATTGATCAGCAGCGACAGACAAGCCGCCACAATCGCCGTCATGCCGGCGATCAGGAAGGCCAGTTCGTAGTTGCCCTGCAATTCCCGCATTGTGCCGCCGAAGGCAGCGGCGGCGGCGGCGCCGACCTGGTGGCCGGCGACGATCCAGCCGAACACGATCGGACCGCTGCGGTCGCCGAAGGCTTCGTTGGCGAGCCTGAGCGTCGGCGGCACGGTGGCGATCCAGTCGAGACCGTAGAGCACGGCAAAGATGATCAGGCTGGTCGCCGAGAAGCCGGAATAGGGCAGATAGATCAGCGCCAGGCCGCGTATGCCGTAATAAACGCCGAGCAGCTTGCGCGGGTCGAAGCGGTCGGTAAGCCAGCCCGACAAAGTCGTGCCAATCAGGTCGAATATGCCCATCAGGGACAGCAGGCCGGCGGCCTGCACTTCGCCGATGCCCATATCGCCGCAAAAGGAGATCAGATGCGTGCCGACCAGCCCGTTGGTGGTGAAGCCGCAGATGAAGAAGGTGGCGAATAGATACCAGAAGACGCGGGTGCCCGCGGCGCGGCGCAGCGTGTTCAGCGTATGCGCCAGGAAATTGCCTTGCGAGGCCGGCGACACGGGCGGCACGTCATCGGCCTCGGCGCCATAGCGCACCATGCCGATCGAAGCCGGACGCTCCGGCACCAGCAGCCAGACCAGCGGCAGCAGACAGGCGGTGGCGACAGAGACAGCGATGGCTACCGGCTGCCAGCCGCCGGACTGGGCGAGCGAGGCAAGCAGCGGCAGGAACACCAGCAGGCCGGTGGCGCTGGAGGCCGACATCAGCCCCATGACTAGGCCGCGATTGGTCTTGAACCAACGGTTGACGATGGTGGCGCCGAGCACGGTAGCGACGGCGCCCGAGCCGATGCCGGAAAACACGCCCCAGGTGAGGAACAGATGCCACGGCTCGGTCATCAGCAGGCTGAGCGCGGTCGAGCCCGACATGATCACCAGCGAGGCGAGCAGCGTGCGGCGCAGGCCGATCCGCTCCATCAGCGCGGCGGCAAACGGCCCGGTCAGACCGTAGAGGAAGATGCCGATGGCAGCGGCAATCGAAACGGTGTCGCGCCCCCAGCCAAAGCTCTTATCCAGCGGCAGCATCATCACGGAGGGAGCCGAACGCAGACCGGCTGCGATCAGCAGGCAGAGAAAGATGACGCCGACCACGACGAAAGCGTAGCGCTGGCCAAAGGGACGGGATTGAGCTATCATGTTACTGACCGGTACGTTGCAGGACGGGGACATGTATACGTACCGATCGGTAACACGTCAATCGAGTCACACAATGCCAACGGACAAAAATATTGAACTGACGATCAGCGACGCTCACGCACCGTCGCCGCCCACGGCTGCCAAGAAGATCCTCGACGTGGCCTACGACCTGTTCTACCGCCGCGGCATCAGGGCGATCGGCGTCGACGAGATCGTCAAGCGCGCCGGCGTCACCAAGCCCAGCCTTTATCGCAGCTTCCCCTCCAAGGACGAATTGGCCGCTTCTTACCTGAGGCAATATGACCGTGAATATTGGGAGCGTTTCGACGAAGCCGTGGCCGCCCATCCCGGTGATCCGCGCGCGCAGCTCAAGGCTTTCCTGACCCGCATCGGCAAGCGCACGCAGACGCCGGACTATCGCGGCTGCGGCATGACCAACGCGGCGGTGGAATATCCCGAGCATAGCCATCCGGCGCGCGTCGTCAGCGAAGCCAACAAGCAGGAACTGCGCCGCCGCCTGCGTGCCATGGCGGCCGCGATGGGTGCGCAAGATCCCGACACGCTGGGCGACGGCCTGCTGCTTTTGATCGAAGGCGCCTACATCAGCGGCCAGCTCTTCGGCCTCGGCGGCCCAGCGGCATCGGTGGCTCGCAACGCCGACCTGTTGATCGAGGCAAGCTTGAAGAAATAGCGCCAGACGATAGGCTGCGACTGCTCGAAACGGAGTTGTCCACCATGCGTGTGCTTCTGGTCCCGCTTGCCCTCGCCGCCCTGTGCCAGGTCGCCCATGCCGACGGCATATCCAGCGTCTACACCGATCTCGACTCGCAGAAGGATTGCGTCACCTATGCGCAGGCCGAGGAAGGTGACGGCGATTGGGCCGAACTCGCCTGCTCCGGCTATCGCGGCTACCCCGTGCTGATCGCCTATGACGATGCCCGTGAATCGCTGTTTTACGGGTTTCCGCCCGGCGGCGAGATGACCTCGGTCTGGGAGAGCTTTTCCGGCTTCAACTCGTCCGGCGCCAAGGTCGAATGGCGCATCGACACCAAGGGCGACGTCGTCGTTCCCTTCGCCGTCATCCACCGCCGCTCGATCAGCAACCCCGAAGACCAGAACAAGCCGACCGAAGTGCTGCTGGTCGCCAAGGTCGCCCAGATCGATGCCCGCGACGGCTGCACCATCGGCCTGGTGCTCGCCACCGGCAACCCGCAGGCCAACGACCAGGCACGCAAACTGGCTGACGAAAAGGCCAAGAGCTTCACCTGCGGCAAGGACACGCACACCGTCATCGGCAACGTGCCGGCATTTGGTAGGGTGGATAACTAGGTACGTCGGCGCGAGGCACCCCCCTCTGGCCTGCCGGCCATCTCCCCCTCAAGGGGGGAGATCAGATGGTGCCGTGGCTTTCGCCAATTTTCAGCGCTGAAAGAAAAAGGCGCCGGCAGTGGAGCTGCCAATCTCCCCCCTTGAGGGGGAGATGGCCGGCAGGCCAGAGGGGGGTGCCTCGCGCCAGTGTTTTGAAAGATACCACCGCTTAGCCCGAAGGAAGCGAGGCCCGGCGCTGCTACTTCGCCGCCTTCGCCCGCGCGATTGCGTCGACGATCATCTTCTTGGCGTATTTGGAATCGTGCCAGCCTTCGATCTTGACCCATTTGCCGGGTTCGAGATCCTTGTAGTGCTCGAAGAAGTGCTGCACCTGCTGGCGGGTGATGTCGGGCAGCTGCGTGTATTCGGTGACGTTTTCATAGCGCAGCGTCAGCTTCGGCGACGGCACCGCGATGATCTTCTCGTCCTGGCCGGCATTGTCTTCCATGATCAAGACGCCGATCGGCCGCACATTGATGACGCAGCCCGGCACCAGCGCGCGCGTGTTGCAGACCAGCACGTCGATCGGATCGCCATCGCCCGACAGCGTGTGCGGCACGAAGCCGTAATTGCCGGGATAGCGCATCGAGGTGTGCAGGAAGCGGTCGACGAACAGCGTGCCGGCCTCCTTGTCCATCTCGTATTTGATCGGCTCGCCGCCGATCGGCACCTCGATGATGACGTTGACGTCGTCAGGCGGGTTCTTTCCGCTGGCAATGGCTTCAATGCGCATGGCTCAAATCCCTCTCTCGATTTCCAAGATCGATAGCGGGCGAAGCGCAAGCGCGCAATGCGGCGATTGGTACGCAGCGCTCGTGGAAGCGCACAGTTTGTGAATGGGCTGTAACCGAGGCTCCGCCTGCTATTCCCAGACGAAGGCGACCTTCTTCAGCGCCCTCTGCTCGAAAATCTCGACGCCCTCGGCAACATCGCGGCCGCCGGCGCCGGCATAGAAGGCGAGCGCGTTCTGGTTGTCTTCCAGCGCCCACACCACCATGCCTTTCAGCCCGTGGTCGGCAAGCCGTGCCCGCGCCGCCTTGAACAGCCGGCTGCCAAGCCCGATGCCCTGATATTCCGGGCGCAAATAAAGCTCGTAAATCTCGCCCTGCTGGCGAAGCTCGCGGGCGCGGTTCTTGCCGATCGTGGCGTAACCGGCAATGGTGCCGCCGATCTCGACCACCAGCACGGTGGCGGCGCGGCGAATCGCATTCGCCCACCAGTCGGCGCCGCGGCGGTTGATCATCGAGGTCAGCGAGCGATGCGGGATGATGCCGGAATAGGCGCCCTCCCAGGCCTGCTGATGCACGTCGGCAATGGCGCCAGCGTCGCGCGGTTCGGCTTTCCTGATGTCGATGCTCAGCGTATTCATGATTTGTTAACCATAAACCCGCATCGGCCATTTGCAAGAGTCGAGGCCGGCCCGCCAACCGCTTTCTCACAGCCAATCACGACACCTGCTGACATCGGGCAAAGCCTGCTTGAAAACGCACTCAGCCGAGGCGGTCAGGCGTCTGGCTGAGCAGCGATTGCAGGCGGGCCTTCAGATTTCGACGAGATGATCGTCGAGCTCATTGGCGTCGCCCGACGTCACCGGGAAATGCTCGGCCAGCACCGCGCCAACCTGCCCGATCGCCTTGACGAAGCCGTCGGCGAGCCGGTCGTCGCCGGCATGCTGTGTGAGGTCGCGGATAACGCCGTCCCAGACATGCTGGCCGACCTTGCTGTTGATGCCAGAGTCGGCGACCACTTCGGCATAGCGCTCGGCGATCGACACGAACACCAGCACGCCGGTGCGCGCCGTGGTGCGATGGACATTGCGGGCGAGGAATTGCCGGAGCGCATTGTCATGCGCTGCCTTATAGCGCTGACGGCGCGGCACCAGATGAATGCGCAAGGCGGGCAGCGCCCACAACAAAATGAGCACCGATGCCAGTGCCAGAAGCTGCGCGAGCACGAAAAGCGGCAGCCGGATCGACAGCCACCAGGCTTCCAGCCCATAGGCGACGACGAGGCTGACGATCAGCATTCCGATCGTCGCCATGAATGCGGCGGTAAAGAAATAGCCGTCGCTGGCATGCGCGACGACGCAGTAGATCTCGCCGTCGGTTTTCGATTCGGCGGCGCGGATCGCGGTGGCGATGCGCTCATGGTCCTGCGGGCTGATCGGTCGTGTTGCCATGTCTCTCACCAGCTCCCTGAAGACCCGCCACCGCCGGACGAACCGCCGCCGCCTGAAAACCCGCCGCCGCCGCTCGAGCCCGACGACCAGCTGCTGCCCGAACTTCCTGATGACCAACCACTGCCCGAGGACCAGCCCGAGGACGAATTCGTTGTCCAGCTGCTGCCTGAGGACGACCCGCTCGGCCCCTGGCCATAGCGAAAGGTCATACCCAGCCATTTATACACGCCCGGCGACAGCTTGGTGCCGAAGATCGGCGGCAGGAATGCCATCGCCAGGCCGCCGAAGAACATCGTCCCCCACAGGATCAGGAAGATCGCGACGATGGGATCGATCGGCATGCTGTGGTCGGCCGGGTTGCGCTTGCCGCGCGCTTCCAGCTCTTCCGGATTGCCTTCCAGTACCATGACCATGTCATCCACGGCTCTGGAAATACCGCCGGAGAAATCGCCGGCGCGGAAGGCCGGCACCATATCGTTTTCGATGATCAGCTTGGTGTGCAGATCGGTCAGCGTGCCTTCCAGCCCATAGCCGACCTCGATGCGCATCTTGTGGTCGTTCTTGGCCACCAGCAAAAGCACGCCATTGTTCTCGCCGGCCTGGCCGAGCTTCCAGAAGCGGAACAGCCGGTTGGCGTAGGGTTCGATCTCCTCGCCGTCGAGGCTGTTGATGGTGGCGACGACGATTTGGTCGGACCCTTTTGTCTCGAAATCCGCCAGTTTCTGGGTCAGAGCCGCCTTGGTCGCCGCGTCGATGATATCGGCATTGTCGACGACACGGCCGGTGAGTGCAGGCAACTCCGCGGCAAAGGCGGCGAACAGCATTGCGATCATCGCCAACAAGGCGATGCCGATGGTCGCTGCTGCGCGGCCGGGTTCTGGCGGATTGAAGGCGCGTCCTGTCATGCGGTCACCGGCTTCCCCTCACGTGCCATGACTGTCCTCGATCACCGTGATCATGTCGTCGACGGCTTTGGAAATGCCGCCGGAGAAGTCGCCGGCGCGGAAGGCCGGCACCATGTCGTCTTCAATGATCCGTGTGGCATGCTGGTTGGTCAACGCGCCCTCCAGCCCATAGCCGACCTCGATGCGCATCTTGCGGTCGCCCCTGGCCACCAGCAGAAGCACGCCATTGTTCTTGTCGGCCTGGCCGAGCTTCCAGAAATTGAACAGCCGGGTGGCGTAGGGTTCGATTTCTTCGCCGTCGAGACTTGGAATCGTCGCGACGACGATCTGGTCGGAGCCTTTGGTCTCGAAATCCGCCAGCTTCTGCGTCAGTGTCGCCTCGGTCGCGGCATCGATCATGTCGGCATTGTCGACGACGCGCCCAGTGAGTGCAGGTAGGTCCGCCGCCAGCGCGGCAAAGCCGACAACCAACACCGCCAGGCCCAGCAAAACAGCGCCGGTCATCGTGACGAGGCGGCCATGCCAGGAATTGATGCTTCGTGCGGTCATCTCGTCACCAGCTCCCCGACGAGCCGCCGCCGCCGGACGAACCGCCACCGCCGGAAAAGCCGCCGCCACCGCTTGAGCCCGACGACCAGCCGCCACCGCCCGAAGACCAGCCGCTGCTGGATGACCGCCGGCTCGGCTCGAATGTCATGCCCAGCCAGCGGTAGCGGCCGGGACCGAGTTTCTTGCCGAAGATCGGCGGCAGGATGGAGGCCGCCATGCTGCCGAAGAAGATGACCGCCCAGATGGTTATGAAGACGCCAAAGAACAGATTGTCCATGTCGACGGGCGGCTGCTCATTGCGCTTGCCGCGCGCCTCCAGTTCCTCCGGATTGCCTTCCAGCACCATCACCATGTCGTCGACGGCTTTGGAAATGCCGCCGGAGAAATCGCCGGCGCGGAAGGCCGGCACCATGTCGTTTTCGATGATCAGCTTGGTGTGCAGGTCGGTCAGCGTGCCTTCCAGCCCGTAGCCGACCTCGATGCGCATCTTGCGGTCGTTCGGCGCCACCAGAAGCAGCACACCGTTGTTTTCCTTGGCCTGACCAAGCTTCCAGAAGCGGAACAGCCGGTTGGCGTAAGGCTCAATCTCCTCGCCATCGAGACTGGGTATGGTGGCGACGACGATCTGGTCGGAGCCTTTGGCCTCGAAGTCGGCAAGTTTTTGGGTGAGCGCGGCTCTGGTGCCTGCATCGATGATGCCGGCATTGTCGACGACGCGGCCGGTCAGTGCGGGGAGATCGGCGGCGAAGGCGGTGAGGGGCAGGAAGAAGAAGGCGAGCAAGACGCCGACGAAGGCGCTCCGGCACACGCCCCTCTGGCCTGCCGGCCATCTCCCCCGCAAGGGGGGAGATTGGCTGTCATCACCGGCAGCTACCCTTCTGCCCCGTCGAAAATTGGCGAAAGCAGCAAAACTGCTGATCTCCCCCCTTGCGGGGGAGATGTCCGGCAGGACAGAGGGGGGTGTGAAGGAGCGCAAGGCTGGCAAGGACCAGGCCCACCAACCGTTCTTTCACCCGCCCTGCTTCGTGCCGAAATCGACCTTCGGCGGCTGCATCTTGTCTTCATCGACGGTGAAGTTGGCGTAGGGCTCGTTGCTGCGGAACCAGAAGGTCGCCCACAGCACCGAGGGGAAGGTCTTCAGTGTCAGATTGTAATCCTTGACCGCAAGGATGTAGTCGCGCCGCGCCACCGCGATGCGGTTTTCGGTGCCTTCGAGTTGCGCCTGCAGCGCCAGGAAATTCTGGTTGGCCTTCAGGTCGGGATAGGCCTCGGACACCGCGATCAGCCGCGACAGTGCGCCGGTCAGCCCTGCCTGGGCATCCTGGAACTTCTTGAGGGCTTCGGGATCCTTCAGCGTTTCCGGCGTCACCGTGATCTGCGTCGCCTTGGCGCGCGCCTCGACCACCGCGTCGAGCGTGTCCTTTTCATGCGCCGCATAGCCCTTGACCGTCTCGACCAGGTTGGGGATCAGGTCGGAGCGGCGCTGATACTGGTTCAGCACCTCGCTCCACGCCGCCTTGGCGTTTTCCTCCGCCGTCGGGATGGTGTTGTAACCGCAGCCGGCAAGCAGCGGCAACACGATGGCCATCATCAGCACGGCCGGCAGGTTGCGGACGGGGAAAGCAAGGCGCTGGGCAAACATGGTGTGGTCCCTCGACAGAAAGTTGCATGCGAAGCATTAGCACAATCCGCGCTCAAGAAAATGTCTGCGGCTGGCGCCCACTCATGCGCTCGCCAGGCCCTGTGATTGACCGCGCGAACGCGATATGGTCGCCGTGAAACAGGACAGGATCATGGCGGAACGCCACGACGAAGACAGCGAATCGCGCCGCATTCTCGAGCGCGTGGCGAACGAGGGCGGCCTCGGCGGCGCGTCGTTGGTGTCGCGGGTCGCGAAAAGCGCGCGCGATCACGTCACCGCCGCCGAGGCCGACCGCTCCGACCCGATCGAGGTGTGGGGCACCCGCATCGGCCGCGCACTTGGCCTCATCATCGCCCTCGGCCTGTTGATCTGGCTCGTCTACTACGTCTCCCGGGGCAGCTAGGAATTCCATGAACAGCGAAAAGTCAGACGCGCCGCGCGCGGTCATCGTCATTTCCAGCCATGTCGCTCGCGGCTCGGTCGGCAACCGCGCCGCCGTGTTTGCGCTGGAGACGCTGGGCTTTCCGGTGTGGGCGGTGCCGACGGTCACCTTGCCCTGGCATCCCGGCCACGGCAGGGCGACGCGCATCGTGCCGCCGCTCGACCAGTTCAAGGCGCTGATGGCCGATCTCGAACGCGCGCCATGGTTAGGCGAGGTCGGCGCCGTGCTGTCGGGCTATCTCGGCGAAGCCGGCCAGGCCGAGGCCGTCGCCTCGCTGGTTGCGGCGGTCAAGGCGAAGACGCCGGACGCGGTCTATATATGCGACCCGGTAATGGGCGATTCCGGCGGGCTGTACGTGCCCGAGCCGACGGCCGCTGCCATGCGCGACCGGCTGATGCCGATCGCCGACATCGCCACCCCCAACCGCTACGAGCTGGAATGGATGGCAGGCGCGCCTCTGCCCGACCTGAAATCGGTCATCGCAGCCGCGCTTCATGCCGGACCGCGCACCATGCTGGTGACGTCGGCGCCGTCGATGATGACCGGCGGCACCGGCAATCTGCTGCTCGACGCCAGCCAGGCGCTGCTGGCCGAGCACCGCCTGATCGACAAGCCACCGAACGGGCTGGGTGATTTGACGGCAGCCGTCTATCTCGCCCGCATCCTGTCGGGACAGCCGCCGATCAAGGCGCTGCAGTCGACCACGGCCGCGGTCTACGAGATCCTGGCGCGCACAGCCAAACGCGGCGGCGACGAACTGCAGCTCGAAACCGACGCGCAAAGCCTGTCGCACCCGATGGCGATGGTCCAGCTGCGCCATCTCACACACCCAGGGCGGGACCGCCGGGCGTGACATCCCTGGCCGGCGTCGACGGCTGCAAGGCAGGCTGGATAGCCGTCTGCCGCGATCTGGATGCCGCGCCCTCAGTCAGCGTCTTTCCTACCTTCGCGGCCCTGCTCGACGCCTTGCCTGGCCATGCGACAATAGCCGTCGACATGCCGATCGGCCTGCCGGATTTTTCGCAGAAAGGCGGTCGCGGGCCGGAAGCGCTGGTGCGGCCGCTGCTGGGACAACGCCAGTCAAGTGTTTTCGCTATCCCTTCCCGCGCGGCCCTTTACGCCGACACCAGCGACTTCACCACGATCGAAGCCTGGTATGCAGCGCATCGCCGCGCCAGCGAGGTGGCCAAGGCGACCTCTGATCCGCCGCGCGGCGTCTCGATCCAGGCCTTCGGCATCTTTTCCAAGATCCGCGAGATCGACGCGCTGCTGATCGCGCGCCCCGAACTGCGCGGCCGCGTCTTCGAATCGCATCCGGAAGTCGCCTTCTGCCGGCTGAATGGCGAAAAGCCGATGTCGCTGCCTAAGAAGATCAAGGGCGCCGTCAATCCGGCCGGCATGGAAGAGCGCAAGGCGCTGCTCAGCCGCCACGGCTATGAAAGAGCCTTTCTCGACCAGCCGCCGCCGAAAGGTGCTGCCGCTGACGATTTCCTCGATGCGGCAGCCATGATGCTGATTGCCGCCCGCATTGCCCGCAGCGACGCGAAGCCGTTTCCCGACCCGCCACTCGCCGACCGCTTCGGCATTCCCGTCGCCATCTGGGCGTGAGGCAAGCCTTGAGCCATGCGTGCAGCATGGCCATTTGCGACGGAGCCATCCGCAATTCGGCATTGCCCACGACCGACTTTTGCCGTTAGAGGCTTTCTCAACTGAAAACGAGCTGCCGTCTCCAACCCGGAAAGGCTCCGTCCGCCGCCCATGCCCCACCTCCCCGACCACCTCCTCGCCGGCTATCGCAACTTCATGAATGGCCGCTATCTCACCGAGAGCGGACGCTATCGCGAGCTCGCCCGTGAGGGGCAGGCGCCCGAAACCATGATCGTTGCCTGCTGCGATTCCCGCTCCGCGCCCGAGGCGATCTTCGACGCCGGCCCCGGCGAACTCTTCGTGCTGCGCAATGTCGGCAATCTGGTGCCGCCCTATGCGCCGGACGGCGAATTCCACTCGACCTCCGCCGCGCTCGAATTCGCGGTGCAGAGCCTGAAGGTGAAGAACATCGTTGTGATGGGTCATGGCCGCTGCGGCGGCATCCGTGCCGCGCTCGACCCCAATTCGGCGCCGCTCTCGCCCGGCGACTTCATCGGCAAATGGATGAGCCTGATCGCGCCGGCGGCCGAAACCGTGTCGTCCAGCACCTTCATGACGGCGACGGAACGGCAGACGGCGCTGGAGCGCATCTCCATCCGCTATTCGATTGCCAATCTCAGGACCTTCCCTTGCGTCTCGATCCTCGAAGGCAAGGGGCGGCTGGCATTGCACGGCGCCTGGTTCGACATTTCGACCGGCGAACTCTGGGTGATGAACAAGGACACCGGCGACTTCGAGCGGCCGGATTTGGGGTAGGAGGGGCAGTCATGCGGGATCGCCATTCGATCGTTTTCGCCGTGGCGGCGCTGCTCTTCTCGCTCACCCCTGCCCTCGCCGATGACGGCGCCGTCATCGATCGCTGGTATTCCGCGCTGCTGGTCGCCGACCGGACCGAATTGTCGGACCTGCTCGCCGACGATGTCCGCATAAAACTCGACGATCTCGGCGTCGTGCAGTCGAAACAGGAATTCATCGCCTCGATCGACGAATGGAAGGGCGCGGTTGCCGGCGCCGCAATTCGCCATCGCATCGAAAAGCGCGAGGCCGGTGTCACCACTGTCATCGCCTGCTATGATTTTCCCAACAACGACATGCTGATGCAGGAGACGTTTGCCGTCACCGGCAACCGCATCACCGCCAGTTCGCAAGCAGCGATCGCGGAAAATTGCGACGGCTTCCGACCAGATCCTGAATGACCGTGCGGTTGCGCCGGGCGAGGCATCGCCCTACATCGGTCACCAGCCCACCCGCTCGCCAATCATCGAAAGATCCCCTATGCCGTCCACGAAAACCGTCGACCTCGCCGCCCATCCGCTGACCAAATGGCAAGGACCGCTCAGCCTGCCGGATTTCACCAACATCGGCGACGGCGATTTCTCAGCGGTATTCGACGCAGCGCTGAAGGCGCATGAGGCCGAGATCGACGCCATCGCCGGCAACAAGGATGCGCCGACCATCGACAACACGCTGGCAGCGCTTGAACTTGCCGGCGAGCCGCTGGACCATGTTTCGTCGATCTTCTGGTGCCGGGCCGGCGCCCACACCAACGATCAGATCCAGGCGTTGGAGCGCGAGATTTCGCCAAAGATGTCGAGGCATTTCTCGGCGATCTCGATGAACGAGAAATTGTTTGCCCGCATCGACGATCTATACCAGCGCCGCGAATCTCTGAAGCTGGATGCCGAGACGCTGCGGGTGCTGGAAAAGACCTGGAAAGGCTTTGTCCGCTCCGGCGCCAAGCTCGATGCCGACGGCAAGAAGCGGCTAGCCAACATCAGCGAGGAACTGTCCTCGCTTGGCACCACCTTCGGTCAGAACGTGCTGGCCGACGAGCGCGACTGGGCGCTGTTCCTCGATGAGGCCGACCTTGCCGGCCTGCCGGACTTTGTGAAGAGCTCGATGGCCGAGGCCGCCGAGACGCGCGGCCAGAAAGGCCGTTACGCCGTCACGCTGTCGCGCTCGATCTATGAGCCGTTCACCACCTTCTCCGAGCGCCGCGACCTGCGCGAAACAGCTTTCCGCGCCTTCACCATGCGCGGGCAGAATGGCGGCGCCAGCGACAACACCGCAGTCGTGCGCGACATGCTGAAATTGCGCGCCGAAAAGGCCAAGCTGCTCGGCTATGGCTCCTTCGCCGCGCTGAAGCTCGACGACACCATGGCCAAGACGCCGAAGGCGGTGCACGATTTGCTCGACCCCGTCTGGGAAAAGGCGCTGGAGAAGGCGGCAGCCGACCAGAAGGAACTGGAACGGCTGGCAACAGAGGCCGGCAGCAACGAGAAATTCGCCGCCTGGGATTGGCGCTATTACCAGGAGAAGTTGCGCACGGAAAAATTTGCCTTCGACGAGGCGGAGCTGAAGCCATACCTGCAGCTCGACCGCGTCATCGACGCCTGCTTCGACGTTGCGACCAAACTGTTCGGCATCACCTTCGAGGAGAAGAAGGGCATCGCCGCCTGGCATCCCGACGCCCGCACCTTCGTGGTGAAGAACGCCGATGGCAGCGAACGCGGCCTGTTCCTCGCCGACTATTTCGCCCGCTCCTCAAAGCGCTCGGGCGCCTGGATGAGCGCGCTGAAATCCGGCTACAAGCTTGGCGATGGCTCGAAGCCGGTGATCTACAACATCATGAATTTCGCCAAGCCGCCGGTTGGCGAGGCTGCCCTGCTGTCGGTCGATGAGGCCAAGACCCTGTTCCACGAGTTCGGCCATGCGCTGCACGGCATGCTGACCGACGTCACCTGGCCGTCGGTGGCGGGCACGTCGGTCAGCCGCGATTTCGTCGAACTGCCCTCGCAGCTCTACGAGCACTGGCTGACGGTGCCGGCGGTGCTGGAAAAGCATGCGCTGCATGTGAAGACCGGCAAGCCTATTCCGAAGGCGCTGCTCGACAAGATGCTGGCCGCCCGCACCTTCGGCGCCGGCTTCGCCACGGTCGAATTCACGGCTTCAGCGCTCATCGACATGGCCTATCACGCGCGCTCCGATGCGCCGGCTGAGCCGCTTCAGTTCGAAGCCGATACGCTTGACAAGCTACATATGCCCGACACCATCGCCATGCGCCACCGCACCCCGCATTTCGGCCATGTCTTCTCCGGCGACGGTTATTCAGCCGGCTACTATTCCTACATGTGGTCGGAAGTGCTCGACGCCGACGCCTTCGCCGCCTTCGAGGAAACCGGCGACCCCTTCAACCCGGCGCTGGCCGAACGGCTGCGCAAGAACATTTATGCTGCCGGCGGCTCGAAGGATCCGGAAGAGCTGTACACCGCGTTCCGCGGCAAGATGCCGTCGCCGGAAGCGATGATGGTGAAAAGAGGGTTGGTGTAGCGCCAGCTAATCTCCCCCCTTGAGGGGGAGATGGCCGCAAAGCGGCCAGAGGGGGTCGGCCCGACCGGACGCGACCCTTATCTTCAGCGCAGGAAGGCTAGCGCTTCACGCGCGAGGACCCCTTCTGTCGCCTTTGGCGACATCTCCCCCTCAAGGGGGGAGATTACACCGCCCAAGGATCCATCACCCTAGGCCAAACCGGCCGCTTCAGCTTCTTGTAATCCGTCGCCGCCGGGTTGCTCGGATACGAACTCGGCGCTGAGACATAGATGATCTCCGCCGCGATCGGTTCGAAGCCGGCGTAGAAATGGTTGGTCGACTTGACCAAGAGAATGTCCTTCGACATCGGGTCGACACCGATGTTGGAAAAAATGTCCGGCTCGAAGGTCTGCGTGCGGTTGGTGTTGAGGATGATGTCGACCTCCGTGCCGTCGATACGCACCAGCGCCGTCGGCCCAAGCGTCACCCGGCTCGGCCCGAAACTCTGCCAGCCCTCGGCAACCGCCTTCAGCACCTTGACGCGCGCATCGATCGGTTCGCCGGCCAGCGGCCCAGCCTTGCCGCCGAAGCGCAGATCAATGACGGCGCCCTCGCCGGCCGCCTGGCAAAAGGTGACGGCGATCGGATCCCAGATCGTCGCCACACCGACATTGTTCAAACCACGTTCGAGCATCGCGCGCAGCACCACGGTGCCGTCGCCGGCGACGCCGCCGCCCGGATTGTCCCAGATATCGGCGATGACGGCCGGCTTGTTCGAATTTTCCTTGCGCACGGCAAGCGCCCGATCAATGCCATCCTCGGTGTTCAGCATCGTCATCGCCGTCTTCTCGCGCATGGCGTAGAGCTCACGCCCCAGCCTTTCCGCCAGCACATCGCCCTTGGCCTTGTCATTGTCGGTGACGACCAGGATGCGGGTACCCATTTCCGGTACATCGGCGGCCATGAAGCCATGGATGACCGACACAGACAGCACGCCGTCCTTGCCGTGCAGCGCCTTGATGCGGTCGACGAAGGAGCGCATCGGCTCGCGGCTGGTCGGCAGCACCTGGATCATGCGGCAGTCGAAGGTCGAGATCACGGGCTTGATCTCGCCGCGTGCCGCCGCGAGCCCCAACTCAACGACATGCTCACCGCGTTCGTAAAAATCGGTGTGCGGGAACTCGAGGAAGTAGGCCATGATGTTGGAGGCCGCCACGCGCTTCGGCGTCAAATGGCTGTGCGGGTCGAGCTCCACCGCGACCACTACATCCGGCCCGACCATTGCGCGAACCCGCTCGAGCAGGTCACCTTCGCAATCGTCATAGCCTTGCGCCACCATGGCGCCGTGCAGGCCGAGAATGACGGCATCGACCGGCAAGGCTGCCCGCAACTGGCCGAGGATCTCGTCGCGCAGCGCTTCATAGGTCTGCCGCTGCACCAACCCGCCCGGCTCCGCCCAGGTGGCGGTGCCTTCGATGACGGTCAGCCCATCCTTGGCTGCACGCCGGCGCAACGCGACCATTGGCGAGGAACACAAGGTCGGCGTGTCCGGATGCTTGCCCGGGCCGGCATAGAAGGCCATCTCGAACGAGGCCCGGTCGGTCGGCACCGGCGAGAAGGTGTTGGTTTCCGTCGCCAGCGAGGCGGTGAAGATGCGCATGAAAACTCCGTAGAGACGCTATTTGACCGCCCCGAGCGCCAGCCCCCGGACGAGATAGCGCTGCAGCCAGATGAACAGGATCGCCACCGGCAAGGTCGCCAGCAGCGTCGCCGCCATCACATGGTGCCATTCGATTGTGTAGCGGCCGGCGACCAGCGAAAACACCTGGATCGGCAGCGTATAGCTTTCCTGGCTGCGCAGCATGGTGAGCGCGACGACGAACTCGTTCCAGGCGTTGATGAAGGTGAAGATGGCGGTGACCGCGATTGCCGGCAGGCAGAGCGGCAGGAACACTTTGCGCAAGGTCAGCCAGCGGCCGGCGCCCTCCATCCAGGCGGCCTCTTCGAGATCGCGCGGGATGGTGTCGAAGTAGCTCTGCAGCATCCACACGGTGAAGGCGACGTTGAAGGCCATGTAGATGACGCCGAGCGCCGTGGTCGATTCGATCAGCCCCCAGGCGGCCATCAGTCGGAACAGGCCGAGCACCAGCACGATCGGCGAGATCATCTGCGAGATCAGCAGGAACTGGCGGATGGCGCCATAGCCGGCAAAGCGAAACCGCGACATGGCATAGGCGGCCGGCACCGAGATCAGGATGGCGCCGGCCGTGGCGATGACCGAGACATAGAGCGAATTGGCCAGCGCCTGGCCGAAGCCGGTCGCCACCCACATGTCGGCAAAATTCGACCAGCGGAATTCACTCGGCCACCAGGTTGGCGACAGCACCTCCTGCCTTGGCTTGACCGCGGTCAGGAACATCACGGCGAAGGGAAAGATCGTCACTACCAGCAGCGGCGAAAGCAGCAGCCAGGCAATGATCGTGCGTTTCAGCTTTGGCGTCATGCGCGTTGCTCCCGCATGGCCAGCCGCACATAGATCATGGTGAAGATCAAGAGGATGGCGAACATCAGCAGCGACACCGCCGAGGCCTCTCCCAGTTTGCCGATGCGGAAGGCCAGTTTGTAGAGATGGGTGACCAATATGTCGGTGGAATTGGCCGGCCCGCCTTGCGTCATCACCCAGATGATCGGGAAGGAATTGAAGACGTAGATGGTGTTGAGCACGATGGCGATGTTGATGAACGGTTTTAAGAGCGGAAAGGTGATCTCGCGGAACTGCTGCAGCGGCGTCGCCCCTTCGAGCGCCGCAGCCTCATAGAGGTCGTCGGGGATAGACGACAGGCCGCCGAGGAAGATCGTCGTCGTGAACGGTACCGTCACCAGAATGCCGATCAGCACCTGCATCGGAAAGGCCGTCTCGGCGCGCGCCAGCCACTGGATGTTCTCATGGATCAGGCCGAGCCCGATCAGCGCCGAGTTTAGCATGCCGCTTTCGCCGTTGAGCGCCCAGCGCCAGACCACCGCCGTCATCGTCAGTGACACCGCCCAGGGCAGCATGATGATGACACGGGCGATGCCGCGGCCATAGAAATCGGTGTTGAGGATCATCGCCACCGGCATCGAAAAAAGCAGCGCGCCGCCGACAACCAGCAGCGTCCACAGGCCGGTGCGCCACAGTGCTGCCAGGAAATCGGGATCGGCGAGGAAGGCGGCGTAATTGGCGAAATTGTTGAAGTCGCGCAGTTGGCCGAAGCGGCTGACATCATGCGTCGAAATCTGGATCAGGTCCCAGACCGGCCAAAAGATGACGACCGCCGCCAGCAGCAGGCTGGGCAAGGTCAGCAGATAGGGCAAGAAGCGGTTTTGCATCGGCCGGTTTTGTACCGTGGTTCAGTGGCGCTGGCACGCCAGCTGGGGTCAATCTTGCATATCGGTCTGGAGCAGCGCTGCGGAAGAAGGCCTTTCCTCTCCCCCGTCGATCGGGGGAGAGGTGTCGAGCGAAGCTCGACGGAGTGGGGGTCGACCCTTGGGCGCAGGGCGAGGCGATGTTTGCGCCTAGTGCAATTCCTATGTCCGTTCGCGGCGGTTGCCAGGTGGTTCCCCCACTCCGTCTCGGCTGCGCCGAGCCACCTCTCCCCCCTCCGGAGGGAGAGGAAAGGGTGGCGCGCCCCGATCTCTAGGGGCGCGCCGGGCGCAGGGAGATACGCCCTATTTCTTCAGCACCGCGTTGGCCTTATCAGCCGCTTCCTTCAAGCCTGCCTCCGGGTCGCCGCCAAGATAGATCTTCTGCATCGCATCCGACGTGATCTGGGCGACTTCTTCCCAGCCCGGGATAACCGGCGCGAAGCGAGCGTCGGGCAGAAGTGCTGTGAACGCGGCCAGATCGGCGTTGTTGACGTAATAGTCCATCTTGGCCTCTTCCTTGTTCACCGGCAGGAAGCCTTCGCCTTGCGTGAACTTGGCGCGCTGTTCGGTGGTGAACAGGAAGTCGAGCAGCTTCCAGGCCTCATCCTTGTTCTTGGAATTCTTGAACATGATGATGGAATCGGTGACGCCGTAGGTGCCGCGCGCACCGCTCGGGCCGGCCGGAATGGCGGCCACGCCATATTTCAGGTTCGGCGCCTCGTCCTTGATCTGGTTGGACAGGAAGGGTGCGGTGATCATCATGCCGACCTTGCCCTGCTTGAACAGGTTCTGCACGTCTTCGCGGTTGTTGGAGGTGACGCCCGGCTCGGTCAGGCCCTCGTCTATCATCGATTTGTAGAGCTTGGCGGCTTCGAGCGCGCCAGGCGTGCCTAGGCCCGACGTGCCATCCTTGTTCAGGATCTCGGTGCCTTGCGACCACATCGCGTAGTAGTAATAGACGTCGGTCTCGATCTCCTTGCCCTGCAGGCCGAAGCCGAACGTGCCGGTGCCCAGCGCCTTGATCTTGCGTGCATCTTCCTGCAGCTCTGTCCACGTTGCCGGCGGGTTGGCGATGCCGGCCTTCTCGAACAATTCCTTGTTGTAGTACATCGCCCGCGCCGAAGCGGCGATCGGCAGGCCGTAGGTCTTGCCGTCCATGATAGAGGGCGACAGGAAGGTGTCGATGAAGCGGTCCTTGAAGTCAGGCTTGATGTAGCCGTCGAGCGGCTCGGCGACATCCTGCTGGACGAAATCGATCAGCCAGCGCGTGCCGATGATCGACAGATCCGCATTGGTGCCGGCCGTGATGTCGGTGGTCAGCTTCTGCAGCAGCACGTCCCACGGCACCACTTCGAACTTGACGGTGATGCCCGGATTGGCGGCCTCGAATTCCTTCTTCACCGCCTCGAAATATGGCCCGGTCTTGGCGCTGTATTCGGCGACGGTGACGCGCACTTCGCCGGCGTCTGCTTGCGCCGTCAGCGCCAGCATGCTCATTCCGGCCATCAGGCCGACAGTCCATTTCGCAAGCGTCATATGATCTCTCCCATTTGGTGCGCGCCTGCGCTCTTGCGGCTTTCAGGCGGCACAAGCTTTATGTGACTTTCCTACATTATCCATCATTTCGCACTGCGCAAGCGGATTATTCTGTTGCTTAATTACATTTCTTAAAATAGCGTTTTGCGACTATCGTAGACCCCAGGGAGACGCGCAGGGTGGTTTCGAACGCCGAATTTGCAGGCAAGACTGTGCTGGTAACCGGCGCCGGCGGCGGCCTCGGCTCGGCCATCGTGGCGCTCCTGGCTGAACGCGGCGCACGGGTGATCGGCTGTGACCAGTCGCAAGACCAACTTGTCAGTCCGCATCTGGCCTCGCGCCATGTCTTCGACCTCCTCGACCGGGCTTCCATCGAAGCGGCGATACCGGCGATCCTTGAGAAAGACGGCGTTCCCGACATCCTGATCAACAATGCCGGCTGGACGCGCGCAGAGACACTTGCCGCGCTGACATCAGATAAGATCGAGCATGAACTCGACCTCAATCTGACCGGGGTGATGCTGTTCGCCGATCCGCTGATCAAGGCGATGGCCGCGCGAGGTTCCGGCAGTATCGTCTTCATCTCCTCCGTCAACGCCATCGCCCATTTCGGCAACCCGGCCTATGCCGCGGCCAAGGCCGGCATCAATGCCTATGCGAAATCGGTCGCGGTGGAACTCGGCCGCAGCGGCCTGCGCGCCAATGTCGTCTGCCCCGGTTCGATACGCACCGCCGCCTGGGACCATCGCCTGGCAAAGAACCCTGATATTCTCGGCAAGCTGCAGCGACTCTACCCGCTCGGCCGCATCGTCGACGCCTCGGAAGTGGCCGAAGCGGTGGCCTTTCTTGCCTCAGAACGCGCGTCGGGGATAACTGGCGCGGTGGTGCCGGTGGACGCCGGACTGACCGCCGGCTTCTTGCCTTTCATCGACGACATATTGGGAGCCTGACCATGACCGATGTCGAGTTCCGTGACCTGTCGAAATCGTTCGGACGGCACAAGATCCTCGAGAACATCAGCCTCGACATCAAAAGCGGCGAGTTCGTCGTGCTGGTCGGCCCGTCCGGCTGCGGCAAGTCGACCTTGCTGCGCATGCTGGCCGGGCTGGAGCCGATCACCTCGGGCGATCTGCTGATCGGCGGCGTGCGCGCCAACTCGCTGCCGCCGCAGCAGCGCAACATCGCCATGGTGTTCCAGTCCTATGCGCTGTTTCCGCACCTGAAGGCGGCAGACAATATCGGCTTCGGTCCAAAGATCCGCGGCGAGGCGCGCCCGGCCATCGATGAGAAGGTCAAGAAGGCGTCGGGCATCCTCAACCTGTTCTCCTATCTCGACCGCTACCCCCGGGAGCTGTCGGGGGGCCAGCGCCAGCGCGTCGCCATGGGCCGCGCCATCGTGCGCGAACCCTCGGTGTTCCTGTTTGACGAGCCGCTCAGCAATCTCGACGCGCAATTGCGCGTGCAGATGCGCACCGAGATCAAGGCGCTGCACCAGCGGCTGAAATCGACCATCGTCTACGTCACCCACGACCAGATCGAGGCCATGACCATGGCCGACCGCATCGTGGTGATGGACCGCGGCAAAATCCAGCAGGTCGGCGCGCCGCTGGAGCTTTACGACCGTCCCGCCAACAAATTCGTCGCGTCCTTCATCGGCTCGCCGTCGATGAGCTTTGTGTCCGGCGCGCTGAAGACCACGCCCGAAAAGACCTGGTTCGAATCGGCCGGCGGCGGACGTTTGGCTCTCGGCGGCAAGACGGCGCCGGCAGGCAGCACGGTAGAGGCCGGCATAAGGCCCGAACACTTCGTCATCGGCGAGGCTGTCGACGCGATGGCGATCAAGGTCGATGTCGTCGAGCCGACCGGCTCGGAAACCCATGTCTATGGCGCCATTGGCACTGATACGGTGCGCGCCGTGTTCCGCGACCGGATGCAGGTCAAGCCGGGCGAATTGCTGCCGGTCTCCGTCGCGCCGGGCAACATCCATCTGTTCGACAAGGCCACGGGGCTACCGCTATGAAGGCGCCATGAAAACGAAAACCCAGAAATGAAAACGCCGGCCGACATCATCACGCGCCTGCAATTGATGTCGCAGGACGGCACCAAATCGGACCGTCGCCTGGCCGGCCTTGTGCTGACCGACCTCGACTTCGCCTCCAAGGCGGCAATCTCGGAGATTGCCGCGCGTGTCGGCGTCAGCGAACCGACGGTGACCCGCTTCTGCCGCAATCTCGGCTGCGAGGGCCTGCGCGATTTCAAATTCTATCTGGCGCAGGCGATCGCCATTGGCGGTCAGTATCTGTCGCCCGAACCGCTCAGCCGCGACGCCCGCGAGCAGCGAATCGCGACCGCCATCACCGAAGCGGCGATAGCCGCAATCCAGCGCGCCAGCGAAAACCTCGACATGAAGACGCTGGTCGGCGTCGCAGCGCGGATCGTCAATTCGGGCAATGTGCTGTGCATCGGCTCCGGCGGCATTTCCTCGATGATGGCGACTGAAATGCAGAACCGGCTGTTTCGGCTGGGCGTGCCGGTGCTGGCGCAGATCGACGGGCAGTTGCAGCGCATGTATGCCGCGGTCGCCACATCGGAGACGACGCTGATCGCCTTTTCCGTCTCCGGCTATGCGCGTTCGGTCATCGATGCGGTGCAGGTCGCCCAGCAATATGGCGCCACCACCATCGCCATCACCCCGCCGGACTCAGCACTCGCCAAAGCCGCCGACACGGTCATCCAGTTCCAGTCGCTGGAAGACGGCAACATCTACAAGCCGACCTCGTCGCGCTATGCGCTGCTGTCGATCGTCGACATGATCGTCACTTCGGTCGCCGAGACGCGCGGACCCAGGGTTCTCGAAAACCTGCGCCGCATCAAGCAGAGCGTGAACACGCTGAAGGTCGACGATCCCAAATTGCCGCTGGGGGATTGAGGACTTAGCTGGCGAGCGCCTTAAGGCTCGTCACCAGCGCCGCCGGATCGCCAAGCACGCGTAGCGTCTTCAAGCGAGCGGTAGCACCAGCAACGACCGACACCGCCGATGCAGGAACGCCCAGCGCCTTGGCGACAAGTCTTTGCAATGCTTGGTTGGCGGCGCCATTCTCAGGCACGGCGCGCACGCGGGCTTTGAGGTGGCACCGCCCGTCGGCCGCCGTCTCCACGCCTTCGAGCCTGTCCACCGCCGCCTTGGGCGTCAGCCGCACGAACAGGTCGATGCCGTCGTCACGCAGGCGGAACGGCGTGTCCCTCACCGGGGGCCTAAAGGAACAGCGACCTAACCGTGCTGTCGAGGAACCGCTCCAGGAAGAACAGGATCACCAACACGACGATCGGCGAGATATCGACGCCGCCAAGATCGGGCATGTAGCGGCGGATCGGCCGGTAGACCGGTTCGGTCAGCCGGTACAGCATGTTGCCGACGCTGCCGACAAACTGGTTGCGCGTGTTGACGACGTTGAAGGCATACAGCCAGGAAAAGATCGCCGACAGGATGACGATCCATCCATAAATGCTCAGCGCGTAGATCAGCGTATCGATAAGCGCGTTCATTCGAGGCTCCGTTGAATTGCGCGACATGTAGCCATTGCATGCCGAACCGGCAAGGGCCGCCTTCTGCCGCATGCCGGCAGGCGATGGCCGCCAGCAGGGCGTTTCGGCAAAACCGCGCCTTGACAGGAAAGCGCAGCCTTCGATAAATGCGCCATCCGCTGGACGGGGCTGTAGCTCAGCTGGGAGAGCGCGTCGTTCGCAATGACGAGGTCAGGAGTTCGATCCTCCTCAGCTCCACCAGCGGAATTTATTCATTCCTTGCTCGCCCCCAACGGATCCGGAAAGGCGCGTTGCGCTTTCCCCTTGGGAACTGTGTCAAAGCCCCAGCCTGGGGCCGAGATAGGGCGCGAGAGCAAGCGAATAGGTGGCCGTCAAATGACCATTGTCGCGCCAGACGATCATGTTGCCGACAACCGCCGCGCATAGTTCCGGCCCGCATATGGCGTCGGTCATATCGACGACGCCGACGTTTTTCTGACCCCCTGCGGCGACCGCCAACACGTCGTTGAGCTCGGCGTCGCTTCTTTTGGTGAAGCATTTTGCAGGCGTGGCACTCAGGCAATCGCCGGGCTCGAATCGCATCAAGGGCGTGTTGCGGATGACGATGATCCGGGAGCCCGCTTCCGTCAGTCTGCTCCAGATGTCGCGCAACCCCTCGATCATCAGGTCGTCCGGAACCGACCCGGCATTGGATTGGCTGGTGATGACAGCAAGCGGTCTGAGCTTTAAAATCTCGGCCAGCACTTTCTCTCGCCACTCGTAGCACGATGGATACGGCTTGCCGTCCGACATGGTGGGCGCACGCGCGAATGCGCAGGCGGATTTCGAGAAAGAAACCAGTTTGAATTTGCGGTCCTTGGCGATCTTGTTCAGGGCCGGACCCCATTGGGCAGCGTGGGAATCCCCCACGAGGACGAGGGTTTGCGTGCCGGCGGGGTCGCCCAGCACGCATCCCACCGGTTTGGCGCCTTTCAGGTTCTGCTGACAGCCTGCTGCGAACAAACTCGACACGTCCCGCCTCAGGCGAGCCAGCGGCGGCAACAGGTCCACACCGTCCGGAACCGCCGCGCCGGTCAGCAAAGCGGCAGGCCCAGGATAGGCAGGTGTGCCGATCAGCGTAATGTCGGTGCGTTGCGTCGTCACGAAATGCAGCAGCCCCTCGGACGCCGCCACGCATGCCAGGACCGCGATGGTGCCGTATCCCAGCGGCTTCCACCACGCGTCGTGTCGGGACTGCTGATAGGGTTGTTCGACATAACGATAAGACAGGTCCGACAACACCAGGATCACCGCAATCAGGCCGACACCACTGGCAAATGTCAGCGAATAGCCCTGCCCCAGGAAGAATGCGATCAGCGGCCAGTGCCACAGATAGATCGAATAGGACCGATCGCCGATGAAGCGGAGCGGCCACAAATCGAGCCCACGAAACCGGCCGACTCGGATCTCGCCAGCCAGGATGACGAGCACGGTGGCCAGGGTTGGCAGCAACGCACTGGCGCCGGGGAACGGTGTCGCCGCGGAAAACAGAAAAGCAGACGCGAGGATGCCGGCGATGCCAGCAAGCGTGAGCAGCCGCCTTGCACCCGCGCCCAATCGAAACCGGTGCTCGCCAAGCACCAGCAGGCCGCCCAGCGCCAATTCCCACAGGCGTGTATGGCTGACGAAATAGGCCCGGGCGGGGTCTGTTTTCGTCAGGACAATCGAGGCGACCAGCGATGCCACGAAAACGAGCGACAATGTCATCGCCAGGCATCGTCTCAACGAGAGCTGCCATCGCCGCGCCAGCCAGATCACACCGATCATGAGCACCGGCCAGACGATGTAGAACTGCTCTTCGATGGAAAGCGACCAGTAATGCTGCACCGGCGTCGGCAGATTGTCGGCGTCGAGATAGCTGACAGCCTGATGGGCCAGACGCCAGTTCTCGACATAGAGCGCGCTGGCCAGGATCTGCTTGGCGGTTTCCTCCCAGCGCGCCTTGGAAATGAACAGCAGCGTGCCGAGCAGCGTCACCAGAAGCACCAGGATCGCGGCCGGCAGAAGTCTGCGAATCCGTCGCGAATAAAATTCGATCAGCGAGACGCGGCCGTCGCGCAGCGCCATCTGCGCCAGCAAGCCTGTGATCAGATAACCCGAAATGACGAAAAAGACGTCGACGCCGACATAGCCGCCGGGAAGAACATAGGGCCACAGGTGAAAGACGACGACCAGAGTGACGGCCAGTCCGCGCAGCCCCTGTATTTCGGGCCGAAACCGACGTTCCTGGTCAATTGTCACCTGATGTCCCCAACAGTTTCAGCTGGCCTTGTTCAACAGGGCAGCCCGCGCCAAGACCTTCATAAGGACAGGGAGCATTGAGGCAAGAGCCGATCGTGGCAGCTCATTCTCTTTCAGTCTTCAGCCCGCTGACCAGCGTGTCGACGAAACCCAGCAGCTCGCTTTCGAGGTCGGTGGGCGCGAGGCCAATGAACCGGTCCTCGAGCGAGATCGCGACGATGCCGTGGACGGCGGAGAACAGGGTGCGTGCGCGGGCCAGCAGATCGTGCGATCCCAACGTTGGCAGCAGCTGGGCAAGCGGTTCGACCAGATGCTGGATCAGCACCGCATGTTCGGCCAGATGCCATTCGGGCACCGGCACGCCAGGCGCCATGCGGTGCTCGAACAGCGCCTTCCACGCCATGCGGTTGTCGCGCGCGAAGCCGAGATAGGCTTTGGCCAGCGCCTTCAGCCTGGCTCTCGGCTCGGCGGCGCCCGTCTCCTCCTGTTCCAAGGCCGCCCCCAGCCGCGCCAGCGTGATCGAATTGACGTGCAGGATGAGCTCGTCGAGGTCGGCGAAGGCGGTATAGAGCGCACCTAGCGCGCAGCCGGCATCGGCCGTGATGTCGCGTGCGCGCAGGCCGGCGAGACCGGAGGCTTCAATGCGCGCCTGCGCGGCCTCGATCAGCCTGCTCCTGAGATCCTCGCGTTTGGCGTCCCGTTTTGCCGTCATTAACCTTCCTTATTCGAAATTATGAACACCGTTCATTTTTTCTTGAACGCTGTTCACGATGTGTTACGTTACATTCGTGAACAACGTTCATAGAGGAGAAACGGGAATGTTGAAACAGTTTTTTGCTCTCGTCCGCGGCCGCAGCTACGAAGCAGCCGAGACCGTCGTCGACCGCAATGCGCTGGTGATCCTGCGCCAGCAGATCCGCGATTGCGCCGATGCGATTGCCGCTGCCCGCCGGGCGGTCGCCATTGCCATCGCCCAGAACGAACAGGAAGTCGTGCAGTTCAAGAAGCTGGTCGTCCGCATCGACGATCTGGAGAAGCGCACGATCGCCGCGATCGAGCAGGGACAGAATGAACTGGCCCGCGAAGCCGCCGAAACCATCGCCATGCTGGAAGCGGAACGCGACGCTTCCAGCGAGGCGCAGAAGAGCTTCAGCGCCGAAATCGAGCGGCTGAAGCGGATCATTCGCGTCTCTGAAATGCGCCTGCGCGAATTGCAGCGCGGCCAGCGCATCGTAGCCGCCGTCGACTCGACCCAGCGCCTGCGCGAAAGCGCCCCGGGCTCGAGCCTCTCGGCGCTCAAGGACGCCGAGGAGACGCTGCTGCGTCTGCGCACACGGCAAAAGCAGATCGACGCCACGGCAGCCGCCATGGCCGAGATGGAGCAGTCGGGCGATCCGGCCGCGGTCTCAGAAAAGCTTGCGGCCGCAGGCTGCGGCGCGCCGCTCAGAACCAGCGCCGACGCCGTGCTCGAACGGCTTACGAAGACCATGACCAAGCCGGCCTGATTGTATCCAGCCTGAAACAGACGCACGCCCAACCAACCTAACCCTGAAACGGAAGGATTATACCGATGACCCCGAACACCTATTCGCCCAAGGATTCAAGCGCCTGGAAGACCTTCACCATGGCCAGTTTCGCCGTTGCCGCCACGATGATGGCCGGCGGCATCTACTTCATGGAGGCGAGCTTCGCCGCCAAGGGGTTTTATGCCATGGCCGCCATCATGCTCGTGCACACCTCGATCACCATCACCAAGACGCTGCGCGACTCGGAAGAAGCAAGCCGTTTCATCAACCGGCTGGAAGACGCCAAGACCGAGAAGTTGCTGATGGAAGTCAGCCGCAGTAACGAAGTGTAATCGGGTTCCCGCTAAACAAGGATCAAACCGCGCAAGACCGCTGATCAATCCAGCCAGGATTTTCAACGGTCTTGCCCAATGGAAGCCGCCGCTATGGAAATCGCTCCGATCAATCGTCCCACAGCTCATCTGATGACGTCCCGGCGCTTTGCGCCTTTGTTCTGGACGCAGTTCCTGTCCGCCTTCAACGACAATTTCCTGAAGAACACGCTGGTGTTCCTTATTCTGTTCACGCTGGCGGCGGACCAGGCGGCGTCCCTGGTCACCCTGGCGGGCRCCGTGTTCATGGCCCCCTTCCTGCTGCTGTCAGCGCTTGGCGGCGAGATCGCCGATCGCTTCGACAAGGCCCTCATCGCCAAGCGTCTGAAATTCGCCGAGATCGCCGCGGCTGGTGTCTCCGTCGTCGGCATCGCGCTGTCGTCCATTCCCGTGCTGATGGTGGCGCTGTTGATGTTCGGCATCATCTCGGCCCTGTTCGGGCCGATCAAATACGGCATCCTGCCCGATCACCTCGAGCGCAAGGAACTGCCCAAGGCCAACGCCTGGATCGAATCCGCCACCTTTGCCGCCATCCTCGGCGGCACCATTGCCGGCGGCGTCGTTTCCGCCGACGGCATCGGCGTCGCGGTGTTCGGACCGATCATGATGGCGCTTGCCGTCGGCTGCTGGCTGGTCAGCCGCTACATCCCATCCACCGGTTCGGCGGCGCCCGACCTCGTCATCGACAAGAACATCTTCCGCTCGACCTGGCGCCAGGTCGCCGAGTTGCGCACCGACATGCGTATCTGGCGCGCCGGCCTGATGACCTCGTGGTTCTGGCTGATCGGCGCCATTGTGCTGTCGATCCTGCCGACCCTGATCAAGGATTCGCTCGGCGGCAACGAGATGGCCGTCACCGTCTATCTCGCCGTGTTCGCCGTCTCGATCGCCATCGGCTCGGCCATCGCCGCCTGGATGTCGCAGGGCCGTATCGTGCTCTTGCCCGCACCTGTCGGCACGGCGCTGCTGGCGCTGTTCGGCCTGCATCTCGCCTGGACGATCTGGAGCATGCAGCCTTCGCCCCAGGCAGAAACCCTTGGCGCATTCTTCGCTGGCCCGAACACGATCCGGGTCGCCATCGACCTAGCCGGCATGGCCATTGCAGCCGCCTTCCTGGTGGTGCCGACCTTCGCCGCCGTACAGGCCTGGTCGCCCGAGGCGCGCCGCGCCCGCGTCGTCGCTGCCGTCAGCATCGTCAATGCCGGCTTCATGACCGTCGGCGGTGTTATTGTCGCCTTGATTCAGACGAAAGTCTCCACCGGTGGCATTCTGTTCGGCCTCGCCGGGGCCAATGCGATTGCCGCCTGGCTAATGTTGAAATTCCTGCCGACCAACCCGTTCCGCGACTTCGTCTCCATCCTGTTCCGCGCCTTCCTGCGCCTTGAGGTCGAGGGCATGGACAACCTCAAGGCCGCCGGCAAGGCGCCGATCCTGGCGCTCAACCATGTCAGCTTCCTCGACGGTCCGCTCGCCTTGACGCTGACTGATGAAGAGCCGGTCTTCGCTATCGACTACTTCATCGCCCAGGCCTGGTGGATGAAGCCGTTCATGAAGCTTGCCCGCGCTTTGCCGCTCAATCCGGCCAAGCCGATGTCGACCCGCACGCTGATCAAGGTCGTGCAGGGTGGCGACCCGCTGGTCATCTTCCCCGAGGGCCGCATCACTGTCACCGGTGGCCTGATGAAGGTCTATGACGGCGCCGCCATGGTCGCCGACAAGACCGGCTCGATGGTGGTGCCGGTGCGCATCGACGGGCTGGAGAAGACCTATTTTTCGCGGCTGAGCTCGCAGCATGTGCGCCGCCGCCTGTTCCCGAAGGTCAAGGTGACCATTCTGGAGCCGGTCAAGCTCGAAGTGCCGCAGGAGCTGAAGGGCCGCAAACGCCGCGCCGCGGCGGGGTCTGCCCTCTATCAGGTGATGTCGGATCTCGTCTTCCGCACTCAGGACATCGATAAGACCGTGCTGGAAAAGATCATCCAGACAGCCAACGAACGCGGCATGAAACAGCTCGCCGTCGAGGATCCAGTCACCGGCTCGCTCAGCTACGGCAAGCTTTTGACGGCGGCCGCCGTGCTCGGCGAGAAGTTCCAGAACACCTATGCCGACCAGCAGACGCTGGGCGTCATGCTGCCCAACGCCAACGGCGCCTGCGCCGCCCTGCTCGGCGTCATGTCGGCCGGCAAGGTGCCGGCGATGATGAACTTTACCGCGGGTGCGGCCAACATACTGTCGGCCTGCAAGGCGGCCGAAGTTCGGACCGTGCTCACGTCCCGCGCCTTCGTCGAACAGGCAAAGCTCGGCGCTGTGGTCGAGGAACTCGGCCGCTCGGTCGAGATCGTCTGGCTCGACGATCTCCGAAAGACCATCAGCCTTCGCGAAAAGCTGCTGGGCCTGCTGCGCAAGTCGACGCCGCGCGCTAAGCGCCTGCCTGACGATCCGGCGGTGATCCTGTTCACCTCAGGCTCGGAAGGCACGCCCAAGGGCGTCGTGCTGACCCACCGCAACATCCTGGCCAACGCCGCCCAGGCGGCGTCGCGCATCGACTTCCATTCGGGCGACAAGGTGTTCAACGTGCTGCCGATCTTCCATTCCTTCGGCATGACGGCGGGCACGGTGCTGCCGCTGATCTCGGGCGTGCCGGTGTACTTCTACCCGTCGCCGCTGCACTACCGCATCGTGCCGGAACTGATCTATGCCTCGAACGCGACGATCATCTTCGGCACCGACACCTTCCTGTCCGGCTATGCGCGGACCGCACACCCCTACGACTTCCGCTCGATACGCTATTGTTTTGCCGGCGCCGAACCGGTCAAGGCAGCGACGCGCATGACGTATATGGAGAAGTTCGGCGTGCGCATCCTCGAGGGCTATGGCGTCACCGAGACGGCGCCGGTGATCTCCATCAACACGCCGATGTACAACCGCTCGGGAACCGTCGGTAAGATTATGCCCGGCATGGAATATCGCCTCGACCCGGTGCCGGGCGTCGACGATGGCGGACGGCTGTTCGTGCGCGGACCCAATGTCATGGCGGGCTATCTCCGGGCCGAGAAGCCCGGCGTGCTCGAGCCACTCGAAGACGGCTGGCATGATACGGGCGACGTCGTCGCCATCGACGAGGGCGGCTTCATCACCATTCGCGGCCGCGCCAAGCGCTTTGCCAAGATCGGCGGCGAGATGATCTCGCTGGCGGCTGTCGAAGCGCTGGCCGGCGAATTGTGGAAAGGCTTGCTATCGGCGGTCGCCACCGTGCCGGACGCGCGCAAAGGGGAAAAGCTTATCCTGATCACCGAGGCGGCGGGCGCGACGCGTGCGGATTTCCTGGCTTTTGCCAAGGCCAATGGCGCCATGGATTTGATGGTGCCGGCCGAGGTGCGGGTCGTGCCGAAAGTGCCGGTGCTCGGCTCCGGCAAGCTCGACTTCGCCGCCGTCACCAAAATGGTGCGCGACGAAGAGGCCATGAAGACCAAGGCCGCCTGATCGGCATCTCGATAGACGCAAAAAGGCCGGCGCTCGACGCCGGCCTTTTTTGTTTGCGTCTTTGTATTTAAGCGATGACCAGTTTCACCGGCAGCCGCGCCCGTTTCGGAACTGCTGCAGCAACGCCGGCGCGCAGCACGTTGATCAGCCGCCGCTCCGGCGGAATGGCGAAATGCCGGCCGCACATCTCGGCGCTGTCCGCATGGTCGGCCACCGCCGCCATCGGCCAGGCCGCGAAACCGAGCCGGGCCAGGTTCAGCCAAAACCGATAGAAGGCGCGGCCTGACTCGACCGGCGACTCCTCGCGCGGCCGGTGGAACAGGGCGATGGCCGTCGACGACAGCGTTTTAGCCTTTTCGCCGGTCAGCGCCTTGCCAAGCCCGAGCGCGTCAAGCGCCTCAAACAGGCCAGTGCCGAGAACGACCTTTGCACCGAACCCTTCCAGCGCACTCATGCGCAGCGCATCGAGATTGAGGCCGTCCGTGTCATAGCGCGGATCGGAACGCGTCAGCCGCATCCAGCCGACCAGCTCGCGGCGAAAGGCGCGGTCGCGCAGGAAGACCATGCCGGCATCGTCGGCCAACGCCGCCAGCATGGCGATGTCGCCAGGCGCATGGGCAAGCGTTACGTCTTGCGTCTCCTTTGCCCATGCTTGCAGCGCCTGTGCGACATCAATCGCCGCCGGCTTGAAATGCGAGCGCCAGGTAAACCGGCTCGCGACATGGCTGTTCAGCGGCGAGGCTTGCGCCGCGCCATCAGGAACGATCCGCGCCGCCAGACGGTAACCAGGAAAGGCCACCGTGTCGTTCACCGCCCAGAGATCCTCGACCGTCGCCACACCGATGCCGGCGTCATTGAGCGCCATCACCGTGCCTTCGACGGCAGCGCCGCAGGAGACGCCCATATCGCGGCGGGAAGGATCGCCGGCCGACAGATGCCGCGCCAGTTCCGCCATGACGAGAATGGAACCGTCGCTCGCCGCATGCCAGCGCGCCGGCTGCGTGTTGTGCACCGAGGGCGCCAGATTGGCGGTGGCGACGATGCGGGAAAGCAAGGCATTGTCCATCCTACAGCTTCGCCTCCCGCTGCGAGATCAGCATGGCCATCCGCTGGACGGCGCGCAGCTCCATCTCCAGTCCCGGCGACGAAGCCAGCGCCGGCATGTTGAGCGCCACCACCGTCAAGGGCTCGAGCGTCGCCAGAAGCACATGCGTCGCCTCGTATTTCTCGAACAGCCAGGCCAGCTGCTCGCGTACGTCCTGGTCGACCGGCGCATCCAGCTTCATGTCGGCGACCGAGCGCACCGGCTCCTGTTCCAGGGCCCGCGCCAGCACCTTGAGGTCGAAATCGCCGAGGTCGGCAGCCGGTAGGATCAGGGCGCCGTCGACAAGGATATGGTGCTGCAGGCCGCGCAAAAAACGCGCCGAATCGGTCAGATCGCCCTCCGCCATATGCTTCAGCAGCGAATCGCGGCGCTTCTCTGCGGTCAGGCTGACGCTGTCATTGTAAATGACGGCGAGCAGCGTCGCCGAAAGCACGATCACCACGCCTTGCACGCTGCCGCGCCAGCCGAGATCGTCGATGCCGCCCAGCGCCAGCCCGGCAAACACCGAGCTCAGCGCGACAACGGCGAAGGCGCCGATCGTATCGCGATGGCCGAGGCTCGCGCGCCCAAGCCCGATCGTCAGCCAGCACAGGAACAGGATGGCGATGCCGCCGAGCCGCACCGGCACTTCGAACAGGCCGGGCCGGTAGTCGGTGACCATGAACGGAAGGATCAGCAGCAGCGACAGCGCCATGCGCTCGATCGTGCGGTTTTCGGCCGCCGACAGGCTGTCGCGGTCGCGCGTCATCACCAGCCAACCGATGGCGAGAAAACCACCGAACTGGAAGGCCAGAAGGATCGCCATCCGCCATGGCTCGGCGAAGCGTTCCGGGATCAGCGCCAGCAGGAAGAACAGCACGGCACCGCCGGCAGCAAAGAATTTGAGCGCGAACGGCGCATGCCGGCGCAGCAGGCCTTCGGTCAGCAGAAGTGCTGCCAGCGGCAGCAGGCCCGCCGCGGCGATGGTGACGAAACGGAAGAGGGCGAGACCGGTGATCCAGTCGAGGATGCGGCAGGCGAGCAGCACCGCCAAGACCCGCAGCCCAAACAGGAAGCGCCGCGACAGCGGATCGCCAGTGTCGCGGCCGCCGACGATCGAGATCACGATCAGCAGCCCGACCAGCGCCGCCAGCGAGGTGATGGTGTCAGCGACGAGCGTGTCGTCGAAACTCATGGTTCCGCCGCCATAAGCTTGAGCATGAAACGACGCACCAGCGGGCGCAGAAGCGCTGCGACCAGCGCATTGCGCGGCCGCTCGACACGGCCCTTGTAAGGATTGAAGAACCAGCCACGGTAGTCGGCGCCATGTGGGTTGCCGAGGATGCCGGCAACGACCTCATAGGCCATCAGCATGCCGGTTGTGACGACCATCGGCGCAAACGACATGCGGCTGCGCCTTCCTGCCGCCACCTCGCCGGCCATGGCAAGGTCGACATGGTGGCGCGACGAGGAGTTGAGCACGACATATTCGGCCTCGCGCAGGAAGGCGGTGGCGCGCTGCTCCGGCGTGAGTGCATCCCAGGCGGTGCCACGCGTCGGGTAGCCGAGACGCTCCTCCGGCATCGGCTCACTTGGCCTGGTCACATAGACCGACGGCAAAGGCGAGGCATAGGCGTCGATGACCGTGCGGCCGAGCTCCCTTGCCGTGCGGTAGAGCAGCAGCGACGCCCCGAGGTCGTCGGTGCCGTTGACGACAATGGCGCTTTCGCGGATCGCGGCGCTGGCATGCTTGGGCCAATCCTTGCCGTGCACCTCGATCTGCATTTGCGGGTTGATGGTCAGGCAGAGGTCGCGCGTCGCCTCCGCCTTCTCACGACCGACCGTGCCCGTGAAGGCGAAGACCTGGCGGTTGAGGTTGGAGATGGCGAACGTGTCGAGATCGGCGATGATCAGCCGGCCGACGCCGGCGCGCGCCAGCGCCATGATGCAGGCGCCGCCCATGCCGCCGGTGCCGCAGACAAACACCGTCGCGTCCCGCAATCTGGCCTGCTGTGCCTCCGTCACGAACCCGATGTTGCGGGTCGTGAACTCCTCATAGGTGAACGGCGGCATCAGCGTGTCCATGGTCTCAGCACATTCCATTGGCGGCTGGAGTCCGCCCAGTGAACCACCGGCAGGATGAGCCGCTGCAGCGTGGCGGCGGCGCCCGCCACGGCAAGGGCGGCAAGCGAACCGCGCGGCACCGCGTCGGCAAGATAGGTGCGAGCCGCCTGGAAACTCATCTGGCCGATCTGCAGCACGTCATCGCCGCGCCCGTAATCGAGCTCTTTCTGACAGAACTCGTTAAAGGCCTCGTCGCGATGCTTGGCCGCCTCGTAGAACGTTTTCTTCAGATCGTCCGATCCGCCTGTATAGGCATTGGTGATGACGAAGCGCTCTTCGTCGAACCCGGCTTCGGGGCCGACGCCGAAGACATGGCGATGGCGTGCCATGACCTGCCGCGCCAAAAGCACATGGGTCAGCGAGCGCCGCGCGCCGGCATGCGGTCCCGGAAATACATTGCTGAAGGCTTCGGCGACCATGCCGACGACGGCGGGAACCTGGGTGACGTTGGAGATCCAGATCGGCCTGAGCTGATTGCGCAGGAACATCAGGAAGCAGGTCAGGCCGTAGAGGACCCAGCTGAGACCCCGGCTGCGCTCGTCCGGATCGATCATGACCAGCCCGAGATGCAATACCTCATAGGGCTTGCCGGCCAGCGAGATGTCCATCAGCGCCAGCGCGTTGAAGGCGATCGGCCGCCCGTCGCTGCGCCGGTAGACGATGGTGATGATGGAATGTTCCAGCCGGCTTCGATCGCCGGAAAACACGCCATAGGTCAGGCTGCCGGCCTTCAGCGTCTTCGACGCCACCAGCCGCAAATCGCTGCTCAGCTGCTCCAGTTCAGCAGCCTTCATCCAGCGCCCGGGCCGCTCCACCACGCGCGTCTCGTAGCCGTCGGACACGCGCATGCGCACATCCATGAACCGACCCGGCAGCAGCTGCAGAACCGCCTTGAGCAAGATTGTTTGTCCCCTTGGGCTCTGATGCCTAGCGTATCATCACCGCTATCAGCCTAAAGTGCGGTAAACCTGAAGACGACAACGCCTGGTTGGTGCGAACAGGGTAAAAGAATAGCTGCAATGCCGGCATTCCGATGGCGGCATACTTTCGGCTGTCTGAATAGCTGCGGCTCTCGGCACCGGAGGACTACACCCGTTTAGCGACCGATTCCTGATCAATGCTGCTGGTGAACAGTCGACCCCCACTCCGTCGAGCTTCGCTCGACACCTCTCCCCCGATCGACGGGGGAGAGGAAGGGCGCGAGCTTATGTCGCCTGGCTCCCTTCCTCTCCCTCCGGAGGGGGGAGAGGTGGCTCGGCGAGGCCGAGACGGAGTGGGGGACGGCGTTCATGAAACGCGCAGTCGCCGCAAAACCGGCCTCAGCCCTCGGCAGCAACGAGATGGCCGTTGCCAACATCGTTCAGCGCGAGCTTCAGCGGCGCCTCGCCGATCTTGCGGGTGGCGCTCGGGATCTCCTGGTCGAGGCGGGCGAAGCGGGTTCTGCGCTGCGCCGGATCGGGCACCGGCACGGCGTCGATCAGCCGCCTGGTGTAGGGATGCCGCGGGTTGGAGAACACCTGGTCGCGCGTACCCATCTCGACGATCTGGCCGAGATACATGACGGCGACACGGTCGGAGATGTTTTCGACCACCGCCATGTCGTGCGAGATGAAGAGATAGGCGACGCCGAATTCGCGCTGCAATTCCTTCAAAAGGTCGAGCACGCGCGCCTGCACCGAGACGTCGAGCGCCGAGACGCTCTCGTCGGCTATGATCAGCTTTGGCCGCAAGGCGAGCGCGCGGGCGATGCAGACGCGCTGGCGCTGGCCGCCGGAGAATTCGTGCGGATAGAGCTCCATCTGGTCGGCCGACAGGCCAACGCGCTCGAACAGCGCCGCCACGCGGTCGCGGCGCTCGTCCTTGGAGGCGATGCCGTGGATCACCAGCGGCTCGGCAACGAGATCGCCCACGCGCATGCGCGGATCGAGCGAGGCGAACGGATCCTGAAAAATCATCTGCACGTCGCGGCGCACCGCCTTGCGCTCGTCTCGGCCGAGCCCCGACAGATTGCGCCCGCCGATGACGATGTCGCCGCTATACGGCACCAGCCCTGCCAGCGCCTTTGCGGTGGTCGACTTGCCGCAACCGGATTCGCCGACCAGCGCCAGCGTCTCGTTGGGTGCTATGGAAAAACTGACGCCTTCGACGGCGTGGACGCGGCGGGTGACCTGGCCAAAAATACCGCCGCGCAGATCGAAACGGACATGCAGGTCGCTGACTTCCGCGACATTGGCCGGCTTCGAGATTTCAACTGCATCCCGGGATTTTTGGCGGCCGACACCGCTGCCGATGCGTGGCACGGCGGCCAGCAGCTCGCGTGTGTAATCAGCCTGCGGCCTGGCGAAAATGTGCGATGTCTTGCCCTCTTCGACCATGCGGCCGTGCCGCATGATGATGACGCGGTCGGCCATTTCGGCAACCACGCCCATATCATGGGTTATCAGGATGACGCTGGTGCCATGCTCGCGCTGCAGGTCGCGCAACAGCTCCAGCACCTCGCCCTGCACGGTGACGTCAAGCGCCGTCGTCGGCTCGTCGGCGATCAGCACGTCGGGTTCGAGCGCCAGCGCCATGGCGATCATCACGCGCTGGCGCATACCGCCGGACAGCTCGTGCGGAAACTGCTTTAGCCGGCTTTCGGCTTCTGAGATGCGTACCGCCTTCAGCGCCTCGATCGCGCGCTGGCGGGCTTCGGCCTGCGAAAGGCTGGTGTGCGCCTCGATAGATTCGGTGAGCTGACGGCCGATCGACAAGACCGGATTGAGCGAGGTCATCGGCTCCTGAAAGATCATGGCGATGCGGTCGCCGCGGATGCGACGCATCTGGCGTTCGTCGAGTGTCGCCAGGTCGGTGTCACCAAGACGGATTGCGCCAGAGGATATGCGCGCGGCCGGCTGCGGTAAGAGTTGCATGATCGCCAGCGCGGTCATCGATTTGCCGGAACCGGATTCGCCGGCAATGCACAGCGTCTCGCCGCGCGCCAGCGTCAGCGACAGATTGGAAACGACCTCGCGCTGGCCCTCCTCGCCACGCACGCTGACGGAGAGGTTGGCGATGGAGAGGATGGGGGTTGTTTTGTCGGTCAGCGCCGCACCCCCCTCTGTCCTGCCGGACATCTCCCCCTCAAGGGGGGAGATTGGCCGTCACGCCGCGCGGCATTTCTCTTTGCGACATTCGAGATTGGCGAACGCCAAGGCGACATCTGATCTCCCCCCTTGAGGGGGAGATGCCCGGCAGGGCAGAGGGGGGTGTCTTGGCGCTGACCCAACCTCATTCAAACACGCAACGCGGAAAGTAGAACGACACCACCCAGTTCGGCATGTCGACGATCTCGCTGATCCTGAGGTCACCGCACACCGAAGCCAACATATACGCCTCGACGGGGTCTATTCTGTAGCGCACGGCCAACAGATCGACCATCTGCGCCACCGCCTCCTTGGCCCCGGTCATCAGATCCGGTCCGATGCCGGTCGTCACCTCATAGCCCTTGGCGTCGAGATGGCGCGTCACCGGACCCGATGTGGTGAAGCGTGGCATCTTCAGCCTGGCGTCCTTGACCAGGTCGAGCTTGAGCACGACGTCCATCGGGCTTTCGATCGCCGTGCCGCAGACCTCGCCGTCACCCTGAGCAGCATGGGTGTCGCCGACCGAAAACAGCGCACCGGCCACTTCCACCGGCAGATAGAGCGTCGTGCCGGCGGCGAGATCGCGTATGTCGAGATTGCCGCCGACACGCCGTGGCGGCACCACCGAGTGAATCCCCATCTCGGCCGGGGCGTTGCCGATGGTGCCGGCGAAAGGCTTCAGCGGCACGCGCGCATTTTTGCCGAACAGCGCCGGCTCTAGCGAGGCGGCATCGTATTTCCAGATGTTCAGCGCCGGCTCTGTAAAATCGTCGGCAAGCAGGCCGAAACCGGGAATGTTCGCCGTCCAGCCGAAGCCGGACGGTTTGAACATTTCGATCGTCACCTTCAGCGCGTCGCCCGGCTCCGCACCTTCGACGAAGATCGGCCCGGTCACCGGGTTCACCTTGGCGAAGTCGAGCTTGACGACGTCGGCGACCGTGCTGTCGGCGTTCAACTGGCCGCCGGCGGCATCGAGGCACTGGAACTCGATGGTCGAGCCGGGCGCCACCCGCTCGGCCGGAACAAAGGAATTGTCCCAGCCGAAATGATGATGGCGCCCGTGGATGGTGTAGTCGCAGCTATTGCACATCTTTTACATACACATTGTCGTAGTTGATGAAGACATGGACCGGGTCGACATAGAGATTGTCGGCGCCGCCCATGCGCGCGGATCTAATGGTGAAGCGCTGCTCGTTGAACACCGGCGCCCAAGGTGCGTCCTCCATGATCTTGTCGTAGATCCCGCTCCACATCTTGTTGCGCTCTGCAGACTTCGCCGGATCGGTCATCGAGTCGGCTTCCGCCGCCTTGGCGTCGAGATCCTTGTTGCAGTACCACGACCAGTTCCAGCCGCCGGGCACAGCGCCCGCACAGCCGAGGATAGGGCCGTAGAAATTCGACGGGTCGGGGAAGTCGGCGATCCAGCCCATACCGCCGGACCAGATCATCGGCGCACCGGTCTTGTCACCGCCGGCGGCGATGACGTTCGCCTGGGCCAGCGCCTGGATACTGGCCTTGATGCCGATCGCCGCCAGATCCTGCTGAATCGCCTGGGCGATGCGCGGGTTGGGATCGGTGTTCATGGCGAACAATTGCGTGTCGAAGCCATCGGGATGGCCGGCCTCGGCCAGCAGCGCCTTGGCTTTGGCGACGTCATAGGGATAGCCCTTGAATTCCTTGTCGTAGCCGGGCATCGACGGCGGCAGCGGCTGGTTGGCCGGCACGGCGCGGTTGTTGATGATCTGGACGATGCGTGCCTTGTTGATCGCCATGTTGACGGCCTGGCGCACCTTCACATTGTCGAACGGCGCCATGGTGGTGTTCATGGTGATGTAGCCGGTGTGCAACTGGCCGCCCTCGATGACGTGCGACTTTTGCTCTGGATCGGACATCACCTCCTGGAACTTGGCTGGCGGAATGCCGTCGAGAGCCAGGTCGATCTCGCCCTTCTGCAGGCGCAGCAGCGCCACGATCGGCTCTTGGCCAACCTCGAAGGTGATCTTGTCGAGATGCGGCAGGCCCTTGTGCCAATAGTCCGGATTGCGCTCGAAGACGATGCGCTGTCCCAGCGTCCATTCGGCGAGCTTGAAAGCGCCGGTGCCGACCGGGTGCTTGCCGAAATCCGCGCCGTATTTCTCGACCTCTTCCTTCGGCACGACATGGGCGAAGTTGATGGCCATGACATGCAGGAAGGTGGCGTCGGGGCGGGTCAGCTCGAACTTGACGGTGTAGGGATCGACGACGGTGACGCCGGAGAGCCCTTCGGCCTTGCCGGCGGCGACATCGTCATAGCCCTTGATCGAGCCGAAGAAGCCGGCGCCCGGGCTCTGCGTCTTCGGATTGGTGACGCGGTCGAGCGAATATTTCACATCGTCAGCCGTCATCTCGCGGCCATTGTGGAACTTCACGCCATGGCGCAGCTTGAAGGTGAAGGTCTGCCCGTCTGGCGAAATCTCGTAGCTTTCCGCGAGGTCGGGCTTGAGGTTGGTCGTGCCCGGCTCGTAATCCATCAGCCCGTCGAACAGGCTCTTGATCATCGACCAGTTCTGCCAGTCATAGCCGATCGCCGGATCGAGCGTCGTGACGTCGTCCTTGTATGTGGCGACAATCTCGCCGCCCTGCTTGGCGTTTGGGTCGACGGCGTCCTCGGCGCGGGCGCTGGCCATGCCGAGCATTAGCGCCAAGGCCGATGCCGCGACGGTTGAGGTGAGAAACTTTTTCATTGTTATGTTCCCTTTCTCTGTTTGTTTTTCATTTTCATCTGAGCTTGATACGGGGGTCGATGAACGGCGCGATGATGTCGGCGAGGAGATTGCCGAGCACGATGGCGAAGGCCGACACCAGCGTGACGCCCATGATGATCGGAATGTCGACGCGCTGGATCGCCTGCCAGGCCAGCTGGCCGATGCCGGGCCAGCCGAACACGCTTTCGACGACGACAATGCCGCCCATGAAGATGCCGATGTCGATGCCGATCATGGCGATGACCGGCAAAATGGCGTTGGGCAAAGCGTGGCGGAAAATGATGGCGCTGCGCGCCAGCCCCTTGGCACGCGCGGTGCGGACATAATCCTGGCGCAGCACGTCGATCATCGACGAGCGCATCATGCGCGCATACCAGCCGGCGCCGAGTATGCCCATGGTCAGCGATGGCAGCACCAGATGCCGCCAGGTACCGTAGCCCCCGATCGGAAACCAGCTCAGCCGCACCGCAAAGACGTAGAGCAGCAAAAGGCCGACAACGAATTGCGGTGCAGAGACGCCGACGAAGGAGGCGACCATCAGCGTCTGGTCGGTGGCGGTGCCGCGCTTGACGGCAGCGATCAGGCCCATGGAAAGCCCTATCAGTAGCTCGCAGAGGATGGCGCCGACCATCAGCAGCAGGCTGGCCGGCAGACGCGAGACGATCAGCTCGGTGACCTCGGAGCGCTGGATATAGGAACGGCCGAGATCGCCGCTGACGAGCTTCGTGAGATAGTGCCAGTACTGGACGACGAAGGGCTGGTCGAGGCCGAGCTGCTGGCGGATGTTTTCCACCGTCTGCGGCGTAGCGCTGCGGCCGGCGATCTGGCGCACCGGGTCGGCGGGCAACAGGTAGAGCAGCGCAAAAGTGATCAGCGACACGCCGAGCAGGATGAGCAGCGACTGGATCAGCCGGCGGCCGAGATAGGCGATCATGCCCGGCCTCTTTGCGTCGGATCGAGGATGTCGCGCAGCGCATCGCCGATCAGGTTGAAGGCCAGCGCAAGCGCCAGGATCGCGGCTCCGGGGAAGAACACCAGCCAGGGTGCGGCCTGGAAGTACGTCTGGTTCTCGAAGATGATGTTGCCCCACGACGCCGTCGGCGGTTGCACGCCAATGCCGAGAAACGACAACGTCGCCTCGAGCAGCACCGTGGTGGAGATGCCGAGCGTCCCCCAGACGATGATGGTCGGCAAAAGGTGCGGCAGGATGTGGCGAAACAGGATGCGCGGTGCGCCGGCGCCGATGGTGCGTTCGGCATCGATGAACTCGCGCTCGGCGAGCGAAGACGTCTCGGTGTAGATGACGCGCGCGGTCTGCACCCAGTTGACCAGCGCAATGACCATGGCGACGATCCACAGACTCGGCTGGAACACCGCCGCCAGGCAAATGGCGAGCAGCAGCGCCGGGAAGGCCATCATCAGATCGGTGAAGCGCATCAGCGCGCTGCCGATCCCGCCGCGGAAATAGCCGGCGGTGACGCCGACCAAAGTGCCGATCAAAAGCGCCACGCCATTGGCGACGATGCCGATGATAAGCGAGGTGCGCGCGCCGTAGAGGATGCGGGTCAACAGGTCGCGGCCGAGCAGATCGGTGCCCAGCCAATACTGCGCGCTCGGCGGCAGCGGCGAGCCCTCGATGGTCAGGCCATCGAACATCTGCTCGTTGGGATCATAGCCGGTCAGCCATGGCGCCAGGATGGCGCCGGCGACGACGATGGCGACGATGACCAGGCCGAGCAGCGCCAGGCGGCGCTTGACCAGCCGGCGCCAGACGCCGGCGCGTGGCTTGGCCGGCATGCGCACAGGGAAATCAGGCGCGATGGGACTGGTCATCGCCGCCTTCCTCACCCGTTGTTTCCTCATCCGTCATTGCCACGATCCGGCGCGCCGCATCCTCGACGCTGATCTGCCAGCTCATTGCCAGCGAGCGCAGCTGCGCGTAGGCGCGCTCGTCATCCGAGCCTTTCGACAGCGCTGCCACCGCCCGCACGATGGTCTGGCGCTCGGCGACGCGCTGGCGCAGCGAGGCGATCTCGCCGGCTAAATGTTTTCGCGCCTCGAAACTCTGCCTGGCGATCAGCAGTGCGCTGTAGACGCCGGCATTGCCGACCGGCTTCAGAAGCTGCGCATCGGCCTTGTGCGACAGTGCCCATTCGATACGGCCCGGTGCCTCCGAGCCAATCAGCGCCACAAGCGGCATCGGCGCTTCGCCGGCCTTCCACGGAAATTGCTCGTCAAAGCCGAGATCGGCGTCGAAGAAGACGAAATCGGCAGCGAGCACTTCCGGCGACAGTTCCGGCCAGCAGTCGACCGTGATCAGGCCGATGGCCGACAATTGCCTCGTGATCGCCTGCACCGTCGGGTGCGGGCGATGCAGGATGAACGCCCTGGCGCCACCGAGATTGGGGATGCGCGTCCTGGTCACGACACCACTCTCAGACGCGGACGGCCGAATGTTTTTGCCGGATCGTAACGCGACAGATACGGATCGGGCGCGACCTCATCCTCGCGGCTGACGACCTCGAAGAACCCGTCGGCGATCCGTCCGATGATCACTGGCAGCGTCGCGTGCTGGGAGTGGGCGTCGATGGCGATCGGCCCGAGCCGGGTCGAGAAGCGCCGTTCGGCGAAGGCTTTGGAGAATTCCGCCGGGCCGGCATCGGCATCGCGCGACAGGACGTCGGCCATCACTTGCACGGAGGCATAGGCGGAGGCCTCGAAGGACGAGGCGAAGGCAGCCGGACGCGGCGCGAAATACGGCCCGACCGACAGATGGCCTTTGCCTGTCTCGCCGATCGCCGGCAGCTCGCCCTCGGTGAGGTTGCAGGAAATGACGGGGCAGTTTTCCGGCCGGAAGGCCGGGTCCTCGTCGCCCAGATCGCGATACGCCGCCAGGAAGGCGTAGGACGAAGTCCCGATCAGATTGTTGAGGATGAAGCTCGGCCGCGTCGCCCGGATCTCGGCGATCAGGCGCGACACATCGGTCTCGCCGATGCGCAGATAGCGCTCGCCCAGCACCTTGCCGCCGGCATCCGCGATCAGGTCGCGCGCCACGCGGTTCATCTCCCAGCCCCAGATATAGTTCGATCCGAGCAGGAAGCCGTTGGCGCCGAAGCGCGGCACGACATGCGCCATCAGCGGCACCAGGTGCTGGTTAGGGCAAGCGTGCATGTAGACGACATGCTCGTTGGCCTCAAAACCTTCATAAGGGCAGGCGTACCAGAGCATGCCGCCGGCCTTCTCCAGCACCGGGATCGTTTCCTTGCGGCTCCATGAGGTGACACAGCCGACGACATGGCGGGCGCTGCTGGTCCTGAAAATGTCTTCGCACAGCGTCGCGTAGCGGTCGGCATTGCTGTGCGGATCGCGCTCGACCGGCACCAGCTCGATGCCTGAGCTGCGATCGGCATTGATATCGGCAATTGCGCGCATGGCGCCCATCCGGCACGCATCGGAGACCAGCTGGTAGCTGCCCGAGCGGGAATAGAGGATGCCGATCTCGATACGCCGTTTCATACAGAACCCCAGAAATGACAATGCCCCGCAGCCAGCGCCGCAAGGGCGAGGCATACGAGGCATATTTGCCGCCCGGCGACCAAAGCCGGTATTTTGGGCTAGCGTATTCGGTCCGGCGGGTCAGTCAAGCGGGAAAGTGACCGCCACTGCGATCGCACCGCGCACGAAGCCGATCATTTACGGGCGATGTCTTCGAAGCTGAGGTCGAAGCGCATGAGATATTTGCGCAGCCGGTCGGCGTCGTTGCCGCTGGTCTTTTGCAGCCGGGAGACGGCAAAGAGTTTGCGGCCGGCGGCGCTGATCGAATTGCTGCCGCGGCAAACCTCGAGCACGGTGGCCAGTTGCGCCCGGTCGAATATGTCGATCTGATCGCGACGCTCGGAGCCAAGGATTTCCAGCAAGATGGCCTCGCGATCGCCGGCCTCGCCGCTCCGCCACAAGGCGCCGAGCCGCTCCATCTCGTCGCGCACGGTCTCCTCGTCGATACGTCCGAGCGGCGCCAGCGTCGCCATGCGGGTAACCGAAGCCGAGAGATCGCGGAAGTTCGCGCGCCACATCGCCTCCGGCGCCATGGCGAATTTCAGATAGAGGTCGCGCGCCTCCTTGTTGAAGGTAACGTTCTGGCCCTCGCGCTCGCTGAAGCGGCGCAGCTCGAAGTCGAGGTTCGGCTCGATGTCTTCCTTACGATCGCGCAACGCCGGCAACTGGAAGGTCCACAGGTTCAGCCGCGCGAACAGATCCTCGCGGAATTTGCCTTCCTTGACGCCGATCGCCAGATCGCGATTGGTGCCGGCAAGAAGCTGGAAGTCCGACATGACATCCTGGTCGGCGCCGACCGGCAGGAAGCGCTTTTCCTCGATGGCCCTCAGGCACATGGCCTGCTCGTCGGGGCCGAGCTCGCCGATCTCGTCGAGAAACAGCACACCCTTGTTGGCCGATTTCATCAACCCGGCGCGCTCGTTCTGGGCGCCGGTGAAGGCGCCCTTGACGTGGCCGAACAGCGTCGACATCGCCTGGTCGCCGCGCAGTGTCGCGCAATTGACCTCGATGAAGGCGCCGGAGACCTGGCGCTGCGCCTTCTTGAGTTCATAGATGCGCCTGGCCAGTTGCGACTTGCCGGCGCCTGTCGGGCCGGTCAACAGCACCGGCGCGCGCGAGCGGATCGTCACCTTTTCGATCTGGTCGATCATCTGGTTGAAGGCAGGGTTGCGGGTGGCGATGCCTGATTTCAGGAACGATGTCGCCTCGTCGCGCTCCGCCGTGAAGCGGGTGGCGATGGCGTCGTAGCGGGAGAGGTCGAGATCGATGATCGAATGGCTGCCGGAAACATCGTCGTCGCTGCCCTGCTTGCGCGGCGAAAGCTGCAGCAGCCGGGCCGGGATGAAATGGGCTTCGGTGAGCAGGAACCAGCAGATCTGCGCGACATGGGTGCCGGTGGTGATGTTGACGAGATAATCTTCCTTGTCGGGATCAAATGTGTAGGCGCGGGCGAAGTCCCTCAGACCCGTGTAGACCTCTGAGAAATCCCAGGGATCGCGCATGCTGATCAGATGCGTCCTGACCTCGGTCGCCGGCGAAACCTGTTCTATGTCGGCGATGACCTGCGTGGCGAGTTGCCGGGACTGAGACCCGTGAATGAGTTCAAGCCGGTCGATGAACAGCCCTTGCTGTTGGCAGAGCGCAACCGTCGGCCGCCATTTCCTCCAGCGGTCATCGGTGCGCCCCGCATCGAGCGTCGTCCCCAGAATGCCTATCGCGACGCGTCTTTTCATTTTATCCTGTGTTATAACAACAGAGATTTTTGGATTACTATACAGGCACTCTCTCGCGAAGGGCCAGTGCCGACAAGTTTTGATGTTGTTTTTTATTTTGGAATAAAATCAATAATTTATGAGGAGCATCACGAGCCGCCGCCTGCACATCCTTCAAACTGGCACGCCTTCTGCAGTGCTGCTGGTGTGAAATGAAGGATAGGAACAATGGCGAACAAATCCGTGTTTGCGACGTATGCAGGAAAGCTGCTCCCGTCGGCTGGCATCAAGAACAATGAAGGAGCCCGGGCTTATCGCCTGTCGCCCCATCAGGCCCTGGCGCAGCTGGCGGCGACGGGCACGTTCAACGCGACCTTCTATGCCGAGCCGCGCGAGCAGCTGGACGAGGTGTTGAAGCTCGCCTGGCAGGTCGAGCCGGGTTTCCTGGCTCGCACCGCTGTCCACGCCTTCGAGCAGGGCTACATGAAGGATATGCCGGCCTTGCTGCTGGCGGTTCTGTCCTCGATGCAGGGCGACGAGTTCGACCGTGCTTTCGGACGGATCGTCAGGAACGGCAAGATGCTGCGCAACTTCGTGCAGGTCATGCGCTCCGGCGCCACCGGGCGCAAGTCGCTCGGCACGCGGCCGAAGCGTCTCGTCCAGGCCTGGCTCGAACAGGCGGCCGACTTCGAGATCATGCGGGCTGCGGTCGGCAATGATCCGTCGCTGGCCGATGTCATCAAGATGGTTCACCCGAAGCCGAAATCGGCCTCGCGTGAGGCGCTTTATGGCTACCTGATCGGCAAGCCGCATGATTTGTCGGTGCTGCCGGACGCGGTGAAGGCTTTCGAGGCGTTCAAGCGCGATCCGTCGCTGCCAGTGCCGGAAGTGCCGTTCCAGATGCTGACCTCGATGCCGCTGTCGCGCGAGCATTGGGTGCAGATCGCCGAAGCGGCCGGCTGGCAGATGCTGCGGCAGAACCTGAACACTTTCGCCCGCAACGGCGTGTTCGAAGTGGAAGGGTTCGCCGAGAAGCTGGCGGCGCGTCTGCGCGATCCGGAAGCGGTCCGGCGCGCCCGGGTGTTCCCGTACCAGCTCATGGTGGCGTTCACCATGACCGGTACGGATGTGCCCGGCGTGATCAGGGATGCGCTGCAGGATGCGATGGAAATCGCGCTCGGCAATGCGCCGCGGATCAACGGCAACGTCGTCGTATGCCCGGACGTTTCGGGCTCGATGGCATCGCCCGCGACCGGCTACCGCAAGGGCGCGACCTCGGCCGTGCGTTGCATCGATGTGGCTGCCCTGGTGGCCGCCGCGATGCTGCGGCGCAACCCGACGGCGAGGGTCCTGCCGTTCGAGAACGATGTGGTTGATATCAGCCTCAACGCTCGCGACACGGTGATGACCAACGCCGCCAAGCTGGCGGCTATCGGTGGTGGCGGAACCAACTGTTCGGCTCCGCTGGCGCGGCTGGTGCGCGAGAAGGCGAAGGTCGACCTGGTGGTGTTCGTGTCGGACAACCAGTCCTGGGTGGATGCATCAGCGCATGCGCATCAGGGCACGGCGACGATGCAGGAATGGCAGAAGCTCAAGGGATTGAACCCGGAGGCCAAGCTGGTCTGCGTCGACATCCAGCCCTACGCGACGACGCAGGCGAAGCCGCAGGCCGACATACTGAATGTCGGCGGCTTTTCCGACCGCGTCTTCGACGTGGTGGGAACCATGCTGACTTCGAGCGGCGACCCGGATCATTGGGTGCGCACGATCGAGGCGGTCGAACTCTGAACCAAGTCCCGGCAGTGAGTCTGCCGGGACCAACAGAACAAAAATCTGGGCATGACGAATGCCGATGGAACTACAGGCTATTCACCTCCAGGTCGCGGGTTCGAGTCCCGCCGGGTCCGCCACTATGGACCCGTAGCTCAGCGGATAGAGCGGGACGTTTCATCAAACCTTGTCGTCATGCCTGACGGCTTTACGCGGTTTCGGCCGCAATTGGACAGAAAGGAACTGAACAAACGGCGTGACGAATGCCTGTGGAACTACATCCTAACTTTCGGGTCGCGGGTTCGAGTCCCGCCGGAGTTGCCAATCGACTCCGTAGCTCAGTCGGCAGAGCAGAAAGGCAGTTTTCACAACATACTTGTCGTCACACACCTCGACAAAACCGCGGCGAATGCCGGATGGAACTACAGCTCCAAAGAATGGGATGCTCCGTGAGGTTCGACTCCTCACCTTGGCGGCGCTCTCTGGCACGAGCGGGACTCCCGGTGTTTCATCATCCCTTGTCGCCGCGGCGACGTAACTGAATGGCGAATGCAGGCAGGACTACAGGGATAGAGCGTCCGCGGCGAAAGTCGCGGAAGGTCGGATGTTCAAACCATCCCTCCCATCTCCGGATGGAAAGTAGCTCAGTAATTGTCTTGCCGACCCTTGTCGCCAGACCGAATGAATAGGACGAATGCCTGCGAGACTACAGGTAGACGCAGCCCGTTACGGCGGGTGCCGAAAGGCGTGAGGGTTCGTGTCCCTCCTCGCATCTTCGCGAAGTGGCGGAAAGATGTCTCGCATTCCCTTGTCGTCCGCCCGCAATACGCAGTGCTTGATATGGACCGAAAGTGAAAGACATGACCGAGATTTTGAGTGGACAGGATTTGATCGACGCCGGCATGCCGCAGGGCAAATGGTTCGGCAAGGCGCTTGCCGCGGCCAATGCGGTGCTGGAAAGCGGTGGATCGCCGAGCGATGCGCTGGACGCCGCGCGTGCTTTCGCGCCGCCGCCGGCGCTGCCGCTGCATGCGGTCGCTTCCATGCCGCTGCATCTCAACATCGAGGCCGAGACGCCTGACGAAGCCGCCAACGTCGAAGCGGTCACGCGCAGCATGGCCGAGCTGATGCGCACGCCGGTGATCCGCGCCGGCGCCATCATGCCGGATGCCTGCCCGACCGGTCCGTCGGGCACGATCCCGGTTGGCGGCGTCGCGGTGTCCGAGGCAATCCACCCCGGCATGCATTCGGCCGACATCTGCTGCTCGATGGCGATCTCGGTATTTCCGGGCGTGGCGCCTGCAGCCCTGCTCGATGCCGTCCACGCGGTCACTCATTTCGGGCCGGGCGGGCGTCCGCGCGGCCAGCAGATCCGGCCGGCCAAGGAGGTCTTCGAGCGCTTCGAGGCGAACCCTTTGCTGCGGGACCTGACCAGTGCCGCGATCGAGCATTTCGGCACGCAGGGCGACGGCAACCATTTCGCCTATGTCGGCACTTTGAAGTCGAGCGGCGAGACGGCGCTGGTCACCCATCATGGCTCGCGCTCGCCAGGGGCGCGGCTGTACAGCAAGGGGATGAAGATCGCCGAGGGTGTGCGCAAGACGCTGTCGCCGGAAACCTTGCCGCAGAACGCCTGGATCCCGGCAGATACGCGGGAAGGCGATGAGTATTGGGACGCCCTGCAGACGATCCGCGAATGGACCAAGGGCAACCATATGCTCATCCACGACCTGACGGCCGAAAAGCTGGCAGCAAAGGTGTCGGACCGGTTCTGGAACGAGCACAACTTCGTCTTCCGCCGTTCGGACGGGCTGTTCTACCACGGCAAAGGCGCCACGCCGGCCTTCGACAACTGGGCGCACGACGCGACCGATCTGACGCTGATCCCGCTCAACATGGCGGAGCCGGTGTTGATCGTGCGCGGCAAGAACGCCGAGAACGGGCTTGGCTTCTCGCCGCACGGCGCCGGGCGCAACTTTTCGCGCAGCCAGCACCGGCGCATGCAGGCGGGGCGCAGCGACGCCGATATCTTTGCGCAGGAGACGAAGAGCATCGATGCCCGTTTCTTCTCCGGCGTGACCGATATTTCGGAGCTGCCGAGCGCCTACAAGAACGCGGCCTCGATGCGCCGCCAGATCGAGCATTTCGGCCTGGCGGAGATCGTCGACGAGGTGCTGCCCTATGGCTGCATCATGGCCGGCGACTGGGAGGCCAACGCGCCGTGGCGCAAGAAGCGGGAAGCGCGCCTGCAGCAACAGGGGCGCTGAACGAAAATGGGATGCGGGACACAAAGCCCGCATCCCGCATCGGCTCCACCGCTACGGCATAACTTTACCGCAGCGTGAACATCAAAGGTGCCACGACAGCCGTACCGGCCTTGTCAGGCGGAGGCGCGGGCACCGTCGCACCCTGCAGAATGCTGAGCGCGGCGCGATCGAGATCCGCGTCCCCCGAAGATCGCGTCAGTCGGGCGGAGGTCACCTTGCCCGAAGCGCTGACGACGAAGGTCACATTTGCGGTACCCACGGCGCGCCGCGACCTTGCCGCGCTCGGGTAGCGCTTGTGCCGATTGATCCATCCGATCAGCTGTGAGTTCCATTTGCTTGCACTGACTGATGATCCACTCGACTGCGAGGCCTTCGGCGCGGCGGCTTTGGCAGCCGCTTTCGCATCGACGCTGGCGGTTACGACCGCTTTCGCCGGCACAGCCTTTTCCTTCTTCTCTTTCTTTGGTTTCGGCTTGGGTTTTTCGACCGCTTGCTTCGCCTTTTCGACCGGCTTGTCCTCCACTGGCTTGGCCTGCGGCAGCGGAATGACCACGTCCGGCGCAATGGCCGGGACAATGTCGGGTACGACCTCGTCGAGCGGCGGCTGGTCGGGTTGTTCGGCCGCGGCCGTCTCGACTGGTGCGGGCTCGTCGAGCTGGACCTCTTCAGCCTCCTCGGTGACCGGCTCCGGCTTTCCGACGTCCGGCTCCACGACAGGTTCTGCGTCGGCGACCGTCTCCTCGACCTGGTTTGTCGGCTCCGGCGTCACCACATCGGCTATCGCGTCCTCCGGCACTGCTGGTGCGACCATCATAGGCGACAGCTCGATCGCCACCGCCGGCGGCGGGCCGCCATCCATCTCGTTGGCCAGGCTGAAGCTCTGCACGGCATAGGCGATCGCGACATGCGCGCCGACAATGAGCACCGCTGCCATTGTCCACAGACCGATCTCGCGCGCGCCAGTGCGCGGCGGATCGGCCATGGGAACGGCAGCGGCCAGATGCATCATGGGGCGGGGCCTGGTTGCGACGGCGCGGCCGGTCCCGCCGGCACCGTTTCCAGCCCGACCAGCGCAATTTTCAGGTAGCCGGCGCCGCGCAACAAATTCATCACCTCCATCAGCTCGCCATAGCCGACCGCCTTGTCGGCACGCAGGAAGATGCGGGTTTGCTTGTCACCCTTGGTCTTGCCGTCGAGCACGGTGGCAAAAGCGGCACGCGGCACACTGTCGTTGCCGATCGCCAGCGTCAGATCGTCCTTCAGAGTCAGGAACAGCGGCGTTTCCGGCCGCGGTGCCGGTGTCGCCGTCGAGCCCGGCAGGTCGACATTGACGTCGACCGTCGCCAAAGGTGCGGCGACCATGAAGATGATCAGCAGCACCAGGATGACATCGATGAACGGCGTCACGTTGATCTCGTGGTTTTCCTCGATATCGCCGTCGATGTTTTCGCGAATCCTAGACGCCATGCTCCCGCTCCATCATTCCGCCGCCAGCGCGGGCGCCTGCGGCACCGTGCGGAAATCGAGATCTCGGCTGACCAGCCGTTCGACGCCGGCCGACGCATCGGCAAGGATCTGCCGGTAACCGGAAATGGAGCGCGCAAAGACGTTGTAGATGACGACGGCGGGAATGGCCGCGACCAGGCCCATCGCGGTGGCCAGCAGCGCCTCGGCGATGCCRGGCGCGACGACGGCGAGATTGGTGGTCTGCGCCTGCGAAATGCCGACGAAGGCGTTCATGATGCCCCAGACGGTGCCGAACAGGCCGACGAAGGGCGCCGTCGAGCCGATCGTCGCCAGCACGCCGGTGCCGCGCGACATGCGCCGCGCCGCCGCCGCTTCGATCCGCGACAGGCGCGACGTCACGCGTTCCTTCAACCCGTCACCGGTGACGTGGTCGAGCGCGCCGGCCGAAAGCGCTGCCTCTTCTTCGGCTGCCTGAACCAAAAGCGCAGCGGGGCCGCCGCTGTTGCCAAGCGCGCGCCCGGCCTGCCGCAGCGTGGCGGCATTGCCGATGGCGCGCGCGGCGCGGCGGGCACTGAGCTTGCCGAAGAGTATTTCAAGCGACTTGGCCAGCCACACCGTCCAGGTGACGAGGGAGGCGAAGGCGAGCCCGATCATCACCGCCTTGACGATGATGTCGGCGGCGATGAACATGCCCCAGGGCGACAGATCGTGCGGCAAAGTCAGCGAAATGGCGGAAGGCCCGGCCTGCGTGGGTGCACCGGACTGGCTGGCCGGCAAAGGCGCAGCCGGCGCGGTCGGTGCCGCCTGTTCCATTGCCGCTGGCGGCAAGACCGGCGCGGGCTGGACGACTGCGGCCGGCGCAGCTGGAGCGGGTTCCGTCGTCACCCGAGGCTGGGTGGTCGGCTGCTCTTGCGCCGCAGCGCTGCCGGCCGACAGCACAACCGCGGCCAGCGCCGCCAAAAGACCGTTTCTGGACACGATTCGTCCTCGCTTCGTCATTGCACGTAACCGATGGGCTGGCGGGGGTGACGGGATGCGCAAACACCCCATCTCGACCCCGAAAAATACCAGCCACGGATTCTGGCTTTCTCTCAAACGTGGCACAGCCACTGGAAACCAATTCAGGCGGCCGTGCCCCGCTTGACTATAAAACATGAGTTTACTAGTCAACAAACAAGATGGCTTTTTGGCCAGCAGTCTTTGGCGCGATGTGCCAACCGGCGCATCGTCTTCGTGTCGGTCTGGCTTGCCGCGTTGCACTGAGGGATGGACGGCGGCGGCGTTGCTGGGCCACGATGCCAGGCAGCAATTGAGGCACGCATCGATGATCAAGGCGACACCGTTCGATTTCCCCTATGACGGAAGGCTGGTGCCTGCAAACACCGCGCTGCTGGTCATCGACCTGCAGGAAGATTTCTTGTCGCCGACAGGCTATTTTGCCAGGAAGGGCTATGACCCTGCGCCGCTGCGCGCCATCCTGCCGACGGTCAACCGGCTGATCGCGGCCGCACGGTCGGCCGGTCTCACCGTCATCCACACCAGGCAAGGCTACCGTGGCGATATGGCCGATATGACGCCTTATGAGAAATGGCGGCGCAAGCGGGCTGGACTCGACGGCACCGACGTGCTGCTGCGCTCCGGCGCGGGCTTCCGGATCGTCGCCGACATTGAGGTCAAGCCCGAGGACATTATCGTCGACAAGACCTGCAACAGCGCCTTCACCTATACTGATCTTGAGTTAGTGCTGCGCGCACGCGGCATCACCCATTTGATGTTTTCCGGCTGCACGACCGATGTCTGCGTCCACACCACGCTGCGCGAGGCCTCCGACCGCAATTTCCAGTGCCTGACGATTAGCGATGCGTGTGCGAGCGGCGACCAATACGCGCATGAGGCGGCGCTGCATATGGTGACGGTGGAGGATGGGGTTTTCGGTGCGCTGGCCGAATCGGGTGCTGTGCTTGAGGCGCTGGCGCGGTTGGGTCGCGGTTAGATGCCGGCGGGACAGCACCCCCTCTGTCCTGCCGGCGTTTCCAGATCGCGATCCGCAGCAGGCGCCAGTTTTGGCACGTAACTACCCTGCGTGTATGTCCGACCCTGCTCGCGACGCAAACGCGCCGGGCTGCGGCACTTCGGCCTCACGGCGCGCCAGCGAGTTGCGCGTGAGCGCGATCGTCTCGCGGGCGATGCTGGCGATCTCCCGCGGCCTGTCGACGCCGACGATCATGAACTCGCTGATGCCGAGCGCCGCATAGGGCAGTAGCGACAAAGCGATCTGCGCCGGCGGTCCGGAAAGCTCGACGGCCTTGTGGCCGGCGACGGATGCACCGCCTTCCGAACGAATCCGAAGCGGAAGCGCAAAACGCAGCTTGCCGGCACGGCCATGTTCGGCAGCGGCGCTGCGCGCCCGTTCCATCAGCTGGCGGATCTCGTCGAGCGATCCGGACGCCAGCTCAAAGACGTCGGCATGCCGTCCGGCGACCCGGAGCGCGGTGCCGGACTGGCCACCCATGCGGATGGTGATATCGGCGCCATGCGGCCCCTTGCGCGGCACGTAGCCACCCTTGATGCTGTAGAAGGCGCCTTCATGGTCGAAGGGCCTGTCGTTCGACCACAGCCGCTTCAGCAACACCAGATATTCGTCAATGCGCTGCCAGACCACCGTGTGGCCAACCGGACGCGTCTCGGCATCGTCATCAGCCAGCGGTTCGCTCAGCATCCTCAGCGACAGCCGGCCCCCGCTCCTGGCGTCGAGCGCCGCCAGTTGCCGCGCAGCAACCGCAGGCGCGATCACGCCGGCCCAATGCGTCAGCACCACTTCCAGCGACGAGGTGCGGTCGAGCGCCTGGGCGGCAATGTCCATATTGGTCAACAGCCCGGCTTGATCGTCGACGACGATCTTCTGGAAGCCGGACTCCTCGATCAGCGACAGCTTTGTCGCCGTCTCGACGAAATCGTAGAAGAAAGGAACGGCCGAACCGGCGTCGGCGGCCTGCGTTTTACCGGGAACATGCGTGAACTCGATCGGCATTGCCATCTCCTCCATCACGTTGGATGCATGTCGCCCAAAAAGGCCCCGGTTTTGGGGGCAACGACATGCATAAAACAAAGCGCACCACGCCAGAGCGCGTCCGCGTTCGGTTCATCAACTCCGGTTACCTGAAGGCGGTAGGTCGCCACCCTTTCGGCCTGAACGGATCAGGGGATCAGGCCGAGCACGACTGCCCCGGTGAACGCAAACGCAAGGGCAAAGACGAGATAGGCGAAGGCGCCTGCATAGGCCGGGCGGAAAGCCTGGGCATTGGCCAGCCTCTGGCTGCTGCGATCCGTCTCGGCGTTCTGGATATAGGACATATCGACCTCCGTCTCGCCGGTTAATCTATAAAATCAGTAGACTTTGTCGATTGCTATTTTTTGGCAATACGCAGAACAATTTTCTCAATCTTCGATGTGAATTGGTCTGAGATTGCTGGGAGGCCACGATTCGAGGCAGGCGACCAGCCAGCTTGGCCAGCCTTCACAACGGGGATAGCATCGCCATTCCCGCGTAAAAGCGGACGATTCAATCGGGTACGGGGAGCACAGGACATGGGTTCAAGACTGGCCGGCAAGGTCGCCATCATCTCGGGCGGCGCGACGGGCATGGGCGGAGCGGCGTCGGAATTGTTCGCCGCCGAAGGCGCTCATGTGGCGATCATCGACCGCAATAGCGAAGAGGCGGCGAAAACCGCAGCAGGAATCCGGGCGCGCGGGCACGTGGCCGAACACTTCGTCGCCGATGTGTCGGACGAGGCACAGGTCGAGGCGGCGGTGAAAGCTGCAACAGCCAAGCTTGGCCCCGCGACCGTGCTGTTCAACCATGCCGGCACCATCGTCATAAAGCCGTTCCTGGAAACGACGGTGCAGGAATGGGACTGGCTGCATGCCGTCAATGTCCGCTCGATGTTCCTGATGACCCGCGCCGTGCTGCCCGGCATGATTGCCGCCGGTGGTGGCTCGATCGTCTGCACCTCGTCGATCTCGGCGGTGGCGGCGACACCGATGGAGGTGCTCTACGACACCACCAAGGGTGCCTGCCACATGTTTGCGCGCGCCATTGCGGTCGAGTTCCGCGACCGCAACATCCGCTGCAACGCCGTCTGCCCCGGCTTTATCAGGACACCGCACGGCCTGCACGAGGTGGCCGATCTCGGCAAGCTCGGCGTCGACGTTTCGGATGCCGCGTTGGCCGCGCAGCAAGGCCGCATCGGCGAGCCGGAGGAAGTGGCCAAGGCCGCCCTGTATCTGGCTAGCGACGAGTCCAGCTTCGTCAACGGCACGCATCTGTTCGTGGACAACGGCTTTACGGCGATGTGAGTATTCCAGACTTGGCGCCCTTCCTCTCCCTCCGGAGGGGGGAGAGGTGGCGCTGCGAAGCAGCGATGGAGTGGGGGAACCACCTGGCAACCGTCGCCAACGGATGCACAAGAATCTCTCTATGTCGCGCTGAGGGTCGACCCCCACTCCGTCGAGCTGCGCTCGACACCTCTCCCCCGATCGACGGGGGAGAGGAACGGCGCCAAGTCCTGCTCGTCTACCGTTCTTCCCGTCGAAACGGCTTCAACAGCGCGGACGGCGCCACCGCATTGCGCGACATCGCCGCCATCGCCACGATGGTGAAGATGAAGGGCAGCATCAGGAACGCCTCGTAGGGGATATGCCCGAGCCCGCTAGCCTGCATGCGCAATTGCAAGGCATCGACGAAAGCGAACAGCAGCGCAGCGCCCGCAGAGCGCCACGGATCCCAACGGCCGAACACGACCAGCGCGATCGCTACCCAGCCGCGCCCGGAGACGACGCCGAAGGTGAAGGCGTTGAACTGCGCCATCGTGAGGAAGGCGCCGGCGAGCCCCATCAGCGCGCCGCCGAGGATGACGGCCTGAAAACGCGTGGCAATGACGCTGACGCCGGCGGAATCGGCCGCGCGCGGGTTCTCGCCGACCATCCGCACCGACAGGCCCCAGGGCGTGCGGTAGAGTACGAAGGCGGCGAGTGGGATGGCGATGATCGCCATGTAGACCAGCGTGAACTGGTTGAACACTGCCGGCCCGAGCACCGGAATGTCGGAGAGCAGCGGGATCGGCAAGGTCTGAAACCCCTTGATGCTGGGCGGCACCGATTGCTGGCCGAAGATCAGCCGGTAGAGGAAATAGGCCAGGCCCGACGAGAACAGCGTGACGCCGATGCCGCAGACATGCTGGCTCAAGCCCAGTGCCACTGTGAACAGCGCATGCAGCGCGCCCATCAGCATGCCGGTCAGCACTGCCGCCAGCACGCCAAGCCACAGGCTGCCGCTGAGGCTGGCGGCGGTGAAGCCGGTCATCGCCGACAAAAGCATGATGCCTTCGGTGCCGAGATTGAGCACGCCGGCGCGCTCGGAGAACATCTCGCCGAGCGTGGCAAAGGCGAGCGGCGTGGCGATCCGGATGATGGCGGCCAAAAAGCCGACCTGAAAAATCTGTTCGAACACTGCGCTCATGAGGCCGCTCCGACGCGGCGGACGCGATATGCCGTGAACAGCAGCGCCACCAGCATGGCAAGCAGCGCCGTTCCCTGGATGACATCGCTGAGGAAGGCCGGCACGCCGGTCGCCCGCGACATCGCCTCGGCCCCTGTCATCACGGCGGCCAGAAAGATCGCCGCCGGCACCACGCCGAGCGGATTGAGCCTCGCCAGCATGGCGACGACGATGCCGGAATAGCCATAGCCCGGCGAGATGTCGCTCATCACTTGGAAATGCACGCCGCCGACTTCGCCGACACCGGCGAGCCCGGCCAGCGCACCGGACAGCAGCGCGGTTGAGATCAGCACCCGCTCGACATGGATGCCGCCATAACGGGCGGCTTCAGGGCTTTCGCCGGTGACCCGGATGCGGAAGCCGAGCGTGGTGCGCACGATCAGGAACCAGATCAAAGGCGCGGCGACCAGCGCCGCGATGACGCCGAGATGCAGGCGCGTGCCTTCGAGCAGCACCGGAAAATTTGCCGAATCCTCGATCGGCGGCGAGATCGGATAGCCGCTGAAACTATCCTTCCACGGCCCTTCGATCAGCGCCATCAGCGCATAGTAGATGACCGAATTGAGCAGCAGCGAACTGACGACGTCATCGACCTTGAACTTTACGCGCAGCGTCGCCGGCACCAGCGCCACCGCCGCACCAGCAGCGGCGCCCGCGATCGCCATCAACAGGATCGCCAGCGCCCCCGGCATCGGGATGGCGCCGACGAAACAGCTGGCCACCGCGCCGGCCAGCAACTGCCCCTCGGCGCCGATGTTCCAGAACTTCGCCCGGAAGGCGACGGCCACTGCCAGCCCGGTGAAGATCATCGGTGCAGCGCGCACCAGTGTTTCGGTGATGGCGTAGCTGTCGCCGAACGAGGCCGACAGCATCACGCCATAGGCTTCGAGCACCCCGGCGCCGGCCAAAGCGATGAGGCCGCTGCACAGAATGAGCGTGGCTGCGATCGCGATGAGCGGGAGCGCCAGGTTGAACCAGGCGGGGGTAGAGGTGCGGGCTTCCAGGCGGAACATCAGCTATGGCCCTCCGCCCCGGTCATCAGCAGCCCCAGCCGCGCGATGGTTGCATCGGCGCTGTCGAGCGTGCCGGCAATACGGCCCTCATACATCACCGCGATGCGGTCGCAGAGCACCAGCAGTTCCTCCAGATCCTCGCCGATGACGACGATGCCGCAGCCCTTGGCGCGCATACCGAGAAACTTTTCGTGGATGAAACGGGCGGCACCGATATCGAGGCCGCGCGTTGGCTGCGAGACGATCAGCACTTTCGGATCGAACGCAAGTTCGCGCGCCAGCAGCGCCTTCTGCAGATTGCCGCCGGACAGCGCGCCGGCGCGGGTCATCGGCCCGGGGCAGCGTATGTCATAAGCCTTGATCTGTTCCTCGGCGAAGGCGCGGATCGCATCCGGCTTGAGCAGGCCCTTGCTGCTGAACGCCGCCGTGCCGATACGCGGCAGCACCATGGAATCGGCCAACGGCAGATTGGTAACCAGCCCGGTCGTCATCCGGTCTTCCGGAATGCGGCCGAGACCGAGCGCCTGCACCTCGCGCGGCGAGAACCGCGTCACCGGTCTGCCGGCTATTGTCATCGCGCCGGCGTCAGGCGCGAGCACCCCGGAAATCACTTCGGCCAGTGCCCGCTGGCCATTGCCGGAGACGCCGGCGATGCCGAGGATTTCACCGGCGCGCACAGCAAGCGAGATGTCGTGCAGCGGCGTACCCGAATGCCGTGAGGTGGAGATAGCGTCGAGCGTCAGCACCGCCGCGCCCGGCGTCGACGGCCCCCTCGCCGGCGGCACAATCTCGTGGCCGCACATCAGCTCAGCCATTGCAGCCGATGTCGTGTTGGCGGGGTCGTCGACCCGGCCGGCAACGCGGCCGTGCCGCAGCACGGTGCAGCGATGCGTGAGTGCCCTCACCTCGTTCAGCTTGTGCGAAATGAAGATGATGCCCAGCCCTTGCGCCGCCATCGAGCGTAGCGCCGAGAACAGCCCGTCGACCTCGCTCGGCGCCAGCACCGCCGTCGGCTCGTCGAGGATCAAGAGCTTGGCGCCACGAAACAGCGCCTTGACGATTTCCAGCCGCTGTTGTTCGCCGACCGACAGAGCCGACACCGGCAGATCGGGGTCGAGCGTCAGCCCATGCTGTTTGCTGATGTCGGACAACCGGGCAAGCCCGCCGGCGCGATTGATGCGGCCGGATTTGCCCGCAATACCGATCAGCAAATTCTCCAGCACGGTCAGCCGCGGCGCCAGGTGAAAATGCTGGTGCACCATGCCGATGCCGGCAGCCAGCGCATCGGCCGAACTGGTGATCCGCACCGGCTTGCCCTGGATGAGTATCTCGCCGGCATCCGGCGCATAGGCGCCGAACAGCACATTCATCAGCGTCGTCTTGCCGGCGCCGTTTTCGCCCAGCAGGCCGAGGATTTCACCAGGCGCCACGCTGAGGTCGACCGCTTCGTTCGCCTTGACGGCGCCGAAGCTCTTGGTAATGCCGCGCATTTCGATGAGTGGGGCGGACAAGGGCGCTCCTGAATTGTGAGGGCGTGCCCGTCACACCCCCCTCTGGCCTGCCGGCCATCTCCCCCTCATGGGGGGAGATTGGACGTCACGTCGGCTTTCGCCAATCTCAAACCGCGAACAATGTTAGCCAGCGTCAAAGCAGCCCATCTCCCCCCATGAGGGGGAGATGCCCGGCAGGGCAGAGGGGGGTGCGACAAGCACCAACCCTCCAACCGAACCTCAATCCGAAACCGGCGTGTTCTCGTCCACATCCACCCGGAAATTGCCTTCGAGAATCTCGGCCTTCTTCTTCTCGACCAGATCCTTGACCTCCGCCGGCAGGGTCTTGTCGAATTTGTGGTAGGGCGCCAGGAACGAGCCGCCCTTGGCCATGCGCGAGAAATCGCCATAATCCTGCGCGGTGAAGACACCGGCCTTGACCAGCTTGATCGCCTGCTCGACCGTCGGATACATGTCCCAGACCGGGCCGGTGATCACCGTATCGGGGCCGAGGCTCGACTGGTCGGACATGTTGGAGATGGCAAGGATTTTCTTGTCCACCGCCGCTTCGATGACGCCGAAGCGCTCGGCATAGATGACGTCGACGCCGGCATCGATCTGGGCGACGGCGGCTTCCTTGGCCTTGGGCGGATCGAAGAAGGAACCGATGAAGGCAACCTTCTTCTTGATGTTGGGGTTGACCTCCTTGGCGCCGGCGAAAAAGGCGTTGACCAGCCGGTTCACTTCCGGAATGCCCATCGCCGCGACGGCGCCGATCGTGCCTGACTTCGACATCTTGCCGGCGATGATGCCGGAGAGATAGGCTGGCTCGTGGATCCAGTTGTCGAAGACGCCGAAATTGGGTTCGGCCGGTCCGGCGCCCGAGCCGAACAGCCAGGCGGTCTTCGGGAACTGTTTTGCCGTACGGCGCGATTCGCGCTCGGCGGCGAAAGCGTCGCCCAGCACCAGTTGGTAGCCGCCTTGCGCATATTCGCGCATGACGCGGCTGAAGTCGGCGGTCTGCACCTTTTCCGACCATTTGTATTCGATGCCGAGTTCCTTCTCGGCCTTCTGCAAGGCGACGTGGATCTGGTTGTCCCACGGCTCCTCGATCGGCGTGGCGAAGATCGCCGCCACTTTCAGCTTCTTGTCCTTGGCGAAAGCCACGCCCGGCAGCATCGCCGCAGCCAGGCCAAGCGCGCCGAGTTCCAGCACGTCGCGCCGCGACAGGCCGGTCGATTGCGATTTGTTTTTCCGGTTTTCCATCTAGTGCCCCTCTGTTTGACAGCCGTGTCGAGCCGGCTGTTCTGAAATCAGACGCGGAACTATGGAACGGGTGCGGACTTTTGTCCACATGGTCAAATTTGATGGCAGTGTCTCAGTCTGAAATTTGAAGCAATGGTCTCTGGCATGTCCAAGACGCTCTGGTCTATGGAAGACCCTTGCGGGAAAATGGACGCCGTTGCGCCTAAGTCGGGCAAGCGTGGCCCTTACAAAAAACGATCGAAGGATGATGAACAACGAGAGCCTTGCTATCAGCGATGACTTTTCGAACGATTTGGAAGTTCGTTTGGGAAATAATGGTCTGCGGTTCGTCATCACTGATACGTTGCCTTGGACAGATGACAAGACGATAGCTGCGCATCTCGAAAGCATATCGGCGAGGGTGGAATCCTATTTGCAGATTGCAACAAGCGATCGATTTCGCCAGAAATATCCAGAAACCCCGCCAGCCAAGGTTTCGATTGTGCTTCGATTTCGCTACGAGCCCACTCCAACTGCCGAGCCGACTTTGTCTGGGATATCAAAGAGGCTCGCAACCGATGGCATACGCTTCCGGTACGGGATGGCTGCGAAATAACGGACAGATCGAAGCCGCAGTGAAATTTCAAACTGAGACACTGCCAAACTTGGAAGCGATTTACCGCAACACCTTCTCGCCACCAGCCACCGTGATGACGCCGACTATGATGAGCCCGGTCAGCAACAAGCGCACGCCGGCGCTGACGCCGAATGTGTTGAGCATGGTCAGAAGCAGCACCAGGAACAAAGCCGCGCCCCAGACGCCGGGAACATTGGCCTTGCCGCCGGCAACCGAGGTGCCGCCGATGACGACGACGGCGATCGAGGCGAGCAAATACTCATTGCCGATGTCGACATTGGCGCCGCGGAAATAGCCGGCGAGCAGCGCGCCGTCGATGCCGCCGAGCGCGCCCGACAGAGTGTAGGTGAGGAAGCGGGTGCGGCCGACATTGACGCCGGCAAGCCACGCGGCGCGGATGTTCTGGCCGATCGCCAGCACCGAGCGGCCATAGATCATGCGCTGCAAGGCGATGGCAGCAGCAACGGTGAACACCACGGTGAGGATCGCCAGCACCGGAATGCCAAAAATCTGCCAGTTGGCGAAATCGGCAAAGCCTGGCGGCGGCTTGATCTGCAGGCCGCGCCCGTAGCTGATGTCGATCGACTGGATGATGAAGCTGGCAGACAGCGTCGCGATGATCGGCGGAATGCGCAGCGCCCAGATCAGCAGGTAATTCACCGCGCCGATGGCAGCACCGCAGGCGAGCGCCGCCAACAGCCCGACCACGATCATGGAATCGCTTCCATCCATCACCTTCATGGCGACAGCACTGGCCAGCCCGATATTGGCGGGCAGCGACAGGTCGACATTGCCGGGTCCGAGCGTGATGACGAACATCTGGCCGACGCCGACGATGACGGTGAAGACGGCGAGCGAGAGGGCCGCCGTGACCATGCCGCCGGCGCCATAGCCGCCGGTGAAGGCGATGGTTGCCAGCCATACCAATAGCGCGCCGAGGAAGGACCAGATCCAGGGTTTGGCGGTGAGCGTTCGCAACAGGGTCATCGCTATCGCTCCTTGCGGCTGATCAGGACGCGGGCCGCCAGCACGATGATCAGGATGGCGCCGTTGGCGGCGACCTGCCAGTCCGGCGGGATATGCATGAAGGTGAGCAGCGGTGACGCCGCAAGCGCCAGCGTCAGCGCGCCGAGCACGGCCCCGATGGGCGACACCCGGCCGCCGACGAATTCACCACCGCCGAGAATGACGCCGGCAATCGCCAGCAGCGTATAGCCATTACCGATATTGGCATCGGCCGAAGTGGTGATGCCGATCAGCGCCATGCCGGACAAAACACCGAACAGTCCGGTCAGCGCAAACAGCACGATCTTGGTGCGCAGCAGCGACCAGCCGGCGCGCCGCAGCGCCGCCGGATTGCCGCCCGAGCCGCGCAGGATGACGCCATAGGAGGTGCGCATCAGCCCAAAATGCACCACCGCCGCGATCACCAGCGCGGCGATGATCGGGAATGGAATGAAGGGCGGCTTGAACGCCATCAGCCCCAGCAGCCAGTCCGGCGCCTTGCCGCCGGGCTTGGGCAGCACCAGGATGGCCAGCCCCTGCCAGACGAAGCTCATGCCCAGCGTCACCACGATCGACGGCAGGTTGCGCAGATGGATCAGCGCGCCGAGCAGCGCGTAGACGCCGATGGCGCCGATGAGGATAATCACGCCGACCAGCGGCGCATCCTTCAGCCATGTCGCTGTGACGCAGCCGACAAAGCCGACAAAGGTCCCGATCGACAAATCGAGTTCATTGCCCGCGATGACGAACATCTGCGCGATCGTCGCCAATGCGATCGGGATCGCCAGGTTGAGCATCAGGCTGAAGCCAAAATAGCTGATGGCGCGCGGGTTGAGCCAGGCGATGGCGAGCAGCACCAAAGCCAGCGACAGCGCCGGCAACAGGCTGCGCAGCATGCGGGCGCGGGCGGCACTGCCGCGCGGCGAGGAAGTTGGGCCGGGAGCGATTGCCGTCATCTCAGGCCGCATCGCCGAATGAGGACTGGATGATCTTTTCCTCCGTCAACTCGCCACGCGTGAGATTGGCGACGATGCGGCCGTTCTTGAAGACATGGATGTGGTCGCAATTGTCGAGTTCTTCGGTCTCGGTCGTGTACCAGAGGAAGGTCCGGCCCTTGGCCGCTTCCTCGCGCACGAGGTCGTAGACTTCGAGCTTGGTGCCGATATCGACGCCGCGCATCGGGTCATCCATCAGCACGATCTCGGCATCCGAGCCGAGCGCACGGGCAAACAGCGCTTTCTGCTGGTTGCCGCCCGACAGCGAAAAAATGTTGTTGGCCATGTCAGGCGTGCGGATGCCGATCTTCTGCTTCCAGAATTCGGCAAGTTCGGCCTCGCGCTGCGGCGAAATCAGAAGCCCTTTGCGCAAACGTGCCAGCGAGCGGATGCCGATGTTTTCAGAGATCGACCATTGCGCAAAGATTCCGTCCGACTGGCGGTCGCCCGCCACCAGCGCCACCGGCGCGGTCACGTCGATGCCCGGCCTTCGGCGCGCCGCGGCGGCAAAGATCGCCAGCAGAAGATCCGTCTGGCCATGGCCGGCAAGCCCGGCAAGGCCGATGATTTCGCCGGCGCGGGCAACAAGCTCCTTGCCGTCCTCTTGCCGGGCAGGCCGCGCCCGCACACTGACGGGACTGTCCGCTGGTCTTGCGGCTGCAATCTCGGCCGCGATCTTCTCGCGTGCCTCGGCGCCGCCCATGGTCGCCACCAGCCGGTCGCGGTCGAAGGCCTTTGCCGCGTCCGTGGCGACCACTTTGCCGTCGCGCATCACCACGATTCGGTCGGCGTTCTGCAGCACCTCGCCCAGCACATGCGAGATCAGGATGCAGCTGCCACCGCCGGCGACGAAGCGGCGCACGAAGGCCAGCAACTGGCCGGCCGTGTGTGCGTCGAGCGAAGAGGTCGGCTCGTCGAGAATGACCAGATCGAGCGGGTCGCGCGTCACTGTAAAGGCGCGCGCCACCTCGACCATCTGCCTGCGGCCGATCGACAGGTCACCGGCAATGTCATCCGCCGAGATGCCGTGATCCGGGAAAATTTCGTCGAGCTTGGCGGCGATAAGCGCGGCCGCCTTGCGCCGCCAGCCGAAGCCGGTCAGCGCTGGATGATTGATGCGCGTATTCTCGGCGATGCTGAGGTTCGGGCACAGCGACAGTTCCTGGAACACGCAGCGTATGCCGAGTTTTAGCGCGCGCGCCACCGAGTAGTCGATTTCCGCATTGCCGCGCACCGCGATCTCGCCGCCATCCGGCCGCAGCGTGCCGGCCACCATATGCATCAGCGTCGACTTGCCGGCGCCGTTATGGCCGACCAGCCCGACGCATTCGCCGGCGCCAACATGAAAGTCGACCCCGTTAAGGGCGCGAACGGCGCCGAAATGTTTTTCGGCGCCGCTCAGTCTGATGATGTCGATATCTGCCTCAGGCATGCTCAACGATATCCGGTCGGTCATGCCTCTGGCAATGAATGCAAACCATCACTTGATGTTGGCTTTGATCGCCGCGAGAGCGTCTTCCTGCGTGTATTCGTGAGTGGCGACGCCGCCTTCCTTGATCTTCGGCAGGGCTGCCTCGAAATCGTCCTGGGTGAAGGCGAGATAAGGCACCAGCAGGTCGTGCGGGATGTCGGTGCGGCCATCGAGCACCTGCTGCGCCACCCAGAAGGCCAGCGACGAGACGCCCGGCGCGATCGACGCCGACCAGGTCTGGTAGCCGTCCTTTTCCTTCTGCTCTTTCCACCATTTCAACTCGTCCTGGCGGTTGCCCATGATGATGGTCGGGCGCGGCTTGCCGGCGGCGGCGAAGGCTTGGGCGGCGCCATAGCCGTCACCGCCCTGGTCGACGATGCCGACGATGTCGGGCAGCGACGGCAGGATGGTCGCGACCGCCTTCTGCGCCGTCGTCTGGTCCCAATCGCCGGTCACCGAGCCGACGATCTTGAACTCCGGATGCGCGGCAACGCCTTCGAGGATGCCGGCATGGATGGCATCGTCGATCGAGGTGCCGGCCAGGCCGCGAATTTCCAGCAGATTGCCGCCCTTGGGCTGGAACTTGGCCATCTGTTCCACTTCCTGCTTGCCCATGTCCTTGAAGTCGACGACGACGCGATAGGCGCAGGGTTCGGTCACGGTGCCGTCGAAGGAGACGACGACGATGCCGGCATCGCAGGCCTGCTTGATGGCGCCGTTCAGCGCATCCGGCGACGCCGCGTTGATAACGATGGCGTCATAGCCCTGCAGGATCAGGTTCTGCACCTGGGCTGCCTGGGTCGGCACTTCCTTGTCGGCGGTGGTGAAGATGTCTGCGGCGCCGACGACCTTGTCCTCGACCGCCTTCTTGGTGACGATGCCGTAGCTGTCGAGCATCGCCTGGCGCCAGGAATTGCCAGCGTAATTGTTGGAGAAGGCGATCTTCTTGCCGCTGGTGTCGGCAAGCGCCGTGCCCGAGGCGAGCATTGCCGCAAGCGCGCTCAGAACGAGCAGTTTCTTCATGTCATAATCCTCCCGTGGATTGTCGGCCCCGCCGACTGTTGCTGATGGTTTTGGCGTTGGCTGCCTGTTTTTTATCTATTGTCAGACAAATGCAGATGCGCCCGCTTGTCAACTGCGATCGGTCACGCTTTGGCGATCAACTTCAGGTGCAATGATTGAAAAGCCTTCCTGTGCTGGTCTAGGGAAGGGTCCAGGAGACCATGCATGGCAGCGACGCCGCCGACCTTTCCCGAAGGCGCACCCGGAATTCCTGCGCGCTGGACGTCGAGCGCCAAGAGCGGCGTTGGCGCAGCGCTGTCGCCGGCGAGCCGTGTCTGGTTCACGCTCAGCCACGGCATCGTCAACGAAGTCTATTATCCCGGCCTCGACAGCGCCTGCACACGTGACATGGGGCTGCTGGTCACTGGCCCCGGCGGCTGGTTCTCCGAGGAGAAGCGCGACGCCACGCATGTCATCGAACCGTTCGAGGACGGCGTGCCCGCCTACCGGCTGGTCAACACCACTGCCCGCTACCGGATCGAAAAGCGCATCCTGGCCGATCCGGCGCGCCCGGCCCTTTTGCAGGAAACCAGTTTTACGGCACTCGAAGGCAATGCCGCTGACTACCGGGTCTACGCGCTTCTGGCGCCACATCTGGTAAATGCCGGCATGGGCAACACGGCCTGGGTCGGCGAGCACAAGGGCAAACCGATGCTGTTCGCCTCCGGGCGCGGCACCTGCCTGGCGCTCGCCTCGTCGCTGCCCTGGGGCGACTGCTCCGCCGGCTATGCCGGATTTTCCGACGGCTGGCAGCAACTCAGTCGCGACGGCCGCCTCGATGCGACATGCCAACGCGCCGAGGACGGCAATGTCGCGCTGACCGGCGAGATCGGTTTCTCGGCAGGCATCAACAAGGCCTTGCTGGCGCTCGGCTTCGGTTCGACGCCGGACGAAGCCGCCGAACATGCTGCCGCCAGTCTGAAGCGCGGTTTTGCGCCTGCGGCAAAGACCTATGTTGCGAAATGGCGGAAATGGCAGGTCGGCCTGCTGCCGCTCGACCGCCATGATGCTTCCGGCCTCAACACCTACCGCGTCAGCACCGCGGTGCTGGCGACGCACCTTTCGCTGGCCAGGCCCGGTGCTGCCGTCGCCAGCCTGTCGATCCCCTGGGGCTTCAGCAAGGGCGATGACGACCTCGGCGGCTATCATCTGGTCTGGCCGCGCGACCTGGTTGAAACCGCGGGCGGTTTTCTCGCCGCCGGCGATCCGGGCCAGGCGCTGCAGATCCTCACCTATCTCCGTTCCATCCAGCAGCCGGATGGCCATTGGCCGCAGAATGTGTGGCTCGACGGCTCGCCTTATTGGCCGGGCATCCAGATGGACGAATGCGCCTTCCCGCTGCTGCTTGCCGATGCGCTGCACCGTGCCGGCCATCTGCCCCATGCCAAACTCGCCGCCTTCATGCCGATGATCGAGAAGGCGGCGTCCTATGTCGTGCGCAACGGCCCCGTCACCGGTCAGGATCGCTGGGAAGAGGACGCGGGATACAGCCCCTTCACGCTTGCCGTCGAGATTTCGGCACTGCTTGGCGCCGCCGACCTGTTCGAGGTTTCAGGAAAACTAGAGCCAGCTAATTATCTGCGTGAGATTGCTGACTGCTGGAACGACCAGATCGAACACTGGACCTATGTCAGCGGCACGCCGGAGTGTCGGCAAGCCGGCGTCGACGGCTATTATGTCCGCATCGCGCCGGCCGACGATGCCGGCGCGGCTTCACCGAAGGACGGTTTCGTGCCGATCAAGAACCGGCCGCCGGGCGATACCGACAAGCCGGCCGAGGCGATAGTCAGCCCGGACGCGCTGGCGCTGGTCCGCTTCGGCCTCAGGGCCGCGGACGATCCGCGCATCGTCGACACAGTGACGATCATCGACGCGCAGTTGCGCTGCGACCTGCCGCAAGGGCCTCTCTGGTATCGCTACACCGACGACGGCTATGGCGAACATGCCGACGGCGCACCCTTCGATGGCACCGGCCAGGGCCGTCCCTGGCCATTGCTCGCCGGCGAACGCGCCCACTACGAGCTGGCCTTCGGACGCAAGGACAAGGCGGCAAGCCTGCTGAAAACGTTCGAAGCCTCCGCCGGGGTTGGCGGCCTGCTGCCGGAACAGGTCTGGGACGGCGCCGACCTACCGGAGCGCGAATTGTGGCTGGGCAAACCGTCGGGCAGCGCCATGCCGCTGGTCTGGGCGCATTCGGAACACACCAAGCTGCTGCGTTCGCTGCGCGACGGCGCCGTTTTCGACATGCCGCCGCAGGGCGTCAAACGCTACATAGAGGGCAAGACCGGTTCGACGCTCAGGATATGGCGCTTCAACAACAAGCTACGCACCATGGATGCCGGCAAGACTCTGCGCGTGGAATTGCTGCAGCCGGCGCTCATCCGCTGGAGCGGCGATCATTGGCAGACCGCCCATGAAATCCACACCGCCGAAAACGCCCTCGGCGTTCATCTGGCGGACTTGCCTGTGGCCGATATTCCGCCAGGTAACACCATCGTCTTCACTTTTTTCTGGCCCGACGGCGACCGTTGGGAGAATGTCGACTTCACCGTGGACGTCGAAGAACCACAAGCATGATCCCGAAAAGTGGGAACCGGTTTTCGGAAAAGATCATGCTCACAAAAGATCACGTAGTTTTCGTTTCCTCCAGCGACTAGGACAACACCATGCAGATCGGAATGATGGGACTGGGCAGGATGGGCGCCAACATGGTGCGCCGCCTCATGCGCGACGGCCATGAATGCGTCGTCTACGACATCAACCCGGCAAGCGTTGCCGGCCTTGTCGCGGACGGCGCCATCGGTGCCGCCTCGATGGAGGAGTTCGTCGGCAAGCTGTCCAAGCCGCGCAGCGCCTGGCTGATGCTGCCGGCGGCGATCACCGGCAAGATCGCCGACCAGGTGGCAGCGCTGATGGAACCCGGCGACATCATCATCGACGGCGGCAATTCCTACTATCGCGACGCCGTCGACCAAGCCGCTGAACTCGCGCCCAAGGGCCTGCACTATGTCGATGTCGGCACCAGCGGCGGCGTCTGGGGCCTGGAGCGCGGTTATTGCCTGATGATCGGCGGCCCCGACGTGGCGGTCAAACATCTCGACCCGATCTTCGCCACGCTGGCGCCCGGCGCAGATGCCGGCGCCACGCCGGACAAGGCTGCGGGCACCGCGCCCTTCGGCTATCTGCATTGTGGACCGAGCGGCGCCGGTCACTTCGTCAAGATGATCCACAACGGCATCGAATATGGCGTCATGGCCGCCTATGCCGAAGGCATGAACATCCTGAAATCGGCCAATGCCGGCAAAAGGCCGCGCACCGCCGATGCCGAGACCAGCCCGCTGGAAAACCCGAAATACTACCAGTTCGACATCGACCTGCCGCAGGTCGCCGAAGTCTGGCGCCACGGCAGCGTCATCGGTTCCTGGCTGCTCGACCTGACCGCCGGCGCGCTGAAGAGCGACCCGGGACTTGCCCAGTTCGGTGGCCGCGTCTCGGATTCCGGCGAGGGCCGCTGGACGCTGAAGGCGGCGATCGACACCGGCGTGCCGGCGCCCGTGCTGTCCTCGGCGCTGTTTGACCGCTTCTCCTCGCAAGGCGAATCCGAATTCTCCGACAAGCTGCTGTCGGCCATGCGCTATGCCTTCGGCGGCCATGTCGAAAAGCCGAAGGCCGGCAAGTGAAAGCGGCAGGGGAGACGCGCAAAATGAGCCCGGAACGGTCCGACACGCTGGTGCTCTTCGGAGCCACCGGCGACCTCGCTCACAAGAAGATATTCCCGGCCCTTTACCAGATGGTCGCCAAGGGGACGCTGACCGAGCCGGTGATCGGCGTCGCCTTCGACGCCTGGGACATCAAGCAGCTGCAGGCGCGGGCCCGCGACGGCATCGTCAACGCCGTCGGCAAGATCGATGAAAAGATCTTCGCCAAATTCGCGAGCCTTTTGCGCTATGTCAGCGGCGACTATCGCGACGGCGCCACCTTCGAGAAGCTGAAGACGGCGCTCGGCTCGGCGCAGCGGCCGCTTCACTACATGGCAGTGCCGCCGACCATGTTCGAAACCGTGGTCCAGGGGCTGGAACAGTCGGGCACCGCGCATGGCGCGCGGCTGATGGTGGAAAAGCCGTTCGGCCACGATCTGCAATCGGCGCGCTGGTTGAACCGGGTGCTGCATCTGGTGTTCGACGAGCAGTCTATTTTTCGCATCGACCACTATCTCGGCAAGGAAGCGATCCAGAACCTGCTCTATTTCCGCTTCGCCAATTCCTTCCTCGAGCCGATCTGGAACCGCAACTTCGTCGAAAGCGTGCAGATCACCATGGCCGAGGATTTCGGCATCGATGGCCGCGGCAAATTCTACGACGATGTCGGCGCGATCCGCGACGTGATCGAGAACCATCTGCTCAACATCCTGCTTCTGCTCGCCATGGAGCCGCCGGTTGGCCGCTCCGCCGACGATCTGATCGACGAGAAGGTCCAGGTGCTGCGCGCCATCCGCACCCTGACCAAGGACGACGTCGTGCGCGGCCAGTTCACCGGCTATCTCGCTGAGCCCGGCGTGAAGCCGAACTCGCCGGTCGAGACCTTTGCCGCGGTGCGCTTCATGGTCGACACGTGGCGCTGGCAGGATGTGCCGTTCTTCATCCGCGCCGGCAAGAACATGCCGGTGCATATCACCGAAGTGATCGTGCGGCTGAAACGGCCGCCGCTCGACGTCTTCGATCCGATCAAGCCCGGCGACGCCAATTACGTGCGCTTCCGCATCGACCCGCAGGTGGCGATCTCGATCGGCGCGCAGCGCAAGGCGGCCGGCGACGACATGGTCGGCGAGCAGGTCGAGCTCACCGCGCTCGACGACACCAAGAACGACATGCCGCCCTATGAGCGGCTGATCGGCGACGCCATGAGCGGCAATGGCCAGCTGTTCACCCGCCAGGACGCCAGCGAGCTTGCCTGGCGCATCGTCGGCCCGGTGCTTGGCGACACCACGCCGCCGCACATCTACGAGCCGAAGACCTGGGGCCCGGCCGACGCGATGGCCAACTTCGGCCCGCCCAACGGCTGGATCAATCCGACTTGAGCAATTCCAGGAAAAGTGTGAGCGGTTTTCCCGGGGAAAAGCGCTAGCGCTTTTCCCTTGGGAATTGCGTGAAACAGAGTGGAGCGGAGGAAACGACATGGCCAAGGCAACCAAGCCCGCGACGGCCGAGGTCGAACCGGTCGTGCTGACGATCGATGTCGGCGGCTCGCATGTAAAAATCCTCACCAGTGCCGGCGGCGAGCCGCGCCGCGCCGATTCCGGACCGGACCTGACGCCGCAGCAGATGGTGGCGACGGTGAAGACGCTTGCCGAGGGGCTGGCCTATGACGTGATCTCGATGGGCTATCCCGGCCCTGTCAGGAACAACAAGCCTTCGCTCGATCCGGCCAATCTCGGCAAGGGCTGGGACGGCTATGATTTCGCCGCCGCCTTCGGCAAGCCGGTCAAGGTCGTCAACGATGCGCTGCTGCAGGCAATTGGCAGCTACGATCGCGGACGCATGCTGTTTCTCGGCCTCGGCACCGGCCTCGGCGCGGCGATGATCCTCGACAATGTCGGCCAGCCGATGGAACTGGCCCATCTGCCCTACCGCAAGGGCCGCAGTTTCGAGGACTATGTCGGCGAGCGCGGCCTGGAGAAATACGGCAAGAAGAAATGGCGCAAATACGTCTTCGACGTCGTCGAGCGGCTGCGTGCGGCCCTGCAGCCGGACTACATCGTCATTGGCGGCGGCAATGTCGACAGACTGGATGAATTGCCCGCCAAATCCAGGCGCGGTGACAATACGCGCGCTTTCGAGGGTGGCTTTCGACTATGGCGCGACAAGGCGCTGATCGTCTGATAGTATTAAAATTCAGTATAGTTGTTCAAAATGACGTGTGATGCGATACGAAGTCATTGCGTTACGCAGATTTGGCGATTAGAGCGATTGCACCGGATGGAATCATCTGGGTGCAACCGTACAAATGCGGCAAGACAAATGACTAGAGCGGATTTCCGGCTCCACTGGGACAGCTCTGGGAGTTTCCGCCACCCCCCTAGCGACGGAGAGATAAATTGGCCGACGACAGCAACGACTCTGACAAGGACATCGACCTGCTCGAGCTAACCGCCCATATCGTGTCCGCTTACGTCGAGAAGAACCGCTTGCCCGTTGCCGGCCTGAGCGATCTCATCGCCAGCGTTGCGGCGTCGATCGGCGGGCTCAGCCAGCCGCCGGCTCCGGTGGCGCCGCCGCAGGTCCCGGCCGTCAATCCCAAGCGGTCGGTGACGGCGGACTACATCATCTGCCTCGAAGACGGCAAGAAGTTCAAATCGCTGAAGCGCCATCTCGGCGTCCATTTCAACCTGACGCCCGAGGCCTACCGCAGCAAATGGGGCCTGCCGGCCGACTATCCGATGGTTGCGCCCAACTACGCGGCGTCGCGCTCCGAACTGGCCAAGTCGATCGGCCTCGGTCGCAAGGCCGCCGCGATCGCACCGGCCAAGGCCAAGGGTCGCAAGGCCAAAGTCCCGGCCTGAGCGGAATCAGCGCCTCGGCGCTGAGCCAACAGTTTGGACGACTGGAACAGAAGCCTGCCGGCGAATGAGCCTTGGCAGGCTTCGTGGTTTTGTGGCTTGTACCTCTGGAATGTCGGGACTTTGGGGGAGCGACCATGAACTACGCCAGAATGGTGATCGAGAAAGAGGCGCCGGAGGAATACGGTTACGACCGCATCCGCTACAACCTCTCCGAAAGCTCGATCGCCGACCAGAAACTCTCCGACATCGGCCTGTCGCTGCCCGACGTCACGCTGTTCTATGGCGAGCATCGCGGCGACAAGGAGCTGCGGGCGCTGATCGCGGCGCAGGATAAAGGGATCTCCGCTGACGACGTTCTCGTCACGGCAGGCGCGGCAGGGGCGCTGTTTATCATCTCGACCTCGCTTTTGTCGGAGCGCGACCATCTCGTCGTGGTCCGGCCGAACTATGCCACCAACATCGAGACCCCCAAGGCGATCGGCTGCGCCATCTCCTATGTCGATCTCGACTTCGACAACGGTTTTGCCATCGATGTCAGCCGCGTCGCGGCTGAGCTGCGGCCGAACACGAAGCTGATCAGCGTCACCTGCCCGCACAACCCGACCGGCACGATGATGGGCCGCGCCGATCTCGATGCGCTGATCGCGCTCGCCGAAGCGAGCGGCTGCCATCTGCTGGTCGACGAGACCTATCGCGACCTGTCTTACGGACAGCGCCTGCCGGCAGCGGCCTCGCTCAGCCCCAAGGCAATCAGCGTGTCGTCGCTGTCGAAAGCGTTCGGCATTCCAGGCATCCGCATCGGCTGGCTGGTCACCAGGGATGCCGAACTGCAGGAACGCTTCCTCGCCGCCAAGGAGCAGATCGGCATTTGCGGCAGCGTCATCGACGAAGGCATTGCGCGCGGCATGCTGGAGCGCCGCGAGGCTTTCCTGGCCGCGCTGCTGCCCGACATGGCCAAGCGCCGCGACATCGTCCAGGCATGGATCGACCGCGAGCCGCTGGTCGACTGGGTGCGGCCGCAGGGCGGCGTCGTCGGCTTCCCCAGACTGAATGTCAGCTCCGACTTCAACCTCGACCGCTTCTACGTCAATTTGCTGGAAAGCCACGGCACCTATGTCGGCCCCGGCCACTGGTTCGACATGCCGAAGCGCTTCTTCCGCGTCGGTTTCGGCTGGCCGAAAGAGGCGGAATTGCAGGGTGGTTTGCAGGCTATCTCCGCCGCACTGAGGGAATGATTTTCCATTCCGTTTCGTCAAACGGACCGGAAATCCCTTGATCCCAGATTGATTCGGGCGCACATGCCCCGGCGAACTTAGTTCCCTGGCCGGAACAGCGCCCATCGTGGAAGTGCCCCGCCGGCCAAGTCTTTGCAACGGGGCCTCTCTCCATGACAGCAGAACAAACGTCGCCGGACCAGCGCTACGCTGCCTTCCGCCACCGCTCCTTCCTGAGCTATTGGGCGGCGCGGTTTCTCACCACCTTCGCCACCATGATCGTGTCCGTCGCCGTCGGCTGGCAGATCTATGATCTGACGCGCGATCCCTTCGATCTCGGCATTGTCGGCATCGTCCAGTTCCTGCCGTCGCTGCTCCTGGTGCTGGTCACCGGCGTCGTCGCCGACCGTTTTGGACGCCGCCTCATTATGGCGCTGGCGACGGTGACCGAGGCGGGCTGTGCGCTCGTTCTGTTGTACTTCACGCTGCGCGGCCTCGTCAGTCCGCTGCCGATTTTCGTCGTGCTGGCTCTGTTCGGCATGGCGCGCGCCTTTTACGGACCGGCCTCGTCGTCGCTGTTCGCCAATCTGGTGCCGCCGGAGGACTTTGGTAACGCAATCGCCTGGAACTCGTCGGCCTGGCAGACGGCAACGATTGTCGGCCCGGTCGCCGGCGGCCTGCTCTATGGCGTCTCGGCCGAAGCCGCATACGCCACTGCCTCCGTGCTGATGCTGGTGGCCGGTCTGCTGATCTTCACCATTCCCAAGCCCGCCCAGCAGAGCGCCACCGACAAGCCGACGATGGAAACGCTGTTTGCCGGCTTCCGCTACATCTGGAGCGAGAAGATCGTGCTCGGCGCCATCTCGCTCGACCTCTTCGCCGTGCTTCTGTCCGGTGCCTCGGCGCTGCTGCCGGTCTATGCCCGCGACATTCTCGAGCTCGGCCCCTGGGGCCTCGGCCTCTTACGCTCGGCGCCCGGCATCGGCGCCATCTGCGTCGCGGTCTGGCTGGCCGGGCACCCGCTGCGCGACAATGCCGGCAAGATCATGCTCGGCTTCGTCGCAGGCTTTGGTGCCTTCACCGTGCTGTTCGGCGTTTCCACCATCACCTGGCTGTCGATCCTGGCCCTTGCCGGCCTCGGCGCCACCGACATGTTCAGCGTCTACATCAGGGAGACGCTGATCCAGTTGTGGACGCCGGACGAGGTGCGCGGCCGCGTCAACGCCGTCAACCAGGTCTTCGTCGGCGCCTCCAACGAAGTTGGCGAATTCCGCGCAGGCACCATGGCAGCACTGATCGGCACCGTGCCGGCCGTGGTGATCGGCGGCATCGGCGCGATTGCCGTGGCTGGCCTGTGGGCGGTCCTGTTCCCGCAGCTGCGCCGGGTGCGGCATCTCAACAGCCGCAACTGATCGAGCAAGCCTCTGGATCCCGCGCTCGCCCCAAATCAGTTTGCGCCGACGACGGCTGGAGATGGACCGGCAGCGGACGGTCCGGTTCTGGAACGAACTAGCCAGATGGCGGGGCAACCACAGGGTGGACATTTCAGCCCACATGGAAAATGATTATGTTGCCCTGCACAATACCGCAGGGCTCTGATCTCGACGACAAGCCTGAGCGTAGAAGCGGATCAACCGACCTCCGGGTCCAGCGAAGGGGGACGCAAAATGGACAATGGGCAACTGCATCGCGACGCGGGCGGGCGACCCCGTCGATCCGCCGGCTGGCTTGCCCGCGCGGCCATGTCGTCGGCGTTCCTGCTCGGCATGGCTTTCAGCAGCACTGCGTTTGCGCAGGACCAGCAGCTACCCGTGGTGACGGCGGCCAAGCCGGTGGTCCGTGAAATCGTGGAAGACGACGAGTTCGTCGGCCGCTTCGAAGCCGTCGACCAGGTCGCCATCCGTTCGCGCGTCAGCGGCTATCTGGACAAGGTCAGCTTCCAGGACGGCGCACTGGTCAACAAGGGCGACCTGCTCTTCACCATCGACCAGCGTCCGTACCAGGCGGCTTATGATGCCGCCAAATCGCAAGTGGACGTCGCCAAGTCACTGCTCGAATTCTCCAAGATGCAGCTGGATCGCGCCGACGAACTCGCCAAGACCGGCAATATCTCGGCCGCGACGGTCGACGACCGCCGGCGGGAATACCTTTCGGCACAGGCGCAGATGCAGGGCGCAACGGCTGCGCTGACGTCGGCCAGCCTGAATCTGGAATTCACTGAGATCAAGGCGCCCTTGTCCGGCCGCATCGATCGCCGGCTGGTGTCGGTCGGCAACCTCGTGCAGCCGGACTCCACCTTGCTGACGACCATCGTTACCCGCGATCCGATCGACTTCTATTTCGACGTCGATGAGCGCCTGTATTTCAGCTACGCCCGCGACGCTAAGGAGCGCGGCGGCTCGATGCAGGAAGGCGCTGGCGGCCTTGAAGTGGTGGTTCGCGTCGCCGACCGCGCAGAGGCGGTGTTCAAAGGCAAGCTCGATTTTGCCGAGAACCGCATCGACAACGCGACCGGCACCATGCGGGTGCGTGCAACGTTTCCCAACGCCGACGGCGTTCTCCAGCCAGGCATGTTCGGCCGCATCAACGTGCCGGGGTCGCTGCCGCATAGCGGCGTGCTGGTGCCCGACGAGGCGATCGGCGCCGATCAGGATCGCCGCATCGTCTTCCTGGTGGATGAGGCAGGCATGGTGTCGGCGAAGCCCGTGCGCACCGGCCCGCTTCTCGACGGCTACCGGGTGATCCGCTCGGGCCTGACCGGCAACGAGACGATCATCGTCAACGGGCTGATGCATGCCAGGCCCGGCACCAAGGTGAAGGTCGAGATGGTGACGTTGCCGCCCAAGGTCGAAACCGCCGGGTTGCCGCAATGAGGTTCGCCCATTTCTTCGTCGACCGTCCGATCTTCGCATCGGTCGTTTCGATCGTCCTGCTGATCCTTGGCGGGATTGCCTATACCCAGCTGCCGGTCGCGCAATATCCCGAGATCGCGCCGCCGACCATCGTCGTTCGCGCGCAGTATCCGGGCGCCGACGCCGAGACGGTCGCAGCGACCGTGGCAACGCCGATCGAGCAGGAGATCAACGGCGTCGAGGGCATGCTCTACATGTCGTCCTATTCGTCGGGCGACGGGGCGATGGCGCTGACCATCACCTTCAAGCTGGGCACCAATCTCGATCAGGCGCAGGTGCTGGTGCAGAACCGCGTATCGGTCGCCGAGCCGCGCCTGCCCGAAGAAGTCCGCCGCCTCGGCATCACCACCACCAAAAGCTCGCCCGACCTGATGATGGTCGTGCACATGCTGTCGCCCGACAATACCTACGACCAGCTCTACGTCTCGAACTATGCTCGCTCGCGGGTGCGCGACATACTGCTCAGGTTGGACGGCGTCGGCGACCTCATCATCTTCGGCGAACGCGAATATTCGCTGCGCATCTGGCTCGATCCGGAAAAACTGTCCGCCCTGGGGATGACCTCTGGCGATGTGGTGCAGGCGCTGCGCGACCAGAACGTCCAGGTGTCGGGCGGCTCGATCGGCGCGCCGCCGACCAACATGGGCACGGCGTTCCAGTACACGGTCACCACGCAAGGCCGCTTCAACGATGCACGCGACTTCCGATACGTGATCGTCAAATCGACCGAGGACGGCCGCCTGATCCAACTGCAGGACGTGGCGCGCATCGAGCTCGGCGCCAAGGATTACGTCACCAACTCCTATCTCAACGGCAAACCGGCGGTGGCGCTCGCCATCTTCCAGCGGCCGGGCACCAATGCGCTCGCCGCAGCCGCGGAGATCCAGGACAAGATGAAGGAGCTGTCCCAGGATTTCCCGAAGGGACTGAGCTACGACATCGTCTATAATCCGACCGAGTTCGTCGCCGAGTCGATCCAGGAGGTCTACAAGACGATCCTCGAGGCGATGGTGCTGGTCATCATCGTCATCATCGTCTTCCTGCAATCGTGGCGCATGGCGATCGTGCCGATCGTGGCGATTCCCGTGTCGCTGATCGGCACGCTGGCGGTGCTTTACGCCGCCGGCTTCTCGCTCAACATGCTGACGCTGTTCGGCCTCGTTCTGGCGATCGGCATCGTCGTCGACGATGCGATTGTCGTGGTCGAAAACGTCGAGCGCAATATCGCCAGAGGGCTGGCGCCCAATCCGGCGTCGCACCTGACCATGGACGAGGTCGGAACGGCCGTCATCGCGATCTCGCTGGTGCTGATAGCCGTGTTCGTACCGACGGCCTTCATCCCCGGCATTTCCGGGCAATTCTACCTGCAGTTTGCGATCACCATCGCGGTGTCGACCGCGATCTCGGCATTCAATTCGCTGACGCTTTCGCCGGCGCTGGCCGCGCTGTTGTTCAAGCCGCACCACACTGCCGCGGCGCCGCCGCGCTTTTTCCTGGCGCGGTTCGGTCAGGCGCTCGCCGACGGCTTCAACCGCGGCTTCGACCGGCTCGCCCATTGGTATTCGAGCATCGTCCGCGTTCTGGTCGGCTCGCGGATAGCGATCGCCGCCATGCTGGCCGTTTTTGCGGCCCTCATCTACGCCACGGTGTACATGGTGCAGACGGTGCCGCGCGGTTTCATTCCGTCGCTCGACCAGGGCTATGCGATCGTCGTCGTCCAGCTGCCGGATGGCGCCTCGCTGGCGAGGACCGATGCTGTCATCCAGCAGGCATCGCAGATCATCCAGAAAACGCCAGGCGTCGACTACGCCGTCGCCTTCGCCGGCTTCTCCGGCGCGACCTTCACCAACGCCAGCAACGCGGGCGTGATTTTCGCCAGGTTCAAGCCGTTTGACGAGCGACTGAAAGAAGACCATTCGGCGACCAAGGTCATCGGCAATCTGTTCGGCAGCCTGCAAAGCATCAAGGAAGCCTTCATCATCGCACTGCCGCCACCGCCGATCCGTGGCGTTGGCAATGCCGGCGGCTTCAAGCTGCAGATCCAGGAGCGCAACAGCGCCGACATGCGGCAGATCCTCGCGCTTGCCTACGAAATCGCCGGCAAGGCCAACAAGACGCCGGGGCTGACGGGTGTGTTCACCACCTTCTCTGCATCGAGCCCGCAATTCTTCCTGGCGATCGATCGCGACAAGGCGCGCATCCTGAACGTGCCGATCCCAAACATCTTCGAGACGCTGTCGATCAATCTGGGCACCGCCTATGTCAACGACTTCAACGCGTTCGGGCGCGTCTACCAGGTGCGCGCGCAGGCCGACCAGACGTTCCGCCTCGATCGCGCCGACATCTTGAAACTGAAGGTGCGCTCGGCGACCGGCGCGCTGGTTCCGCTCGGCACGTTGATCGAGATCCGCGACGTCACCGGCCCGGCGCTGGTCCAGCGCTACAACATGTACGTCTCGGTGCCGCTGCAGGGCAACGCCGCGCCCGGCGTTTCCACCGGCGATGCGCTGGCCAAGATGGAAGCGATCACGGCACAGACGCTGCCGGCCGGTACCTCCTATGAATGGACCGAGCTCGCCTATCAGGAGCGCAACACCGGCAATGCCGCTGTCTATATCTTCGGACTGTCGGTGCTGTTCGTGTTCCTGGCGCTGGCGGCGCAATATGAAAGCTGGGTGCTGCCTTTCGCCATTGTGCTGGTGGTGCCGCTCGGCGTGCTCGCGGCGTTGCTCGGCGTGTCGTTTCGAGGCCTGGACAACAACATCCTCGTGCAGATCGGCCTCATCGTGCTGATCGGGCTTGCCGCCAAGAACGCGATCCTGATCGTCGAATTCGCGCGGCAGGCGCAGGAACGCGGACTGTCGGTCGCCGAGGCTGCCGTCGAAGCCTGCCGGCTCAGGCTGCGGCCGATCCTGATGACCGCCTTCGCGTTCATCCTCGGCGTCGTGCCGCTGATGATCGCGACGGGCCCGGGCGCGGAAATGCGCCAGTCGCTCGGCACCGCGGTGTTCTCCGGCATGCTCGGCGTCACCTTCGTCGGCCTGTTCCTGACGCCGGTGTTCTACGTCACGCTCAGGTCGCTGTTTTCACGGCGCAAGCCGCATGCCGAGGCCGAGCCTACGGTGCCGGCAGAGGCGCCATCGGAGACGGCCGCCGAGTAGGGTTGTGGATTCGCCGCGTCGGGCGGTGCGGCATGCGCTGGATACCGTGCCGGTAGTTGTGATCGGCGGCGCGTCGGAGCGTTTGCCGTTCGCTGGTCTATGGGCGGTGCTGTTTCCGCAGCAGCGCAAGGTGTGGCATCTCAACAGCCGCAACTGTTCGAGCGCGCCGACGTTCCCATCGTTCGTCCAGCTTCGACCGCTTCCACGGCTGCCGACTATTTCGTTTTGGTGTTGAGTTCACGGTTTGCCGCATAGTCGATGGTGAAGGTGCCCGCAGGGGCGCGAACGCCCTGCTTAACGTTGGATATAGTGACCGTCGTGGTAAGGCCCTTCTCGTCAGTGAGGCTCCATCTGCGTAGATCGAGCGATTCCCTGTCAAACACCATAGTGATGTTCGAATTGCCGAAGACCGACTTGTCGGCCAGCTTGATGATCACCTGGGCGCCATCGTCTCTGATGCTTTTGAGGCGATTGCCGGAAAAGTTGACCTGATCGTCGAGGAGCAGCTTGAGCGGCGTCTTCGAGAGAGCATAAAGCCGCGATGTCTTGAGCTTCTTGTTATAGACCACCAAGGATTTTCCATCTGCAACTACGCTGATCCCTGATTGGCCTGCATAGTTGAACCGTATCTTGCCCGGCCGCTGGAGAAAAAATCTTCCTTTGGTCCTTTCCCTTCTTGGGCCCGACTGGACAAAGTCCCCGGACATGGACTTTACCGATGAGAAGTGATCGGCAATCGTCTTCGCATCCACAGGTGCGGCCGAGACCGCGCTCGTAAGTTCGACGTTTATCGCGACAGCGCTGACAACGGCAAACCAGAAAGCCAGCAATCTTTTGATGTTATATGCCATTCAGTTATCCTACCCCGAGCAGGCGCGTGATCGATAGAGATCACGCGCCCTTTGAGATCAGTAGCCGTCCGGGCACTGTGCAACGTAAACTCGACCGTTCCGATCGCGATATCTGCACTGGCCTGCCTCGCTGGCGTGCCCGATGACCGCCCCAGCCAGCGCTCCGACCGCCCCGCCAACAACCGCCCCTTTCACAGGGTCGCCGGCCACTGCAGCGCCTATAGCTGCGCCACCCAAACCACCGACGGCAGCGCCTTGTTCCGTGCGGGAGCATGCCGCGAGTGGAATGAGTAGGCTCAAAATGAGCAGCGTCTTCTTCATTGGTTCTCCCCTGGGGCCATTGTTAGCCGAAGCTTAAATGCGCCACGGAGTTTTTCGATCCATCGGAGTGTTTGGAGCGCAATCCAAATCTGCGGGAACGGGTTAAGGTCTCGGATCCATCGTCCCGCATTTGGCCGGACGCAAGTCGTCTTTGGGCAAGCCCGGCCGTTCAGAGTAGTTGGATTTTACTCTATCCCGCAGTGGGCTTGCCGAAGATCAGCTGCAAAAACTCGCTCAGCCAGCGCTTCAGATGCATGTCCCAGATCAGCCGGCCGCCGAGATGGTCGCGGCCGGGCTGGGCGCCGGGCAGTTCGAAACGGTGCGCGCCGCGCACCACCCACCGCTGCATCATCAGCCGGGTCAGTTCGCCGTGGAACTGGATGCCCCAGGCATTGTCGCCGTAGCGGAACGCCTGGTTGGGGTAGGTTTCCGCGGTCGCCAGCAGTGTCGCGTCTTTCGGCAGTGAAAAACCTTCACGGTGGAACTGGTAGACCATATCGGGCCAGTGCATCAGCTTTTTGCCGGCTTCGGTCGGCTTCAGCGGATACCAGCCGATCTCGACCAGCCCTTCGTCATGACCCTCGACCTTGCCGCCGAGATGGTTGGCCAGCATCTGCGCGCCAAGGCAGATGCCGAGGAACGGCCGGTTCTCGCGCAACGGTACATTCAGCCAGTTGGTTTCGCGGCGGACGAACTCGTCCTCGTCATTGGCGCTCATCGGCCCACCGAACACCACGGCGCCGGCATGCCCTTCCAGCGTCTCGGGCAAGCTGTCGCCCAGAGGCGGCCGGCGGATGTCGAGATCGAAACCTTCCTCGAGCAGCATATGGCCGACCCGGCCGGGGCTCGAAGTCTCCTGATGCAGCACGATCAGGATCTTTGGTTTCGAGCTCGGTCTAGGCGGCATGGAGAGCTGGGATCCTATTCGTCGCTCGACGTTCCGCTGGCCCCAGGCGCGGCGGCCGCCGCCTTTCGGCGCGCCTCGATCCGGTCCTGCCGCTCGACGCCGATCAGTTCGGCGACGCGCCAGACGGTGTTGTCTTCCAGCTCGTGCAGTTCGCCATCGGCATAGACGATCTCCCACATCAGGCCGATAAAGGCCTTGCGCGCCTCGGCGTCGAGATGGCGCTTCAGCACACTGGTGAAGGCATAGAGATCGATCGCCTCATTGTCGGCGCGCTCGCCGGCGGCAGCCAGCGCATCGAGCTCGGCGCCGCTGATCGAATAGCTCTCACCCAGCACCTGCTTGAACCGCTCCCACTCGACATCCTGGCGCACGCCATCGGCGTTCATCACATGATAGAGCAAAGCCGAGGCGGCAACGCGCGGATCGTCCGCATTGGCGCGAGGACCGGCCCCGGAGGGCAGGTCTTTCAGAAAGGACAGAACGCGTTCGAACATGGTGCTCACATCAGGTCAGGGTTCAAAACAGTCGGAACCGGCGCGGTGACTTCTCCGCTTCTTCGTCAGGGTCGACACCGGGGTCGTCCGGCAACCGGATAACCTCCTCGGCCGGCTCGACTGCCTCGGCATCGGACGGCACGGCGGCAAAGGCAGCGGCGGTGACCGGCGTGACATGATCGTCGCCCACCACAGGCTTCGGCTCGATCGGCGCCTCGCTGCTCGTCCTGGCGACGGCCGGATGATCGATCACCTCGGCTTCCTTTGCCGGCTTGGCAGGTGCCGCAAGCACCGGCACGGTGGCTTCCGGCGTTTCCTCATGGCTATCGATGAGCTGGCCGAGCCGCTCCATCGGCGCGCGCCAGGCGAAGGCGTCGAGCTTGCCGCTGACCGGCGACACCGGCGCCCAGCGTTCGGAGACGACGCCGTCGGCAACCCAGGCCGGGTCGCGCGGCGCCCGGACCGCCTTGGACAGCAATTGCCTGATCTTACCCTGATCGCCGGTCTCGGCCTCCTCGATATCGGCCAGAAGCAGATAGGCGCCTTCCCGCCGATCCATGCGGATCGCCGCTTCGGCCTCGCGGCGGGCGGTGGAAAAATCCTGTGCGTCGAGCGCGGCGCGCGCCACCGTCATCGACGATTCGGCGTTGTTGCGCTTCAGCTCCTGCAGCTTCTTGGCCCGGTTCAGGCGGTCGACCACCGCATCACCCGGTCGGGCATGAGTATAAAGTTCGGATATTTCCGGATGCGGCTCGGCCTTCCAGGCGGCTTCGAGGATCTTCGAGCCTTTGCGCACATCGTTCTGCTTGAACAGAAGGTTGGCCGCGGCAACCGCGGCCGGCGCGAAATCGGGCGCGAGCTTGTTGGCCTCGAGTGCCGCTGTCTTGGCCGCATTGGGGTCGCTGTCGGTCAGCGCCTGCGCCTTGGCGGTCAACAGCACGGCGCGGCGGCGGTTGGCGGCGTCGCGTTCGATCTGGCGCGTCGACTTCTGCGCCTCGACCAGTTTTAACGCACCGTCCCAATCGCCACGCCCGGTCAGGTCTTCGAGTGTCGATTCCGCTGCCCAGGCCAGTTGCGGAGCCACGGCTGCGGCGCGGCCGGCATAGTGGCGCGCCGCGTTGCGGTCGCCCAGCCGCTCGGCTTCGAGATAGAGCCCGCGCAAGCCGAGCAGCCGCATTTCGGGATCGTCGAGCATGGCCTCGAATTTTTCGCGCGCGCCCTCATGGTCGCCTTCGAGCAACGAGGCTTGCGCTTCGAGCAGATGGATCAGCGGCTCCTGGTCTGAACGGATCAGCTTGGCGGCTTCCTTGGTCTTCTTGCGCGCCAGCGCGCCATCGCCCGCGCCGGCGGCGATCATGCCGGTCGACAGCGCCTGGTAGCCGCGGTCGCGGCGCCGCACGCGGAAATAGCGCGAGATCGTATACGGGCTGTTCCACAGCGACTTGATCAACCACCAGACGATCATCACCGCGGCAACCACGGCAACGATCGCTACCGCCGCCACCATCAGGCTGACCTGGTACTGGTAGCCGTTGAAGGTGACGACCATCTCGCCGGGACGGTCGGCCAGCCAGGCAAAGCCGAGGCCGAGCGCGAAGACGGCGGCGAGGAAGATGAGAATGCGGATCATCGTGTCGTCCTCATGCCTTCATCGCGCCGGCAATGAGCGCGTCGACCTGCGTTTCGACCTCGATGCGCGCCTTCAGTTTGCCGGCAAAGTCGGCACCCGCCGCCTTGACCGCATCGGGCAGCGTCGCATATTCGCTGAGCGCCTTGGCGTAGTCGCCCTGATTGACCGCCACTTCAATGCGCGCCACGGTTTCGGGCGCGCCGGCGCCCTCTACGGCGCCGATCGGCCGCACCTTGACCAGCGATTCGGCGCTCGACAGAAGGTTCTGGAAGAAGCCGGCATTCTCGTCGACCGGCGTCGCGGCAGCGACCATCGCATTGGCCGCTGCATCGGCCTCGCCGGCGATTTCGGTGCGGGTCGGGACGCCCTTTTCGGCATAGGGACGCAACGCCGCAATCTGCGGCGCATCAGGCGAGATCGCTGCGAACGTCTCCAGCTCGGCGGCAAACGGCGCGCCGCGGTCGAGCGCCGCTTTCAGCGCCGAGGCGGCGATGGCCATCGCGATTTTCGGCTGCGAGGCCTGCGCATCGACCTTGCCGGCGAGCTGCGTCACCGACTGTTCAAGTGCAGCGATCTTGCCTTCCTGCGTCTTGGTTGCCTCGCCGGCCGATTTCACCAGGGCATCGAGACTCGAAAGCTTTTCGTTGAGCGGGCCGAGATCGACCGGGCCGCCGGCCTGGCCAAGTGCCGCGACCGCCGTCTCGATCTGCTTGACCTTGTCGCCAAGCGCTGCAAGTCCGGCATTGTCGCCGGCGCCGCCTTGTTCGACCGCCGATTTGAGCGACGCGACATCGGCCTTGACCTGATCCAGCGCCGACGACAGCCCGTCGACCTTGGCCGTTGCGGCGCCATTGCCGCCGGCTTCCCTGAGGTCGGCGATTTCGCGCTTCAGCGAAGCGATCTCGCCATTGACGCCGTCGAGCGAGACGGTGCCACCGCCCGACCCCGGTGCGCCGAGCACGCCGGCGAACTGCAGCCCGCCGGCGGCGGCCAGCGCGATGAAACCGCCAATGATGCCGGCCGCAATGCCGTTAGAGCGCTTCGGCTGCGCGGCCATGGGCTGGTTCCTCACTTCGGCGGTTTTTGGTGTTTCCTTGGACCCACCCGATTTGGGCGAGGCATCCTCGAAACTGTAATCGGAGGTCCTGGCGCTTGGTGGCGCGTCGGAGGCGGCGGGATAAGGCCTTTCCGGTTCGCCGGACATCTTGGCATCGCTCTCTGGCCCGGCCTGGGCCGCGGCGTCGGAATGCTCCCACGGCTCGAGATCGGCCTGGTCGGCATGAACCGGCTCGTCGGGCGTCTCCGCCTGTGCATCGGCCACGGCAGCCGCTTCCTCGGCCGCTAACGATTCGACCGAGGCCTCGGTCGCACCCGCCTTGGCGGCGTCCGCATCGACAATGCGCGAGACGGCGCCGGGTTCGAGTTCGATGGTCACCGGCTCGCGGCGGCTCTTCGAATGTCGCATCTTCGGCGTCTTGACCATGCCTGGGCTCCGCAATCCTGCTTCGTCTGGGCGCCCTGAGGCGCGTGATGGTTTGAAAAATGGTCTAGCACATCATCATCAGGTGAAAAGGGGCGGCGTGATGACACGGGGCTCAGGCGCCGTCGTGCAACAGCTCAAGCAGCGCCTCCTCCTGGGGTTCCCGTGCAACGCGTATTTTTTTGCCGGCGGCATCGCCGAACGCTGACGCTATGCGCCCGGAGAGAGCAAAAACCCGCGCCTTTCCAAGGAGATCGCCCGATTCCGGCCGATTGACCAAGGTTCGCAACGCTGCCGCCGCCTTGGCCGAATAGAGCAGCACCGCATCGACCGCCCTATCGGACAGGCGCGCAAGGATTTCACCGTCGGAATAATCGAGCGAAATCGTGTCATAGGTCTCGATTGCGCGGATCTCGACGCCGGCCTGGCGCAGCCGCGCCTCGAAGGCCGGAAACCGCACGCGTCCCGTGAGATAGACGATCGCCTTGCCGGAAAGGCCGGCGACAATCGCTTCGGCCAGCTTCTCGGCATCGCCCGGCCCTTCGCTGACGGACAAAAACCCTGCCGCGCGCGCCGCTTCGGCCGTTCTGTGGCCGACCGCATGGCAAGGCAAGGCGGCGAGCGTGGCGATGAGGTCTCCCGGCGCATGGCGCAAGGCATTGGCGCTGGTGATCGCAACGGCCGCGGCATTGTCGCCTGCTGCGTTTGCATCGACCGGCAGTGTCACCGTTTCGGTCAGTGGCAGAAGGATCGGCTCGAACCCCAATTCCTGCAGCCGCCGCACCGTGCGCGATGCCCCAGGTTGCGGCCGCGTCACCAGGACACGCATGTCAGACCCAGCCGTCGAAGAAGGTTTCGCCGGCCTTGACCCGCACCATCCTGGCGGCGTCCGTGCCGATATCTGCGGCATCCAGCGCCAGGCCTTCGGCCTTAACCTCATGCGATTGCGTGCCATCTGGCGAAATGATCAGCCCGGCGAAAACCAGTTTTCCGCCCGATATCGTCGCATAGCCGGCGATCGGCGTGCGGCAGGAGCCGTCGAGCGCCGCCAGAAAGGCGCGCTCGCAGGCCAGCGCCTGGCCCGTGGGCACATCGTGGATGGCCGTCAGGATCTTTTCGACGGCGCTGTCGCCGATGCGGGTCTCGATGCCGATCGCACCTTGCCCCGGCGCCGGCGGAAAGGCGTCGAGCGGCATCAGATCGGTGACGACGTGGCCGAGCTCCAGCCGCTTCAGCCCGGCATGGGCGAGGATCGTGCCTTCGGCGACGCCCTCCTCCAGCTTGCGCAGCCTGGTCTGCACATTGCCGCGAAACATCACCACGTCGAGATCCGGACGCATGCGCCGGATCAGCGCCTGGCGCCGCAGCGAAGACGAGCCGACCTTGGCGCCCCGAGGCAGGTCGATGATGCGCTTTACCGCCTTGCCGATAAAGGCGTCGCGCGCATCTTCGCGCGGCAGGAAGGCGGAAAGCTCCAGCCCGTCCGGCAGCACCGTCGGCATGTCCTTGGAGGAATGCACGGCGATGTCGATCGTGCCGGCCAGCATCGCTTCTTCGATTTCCTTGGTGAATAGGCCCTTGCCCCCGGCTTCCGACAAAGGCCGGTCCTGGATGCGGTCGCCGCTGGTCGAGATGACGACGACCTCGAACGCTTCCGCCGGCATGCCATGCGCTGCCATCAGCCGCGCCTGCGTCTCATGCGCCTGGGCGAGTGCCAGCGGGCTGCCGCGTGTTCCGATTTTCAAAGTTTGCATGGCGCGCGGTCCGTGATAACCCCCGGCTGGCTTTGCGTTTCCGGCCCTCTCCCTAACGAGGCCCGCCTCTACTAACTAGGAAAGTCCGGTGACACAATCTCTGGAGACAGCGACGAATTGATCCGCGTTCTGGGCATTGAGACGAGTTGCGACGAGACCGCCGCCAGCGTGGTGACGCTGGACGGCGCCTCCGCGCCGGTGATTGCGTCCAACATCGTGCTCAGCCAGATAGAGGAGCATGCTGCCTTTGGTGGCGTCGTGCCGGAGATCGCCGCGCGCGCCCATGTCGAGGCGCTGGACGGCATCGTCGAGGCCGCCCTTGCGGATTCGGGCGTAGCCCTCGGCGACATCGACGCCATTGCCGCCACCGCCGGCCCGGGCCTGGTCGGCGGGTTGATTGTCGGCCTGATGACGGCCAAGGCGATTGCCGCCGCTGCCGGCAAGCCGCTGATTGCCATCAACCATCTCGAAGGCCATGCACTGACCGCAAGGCTGACCGACGGCCTCGACTTTCCCTATCTGCTGCTGCTGGTCTCCGGCGGCCACACCCAGATCGTTGCCGTGCGCGGCGTCGGCGACTACCAGCGCTGGGCGACCACCATCGACGACGCGCTCGGCGAAGCTTTCGACAAGACGGCCAAAATGCTCGGTCTGCCCTATCCCGGCGGACCGAATGTCGAAAAGGCAGCAGCGGCGGGCGATGCGACGCGCTTTGCCTTCCCGCGGCCGATGAAGGGCTCGGCCCAGCCGGATTTCTCCTTCTCCGGCTTGAAGACCGCCGTGCGCCAGGCGGCGACCGCCATCCAGCCGCTGAGCGAGCAGGATGTCGCCGACATCTGCGCCTCGTTCCAGGCGGCGGTGGCGGATGCGCTGGGCGACCGTGTCGCCCGTGCGCTGGCCCGCTTTCGCCAGGAATTTCCGGACAAGGCCACGCCCTCGCTGGTCGTTGCCGGCGGCGTCGCCGCCAACAGCACCATCAAGGCGACGCTGCAGAAGCAGTGCGCCGAGGCTGGCTTCGCCTTTGTCGCGCCGCCGCTGAAACTGTGCACCGACAATGCAGCGATGATCGCCTGGGCCGGCATCGAACGGCTGCGCGCCGGTATAGCGGATGGAAACGCCGCCGATTTCGTGCCGCGTTCGCGCTGGCCGCTGGACTCGATCTCGGCGCCGATGGTCGGCTCCGGCCGGCGCGGAGCGAAAGCATGACCGGGAGCAAGGCAAGCGACAGAGACAAGACCGGCTGGCGCGTTGCCGTGCTCGGCGGTGGCGCCTGGGGCACCGCGCTGGCGCTGGCCATGCTGCGGGCCGGCCACGACGTCAGGCTCTACGCACGCGACGACGAAACGGTCGCAGCACTTCATCGCGGCGAGAACCCGCGCTACCTCCCCGGCATCGCCATCGAGCCTGGCATTGCGGCGACGAGCGATATCGGTGCAGCGCTGACCGACGCCGATTGCGTGCTGGCCGTGGCGCCGGCGCAAGCGCTGCGCGCCATGCTGACGACGGCAAAACCCCATATGCCGAAATGCATTCCGCTGGTTCTCTGCGCCAAGGGCATCGAGCGCGACACCGGCGCGCTGCTGTCGGCAATCGTCGCGGACATTTTGCCGGAAACCCCGGTCGCGGCTTTGTCCGGCCCGAGCTTCGCCGCCGATGTCGCGCGAGGCCTGCCGACTGCCGTCGTGGTCGCCGCCCGCGATGAGGTTTTAGCAGCCGAGCTTGCCGCCCGGTTTTCGGCACAGAATCTGCGCTGCTACTCCAGCGACGATTTGATCGGCGTCGAGATTGGCGGCGCGCTGAAGAATGTCTTTGCCATCGCCGCCGGTGCCGTCACCGGCGCCGGGCTCGGCGCCAGCGCCCAGGCCGCGATGGTGACGCGCGGCTTCGTCGAATTGCGCCGCATCGGCGCTGCCTTCGGCGCCAAGCCCGAGACGCTGATGGGGCTTTCCGGCCTCGGCGATTTGCTGCTCACTTGCTCGTCCGCCCAGTCGCGCAATTTCGCCTACGGGCTGGCGCTTGGCCAAGGCAAACCCTTGACCGGACTGCCGTTGGCCGAAGGTGTGCCGACGGCTGCGATCGCCGCCCGCATCGCCACCGAACGCGGCATCGACGCGCCGATCATCGCGGCGGTGTCGGCCATACTGGACGGCACGATCACCATACGGCAGGCTGTGTCCGCCCTGATGACGCGGCCGCTGAAGACCGAAGCTGATATTTAATTGTACACGTCTTTGAACAGTTCGGCATTGTCCTCACCGGCGACGATGAGGTTTTCGTAGTCACCTTCCGGAAGCAGCAGCGCCTCGGCCGGACCGCTGCGCAGAACAACGTCGCTGACACCGGCCTCCAGGGACAAAGGCAAGGAGCGCGGGGTGCCATTGATCTCGACCTCGCCATCTGCAAGCTGCCCGTTCGTCGTATACAGCTTGTACCGTCCGGCGACCGGGACCTTGAAAACGTCCACACGACCGGAGCGAAGGCGACGGCCGGCCATTCTGATATTTGGAGCGATCTGGACGTAGCTGTCGCGGATAAAAGGGGCAATCACGGTATCGATCATATCCATGCGATATGACCAGATGATCAGCTTTGGCGGAGTGTTCGAGAGGATTTTGTACGCTTCCGATTCGCTGCCCTCCCGCAATGTTTTCAAGATGTAGTACTGGTCGAGCCAGAGGGTGGAGGGCTCCCGTCGATTGGGCAGCATTCCGATGCCGTCGAAATAGAACTCGTCCGGTTTGACCATCGCTTCGGCGCGGGCGATCAGCGTCAGCTGCGCCGGATTGTCAATGCGCAGATAGAGTACGTTGCTGATGAAGCTGATCACTCCGGCAATCACGAGTGACGCCCGCGCCAAACGCATGGGCAATGCATCGGCCGCGTTGCGATCGGGCAGTGCAAGCGACCACAGCGCCATGAATGGCAAGGCCATGATGAAGATATAAGGCCAAGGCTGATCATGAACAAAAACCAGGACCGTGATGACGGCGGTGAACGTCAGTGCAATCCGCTGCCTTTCTTCCAACGCTCCAATGCGTACCAACCCAAGGACGATCCCGCCGGAGCAGAATGCATAGAGGATTGCGTTGCGAACGAGTGTCTGGAGCACAAAATGTCGCAAGCCGCCATATTCGACACCGCCCCGGCTCGCGACTTCAGCTGGGCCGAATATCAGGCCTCGGGCGATCGGGAGCGGATCGGCGCCACCAAATATGAAGCAATACGCGGCGATGGGCACAATCCAGCCCAGCACCAGGGCTGCGCCACGCTTGATCCCGGCAGCGTATTGTCGTGCAATGAAGGCGTTGACAAGCAGTCCCAGGCCCAGCGCGACATTGAAATAGATGGATTTCTGGGTCGTCAGGAAGGCGAGGCCGCTAAGCATACCAGCGAAGACGATCCGTCTCGCGCCTGCCGAATTCCCGCTGATGACCACCAGCAGCGCCGCGACCGCGAAGAACAGCGCCAGCGGTTCCGAGATCGTGCGGAAAATTCGCTCCATGAAATTGGAAAAGCACAGCAGGACCAGGACAATTGCCAAGGCATGCTGCCTGTCCTGGCCGAGCGCTCGCGCGCATGCATAGATCATGGCGATGGTGGCGCAGGCGAGCAGCGCCATCTGGAAGCGCCCCACGAACATGATGGACGTCGCATCCCATCCAATGAGAATGGCCAGCTTGCTGAAAACCGTGAAACCTACCGCCTTGGCCGGCTGGATAGTGTCAAACAGGCCGTTGCCGAGATATTTCGCGTAACCGACTTGGCCGAACTCATCCATGACGAAGCGGCTGCGATAGGCCAGCGCGAAGAGAAGGACGATCTTAAGTGCGATCAGCACGCTCAGCCCGATTGTGGCCGGGCGTTCGGCAATACCGAAAAGGTCCCTGTTACCGATGTCGGTTTTCACGGCGGACCGGTCATCCATCGGCAACGCTCCCTTGCCGGTTCTCGGTCGGTGCCACCGCTCGGCCATTGCCCGCCAAGGCGATCACGCCGCGGGCCATCTTTTCCCAATCGTAATGCGCCAGGGCATGGGCAGCCATCGCATCGCGCTCGGCGTCAGTCAGGGCAAGGCCGTCGATCGCTTCAGCGCAACGACGCGCTGACCCCAAGGGATCTCTCAGGTCGATTTTCACACCACGCAGCCAGACCGCTGCATCGGGATCGGCAAGGTGGACCGGAGCGCCGCAGATCACCGGAAGGCCGCAGGCCATCGCCTCTTGTATGACAAGCGGATACCCTTCACCGACGCTTGGCAGCAGCAAAAGATCTGCCGTGCGATAGAGGTCCGCCAATTCCATGGGCGTCCGAGTGCCCAGGTCACGAACATTGCCGAGTCCCCAGGCGCCTGGCCTGATCGAGCCGGCGCCCGCCAGCGAGAATTCGAGATCGGGCCGCAAGGTCGCCAGCGCGCGGATCACCGACAGTCCCTTTTTCTCGACGTAGCGGCCAACGAACAGAACGCGACGTCCTGGCGCCGGAGAGCCCGCATTGCCGGTCGAGTCCGGAGATCGGTGGAAAATGCCGCGGTCGACCCCGTTGAAAAGCAGGCTGTAAGGGTGCCGCGCGGGCGTTCCCAGCAACTCATGGCGCACCGTGTCGCTAATAAAGACGCGGGCATCCGCCGCCCTCAGCATAGGCCGCGTCACCAGGAGGTTTGCGAGCGCCATCGCGAAGCGCAGGATACGCGAAGAAAACGGAACGCTGGCAATGTGCTGAACAAGCACCGTTCGCTTGCGGTAAATCTTGGCCGCCACCATTGCCACGATCGACGTGGCGTAGAGCGCATCATGCATCACCACCGAATCGCTGCCGCGCACTGCGCGCGCCAACGCCGCTATCCCTCGCATACGAGGTATGGGCATCGGCAGGCCGTTGCGTTTTTCCATCAGCTGGAAGCAGGCAATCGGCACCGCATCCACTTTTCCCTCGGGCGGCAGGTCGGCATCGCTTGCAGCCCAGGACGCTTCGACGCCGTTATCCGCGAAGCGGCGGCAAAGATGCCCGGCGACGCGTTCTATGCCGCCGCCATGCGCCTCGAAGAAGTGGCTTACCGTCAAAATTCGCAAGGGCGCGCCCGTCAAACCCGCTCCAGGCGGAGCGTAATCTCAAGGCGGTTCGGAAACACCCATCCGTACAGGCCATTGCGATATCGCATCGGCGCCGCGCGTGCGGCAATGCGATAGCCGCTCTCGGCGGCGAGCCTCTCCCATTCGGCACGATCTAGGTAGCGTGCCCAGACCATTCCGCCGAACGGGATGTTTCCAATGGCGTCCATTCCCATGAGGCGCAGACGATCCACTGCGTGGAGGCTTTCATGGTCCTTGATATAGAGCGGCCCATCCACCACCCGCCGAATCTCTGTGAGAAGCGCTGCTCGCGCCGCAAGCGGCACGTGATGCATGACGTTGTTGAGCGTTGCCGCGTCGAACGCATCGTCCCTGAAGGGCAACGTCTTGCCGTCATACTGGCGTGTGGACACCGTTAGCGACGGGCAGAAACGGTCGACAAGATCCACCGTTTGTACTTCTTCCAGCGGAAACAGCTCGGACATGGCTTGTGCAATCACGCCTGTACCGCCACCGACATCCAGCAGCCTGCGATGATCGCCGGCCCACACTTGACGCAAGCTGTCGAGCATCGTGGCTTGATAGAACGGCACTTTGCTTCGGTACATGGCGAGATGGCGCGACATGATACCCTGCAGGAGGTGCGGATCGATGGAGGGCATCGTCATCTGGAGATTCATGGATTTCTGACGGATGTGGATTTTGGCGCGCCGATCGCCCAGCGGCTGAGCGCAAAGTTGATCGCCAGCATGCAGACCGACGCAAGCGGCGCCGCGACAGGCATCGCCAGACCTGTCCAGTCGCGCCAGAACCAGGTGAAGATGAACGCCAGCGGAACGTTGGCCGACATCGCCAGCAGATATCTTGCAAAACCGGGCAGAGCCAAGGGCTGCCGGAACGTGAAGACGCCATGCAGGACGTAGCCGGTTGCCGCTACAATCCCGAAGGACAACAGGACCGCCAGCCACAAAGGCGATCCGGCACGGTCGGAAAGAATCATCACCGCGTTGTGGAGCGCGAGACACAGCGCCGCCACAACGACGTAAGTGGAAGGCGCACGCATGTTCATGCGATCGCCTTATGTGCCCGAACGAGGAATACGCAGCCATTGTCGTCGCGTATCGACGCTGGCGTGATGGCGTCTTCCAGCAGCGCGCGCAGGTTCATGAGCACGGCCAGCAGCGACGCGAAAACGCCTCCCAAAACAGGAATGCGGCGCAGGAAGAAGGCAAAGCCTGTCAGACGGATCAATGTGGTCGTGGCCAGCGGACCGGCGATAGCCTTGACATCCTCGACAACCAGGCCGCGATCGCCGAGATCGGCAATCAGGCCTGTTCGTGTCCAGCGGCGATGATCTTCCGGGTGAGGATGGTACAGCCAGGTGCCATGCGTGGATAACAACAGAACGCCGTCATCGCGCAGCAGCCGTTTGATTTCGGCACAATAGGCGTCGAGGTCGCGTACATGTTCCAGGACCTGGACGGAGAGGACAGCGCCCGCGGCGCCATCGGCAAGCGGCACCCGGCCACGCTCGTCGATCCGCAGCGATCCGCCATCGTCGATGTCGGCGCCACGATAGTCGATCCGCATCTCCCGCATCATCCGGGCATAGGGCATGTCTCCGCAACCCAGATCGACCATCAGTGTTTCCGGCCTGACATGGGCGCGTGCCTGCTCCTTGAGCAGCCTGGCAAGCCCGCGCAATATAAGCCAGTCGGTATCCCAGATACGCGGAGAAGCCCTGCTTGCTTTCATGTTGCGAGCTTACCTTCGCATAAGGCGGCGAAACTCGGAAAGAAGCGGATCGCCAAGACTGTCGAGCAGCAGCTTCAGAACGAAACCGGACAGGGTCATCAGCACGCCGGCCACGCACGCAGTGCTGCTGGTGAATATGAGGTGCACAGACTGCTCCATCGGTTCGTCGACAAGCAACCATTGGAGAGCAAGGAGCAGGTTTACCGTGAACCCTCCGGCAAAGATCAAGACACCTCCCCCAACCAGCCATTCCAGTGGGCGTCCTCGTTTGAGCCAGGGAACGACACGTCCCTTCTGAACCGGGTGATAGATGGCGATGGCCACTTTGGCCAACATGCCCAACAGCGTCGCGGACAGTCCGATCAGCGTTGACATGGACGCAAGCGCGACAAAATGGATGCCGAAATAATGCCCGTTGAACTGTATTGGGCCGGACGAAAGCAAAGCCAGGCCGACGGTACCCGTCACCAGCAGGGTAAGGCCAGGTATCAGGTAGAGTGTGTCCGGTGCATGAGCGATGATGAGCCGCAAATGGCGCCAGCCGTCGCGGAAGGAACGCAGATGCGGCGCGCGGTTTCGCTTGTCGGGATGGAGCTTGATCGGCACTTCACGAATGGCGAGCCCGGCACGATGCGCATTGATGATCATTTCCGAGGCGAATTCCATTCCCGTCGAGCGTGCGCCGATTTTCTGAAATGCCTCTCGGGTGAAACCGCGCATGCCGCAATGGAAGTCGCGGATCGGAGATTTGTGCAGCCAGCGAGCGATGGTGGACAGGACGGGATTGCCCAGGTAGCGATGCAATAGCGGCATGGCGCCCGGCTCGATGCCGCCGGCGAACCGATTGCCCATGACAAAGTCCGCACCCAATTCCAACGCATCGACGAAATCGCCGAGCTGGCTCCAGTCGTAGGAATCGTCGGCATCGGCCATGATGAGATATTTGCCTTCGGCCGCTTCAGCCGCGGCGCTGATCGCCGCGCCATACCCCTTTACCGGCTGATGGACGACCCGGGCTCCCAACTTTTGCGCAATCTCCACCGACTTGTCCGTGGAGCCATTGTCGCCGACGACGACCTCCCCCTTGATGCCGCGCCTCGAGAAGGCATCCAAGGCTTTGCGGATGCAGATGCCGATCGTCAATTCTTCGTTCAGGCAAGGAATGATTGCAGAGACGAGAACACGCTCGGTCTCCACGCTGGCGTCGTCGATCCGAACTGTCGTGCTGCGCGCGATGCTCTCCATTGCGTCCTCTATTCAGGCGTTCTGGAAGAACCAGCCCATCCTCACAATTGACCCGCTGGAGTGTTGCGTATCGAAAATTGATTATTTTTGAATTTACGGAATATCAGTCTTTTCTTTCATAAGCGGCACTGGCAAAGGCCTGGCGCTATTTTTTCGCGATGCAGCGCTGTTGCCTTGAGTCTACCCTTTCGGGCGAAGCGATATCGTCCGTGACTGTCGTCAAACTCAAGTGGATCAATCATTTCAACGCCTTGGCCTTGAGCCGTGGCAGAGATTCAACGCGATAGGTCGTCATTTGGCATTGACCCAAAGCCCGCATAAAAGCAAAACCGCGGTTTCTGCAGTTCGAGGCGAGCTGTTGTCGCAATCCCAAACCGGAGTTAGAAAACATGCTGTTTGCGTTGATTTGCAAGGACAAACCGGGCAGCCTGCAGATACGCGTCGACACGCGGCCCGCCCACGTCGCCTTTCTCGAAGGTCTGAACGCCGACAAGAAACTGGCCTTTGCCGGCCCGTTCCTCGATGCCGACGGCAAGCCGAGCGGCAGCCTCGTCGTCGTCGAGGCGCCGGACCTGGCCGGCGCGCAGGCGCTGTCGGCTGCCGACCCCTATGCCAAGGCAGGCCTGTTCGAAAGCGTCGAAATCCGCCAGTGGAACTGGACCTTCAACAAGCCGGCGGCTAGTTAGTTCGGGCAAGACGGACGGAGGAGCAAAGACATGAACTACTGGCTGTTCAAATCCGAACCTTCGGTCTTCTCCTTCGAGGCGCTGAAGGCCAAGGGCAAGGCCGGCACGCAATGGGACGGCGTGCGCAACTATGCGGCGCGCAACAACATGAAGGCGATGCAGATCGGCGATCTCGGCTTCTTCTACCATTCCAATGAGGGGCTGAACGTCGTCGGCATTGCCGAAGTCTGCGCGCTTGCCCATCCCGACTCGACAACCGACGATCCACGCTGGGAATGCGTCGATATCAGAGCCTTCAAGGATGTGCCTAACCCGCCGACGCTGGAACAGGTCAAGGCCAACCCGAAGCTGGCCGAGATGGCGCTGGTCAGGCTCGGGCGGCTTTCCGTACAGCCGGTCACTCCGGCCGAATGGAAAGAGGTCTGCCGCATGGGCGGCCTGACGCCCGCTCCGTGACGGCCGTCAGGCCGAACAGCGCGAAAAAGTTCATTCTCGACAACACGGCGCTGATGGCGCCGCCGCATGTGCCGGAAATTGTCCTCAACCTGGCCGACGAGGCGCACGACCTCTGGCAGCGGACCGAGGACGAGTTGACCGAGATCGGCCTGCCGCCGCCCTTCTGGGCCTTTGCCTGGGCCGGCGGCCAGGGTCTTGCCCGCTATATCCTCGACAAGCCGTCTGAAGTGCGCGGCAAACGCGTGCTCGACTTCGCTTCCGGCTCGGGGCTTGTCGCCATCGCCGCCGCCAAGGCCGGCGCTGCACACGTGATCGCCGCCGACATCGATCCGTTCTGCGAAACGGCGATCCGCCTCAATGCCGAGGCCAATGGCGTTGCCATCGAGTTTTGCGGCACGGACAGCATCGGCACCGATGCCGGCTGGGACGTGGTGCTGGCCGGCGACGTCTTCTACGACCGGTCCTTTGCCGACACGCTCATGCCGTGGTTTTCGACACTGAAGGCGCGCGGTGCCGACATTCTCGTCGGCGATCCCGGCCGCTCCTATATGCCGAAGGCCGGACTGGAGCCTTTGGCCGTCTACGAAGTGGCGGTGACGCGGGCGCTGGAGGACGCCTTGGTCAAGCGCACCACGGTGTGGCGCTTCGCTTGACGGCGCTGGCGAACAGGCGTTCCATCGCGAGATTGATTTGAAGAATACGCGCGTCGTTGCCCCAAACCGCTAAGGCGTTGGGCGACATGCTTGAGGGGAGGATTTATGGATTTTTCAGTGGTGAACTGGCTGGCGGTGGTTGTCGCGGCCGTGGCGGTGTGGCTGTTCGGCGCCGTCTGGTACACGGCCCTCAGCAAGCCATGGATGAGGGCGGCCAAGATCGATCCGTCAACTGCGAAGAAATCAATATTGCCCTTCATCGTCTCCTTTGTCACCGAACTGATCATGGCTGCGGTCTTTGCCCTGGTCGTCGGCGCGATGACCGGCGGCGAGCCGACCCTTGTCGCCGGCGTGGTCTTCGGCTTCGTCCTCTGGCTGGGCTTTGTCGCCACCACACTGACGGCCAACCACCGCTATGAGAATTTCGGCTGGGACCTGACCCTCATCGATGGCGGCCACTGGCTCGGCGTGCTTCTGATCATCGGTGCGGTGATCGGCTGGTTCGGCGCACCGGTCGTCCCCGGCTGACCTAAAGCTCGTCCCAAGTCCGGCGCGTCGAATCCGGTTGCGGATTGTGGACTTCGCCCAGGATCCAGTCCTTGAACGCGATGATCCTGGCGTCGTTTGCCGACCCTGCCGGATAGACCAGGAAATAGGCGAATTCGGCCGCCACCTTGAGGCCGAGTTCGAACGGCCGCACCAGCCGTCCCTCGGACAGGTCGTTGGCCACCATGGCGAAATCGGCGAGCGCCACCGCATTACCGTCGAGCGCCGCCTGCACCGCATCTGACGAAGAGCCGAAAACGATGGTGCGGCTGTCATCGAAATCGTCGATGCCTGCCGCCGCCATCCACATGCGCCAGTTAGGCCAGGTCACGCCTTGCCGCGCCCACACGATATGGGCAAGCGTGTGCCGGAACAGATCGCGCGGCTCGCGCAGCGGCGGACCGGAGGTCAGCAAAGCCGGGCTGCACACCGGAATGATGATGTTGTCGAACAGCCGGTGGCTGACAATGCCCGGATATTTCCCGGTGCCGAAGCGAATGCCTATATCGACGTCGTCGCGATCGAAATCGCGCACCTCATAGGTGATATCGAAGCGAAGTTCGATTCCGGGCTGATGCTTACGGAAATCGTCGACACGCCGCATCAGCCATTTGGTCGCAAACTGCGGGTCGAGCGTTATCTTCAGGAGCGCCAAGCCGCGCGTCATCTTTTGCGCCCGCGACACCGCCCGGTTGAGCAGGTCAAGCGCATCGATCGAGGCTTCGAACAGCACCGTGCCTGCCTCGGTCAACCGGATGGTGCGGCTGGTGCGGGTGAACAGCACGATGCCGAGCTGATCCTCGATTTCCTTGATCTGGTGGCTGACCGCCGCCGGCGTCAGCCCGAGTTCGTCCGCGGCCCGGGTGAAATTGAGGTGCCGGGCCGCCGCTTCCAGCGTCCTCAAGGCTCGGGTTCCAGGCAGCAGGCGGGCCAATCGATCTCCAAATAAAACTTGATGATACGGAGAAAACTACTCGTTTCTCCTTTTTCTTTCAATCCGCCAAGATGGGCTCAATCGAAACACCATCAAACCGGATTTGATATCCGGAGGAACGGATCACACCATGTCCATCATCACTTTCAATTCGCCAGCCCCTCGCTCGACCTGGTTTGTCGCCGTCACCGATTGGCTTCGCCAGGCAAGGGTCGCAATCAAGCTGCCGCGCCAGGATGTCGAGGACCTCTCCGACCGCCAATTGCGCGACATCGGCGCCCAGCGCAAGGACGTCACGCGGGCGGTGGATCGGGAACTGGGTCGGCTCGGGCTGCTGGATATTGGCTGGCAGAGGAACAGGCAGTAGTGAATAGGCAGTAGGCAGTAGGGGAAGTTAGACGGCGCCGACATCCCGCCCTACTGCCTACTGCCTACTGCCTACTGCCTACTGCCTACCTAACCACTCTCACCACCGTCCTGTCCGACACCAGCGGCAACAGCCGCGCCATCGTCCGCGCCGTCACCGCCACGCAGCCTTGCGTCGGCGTGAAGCCGGGACGCGCCAGGTGGAAGAAGATGGCGCTGCCGCGGCCGCGCCGGCGCGGCGCCATGTTCCAGTCGAGCACCAGGCAAGCGTCGTAGAGGCGGTCGTCGCGCCGCATACGCTCATGGCTGGCGCCATAAGGGATTTTCACCGGCCGGTTGTAGTTGCGGTCGTCCGGCACCTCGCACCAGCCGAGATCTGGGCCGATCGGCGCCATCGCCAGCCGGGTTTTGCGGCCGGCCGGGAAATGATCGCCCCGAAAATACCCCGACAAAATCCGCATCTCGCCAAGCGGCGTCGCGCCGTCGCCTTCGCGCTTGTTGGCCGAGATGCCACCGCGCCCCAGTGCGCAGGCAAACACCTTGCTGCCGGCCTGCAAAATGCCCTGGCTGGGGTTGCCCGGCCTTGCCCGCACCACCAGCACGCGCAGCCCTTTTGGCAAAATTGCGCCGGCTGCATTGCGATCGCGTTTTTTCTTGTATGATCGTGTCACGGAACAAATCACTGTGATCGGACTGTTGCGCCGGTCAGCTTCCGCATAAATGGGGGTCGGTCAACTGAAAATTCTTTTCAAAACAACGGATTGATCCATGACATCACGTACCATTCTTATCGTTGACGACGATGACGACCTGCGCGGAACCCTCGTCGAGCAACTCGCCCTTTACGAAGAATTCGACGTCCTGCAGGAAGCGACCGCCGCCAAAGGCGTCACTGCTGCGCGCGGCGGGCTCATCGACCTGCTCATCATGGATGTCGGCCTGCCCGATATGGATGGCCGCGAGGCGGTTAAGATCCTGCGCAAGGGCGGCTACAAGGCGCCGATCATCATGCTGACCGGCCATGACACTGATTCCGACACGATTCTGGGCCTTGAGGCCGGCGCCAACGACTATGTCACCAAGCCGTTCCGCTTCGCCGTGCTGCTTGCCCGCATCCGCGCCCAACTGCGCCAGCACGAACAGAGCGAGGACGCCACCTTCTCGGTCGGTCCGTACACGTTCAAGCCCAGCCAGAAGCTTCTCATCGACCAGCGCGGCGCCAAGGTGCGGCTGACCGAGAAGGAGGCCTCGATCATCAAATATCTCTACCGCGCCGACCAGAAGGTGGTGACGCGCGACGTCCTGCTCGAGGAAGTGTGGGGCTACAATTCCGGCGTCACCACGCACACGCTGGAAACCCATGTCTATCGGCTGCGCCAGAAGATCGAGCGCGATCCTTCCAATGCCGAAATCCTTGTGACAGAAAGCGGCGGCTACAAGCTGGTTCCTTAAGCATTTTGTTATCTAATAGACGGTCGGGGCGGGACTGTTTTCGGGTACGATCCAGCTGGAGGGCATGGATCGATCCGTAGAGGAGGGATTGGACTGACCGTTCGGGGACGCAGCTAGAGATGGCGCTGGATGACGACATCCGCATCCTGTCCGCCGTGAAGCTCTTTGAGGGCTTCACGCAGGAACAGCTGCGCCTGCTCGCCTTCGGCGCCGAAGCCACCCACCTGCAGGCCGACCGCAAGCTGTACCGCGAGGACGACGAAGCCGATTCGGCCTATATCGTGGTCAGTGGGAAGATCGTGCTCTACCGCGAGCAGGATGGCGACCGCATCCCGATCGGCACCGCCGGTCCGGGCACGATTCTCAGCGAACTGGCGCTGATCGCCGACTCAAGGCGGCTGACCAGCGCCTCGGCCGAGACCGATTCGGAAGTGATAAGGCTGAGCCGCAAGATGTTTCGCCGCATCCTCGAGGAATATCCCGACGTGGCGGTGAAACTGCACCAGCGCATCCTGGACGATTTCCAGGCCATGATCGCCCGCATCGAGAAACTGGCGCCGCGGTTTGGCGGGTGAGTCTAATTGCCGTCTCGAACGGGTCTTGGCCTGAACAGGCACCAGAATGGCTTCCCGGGCGCAAGTTCACCTTGGCCGACGAGTTGAAACCCGCAATGCCCATAGAAAGCCAAATTCTTGCCTTGTGCGGTTTCGAGAAACGTCCCTGCCGAGACAAGATCTCTTTCGGCAAGATCGCAATAAGCCTTGATGAGCGCGCCGCCAGCCCCCTTTCCCTGCATTGAGGGGTGAACGCCAAGGACGCCAAGGTAGAAATGCGGTTCCTGCGGCTTGTATTTCTCGCTGATGGCGTCAGCCCTCTCGAAGCGCGAAGCCATCAATGCCTGCCTTTGCTGAAGCAGAGCCCATCTCTCCTGGTGGGCGGGAAGCCATTCGGGCCGCTGCGTATCATAGCCCATCGCCGCGCCCAGGATGGCACCTTCGCTCTTTAACAGCAGCACAGGCATTCCAAGCGCCAGGCGCGCCGCCATCAGGATCGAGAAGAACTCCGTCACCAGCTCCTGACGCTGCGCAGGATCGCCCGAGAAGAAAAAAGCCATCTGCGGATCATCGGCAAAGGCTGCCGCCAGGCAGTCGGCCGCCGATGTCACATCCGGCTCTCGTGCTGCCACTATCTCCATTCAAACGACCTCTTTGTCTCGCGGTCTAATCCAGATCAAACCGCGCAATCACCGGCACATGGTCCGATGGCCGATCCCAGCCGCGGGCGGCGCGCAGGATTTCGTAGCCGGCAAAACTGGGCACAAGGTTCGGCGACGACCAGACGTGGTCGAGCCGGCGGCCGCGGTTCGACGCTTCCCAGTCCTGCGCGCGATAGCTCCACCAGGTGTAGAGCTTTTCCTCGGACGACACGTTGAGCCGCATCAGGTCAACCCAGTCGCCGGCGAGCCGCATCGCCTCGAAATTTTCGGTCTCGACCGGCGTGTGGCTGACCACATTGAGCAATTGCTTGTGCGACCAGACATCATGCTCCAGCGGCGCGATGTTGAGGTCGCCGACCAGGATCGAGGCTGAAACCTCGTCATGCGCCGCGCGGATGGCGTTCATCTCGTCGACGAAGTCGAGCTTGTGGCGGAATTTGCGGTTGATCTCGGGATCGGGCTCGTCGCCGCCGGCCGGCACATAGAAATTGTGGATCAGGATCGCCTTGCCGCCGGCCTGCACTTTCACCGACAGATGGCGGCTGTCGTCGATCTCGCAGAAGCGCCGCTTCTCGACCACCTCGATCGGCCGCCGCGCCACCGTCGCCACGCCGTGGTAACCCTTCTGGCCATGGAAGGCGATGTGCTCGTAGCCGGCCTTGCGGAAGGCTTTTTCCGGGAACAGCTCGTCGGGAACCTTCGTCTCCTGCAGGCAAAGCACATCCGGCGCCTGCTCTTTCAGCAACCGTTCGACGATCGGCATGCGCAGGCGCACGGAGTTGATGTTCCAGGTGGCAATGGTGAAGGGCATGCGAGGGTCCGGGGCAGCGCAAGACCTGCCAGGAACCGGAATGGGCCTTGACGGGAAATGACGCCTTTTTTGAAAGAGCGATCCCGGAAACTACTGCCAGCCACAGCCGGCAAAGACAAGCCTCGCACCAGTCATCAAGTTTGGCACGACAAACCCTGGAGAAGTGTGCCCCGCAGACCCTTACCGCGTCTTGGTGTTCAGTTCGCGGTTCGCCGTATAGTCGATGGCAAATGTGTCCGCAGGGAAGCTGACGCCTTCCTTGGTGTTGTAGATCATCACCGTGGTGTCCTTGCCCTGCGCGTCGGTGATCGTCCACTGGCGCAGATCATAGGATTTCGCATCGAACATCATGGTGATCTTCGAGTTGCCGAACACTGATTTGTCGGCAAGCTGGATGGTGGTCACGTCGGCCTCTTCCTTGATATCTTTGACGCGTCCGCCGGAGAGGTCGATCCGATTGTCGAGCAACAGCTTCAGCGGCGTCTTCGACAGCGGATAGAGATCGGATGTGTTCAACCGCTTGTTGAGGATGACCACCGACTTGCCGTCGGAAATCACCCGGAAATTCGACTTGCCCTCATAGTTGAAACGGATCTTGCCCGGCCGCTCGAGGAAGAACTTGCCGCCGGTCTGCTGGTTGTTGGGCCCGAACTGGACGAACTCGCCGCTCATCGATTTGACCGAGGAGAAATGGTCGGCGATCTTTTGCGCCGTCGGCGGCACCGCGGCCTGTGCCGAAGCCAAAAGCTGGAACCCCGGTATGACGTTGACGGCAGCGGCGCCGGCAAGCATCAGGCCAAGGCCGAGCAGCTGGCGGCGGTTTGGGGCGAAATCGCTGAGCGCGGAAGGATCGTTTTTCATGCCGGTCACTCTCGTGTGGTGTGTGTCTCGTTGCAGTCCGTGGACCCCCAGTTAGACTTAAGTTTGGCGGCCGAACGGCACTCTGTCGCTTGAACGCGCCAAACGGTTCAAAGGTTGCCGCCGGGCAGTCTTCGCCCGGCCGTATTGTCAAATCAGAACTTGTCGTCCTCCGTCGGCACCAGGATCTCGCGTTTGCCGGCATGGTTGGCCGGGCCGACAATGCCTTCCTTCTCCATCTTCTCGATGATCGAGGCCGCGCGGTTGTAGCCGATGCCGAGCCGGCGCTGGATGTAGCTGGTCGAGGCCTTGCCGTCGCGCAGCACCACGGCCACCGCCTGGTCGTAGGGATCGTCGGAATCCTCGAAATTGCCGCCGCCACCGCCGCCGGAACCGCCCTTGCCGGACGGCGCATCGTCGTCATCTTCTTCGTCTTCCTCGGTGATGGCGTCGAGATATTCGGGCACGCCCTGCAGCTTGAGGTGACCGACCACCTTCTCGACCTCGTCATCGGAGACGAGCGGGCCGTGCACGCGCTGGATGCGGCCGCCACCGGCCATATAGAGCATGTCGCCCATGCCGAGCAGCTGCTCGGCGCCCTGCTCGCCCAGAATGGTGCGGCTGTCGATCTTCGACGTCACCTGGAAGGAGATACGGGTCGGGAAATTGGCCTTGATGGTACCTGTGATGACGTCAACCGACGGGCGTTGCGTGGCCATGATCACATGGATGCCGGCGGCACGCGCCATCTGCGCCAGGCGTTGCACCGCGCCCTCGATGTCCTTGCCGGCGACCATCATCAAATCGGCCATCTCGTCGATGATGACGACGATGTAGGGCATCGGCTCGAGGTCGAGGTTCTCGGTCTCGTAGATCGCCTCGCCGGTCTGGCGGTCGAAGCCGGTCTGCACGGTGCGCGAGATTTTCTCGCCCTTCTTCTCGGCCAGTTGCACGCGCGCATTGAAACCGTCGATGTTGCGCACGCCGACCTTGGACATCTTGCGGTAGCGGTCCTCCATCTCGCGCACGGTCCATTTCAGCGCCACCACCGCCTTCTTCGGGTCGGTGACCACCGGCGTCAAAAGATGCGGGATGCCGTCATAGACGGAGAGTTCGAGCATTTTCGGATCGATCATGATCAGCCGGCATTCCTGCGGCGTCAGCCGGTAGAGCAGCGACAGGATCATGGTGTTGATGGCGACCGACTTGCCTGAGCCGGTGGTGCCGGCGACCAGCACGTGCGGCATCTTGGCGATGTCGACGATGACAGCTTCGCCATTGATGCTTTTGCCGAGCGCCAGCGCCAGCTTCATCTTGGTCGTCTCGAAATCACGGCTGGCCATGATTTCGCGCAGATACACTGTCTCGCGCTTGGCATTCGGCAGTTCGATGCCGATGGCGTTGCGGCCGGGCACCACGGCAACGCGGCAGGCGATCGCGCTCATCGAGCGGGCGATGTCGTCGGAGAGGCCAATGACGCGCGACGATTTGATGCCGGGCGCCGGCTCCAGCTCGTAGAGCGTGACCACCGGGCCTGGCCGGACGGCAATAATCTCGCCCTTGACGCCGAAATCCTCCAGCACACCCTCCAGCAGCCGCGCATTCTGCTCCAGCGAGTCCTTCGAAAGGCTGGCATCCTTGGCGACGTTTTTCGGTTCGGACAGGAAATGCAGTGACGGCATCTCGAACGTGTCGGAACCGATGAGCGAGGTCTGCGCCTCGCGCTGGACGCGGGCGCCCGGCACGGGGCGCGCCGCCGGTGCTGCAACACGGGTCGCCGCATCGGAGCGGAAGTTTTGCACCTTGGCGTTTGGCGCACCACGGCGCTGGACCGGCTCGTCGTCGAGTTCGACGTCTTCGTCACCATTGTCGAAACCGGCATCGAGGACGTCGTCATCGTCCGGATCGACGGAAACGCTGCGATCATTGACCATGGCGGCGAAGAATTCCGGTTCGACGCGGGCGCGGCCATCCGGGCTCATCCGCGCTTCGGCGTATTCCGCCGATTCGACCCGTTCGGCAGCGCGACGCCATGCCGTGGAGCGCTGCTCCATCTCCGGCTCGTACTCGTCGCGCTCCTGCTGACGGCGTACGGATCGGCGATGCAGGTAGGCGCGGAACGACAGCCACCAATGGGTGATGGCGCCTAGCGCCAATATCCCCTCGTCGCCCTCGTCCTCGTCTTCGTCGAAGAGCAGATCGTCCTCTCGGGGATCGGGCTCGGCAGTGCGCTCCATGACGGCAAAGCCGTTCTTGCGCGCAATCAACGCCGAGCCATAGGCAAACAGCCACAGCGCCGGCGCAATGAGCACCAGGGCTATGATGCTGGCAACGAGGCCGGTCGGGTAGCCGCCAATGAGCAGGCCCGGGATGTTGAGCACCATGTCACCGAACACGCCGCCGAGGCCGGTCGGCAGCGGCCAGGTCTTGGGCGGCACGACGCAGCCGGCGATTGCCGCCGCAAGCAGCGCAAAGCCGAACCAGGCGAGGCCGCGCTTCGGCAACCTGTCGACGCCACGCGCCGAAAACAGGAGAAAGCCCCAGATCACCGCGGGCACCAGCGCGGCAACCGCGGCAAGGCCGAAGAACTGCATGGCGAGGTCGGAGAACACCGCGCCGGCATAGCCCATGGCATTGGTGACGATGTTGTCGGTGGCGTGCGAGAAGCTCGGATCGGCGACGTTCCAGGTGGCCAGTGCCGCGACGCCGAAGGCGACCAGCGCAAACAGGCCGGCGCCGACCAGCCGCCCGACCTGGCGCCGCGCGAATGCCTGGATGCCGTGCCCCGAATCGGTCAGCGCGAGCGGTGCTGAAGCCCCTGAACGCATGCTCTTCCCCGTCTGTTTTTGCCTGGCCGGGCGCATGACGCACTCCGGCAGATTCGAACGCCAGACTATCGGGGGGAAGGTTAAGGCCGCATTAACTATAAGGCCGTGGGCGACGATCTTGCACCGAGCGCACCACGGCCATTTCGACTCATGCCTGCTGCGACAAGGGAATGCCGGCGGTCACACGGGACAATTTTTCGCGCTTTGACAGCGTCGGCTTTTCATAGGTTTTTTTCACGATGAGCTTCCTCTTGGAGCGAGTACCCGGCGACCTGCCGCCCTGCACTTTGATCTCCCGCATGGGGAGAGCTGTAATGACAATCAATCTGCAGCTTCTGCGCCTGTTCCAAGAGGCCGGCGCGAGCCGAAGGTTACTCTATCGGCACCGACGCCATCGCGATGACACGGGACAGTTTCTCGCGCTTTGTCAGCGTCGGCTTTTCGTAGATTTTTTTCATGCGGGCTTCCCGTTCGAACAAAGTCGCGGGTCTGGGTGCCACACCCATCGGGCGCTTTCATCCCCCGCGCGGGGGATGCGCACGACAATGGTGAGCCCCGGTTCGCCGGAACAGTTTGCAAAAAAGAGAGGCCCGGAATGACCCGGGCCTCAATGCGTGAGCCCTTTTCGGGAGCGTCACGACGGGATTCTGAAGCAAATTGGGGGACCGGCGGGAGGAGGGTTCCGCCGGTCCCGTTGGCAGGTGGCCTTACGGAACCACTTCGCCATGCTGAGTGACGTCGAGACCTTCGACCTCTTCCTGGGTGCTCGGCCGCAGGCCGACCAGCGCCTTGACGATGTAGAGAATCACGAAGGTGGCGACCGCCGTCCACACGATGGTGACGGCAACGCCGTAGACCTGCTTGCCGAGCGATGCGCCCGACGACAGGCTGTTGATTGCCGGATCGGCGAGCACGCCGGTGAGCAGGGCGCCGATGATACCGCCGATGCCATGCACGCCGAAGGCATCGAGCGAGTCGTCATAGCCGAACATGTGCTTCACCTTGACCGCCGAGATGTAGCAGAGCACGCCGGCGACGATGCCGACGATGAAGGCGCCAGTCGGGTTGACGAAACCGGAAGCCGGCGTCACCGCGACGAGGCCGGCAACCGCACCCGAGATAATGCCGAGCACGGAAGGCTTCTTGGCGACAATCCATTCGGCAAACATCCAGGCCAGCGCCGCCGCGGCGGTGGCAACCTGGGTGTTGAGCATGGCAGCACCGGCAAGGCCGTCAGCCGCCAGTTCCGAACCGGCGTTGAAGCCGAACCAGCCGACCCACAGCAGCGAAGCGCCGATCACCGAGTAGACCAGGTTGTGCGGCGCCATGTTGACGGTTCCGTAGCCTTCGCGCTTGCCGAGAACGAGCGCGCAGACCAGGCCCGCGACACCGGCGTTGATGTGGACGACCGTGCCGCCGGCGAAGTCGAGAACGCCAGCCGTACCGAGGAAGCCGCCACCCCAGACCCAATGCGCAACCGGCACGTAGACGACCAGCAGCCACAGCGCCATGAAGATCAGCAGCGCCGAGAATTTCATGCGTTCGGCGAAGGCGCCGGCAATCAGCGCCGGCGTGATGATGGCGAAGGTCATCTGGAACATCGAGAAGACGAACTCGGGAATGTTCGCCACGCCAGGCAACCACAGCGACGAGGTGGTGATGCCATGGTGGAAGAATTTCGAGGCGCCGCCGATGAAGCTGTTCACGCTGGCGGAATCATTGGTGGAGAAGGCCAGCGAATAGCCGAACATGAACCACAGGATCGTCACCAGGCAGGTGATGGCGAAGCTCTGCATGATCGTGGCGAGCACGTTCTTCTTGCGCACCATGCCGCCGTAGAACAGGGCGAGGCCCGGAATGGTCATCATCAGCACCAGCGCTGTCGAAGTCAGCATCCAGGCGGTGTTGCCGGTATCGAGCACGGGCGTCGGTGCCGCCGGGGCGGCAGCCGCGGCCGCGGGGGCTGCTTCCTGCGCGAAGGCGGCGACGCTGCCCAATGCTGCGAGAGCGAGCGAGCCGAGTGCGGCCGCGCGTCCCGTCGTCTTCAAGGTGGAAGGAATATTCATTGAACTCTCCATTGGAATACGTGTTCGCCGCTCAGAGCGCGTCGGTGTCTGTTTCGCCGGTACGAATGCGCACCGCCTGATCGATGCCGAAGACGAAGATCTTGCCGTCGCCGATCTGCCCGGTCTTGGCTGCCGCCGTGATGGCTTCGACGGCCTTGTCGACCAGGTCGGTGCTGACCGCGACTTCGATCTTGATTTTCGGCAGGAAACTGACCGCGTATTCCGCTCCGCGATAGATTTCCGTATGTCCCTTCTGACGCCCGTAGCCTTTGACTTCGGTGACGGTCAGGCCCTGGATGCCGACGGCGGTGAGCGCTTCGCGCACCTCGTCGAGCTTGAACGGCTTGATGATTGCCATCACGATTTTCATAAGGTTTCACCCTTTGCTGTTGCGGTCCCCCGCGTTTGCACACCTTCACCGATCCCAAAGAGCCCGGAGAGTGCCCAACAGGATTCAAGCTCCGTGCCAGTTGCCGAAGCAGCGTGTTAACTCATTGTAAACAAACGGATTGCTCGGGGCACGACAGCACAGCGCGCACTGTCATCGGACAGTCACTGATTAAAAAATAGGCAATTTTCAGAAAATGCCTATTCGGCAGGCGGGCGCTTCAGGCGAATCAGACCTTCCTGGGCAACCGAGGCGATCAGCGTGCCGTCGCGGGCAAACAGCGAGCCGCGGGTGAACCCGCGCGACCCTTGCGTCGACGGGCTGTCCTGCGTGTACAGGATCCAGTCGTCGAGCGGATGGCTGCGGTGAAACCACATGGCGTGGTCGAGGCTTGCCGCCTGGATGTCGCGGTCGAAAATGGCGCGGCCGTGCGCAAAAGTCGAGGTGTCGAGCAGGGTCATGTCGGAGAGGTAGGCAAGCACTGCCGCCTGGATGCCGCGGTCGGCCGGCACCGGGCCGGTGGTGCGAATCCAGATGTTCTGCTGCGGCTCCAGCTTTTCGCGGCTGGTGTAGTGCTTGAGCATCACCGGCTTCATCTCGATGGGCCGGTCGCGCTCCCAGTAGCGCTTGATGCCCTCCGGCACCGCTTCGCCGAATTTGCCCAGCAATTCGCGCTGCGACAACAGGCTGTCGGGCGCCGGCACGTCGCGCGGCATCGGCAGCTGGTGTTCGAGACCGACCTCGTCCTGCTGGAACGAGGCCTCCAGCGAGAAGATCGCCTGGCCGTGCTGGATCGCCACCACGCGCCGCGTGGTGAAGGAGCCGCCATCGCGGATGCGGTCGACCTCGTAGACGATCGGCACCTTGGTATCGCCCGGCCGCATGAAATAGCCATGCAGCGAATGCACATGACGCTCGGGCTCGACCGTGCGCTGCGCGGCGACCAGCGCCTGGGCGATGGTCTGGCCGCCGAAGACACGCTGCCAGTCGAGCTTGGGGCTGCGACCACGGTACAGATTGTGTTCCAGCTGCTCGAGGTCGAGAATGCTGAGAAGCTCGTCCATGGCCGCCGTCATGCTTCGTGACCTCGCCTTAAAGATGCTATGGCGGTTTCGGACAGGAATGGCGGGCAGTCAAGGCCGCAATGTCCCCGTGGGAACAGGACGGTCATGGCTTCGAAAGGAATTGACATGGCAGACCGCAAGACGGACGCAAAAAAATCGCTCGACGTGCTGGTCGCCGGCGCCGGCTATGTCGGCCTCGCCGCCGCCGTGTCGCTGAAACAGGCACGGCCGAACCTGGCGGTCGCCGTCGTCGATGCAGCCCCTGCCGGCATCTGGCAGAAAGACGGCCGCGCCTCGGCCATCGCCGCCGCCGCTTGCCGCATGCTCGACCAGCTCGGCGTCTGGCAGGAGATCGTCGGTCAGTCGCAGGCCATCACCGAGATGATCGTCACCGATTCGCGCACCGCCGACCCGGTGCGCCCGGTGTTTCTTACGTTCGACGGCGAGGTGGCTCCCGGCGAACCGTTCGCCCACATGGTCGCCAACAGGGATCTGAACGGCGCCTTGCGCCGCCGCGCGCAAAAGCTTGGCATCGATATCATCGAAGGTGTCGCGGTCAGCGCCTTCGACACGAACGGCGCCGGCGTCACCGTGCATCTGGCCGACGGCGCGACGCTCAAAGCGCGGCTGCTTGTCGCCGCCGACGGCGTCAATTCGAAATTGCGCGACATGGCTGGCATCAAGACGGTGAAATGGGAATATGGCCAGTCCGGCATCGTCTGCACGGTGGCGCATGAGCGCCCGCACAATGGCCGCGCCGAGGAGCATTTCCTGCCCGCCGGCCCGTTTGCCACGTTGCCGCTGAAGCCGACCGAGGACGGCACCAACCGGTCATCGCTGGTCTGGGTCGAACGCTCCGAGGATGCCGAGAAACTGGTTTCGGGCGACGACCTCGTCTTCGAGCATGAGCTGGAATTGCGCTTCGGCCTCAAGCTCGGCGAGATCCGCGTCACCGACAAGCCGCGCGCCTGGCCGCTCGGCCTGACCATCGCGCGCGCCTTTGTCGCGCCCCGCATCGCCCTTGCCGGCGACGCCGCCCACGGCATTCACCCGATCGCCGGCCAGGGCCTCAATCTCGGCTTCAAGGATGTTGCAGCATTGGCCGAAGTGGTGGTCGAAGCCGATCGCCTGGGACAGGACATCGGTGCGCTCGACGTGCTCGAGCGCTACCAGCAATGGCGCCGCTTCGACACCGTGCAGATGGGCGTCACCACCGATGTGCTGAACCGGCTGTTTTCCAACGACATCGGCCCGCTGCGCCAAATCCGCGACATCGGCCTCGGGCTGGTTGAGCGCATGCCGCGGCTGAAGGAGTTCTTCATCCGCCAGGCGTCGGGGCTGTCCGGCGACACGCCACGGTTGTTGAAGGGCGAGGCGATCTGATCGCCCGCAATTGGCGGAAGCCTTCCCACTTCGTCATCCTAGGGCGGAGCAAGGAGCGGAGCGACGCGCGCGGACCCTAGGATCCATGCCGTTACGCTAAAGCGTTGCGGCGGTTACAGAATTCTGCTCCGCTGCATCTTTCGATCGAGGTCACGGAATGGATCCTCGGGTCTTCGCGACGCCGCTTCGCGGCTGCTCCGCCCGTGGATGACGAAGCTGGGATGCATCCGCCAATCGCCGAAGCAGGCGGCTGCACCCTGAATTCTAGTTGACCTCGAAGCCCAGCTTCTGCCGCAGCCTTAACATCCGCTGGTCGGTGACCCGAAAACTCTGTTCGCCGCCTTGCGCGACGCGGTTCAGCATCTGCAGCAGATCTTCCCGTTCGTGCGGATCGAGGCGCTCGCGCAGGAAGGGCGCCAGCTTGTCGATGACGATGGTCGTGTCGTCGATCTGCGCCGAGGCCCACTTGGCGTAGACGACGGCCTCGTCGGTCTTCTTCTGGTTCTCGGCGATCTGCGAAATCACCTCGCGGATGACGGTTTCGCGCTTCGGCAGGATCGGACCATGCTCCGCGGCCATGGCGGTGATCAGCGTTGCCGCTGCCACCACCGGATCGTCGATCGCCGTCAGCGGCGACAGCGCGGCCTGCTTGCGCAGCTTCTTGCGACGGATGTTGCCCTGGACGCGCCCGACGACATCGGCGACCTCGCGCGCGGCGTCGTTCATGGCCTTCATGCGGTACCACCAGAACGCCGCCGCTCCCAGCACGCCGAGAAGAGCAATTATGAAAGGCATATCGAATTTCCCCGGAAATTGCGGCGACGATAAGAGAACTCCGACGTTGCTTCAACACGCAAGAATTGCGGCTGGTTAAGAAACAGAGGATTTGCCCTCGGAGCACCTACACCGAGACCGAACATCTTGGTTTCAGGTCGCCGGCCGCAAAGCCAATCAGACGATGCCCCCGGCGATGGATGCCACCGCCCGGATCAATGCGTAGGTCTGCAAGAAATTTCACGACATGATATTTCGTGCATGCTCATTGACATGCAACAAATCCCGGCCTATTCAAACTCGCCAGAGATTTCATATGATGAAATTTCTTGCAAAAGCTGACGCGACGAGGCTTTCATCGTCGGGGAACCCGGAGGAGAGAATGAACAGGATTGGGCTGGCGGGCGCATTGAGCGCCGCCGTGATGACGCTGACCTTGGCGATGCCAGGTGCTGCGTCGGCAGAGAGCAAGTTTCAGTGCAAGCCGGATGAGACCTATGTGATGAACGTCATGGTCTCCGCGCATCCCTATTGGGTGCCGGTCTATCAGGGCTTCAAGCAGGCGGCGGCGGCGATGGGCTGCAAAACAGTGTTTTCGGGCACGCCGGACTATGACATCGCCAAGCAGATTGCGTCCTTTGAGCAGGATCTGATCAAGAAGCCGGCCGGCGTGCTGCTGCACCCGATGCAGGCCGATCCGTTCATCGAGCCGATCGACCGCGCCATCGAGAACGGCACCACGGTCGTCACCTTCGCCGCCGACTCGCCGAAGTCGAAGCGCGTGTCCTACATCACCTCGGACAATCTGGCGGAAGCCAAATTCGCTGCCGAGGAGATCGTCAAGCAGGTCGGCGACGATGCCGAGTATGGCGTGCTGGAGAACCCCGGCCAGAGCAACCACGATCTGCGCGTCACCGCCTTCATCGACTATCTCGCCAAGAACTATCCGAAGATGAAGCTGGTCGGACGCCAGGCCTCCAACCAGGACGCCAATGTCGCCAACAAGGCGGTGGCCTCGATGCTGCAGGCCAACCCGAACCTCAAGGCGCTGTGGATCCCGGAAGCCGGCTCGGCCGAAGGTGCGGTCGCTGCCGTTCTCGAAGCCAAGGCCAAGGTGCTGATCATGCATGCCGACATCACGCCGGCGACGCTGGAGCAGATCAAGGCCGGCAACATCCACATGGCGTTGAGCCCCAACCAGGGCATGCAGGGCTATCTCGGCTTCGTCGCCACCTTCATGGCGGCGCATCCGGAACTGATCGACCCGTTCAACGACTACAAGGCGTCGGGCTACAATCCGATGCGCATTCCCTTCGCCGATAACGGCTTTGCCGTCATCACCAAGGAGAATGCCGACTCGTTCGACCTGAACAAGTACATGCAAGGCCGCGATCCCAGCTGATCGCGTCCATCAGGCAATCGCGCCATCCGGCGCGGTTGCCTCACCCTCCCTGAGCAGGCGAGCACCGCAGTGGAAACCCCGGCCCTTCTCACAATATCCGGCCTCAGCAAATCGTTCGGTCCCGTCCGGGCGTTGCGCGATGTGTCCTTCGAGCTGCGCTCCGGCGAGATTCACGCCATTGCCGGCGAGAACGGCGCCGGCAAGTCGACGCTGATGAAAGTGATCGACGGCATCCTGCCGCCCGACAGTGGTGACATCCAGGTCGACGGCCGCTCTGTCTCCATCCCCTCGCCGCTGGCGGCGCAAAAACTCGGCATCGGCTTCGTGCATCAGGAAATCGCGCTCTGCCCCGATGTCTCGGTGGCGGAAAACATTTTCATGTCGATCACCAACGCCAGCAAGGCGTTGCTGATGAACTACCGCGACCTTGAGAAACGCGCGGCAGCCATCCTGGCGCGGCTTGGCAATATCGATCCGACCGCGATGGTGCGTAGCCTGTCGATTTCCCAGCAGCAGTTGGTTGAGATCGCCAAGGCGCTGACGCTCGATTGCCGCATCCTCATCTTCGACGAACCGACGGCGGCGCTGACCGAGCGCGAGGCCAAGAAACTGTTCGAGATCATTCACCAGCTTGCCGGCGAAGGCATCGGCATCATCTACATCTCGCACCGCATGGCCGAGATCTTCGACAATTGCGACCGCGTTACCGTGCTGCGCGACGGCCAGTACATCACCACGCTCGACATACCAGCGACAACGCCCGAACAGGTGGTGGCGTCCATGGTCGGCCGCGTCATCGACAGCCTCTATCCCGAGAAGCTGCGTGACGACGAACGGTCCGAGGAGATCCTGCTCGAGGTTGCCAACCTCTGCGAGGCTACCACCTTCCGCGACATCAGCTTCAAGCTGCGCAAGGGCGAGATCCTCGGCATTGGCGGCCTGATCGGCGCCGGCCGCAGCGAGATTGTCAAAGGCATTTGCCGGCTGGAAGGTCAGGTGACCGGCGATGTCAGCCTGCATGGCAAACCGCTGTCGCTGACCCATTATGGCGACAGCATCGCTGCAGGGATCGTCTACCTCTCCGAAGACCGCAAGGGTGACGGGCTGTTCCTCGACATGTCGATCGCAGCCAACATCTCGGCGCTGGCAGTCGACCGGATTTCGACGCGCTTCGGCCTCATCAACGATCGGCGCGAGAAGGAGCAGGCGGAGACGATCGGCAGGCAGCTGTCGCTGAAATGCGGCCATGTCGGCCAGCCGGTCTCGACGCTGTCGGGCGGCAACCAGCAGAAGGTGGCGATCGCCAAAATGCTGTCGGTCGACCCGAAGGTGATCTTCCTCGACGAGCCGACGCGCGGCGTCGATGTCGGCGCCAAGGCCGAGATCCACCGCATCCTGCGCAAGCTGGCGCGTGACGGCGTCGGCATCGTCGTCATCTCTTCCGAGCTGCCGGAACTGATCGGCGTCTGCGACCGCGTGCTGATCGTGCGCGAGGGACGCATCACCGGCGAGGTCTCCGGAGCGGAGATGACCGAAGAAAACATCATGGTCCTGGCATCGCTTGCCGATGAAGGCCGGGAACGGAGCGCCGCATGAGCATCGTGGGGGAAAGCATGGACAGCGCGACGCAGCCGGCCCGGATCAGCGTCGGCGAAAGGCTTGGCGGCCTGATCAGGATGCGCGAGACCGGCCTGATCCTCATCATCGCCGTGCTGTTCGTCGTTATGTCGTTCGCTTCGCCTTATTTCCTGACCTGGGACAATATGCGGGCGATGGCGATGGCCTTCGCGGTCGAAGGCATCGTCGTCGTCGGCATGACGATCCTGCTGATCTCCGGCGGCATCGACCTTTCTGTCGGTTCGGTCACCGCACTCGCCATGGTGATCGCCGGTCTGCTCTTCCTCGGCGGTGTCGACCCGTGGCTGGCATCGCTGGTTGCGATCGCAGCCTGCGCCGGCATCGGCGCCTTCATGGGTTTCTTCGTCACCAAGGTGGGCCTGCACCACTTCATCGTCTCGCTGGCGGTGATGGTGATTGCACGCGGCCTCTGCCTGCTCGGCACAGGCGGCCGCCCGCTCGGGCTCTATACCCTGCCGCCCGAATTCAAATTCATCGGTCAGGGCGCCATTGGCGGCATTCCCGTCGTCATCATCATCTTCATCGTCTTCACCGTCCTGTCCGACTTCTTGCTGCGCCGCACGACGATGTTCCGCAAAGTCTTCTACACCGGCAGCAATGAGAAGGCGGCCGCCTATTCCGGCATCCGCACCAAGAAGGTCGTGTTCCTGACGACGACGCTCTGCTCGACCCTCTGCGGCTTTGCCGGCATCATCTACATGGCCCGCTTCGGCTCCGCCCAGCCGACCTTCGGCGCCGGCATGGAGCTCAACGTCATCGCCGCAGCCGTCATCGGCGGTGCCAGCCTGACCGGCGGCTCCGGCACCATTCTCGGCGCCATTCTCGGCACCATCCTGCTCTCGGTCGTTTCAAGCTCGCTCGCTTTGCTCGACGTGTCCGTCTATTGGCAGGACATCATCCGCGGGTCCATTCTGCTGACGGCGGTCACCGCCGATTACTACTTCAACAAGCGGCGGGGTTGAGATGGCCGACGGCAGGGAAGATTTCGAGGCGATCCGGCAGATCCACACCGTGCTGGTGCTGCACTTCGTCGACGGCATGAAGCAGAACGACATTGCCTCGGCGCTCAACCTGTCGGCGTCCAAGGTCAATCGCCTGATCGCCCAGGGCCGCAAGCTCGGCATGCTGAGGATCGCGGTCGAGAGCCCGTTCCAGCGCCTGGTCGACATCGAAAAGCAACTGATTGAGGTCGCCCAACTGGCCGGCGCGATCGTGACGCCGACCGTGGCCGGCAGTCCCGACAGCACGCTGCAGCAGGTGGGGCGCGCGGCGGCCAACCAGCTGCTCGAAACCTTGCGCGACGGCGACGTCATTGCCATCACCGGCGGCAAAGCGATCAGCGCCCTGGTCGAAAACCTGCAGCCGGAGCGCGCGTTCGACGTCACCGTCGTGCCGCTGACCGGCGGCGTCCAGGGCAAGCACTATACCGACGTCAACCATCTGGCGACGCGGCTCGCCGAACGGCTCGGCGGCTCCAGCATGCTCTTGCATGCACCGCTGTTCGCCGAAAGCCGCGAGCAGCGCGATCTGCTGCTGGACATGGCTTCGGTGCGCGAGATCTTCGACCTGGCCCGCAAGGCGGCGATCGCACTCGTCGGCGTCGGGTCGATCCAGGCGCCGGGCTCGAGCTACTACGACCTCCACCCGGGCCTCGATCCCGACCGCGAAAAACTCGCCGCCAGCGGTGCGGTCGGCGAATTCCTTGCGCATCTGATCCGCGACGACGGCACGCTTGCCGACTACCCGCCCAACGACCGCCTGGTGGCGCTGGCGCCTTCGGAACTCGGCCGCTGCCGGTCGGTGATGGGCGTGGCCAGTGGCGCCGAAAAAGTCTGGCCGATCCGCGCCGCGCTGCGCGGAAACTATCTCAAATCACTGGTCGTCGACGAAGAGACGGCCAACGCAGTCCTGAACAACGCGGAGAGCATACGCAATGTCGCCTGAAATGTTGACGCGCACCATTGGCGCGTCGGGAATCTCCGCCTCCGCGATTGGCCTCGGCACCTGGGCCATAGGCGGCTGGATGTGGGGCGGCACCGACGAGGCGCAGTCCATCGACACCATCCGCGCCTCGATCGACGAAGGCGTTTCGCTGATCGACACCGCACCGGCCTATGGCCAGGGGCTGTCGGAGGAGATCGTCGGCAAGGCGCTCAAGGGCCGTCGCGACAAGGTCGTGCTCGCCACCAAGCTTGGCCTGGTCTGGCACACGAAAAAGGGCAACCACTTCTTCGACTATGATGGCGCGCCCGTGCATCGCTATCTCGGCGCCGATTCGGTGGTCTATGAAGTCGAGCAGAGCCTGCGCCGTCTCGGCACCGACCATATCGACCTTTACATCACCCACTGGCAGGATCCGACGACGCCGGTTGCCGAGACCATGGAAGCGCTCGACCGCCTGAAAACCCAGGGCAAGATCCGCTCCATCGGCGCCAGCAATGTCAGCATCAGTGATGTGGAGGCCTATCTCGCTGCCGGCCAGCTCGACGCCGTCCAGCAGGAATACAGCATGGTTGCGCGTGAGATAGAACAAGACCTCTTGCCGTTCTGCGCGGCCAACAATGTCTCCGTGCTCAGCTATTCCTCGCTGGCGCTCGGTCTTCTCTCCGGCAAGATCGGTCCGGACCGCGTCTTTACCGGCGACGACCAGCGCAAGGACAATCCGCGCTTCTCGCTGGCTAACCGCCGCAAGGTGGCGGCGTTGATGGAAGCGATCCGGCCGATCGCCGAGGCGCACGGCGCCAGCGAGGCGCAGGTGGTCATCGCCTGGACGCTGCAGCAGCCGGGCATCACCTTTTCGCTCTGCGGCGCCCGCAGCCCGCAACAAGCCCGGGAAAATGCGCAAGCCGGCCGCATCAGATTGTCCGGCGAAGAGGTGAACCAGATCAGCGAGGCCGCCAGCCGTCATCTGACCGATCTCGCCGCCTGACGCCATCCATACCCGAAACCAAGTTGAGCTGCCGTCCACCGGACGGCAGAACGGCCCAACCTTGCCCCGGCAAAACCATGCCTGACCAGAGAACCGTCATTCTCGACACGATCCGCCGCAACGGCGCGTTCGACGTCGTCGTCGTGGGCGGCGGCATCAACGGCATCGGCGTGTTCCGCGAACTGGCGCTGCAGGGCCTCAGGGTACTGCTGGTCGAGCGCAATGATTTCTGCTCGGGCTGCAGCGCCGCCCCCTCGCGCATGATCCATGGCGGCCTGCGCTATCTCGAAAATGGCGAGTTCGGCCTAGTGCAGGAATCGCTGCGCGAGCGCGACGCGCTGCTGGCCAATGCGCCGCATATGGTGCGGCCGCTGCCGACGACAATTCCGATCCGCTCCGTCTTTTCCGGGCTGATGAATGGCGCGGCCGGTTTTCTCGGGCTTTCGGAAACCCCTTCCAGCCGTGGTGCGCTGGCGATCAAGGCGGGGCTCGCGCTCTACGACTGGACGACGCGCAAGCGCCGGGTGCTGCCGCGCCACAATTTCCGCGGCGCCAAAGCGACACTCGCGCAATGGCCGGCGCTCGACCCGAAACTGCGCTTTTCCGCCACCTATTACGACGCCTGGATCAGCTACCCCGAACGGCTCGGCATCGAACTGCTGCGCGACACCGCACGCCTGGCGTCCGACTGCCTGGCGCTCAACCGCGCCGAGATCGCGCGCGTCGGGTCGGCCTTCGAGCTCACCGATACGGCGGGTGGGGAACGCTTCACCGTGACTACCAAGGCAATCGTCAACGCGACGGGCGCATGGCTGGATTCGGCGATCGCCCGGCTCGACGCATCGGAAAAGCCGGCGGCGCCGCTGGTCGAGGGCACCAAGGGCTCGCATCTCATCCTCGACAATGAGCCGCTCTACCGGGCGCTCGGCGGTCACATGATCTTCTTCGAGAATGCCGACGGCCGCGTCTGCATCATGTTCCCCTATCTCGGCAAGGCGCTGGTCGGCTCCACGGATATCCGCGTCAGCGAGGCCGGGCGTGTGCGCTGCGAGCCCGAGGAGACCGACTACATATTGGCGGCGGCGCGCCTGGTTTTTCCCTCCATTCCGGTCCGGGCCGCCGATGTCGTCTTCACCTATAGCGGCATCCGGCCATTGCCGAAGAGCGACCATGCCTTCACAGGCCGGATCTCGCGCGGCCATTCCGTGCATCGCATTGGCGGCGACATCCCGCAATTCTGCATGATCGGCGGCAAGTGGACGACCTTCCGCGCCTTCGCCGAACAGGCCGCCGATGAAGTGCTGGCCGAGCTTGGCCGCGAACGCCTTAGTGGCACACTCACCCTGCCCATCGGCGGTGGCCTCGGCTTTCCCGCAGACCCGGCGTCGCTGGCGGCCGAGCTGGCGGGGGAGTTTGCTATCAGCAGCGAGCGCGCCACCTATCTCGTCGATCGCTACGGCAGCGGCGCGCGCGACATCATCCTGTTCTGTCTCGGGCGTCCCGACGATACCAGGCTCGACGGCAGGACCGAAACCACGGCGGCCGAGATCGTCTACCTCATCAGGCATGAGTTCGTGACCAGCCTGTCGGACCTTGTGCTGCGCCGGACATCGCTCGCCATTGCCGGCGACATCTCGATGGGTTCAATCGAACGCATTGCCGATGCACTAGCCAGCGAACGCGGCTGGAGTCGCAGCTACCGCGACGACGAGGTAAAAAATCTCATTGCCGAACTCGACACCTATCACGGCGTCTCGCCAGAGATGCTCGACCAACGCACGATCTCAGGAGCAGAAGATGAAAGTCAGCGCCAAAGCCCGGATGAACCGGATGTTCACCAACGGCAATTGCCTCGACGTGGCGCTCGATCACGGCGTGTGCAATGAGCCGGGTTTCCTCGTCGGGCTGGAGGACATGCCCAGGGTCATCGACACGCTGATCGCGGCCGGCCCCGACGCGCTGCAGCTCGCCTATGGCCAGGCCGACCTGCTGCAATCGCGGCCCGACAAGGACAAGCCGGCGCTGGTCATGCGCATCGACATGGGCAATCCCTACAATGCTGAGCGCCACCGCGTGATGTGGTCGATGTTGCAGAACCATGACGAGCCGATCATCGGCGCGCTGGAAATGGATGCCGCCTGCGTCGTCGTGAACCTGTTCATGCTGCCCGACGAGCCGGAGCTGTTTCGCCAATGCGTCGAAAACATCAGCAAGGTCCGCGCTGCCTGCCACCGCTACGGCATGCCCTTGATGATCGAGCCGCTGGTCATGCTGCCCAACGACGTGCGCGGTGGCTACCAGGTCGATGGCGACGCCGAGAAGATCGTGACCCTGGTGCGGCTCGCCGCCGAAATGGGCGCCGACATCATCAAGGCCGACCCGACTGACCGGCCGGAGGATTTCCACCGCGTCGTCGAGGCAGCGCGCGTGCCGGTCCTGGTTCGTGGCGGCGGCAAGGACGACCTGAAGACGGTGCTGGCAAAATCGTCGGCTCTGCTCAGACAAGGCGCCAAAGGGCTGGTCTATGGCCGCAACATCTATCAGCATGCCAACCCGAAGGCGGTGGTCAACGCGCTGATGGCGATGATCCACAACGACGCCGGCGGCGAAGAGGCCTGGGACATCTACAACAATGGCTGATCAAGCCGTCTATCTGCTCGGTCTCGACGCCGGCAACACCATCATCAAGGCGGTACTGTTCGATCGTGCCGGGCGGCAGCTCGCCATGCATGCCGTCGCCGGCCGCTCGCACACACCGCAGCCCGGCTATGTCGAGCGCGACCTCGGCGATATGTGGGCCGATGCGCGAGACGCCATCAGCGCCTGCATTGCGCAGGCCGGCATCGATGCGCGCGAAATCGCCGCCATCGGCTGCGCCGGCCACGGCAACGGCCTCTATCTGGTCGACCGCGCCGGCACGCCGCTGATCGGCATCCAGTCGCTCGATACCCGCGCCGCCGGTATGGCGGCGACGCTGGCGTCGCGCAACGCCGAAGCACTGCACGCCATTTGCCTGCAAAAGCCATGGCCGGCACAGACGCCGACCTTGCTGGCCTGGGTCAAGCAGCATGCCCCCGACCTCTACGCCGCAACCGGTACAGCGATGCTGTGCAAGGATTTCATCACCTACCGCCTGACCGGCGAGCGGGTGAGCGATGTCTCCGACATGTCGGGCTGCGGCCTGGTCCGCATGCCCGAAGGCATCTACGATCCCGAACTTCTCGCGCTCTACGGCATAGCGGATGCGCAGGCAAAACTGCCGCGATTGTTGGACAGCGCCGACATCGCCGGTGCGGTCACCGCGCAGGCGGCTGCCGAGACCGGACTGGCGCAAGGCACGCCGGTCATCGCTGGCTATTTCGACGTCGTCGCCAGCGCCATGGGCGCCGGCGTCGTTCGCCCTGGCAAAGCCTCGATCATTGCCGGCACCTGGTCGGTCAATCAGGTGTTCTCCACCACGCCGGTTGTCGACCCCAGCGTTTTCATGGTGGCGCGTTTCGGACCAGGCCGCTTCGTCAACATCGAATCCAGCGCGACATCGGCCGCCAATCTCGAATGGTATGTGCGCGAATTCGTCGAGCGGGGCGCCCATCATGACGACCCGTTCGGCCACTGCAACGCAGCGGTCGGTGCGGTGACGCCGGCCTGGGACGATCCGATTTTCCACCCGTTTCTCTACGGCTCAGGACAAGGCGCGGAATTCCGCGCCGGCTTCTACGGCCTCGCCGGCTGGCACAAGGAAGGCCATCTGCTACGCGCGCTGTTCGAGGGCGTGATGTTCGAGCACAGGCGCCACATCGACGTGCTGAAAAACGCCGGCGTCGGCTTCGACAAAGCGGTGCTGTCGGGCGGCGGATCGCGCAGCGAACACTGGCCGCAGATCTTCGCCGACGGGCTTGGCGTGCCGATCACCGTGCCCGAGGCGCGCGAGACCGGCGCGCTTGGCGCGGCGATCGGCGCCGGTGTGGCAGTCGGTCTGTTCGCCAACTATGAGGCCGGCGTCGACGCCATGACCCGGTCAAGCGCCGCCTTCCATCCGAACCCAACCATGCAGGATCATTACAACAGGCGTTATCGCGCCTATTGCGGCCTCGCCGATACGCTGCGATCGTTCTGGGCCGAACAGGCCGCCCAACCGAGTACAACACCGCCGAGTAGAACACCGCAATGACCCAACGGCTCGATGGCCACTACGACTACATCATCGTCGGCGCAGGCACCGCCGGCTGCGTGCTGGCCAACCGCCTGAGCGAAAACCCGGCAACGCGCGTGCTTTTGCTCGAGGCCGGCGGCAGCGACAATTACCACTGGGTGCATATCCCCGTCGGCTATCTCTATTGCATCGGCAATCCGCGCACCGACTGGATGATGAAGACAGCACCCGAAGCCGGCCTGAACGGCCGCTCGCTGGTCTATCCCCGCGGCAAGGTGCTGGGCGGCTGCACCTCGGTCAACGGCATGATCTATATGCGCGGCCAGGCGGCCGACTATGATGGCTGGCGGCAGATGGGCAATGTCGGCTGGGGCTGGGACGACGTGTTGCCCTATTTCCTCAAATCCGAAGACCATCATGGCGGCAAGACCAGGCTGCATGGTTCCGGCGGCGAATGGAAAGTGGCGCGCCAGCGCCTGTCCTGGCCGATCCTCAACACGGTGCAGGAGGCGGCCAAGGAATTCGGCATCATGCCGCGCGAGGACTTTAATGACGGCGACAACGAGGGCTCAGGCTTCTTCGAGGTGAACCAGAGCAGGGGCGTGCGCTGGAACACCGCCAAGGCCTTCCTGCGCCCGGCGTTGCGGCGGCCCAACCTTCGGCTGGTCATCAACGCCCATGTCGAGAAGGTGCTGTTCGCGGGCAAGCGCGCGACCGGCGTCCGCTACCTCCTAGGCGGCGAAACCGTCGAGGCAAAGGCCGGAAGCGAGGTGCTGCTGACCGCCGGCTCGATCAACACTCCAAAACTGCTCGAGCTTTCCGGTGTCGGCCAGCCGGATCGCCTCGCCGAGCTTGGCATCGACGTGGTGCACGCCAGTCCCGATGTCGGCGAGAACCTGCAGGACCATCTGCAGATCCGCACCGTCTACAAAGTGTCATCGGCACTGACGCTCAACACCCTTGCCAACAGCTTGACCGGCAAGGCGCGGATCGCGCTGCAATATGCCTTTGCCCGGTCGGGACCGATGTCGATGGCGCCGAGCCAGTTCGGCATGTTCAGCAAATCCGATCCGTCGATGGCGACGCCGGACCTTGAATATCACGTCCAGCCGCTGTCGACGGACCGGCTTGGCGACCCGCTGCATCCGTTCCCGGCGATCACCATGTCGGTCTGCAATCTGCGGCCCGACAGCGTCGGCTCGGTGCATGCCACGACGCGCGAACTGGCTGAGCAACCGGAGATCCGGTTGAACTACCTGTCCACCGTCCGCGACCGCGAGATTGCGCTGCGCTCGGTGCGCCAGGCGCGCAGCATCATGACCGCCAAGGCGCTTGAAGCCTTCCATCCCCAGGAAATCCTGCCCGGTCTCGGCCACCAGTCCGACGATGATTTGCTGCACCAGATCGGCTCGATCGCAACGACGATCTTCCACCCGGTCGGCACCTGCCGCATGGGCGTCGACGACCGCGCCGTCGTCGGCCCGGACCTGCGCGTGACCGGTGTCGAGGGCCTGCGCGTCATCGACGCCTCGATCATGCCGCGCATCGTCTCCGGCAACACTGCTTCGCCGGTGGTGATGATCGCCGAGAAGGCGGCGGACATGATCCGCCGCGCGTGAGCCTGCCACACGGCCGACGAAGCGTTCCGTCCTTCTTATGACCCCGGCACGTCGTAGATCGCCCGGACCTCGATGGTGCCGATTTCGGCCAGCGGAATCTCGCCGGCGATCTCCAGCGCCGCGTCGAGAGTATCGGCCTCGATCATAACGAACCCAAGCAACTGCTCCTTGGTTTCGGCGAAGGGGCCGTCGGTGATCAGCCGCTTGCCTTGGCGTCGCCGCACCGTCTTCGACGTCTTCACCGATTGCAGCGCCTGCGCGATGATCAGCTTGCCTTGCTGGTCCAATGACCGGTCATAGGCCATCGAATCGGCGTCGAGCTTGGCCAGACGTTGCGGCGTCATGGCGTGGAGATCTTTTTCCTCGCCATAGACCAGACAGACATATTTCATTTCCAGCTCCCTTGCTCGGATGAACCATAGGCGATCACGGTATCATTTGCGCTCATCCCGGCAGCCGCATGGTCGAGAAGGATGACCGCAAGGCCGATGACGGCAATTGCCGCGAGCAGCCGGCCGAAGCCGGAAGGTCGCGAGCAGTCGATCTCTTGCGGCCTCACCCCAGTGCCGGTGCCATTCCAATGGGCAGAAAACAGATTGTTCATGGGTACCTCCATCCGCCACGAGAATCCGTGGCCGCCCGCAGGACGGTCGGCGCCGATGCAAGTCGACATTTTTGCACGCAGATTTTTTTCAAAAAAGAATCGGCGGACTCCGTCGGCATCGCGTCAGTGGCGAAACAGCGCGGTGGTCTTCGCCCGCGCCCGCGCTATAGTTGAAGGGGACGCCGCCTGGCCGGCGCTATCGCTGCAACCAAGGAGGACTTCATGGACCGCACCGCAAACGCCGTCTGGAAAGGCAATCTGAAGGAAGGCAAGGGCACGCTCGACACCCAGAGTGGTACCTTGAAAGGCACGCCCTATTCGTTCAAGGCGCGTTTCGAGGACGAGAGCGGCAAATCCGGCACCAATCCCGAAGAGTTGATCGCTGCCGCACATGCCGGCTGCTACGCCATGCAGCTGTCGCATTTCCTGGCCGAGAACGGCACGCCCGCCACCGAGCTCGACGCCAAGGCAGTGGTGACGCTGGTGCCCGGCACCGGCATCACCGGCAGCGCCATCACCCTGGTCGGCAAGGTGCCGGGCATCGATGCGGCGAAATTCAAGGAATTGGCCGAGAAGGCCAAGGCGGAGTGCCCGGTGTCCAAGGCGCTCGGCGCAATCAAGGTGTCGCTCGACGCGAAGCTCGGCTGATCAGCCGATTTTGCCGGGGGTAGCGATCCTTCGCGCCCCCCTCTGCCCTGCCGGGCATCTCCCCCACAAGGGGGGAGATTGGCAGTTCGGCCGCAGGCACTCTTCCTTCAACGTTCGTGATTGGCGAAAGCCAACGCGAAATCTGATCTCCCCCCTTGAGGGGAGATGGCCGGCAGGCCAGAGGGGGGTGCCTCGCGCCTACGTCTCCGATGACCGCTAAACTCCCAGCGCATCGAGCCGGGCGCGCAGGGCTGCGACTTCCTGCTCCAGCGATTCCACCCTCGCTTCCAGATCGGATGCAGGCATGACATGCGTACTCCGCTGCGCCGACAACGCCGCGACATCCACCGGACCCGCAAGCAGATGCACGTAACGGTCCTCGCGCTGGCCTGGCCCGCGCGGTATCTCCTGGATCAGTGGCGGCCTACGGCCGATCAGCATGTCGAGTTCGGCGCGCAGATCCTCGATCGAGGAAAACCGCGCCATGCGCTCAGCCCGCGCCAGGAGCTCATGCGCTGTCTGCGGTCCGCGCAACAGGAGCAGGCCGACCACCGCGGTCTGCGGCGTGGTCAGCGAGAAGCGCTGCGCCATCTGATGCTCATAGCGCTCGACGCGCGAGCCGAACATCTGCCGCACCAGCCCCTTCTGCTCGAGCAACTTCAACGTCCGATGCACCTCGGTCTGCTCCAGCGCCATGACAGGCTCGCGCGCCGTCTTCTGGTTGGCGGCGGCAAGAGCCGCATTCAACGTCAGCGGATAGACATCCGGCGTCAGCTCCTTCTTCTCGATCAGGCAGCCGAGCACGCGGGCTTCGACGGGATTAAGGATGGGAAGGTCTTCGCTCATGGCAGTTCAGCCTCCCGGCGGTAAAACTCGGTTGCAAGGGCATGTTTGCGCGCCTGGCCGGCTTCGTCCCTGACCGCGCCGGCAAGGTTCATTTCGTGGTGACCATAGCGCGCTTCGAGATAGCGCGCGATTGGGGTCGGGATGAGACCCGAGCCCATTTCGCGCGTGCGGCTTTTGCGCTCGATCAGGCGGCGGATTTCGGCGCTGGCGTCGGCCGGTATCTCGGTCCGGTCAAGGCATTCGCCAAGGTTCATCGGCGGCAGGCTGGCAAAGCCGCGCTGCTCCATCCAGTCGAGCGCCACCAGCGGGCGGATCAGATAGAACAGCTTTTTCAGCTTCACCTCATCGGCAAAGCTGCCGATCTTGGCGACATGCGAGCGAGCAAGGCCGAGATAGTGGTGCGATACCTTCGCCGGATCGACGATCTCGGCCAGCAGGTCGAGAAGACGCCGGCGAAAGCCGGAAAGCTCTTCGTAGACGATCGGCGATTTCGCCCATTCGACGATGACGGCATTGCCGCCAAGCGCCAGAAGCAGGGCCTTCCGCAAATCCCAGCCGCCGGCATCGATCTCGCCTTCGATCGGAAATTCGATCACGTCGCGCGCCTGTTGCAGCACGAGGTGATCGCTCACCGGCCTGACATAGACAAGGCGGCAGTCATAATCGCTGTCGGGCGACGGAAAGCCCCAGGCGCGGCTGCCGCTTTCGATGGCGAACAGGATTTTTACGCCCTGGCTTCGCACCAGATCGAGGCGAGCCCTGAGTGCCGCGACGGCGTCCGGCGAAAAGTCCGCGGGTAGTTTCGGCGTCAGACTCGGCGCTCCACCATCATCTTCTTGATTTCGGCAGCCGCGTCGCCGAAGGCGCGCAAAAAGGAAAAACGATCGCGGTCATACTCGCCGCTCCACCATCATCTTCTTGATCTCGGCAATCGCCTTGGCCGGGTTCAATCCCTTCGGGCAGGTCTGGGCGCAGTTCATGATGGTATGGCAGCGGTAGAGCCGGAACGGGTCTTCGAGATTGTCGAGCCGCTCGCCCTTGGCCTCGTCGCGGCTGTCGATCAGCCAGCGATAGGCTTGCAGCAGCGTGGCCGGGCCGAGATAGCGGTCGCCGTTCCACCAATAGCTCGGGCACGAGGTCGAGCAGCAGGCGCACAATATGCACTCGTAGAGCCCGTCGAGCTTCTCGCGGTCCTCATGGCTCTGCAGCCATTCCTTGGCCGGCGTCGGCGAAACCGTCTGCAGCCAAGGCTGGATAGAAGCATGCTGAGCGTAGAAATTGGTGAGGTCGGGCACCAGATCCTTGACCACCTGCATATGCGGCAGAGGGTAGACTTTGACGGCGCCGGAAATGTCGTCGCAGCCCTTGGTGCAGGCCAGTGTGTTGGAACCGTCGATGTTCATGGCACAGGAGCCGCAGATGCCCTCGCGGCAGGAGCGGCGCAAGGCCAGCGTCGGGTCGATCTTGTTCTTGATGTAGAGCAGCGCGTCGAGCACCATCGGCCCGCAATCGTCCATGTCGACGAAATAGGTATCGATGCGCGGGTTCTCATCATCGTCCGGCGACCAGCGATAGATGCGATATTCGCGCAGATTCGTGGCGCCCTCCGGCTTCGGCCAGGTCTTGCCCGGCTGCACCTTCGAGTTCTTGGGAAGCGTGAGTTCGACCATTACCTCAGGTCCTTTCGGATGACGAGCTTCAGCCCGGACCAGATTTCGTTGACGGCAGCGACCTTGATGTCGACCAGGTCGCGCTTCAGCGCTTCAGCGCGAACGACGCCCTCGGTGACATCGGTCGGCACTTTCGATGCCTTCTTGGGCCAGGACACCCAGATCATGCCGTTGCGCTTGATCGCCGTTTCGATATCGCCAAGGCGATCCTCGATCTCGGCGCGCTGCCGGGTGAAGGCGTGCACGGCGTCGTATTTCAAAGCCGTTCCCGAAATCGCCGACCAGTCGCCGAGCCGGTCGACCTGAGCGAAGTCGACGGCTTCCACGAGATCCCCGAGATCGTCGGGCAGCGCGATGAACGCGGCGACCATCCCGTCCTTCAGGCCAAGCTTGGCCGAAAGCGGCGTGCCCGAATATCCCGAGGCCGCCAGCGTCATCTCAATACACCCTGGCTTTGGGCGCGATCTTGGCGAGGCTGATGCCGCCGTCCTTTTCGGCCAGCAGCGGTTCGGTGTGCACGGGACGATAGCTGAGCATCACCTTGCCGTCTTCGCTAAGCCTGGCCAGCGTGTGCTTGCGCCAGACCTTGTCGTCGCGCGAGGCAAAATCTTCCCGCGCATGCGCGCCGCGGCTCTCCTTGCGCGCTTCGGCGCCATAGACGGTGGTGATGGCGTTGGCCATCAGATTTTCCAGCTCCAGCGTCTCGACCAGGTCGGAATTCCAGATCATCGAACGGTCGTAGACCTTGATGTCCTTGAGCTCGGTCCATATCTCCGAAATGCGCTTGCAGCCATTCTCCAGCGATTCCTGCGTGCGGAACACAGCGGCGTCTTCCTGCATCGCCTTCTGCATCTTCTCGCGCAGCACCGCCGTCGGCGTCGAACCGTTGGCGTGGCGCAGCCGGTCGAAGCGGTCCATGATCTTTTCGACCGAGGCTTCGTTGGGCGAAGGGATCGCCGAATTGCGATCTATGACCTGGCCCGCGCGGATTGCCGCGGCGCGGCCGAACACGACAAGATCGATCAGCGAGTTCGAGCCCAGCCGGTTGGCGCCGTGCACCGAGGCGCAGCCGGCTTCGCCCACCGCCATCAGTCCGGGCGACACCCGGTCGGGGCTCTTTGCGGTCGGGTTCAGCACCTCGCCCCAGTAATTGGTCGGCACGCCGCCCATATTGTAGTGCACCGTCGGCAGCACCGGGATCGGCTCCTTGGTCAGGTCGACGCCGGCAAAGATCTTGGCCGATTCCGAAATGCCCGGCAGCCGCTCATGCAGCACGGCGGGATCGAGATGGTCGAGATGCAGGAAGATGTGATCCTTCTTCTTGCCGACGCCGCGGCCCTCGCGGATTTCCAGCGTCATGCAGCGCGAGACGACGTCGCGCGAGGCCAGGTCCTTGGCCGACGGCGCGTAGCGTTCCATGAAGCGCTCGCCTTCGGAGTTGACGAGATAGCCGCCCTCGCCGCGCGCACCTTCGGTGATCAGGCAACCGGCGCCGTAGATGCCGGTCGGATGGAACTGCACGAACTCCATGTCCTGCAGCGGGAAGCCGGCGCGTGCGGCCATGCCGCCGCCGTCGCCGGTGCAGGTGTGCGCCGACGTGGCCGAGAAATAGGCGCGGCCATAGCCACCCGTCGCCAGCACCACCATCTTGGCCGAGAAGCGGTGGATGGTGCCGTCGTCGAGGTTCCAGGCGACGATGCCGGTGCAGGTGCCATCCGGCTCCATGATCAGGTCGAGCGCGAAATACTCGATGAAGAACTGCGCGTTGTTCTTCAGCGACTGGCCGTAGAGCGTGTGCAGGATGGCGTGGCCGGTGCGGTCGGCGGCCGCACAGGTGCGCTGCACCGGCGGGCCGTCGCCATAGTTCATCATGTGGCCGCCGAACGGCCGCTGATAAATCTTGCCCTCTTCGGTGCGCGAGAACGGCACGCCGTAGTGTTCGAGTTCGTAGACCGCGGCCGGCGCTTCGCGCACCAGATATTCCATGGCGTCGACATCGCCCAGCCAGTCCGAACCCTTGACGGTGTCATACATGTGCCACTGCCAGGAATCCGGACCCATATTGGACAGCGACGCGGCAATTCCGCCCTGGGCCGCCACCGTGTGCGAGCGGGTCGGGAACACTTTGGTGATGCAAGCGGTGCGCAGGCCCTGCTCGGCCATGCCGAGCGTGGCGCGCAGCCCGGCACCGCCGGCACCGACGACCACAACATCGAATTTGTGGTCGACGTAGGTGTAAGCCTGGTCGGCTGATTTCGCGTCCTTGGCCAAAATCAGCCTCCAAATGCCAGCTTGAGCAGGGCGAAGATCGAGGCGACGCCGACCGCTATGGTGAAAAATGTGCTGAGCGCGATCGTCAGCAGCTTCAGGCCCTCGTTGATCACATAGTCCTCGATGATGACCTGCATGCCGAGCCGCATGTGGTAGAGCCCGGAGATCAGGAAAAGGATCATCACCAGCGCCACGAACGGATTGGCAAGCGCTGACCGCACCTCTGCATAGCCGGCGCCGTTGAGCGCAATGAGGAAGCCGACGAAGAACAGCGTCAGCGGAATGTTGGCGAGCGCCGTCAGCCGCTGGCGCCAGAAATGCTGTGTGCCCTCGTGGGAAGAGCCGAGGCCGCGCACCTTGGCCAGCGGCGTGCGCATATCGTTGCTGTTGTTGCCGCTCATCACAGGGCTCCCCGCGCCATATAGCCGGCGACCCAGATCAGCAGCGTGAGCACAACCGAGCCGGCGAGCGTCGCCCAGGCGATCTTCGATGCCGTGTGTTTCTCCAGCCCTGCGCCGGTATCCCAGATGAAGTGACGAATGCCGCCCAGCATGTGGTGCATCAGCGCCCAAGTGTAGCCGAACAGAATGAGGCGGCCGAGCCAGGTGCCGAAGGCCCAGTTGACCCAGTCGAAGGCGCCTTGCGAACTCGCCGCCGCCATCAGCCAAGCCGCGACCAGGAGCGTGCCGAAATACAGTGCACCGCCGGTGATGCGATGAATGATCGACATCGTCATGGTGATTGGCGGCCGGTAGATCGTCAGATGCGGCGAGAGCGGCCGTTCACGTCTGGCGGTTCGGGTGGCTGGTGATTTGCTCATGGCTGCCCCAGTTCGATGTCCGGAGCCGCGGTGGAAAGCGGCATTTACCGCCTCGATATATGACTTCAGACAGCCGGTTTCTAATGCTCTTTTTGCACCGCGTCAAAGCCAGAAAATCGTTTTGAAAACGTCATTTAGTCTGACAAAAGCCCGGCTTTCCGCTTCAATCGATTAGGGATCGGCCCGAAGCCGGCGCACGGTTCGCTGCAGTGCGAAAAAATCGTCTCGCACAAGCGCCCGGATGTGTTGAGATTCAGGTCAGGCCGAGTCGAAAATGGCTCATACCGAGAACCGGAGCGGAGCGTACTCGAGTACGTGAGCACCGGAAGCGCAGGTATGGGCCATTTGCAGGCCGGCCTCACCTGAATATCAACGCATCCGTCAGCGCTTGCAGGTCACCGGCGTCTTCCCACCCTTCATCACCAGCGCCTCGCGTCCATCGATCACGATTGCGTCATGGGCCACGCCATATCGACTGTTCTGGTTGGCAGGCGAGGCGGGCAGATCCTCCGCTGTGCCGTCGGCGCTGAGCACGTGCAGCGATGTGCCGAGATTCTCGATGGTGATCCTGTCGCCGCCGGCGCAATTGTAGGTCGCGGTGCGCGGTTGCGGCGCGGCCGTTTCGACGGTGATGGGGGCAGCGGTCACAGGCGCGCCGGGCGCCATCAAGACGGCAGGAGCTCCAGCGCTTGCGGCCTTCGGTGCGTTGTTTTGCGGTACACAGGCAGCTGTGCTCAGCATGGCAACAAGCGCAAGCGTTATCCGATAGGCCCGGCGTAACGCCATATGGTTGTCCTCCGCGCGGCAAACTGGCCGCGATGCTGCGCCGGGATCAAGCTCACCTGGCGTCATTTCAATTGCTGTGCCCCAGGGCTCGATGGTGCGGTCAAGCATGGCCGAAAGATGGCCGACGGGTTTTCCATCCGGTCGGATATTAACCATGTTTATCAAGAGATCGTCGCTGGATGCCCCTGCCCTCTTAACAAAGGTTAATAAAAGGTTAATTTCCGATTCGAACGGGTCCAGAGCAGAGAGGACACCATGCTTTCGAATTCAGGAAGAACGCGCCTTGCAGCGCTCGTGCTGGCCGCAGCCAGTCTCGGCTTCGCTGCCCCGGCAATGGCCTGGTCGCGTCATCATGACCGCGTCTATGCCGATTCCTTCGGCAATCTCGTCATCGACAGCGCCGCCGGCTACAAGCGCATCATCGTCGGCGAAGGCAAGCTGGCCAAGAAATTGTCCGACTACACCAGCGCCGGCCAGCCGGAAGCAGAACCCGAAGTCCTTTATGAAGATGAGGCGGACCACGTTTCCAGACGTGGCTGCTATCAACCGCCGGTGTTCGTGAAGGGCCGCTCCTATATGTACGGCCTCTCCGACGGTGAGATGCCCAACCTCAGCCCTTGCCGTTAGAGCATGATCCCGAAAAGTGGGAACCGGTTTTCGGAAAAGATCATGCTCCAACAAAGAGCTAAATCAGGATGGCGTTTCAACGAAACGTCATACTGATTTAGACCAATCGGTTTGGCCCGCCTTGGTGCCCGGCTGCCGCACGACGGCTAGCCCGGTCGAGACGCGCACGCAGTTGCGGCCTGAGCCCTTGGCCTGATAGAGCGCGTCGTCGGCGCGCCGCAAAAGGTCGGAAAAGTATTCTCCCGCATGAAGTTCGGCGACGCCGAAGCTGGCGCTGCAGCGGTGGTCGGCCGGCAGGCCCTCGATCTGCAAAGCACCGAAGGCGCTGCGCGCGCCTTCGGCAAACAGCCTTGCAGCGGCAAGGTTGGTGCCCGGCAGGATGATGGCGAATTCCTCGCCGCCGATGCGGCCGGCGACATGATGGTCAGCCGCCGCATCGCGCAGGAAGCCGGCAAAGGTCTCGATGACGCGGTCGCCGGAAGCGTGGCCAAAACTGTCGTTGATTCCCTTGAAATGGTCGAGATCGGCAATGACCAGCGCCACCGGAACACCCTGGCGCATGGCGTCGCGCAGCGCCAGCTTGGCATGGCGCTCGAAGCCGCCGCGGTTGAGCAGCTGTGAGAGCATGTCCGTTTCCGACCTTGACGTCGCCTCGGCCAGGACGTCGCGAACCAGCACGGCCAATATCAAAAGCGCCAGCGCCAGCGCGAACACGGTGCCCAGCGACTGCGACACCAAGGCGTAGCTGCTTTGCAGATAAGACTGCGGGTTGGCGCCCCAGCCGCCCAGAGCCCCGGCGATGAATGGCTTTGAGGCGAACTGCACCGCACTGGCCGCCAGCACGACCATCAGAGCCGTGTCGAGCCACCCGCGTCTTTGCCTGGACAACCAGACGATGGCCAGCCCGACGAATTGCATGGCGGCATAGGGAAGCTGGTAAGCCATCATGCGGACGAGCGATTGCCGTGGCAGGTCCTGCACGAAATAGACGGCGACGGTGGCGAGGACCAGGAAGAACAGCATCGGCGCCCAGGGCGACGTCACCTCGTATTTGCGGGCGAGCCCGCCATTGAAGGCAATGGTGGCGCCGAGGAAAACCGCAAAGGCGGCGACGACAGGGGGGCGCGCATTGGCGAAGGCTGGGATGCTGAACTCGATGACACAATAGACTATGCCCAGGACATAGCCGAACGCCAGCCAGCGCGCCGCCGCACGCCCCACGCCATGAACAGCGATGGTCATGAAGGCCGCCGCCAGCAGGCCGGCGACGCACATGTTGATGACAAGAATGACGTCTGCGCTGCTCATGACCTCTTTCGCGCTCTGGCCAACAGCAAATCATCGACGCGCGAAAAAGACGTTAACACAGCCATTTAGAGCAGTTCACCTTTTCACGGAAACGGTGAACTGCTCTATCCCCTTGCTTTGACGCAATTCCGGACGGAAAACCGCTCACACTTTTCCTGGAATTGCTCTAGCTGGCGCTGCCGGAATCCGGAATGAACACCGTTTCGGCCCGCTCATAGGACAATCGCACGCTGTCGCGGCCGTTTTTCTTGGCCTTGTAGAGCGCCTCGTCGGCCCGTCGCATCAGCGGCTCCAGCCCTTCTTCGCCGGTGCGCGCGGCGACGCCGAAGCTTGCGGTCACCTTGGTGCCCGGCGGCAACCCGTCGACGCTGCCGGCAGAATAGTGCGTGCGCACGGCCTCGGCAAACAGCCGCGCGGTGGCAAGGTCGCTCAGCGACAAGAGCACGGCGAACTCCTCGCCGCCAATGCGCCCGGCAACGGCGCGCGCGCCGGCGGCGGCGCGCAGTTTGGCGGCGAAGTCGGCGATCACCTGGTCGCCCGCGGCGTGTCCATAGCGGTCGTTGAGCGCCTTGAAGTGATCGAGATCGGCCAGCACCAGTGCGACCGGCACCTTGGCGGCGGCGCAGTGCTGCAGCACCAGCAAGGCGCGCTCCTCAAATCCCCTGCGGTTGAACAGGCCGGACAGCGGGTCGGTATGCGTCTCGGTCTTCAGCGCCTTCATCACGTCGAGTGCGGCGGCCGAGAACAGACTGAGCGCGATCAGCAGCGACAGCAGCGCGTGCGTCAAAAGCGCCGTCGTCCAGTAGGACGAGCCGTAGAAGCCGTCATAGCTGGTGAAAGGCCCGTGCGAGATGACGACGAGCAGCGTCCTTCCGATGAAATTCAGCCCCGACAGCAACGACAGCACGAACAGGATCTTTTCGGTCGGGCCATTGTTGCGCACGGCACGCAACTCGGCGGCAACCAGCAGGCTGAGCCCGCCAAAACCGAAATTGATGGACAGGATGCGCCAGGTGAGGTCCGGCTCCACGAACAGAAACCAGCAGAACGCAGCCAGCCCGCCACCCGCCAGGATACCGATCGCGATATAGGGCACACGCCTGCCGTAGCGCGCGATGATCGCGCCGACGAGGCAGCAGGCGGCGAAGGTGAAGCAGAGGTTGGAGGCGAGCTTGGTCAGCACCATGCCGACAGGCAAGGTAAAATACTGCAGCAGGAAGCCGGGCGCGGACAGGCAATAGCTTATGCCGAGCACCGCCAGATAAGGCCGGTGGCGCTGATAGAACCACAGCACGAGGAACGCCGCGCCAAGCGCCAGCGCGATCGTCGGATTGAGCAGCGCAATGAACAGACCGGTGTCCAAAGGACGGTGACTTCCCCGCTTGACGTCAGGGAAGACCTTAGAGCGCAAGCCCCAACAAGCGGTTAAGCCGGAGCGAATATGCGGGCAGCGCGGATGAAAAAAGACCCCGTCCCGCGATGCGGTCCGGGGTCTGGTAAGCGTTCTGAACTGCGTGCCCGGAAGCTTATTTCCAGTCGCGGATGTCGACGAAATGGCCGGCGATCGCCGCCGCCGCCGCCATGGCCGGCGACACCAGATGGGTGCGGCCCTTGAAACCCTGCCGGCCCTCGAAATTGCGGTTCGAGGTCGAGGCGCAGCGTTCATGCGGCTTCAGCCGGTCGTCGTTCATGGCCAGACACATCGAGCAGCCCGGCTCCCGCCAGTCGAAACCGGCGGCGATGAAGATCTTGTCCAGACCTTCGGCCTCCGCCTGTTCCTTGACCAGGCCGGAGCCCGGCACGATCATGGCATCGACATGCGCACTCACGATCTTGCCTTCGACCACCTTGGCCACGGCGCGCAAATCCTCGATGCGGCCATTGGTGCAGGAACCGATGAAGACACGGTCGAGCGTGATGTCGGTGATCTTGGTTCCCGGCGTCAGCCCCATATAGTCGAGCGCGCGGATCTTTGAGGTGCGCTTGTTCTCATCCGTGATCTCTTCCGGGTTGGGAACGACGCCCTGCACCGAGACCACGTCCTCGGGCGAGGAGCCCCAGGAGACGATCGGCGGCAGTTTGGCCGCGTCGAGCACGATCACCTTGTCGAAATGCGCGCCTTCGTCGGACTGCAGCGTCTTCCAGTATTCGAGCGCCGCATCCCAGGCGGCGCCCTTCGGCGCGCGCGGCTTGTCCTTGACATAGGCGAAGGTGGTCTCATCCGCCGCGATCAGGCCGGCGCGCGCGCCGCCCTCGATCGACATGTTGCAGATCGTCATGCGGCCTTCCATCGACAGCGCGCGGATCGCCTCGCCGGCATATTCGATGACGTAGCCGGTGCCGCCGGCGGTGCCGATCTCGCCGATGATGGCAAGGATGATGTCCTTGGCGGTAACACCTTCCGGCAGCTGGCCGTCGACACGCACCAGCATGTTCTTGGCCTTGCGCTGGATCAGCGTCTGTGTGGCCAGCACATGCTCGACCTCCGACGTGCCAATGCCATGCGCCAGCGCGCCGAAGGCGCCATGGGTCGAGGTATGGCTGTCGCCGCAGACGATGGTCATGCCGGGCAGCGTAAAGCCCTGCTCCGGCCCGATAATGTGGACGATGCCCTGGCGGATATCGTTCTCGGAATAATATTCGATGCCGAAATCCCGGGCGTTGGTGGCCAGCGCCTCGACCTGGATGCGGCTTTCCTCGTTCTTGATGCCGAACTTGCGCTCGGGCGAGGTCGAGACATTGTGATCGACCACGGCCAGCGTCTTTTCCGGATGCCGGACTTTGCGGCCGCTCATGCGCAGGCCTTCGAAGGCCTGCGGGCTGGTCACTTCATGGACGAGGTGGCGGTCGATGTAGAGCAGGCAGGTGCCGTCGTCCTGGCGATCGACGACATGCTCGTCGAATATCTTGTCGTAGAGGGTGCGCGGTGCGCTCATGTGCGTAAATCCGTCGATTTGCAAAAAGGGAAGAGGAGAAGCGCCGGACAACGGCCGGCGCGCCGAAGGGCTCAGCTAAGTCGGCTGGTAAGCGCGCCGGAAACGCGCGCGGAGAAACGCGACGGCAGGCGTTTTCTGTCCTGCAGCACGAAACCCTTGTAGGCCGGATCGCCAAAAAGCTCTTCCATGGCGTGGCTCATACCAATGTTTTGGCTTCTCGGCAATTGCGGCGAGCTTAGCAGAACTTGCGTTCCTCGCTCTTACTTCCGCACTTCGGGGAGAGGAAGGGCACCAAGGTCGGCGAACTCGCGCCCTTCCTCTCCCCCGTCGATCGGGGGAGAGGTGTCGAGCGAAGCTCGACGGAGTGGGGGTCGACCCTTAGCGCGATGCAGGAAGATTCGTGCGCCTTGGTCGCTTTTCAATGTCCGTTGGCGACGGTTGCCAGGTGGTTCCCCCACTCCGTCGCTGCTCCGCAGCGCCACCTCTCCCCCCTCCGGAGGGAGAGGAAGGGAGCCAAGGTTGGCGAACTCGCCGCTCAAACCACCTCGAACACAAACGTCTTCACCAGCGCATCCGGCTCGGCGATGGCGTAGCAGCGGAACCACGGGCTTTGCTCGACCGGCCGCCATTTCCCGGCCCGCTCCAATTCGTCGAATACCGCCTGGAAGCCGCCGCTTTCGAAGACCTGGTCGCGCACGGTGAAGATGGCGTGACCGCCTTTCCTGGTGATGCGGGCAAGTTCGTGCAGGCCGGACGCCGGCGCGTGGCTGATGGTGAAAACGCCGGTCGAGAAGAAGGCGCGAAAATGTCCGTCGGGCCAAGGGAGCGGGCCACCGAGCATGGCCTGTTTCAGATCGCCATAGGCGTTGCGGCTGCCGGCGATTTTCAGCATGTCGTCGGACAGGTCGAGTCCGGCAAGGTCGTGATAGCCCAGCGCCTTCAGCGACGGCCCGGACAGGCCAGTGCCGCAGCCGGCGTCGAGCAGCGGGCCTTGCCCCGCCGGCACATGGCGCGCCACCCAGGCGGCGATCAGGAACGGCAAGAGATAACCGAGCGAGGCGGTCTCGCTGTCATAGGTCGCGGCCCAGTCGGCATAGGCCTTGGCCAGCCCTTCCGGCGTGTCGGCCGAATAGACCGAGTCCAGCGCCGCATTGGCCTTGTCGACATTCATCGCCTGCATCCTCCCGGCACGGTCTTTTCGCGATCGTAGCCCGGTCTTCGCGGAACTTCTATTCCTCGTGCGCGCGCCGCAGCCGCTGCTCCAGCGCGCGCAGCGCCAGCGACAGGCCGACGGTCAGGATGAGGTAGATATAGGCGACGATCGAATAGGTCTCGAAGAAGCGGAACGAGCCGGCGGCGTAGATCTTGCCCATCTGGGTGATGTCGGCGACGCCGAGCACCGAGACCAGCGACGAATCCTTGACCATGGCGACGAAGTCGTTGCCGAGCGGCGGCAATATGGTGCGGATCGCCTGCGGAAACACGATCAGCCGGAAGCGCTGCGTGCGCGACAGCCCCAACGCCTTGGCCGCTTCGATCTGGCCCTTCTCGACCGCCTGGATGCCGGCGCGGAAAACCTCCGAGATGAAAGCCGAATAGCCGATGGTCAGCGCCATGATGGCGCGCCACAATAGCGAGACGTCGCGCACCAGCAGTTCGCCGAAGAAGCCGGCATTCTGCAGCGGCGCGGTCAGCGCGTTCCAGGCCGCCACGAAGGCCGGCGCGCCGGCAAAGGCGATCCAGAACAACAGCACCAGGATCGGCACGCCACGGATGATCTCGACATAGAAGCGCGCGATTTGCCTGAGCCAGCGCGACCCCGACAGCCCCATCAGTGCAATGCCGAGCCCAATGGCTGAGGCCAGCGCAAAGGCGACCACGGTGACGAAGACGGTGATGCCGATGCCCTTGGCGACGGTGGCGAAAACCTGGGCGTAGAGATCGCTGGCGGCAATAAAGAGCGCGGCCAGGACGGCAAGCACGATCGCGGCAGCCAGCCACCAGGGGAAGTCGGATTTGGGGGTTGAGGCGGGGGGCATCAGTTCCCAATGCCGGTGAACAGCTGCCTTCGCAAGAACTGTTTACCTCCCCCCTTGCGTGGGAGATGTCCGGCAGGACAGAGGGGGGTGCTGTCCCTCCAGCCTGTCAACCGGTCATAGGCACAACCTTTGGCCGGATTCTGTTTGGAAAAGCTCGAAATGAAAAGGGGGCGCTCCTGCACACCCCCCTCTGCCCTGCCGGGCATCTCCCCCGCAAGGGGGGAGATTGGCAGCTTTGCCGACTGTAGCGACAACAGCGCCTACTGCCCCATCTTGTAATCAAGAAACCACTTCTTGTTCAGCGCATCGAGCGTGCCGTCGGCCTTCAGCGCGGCGATGGCAGCGTTGACCGGCTTCACCAAGTCCGAGCCCTTCGGGAAGATGAAACCAAAGTCCTCGGTGCCGAGCGGGCCACCGATCAGCTTCAGCTTGCCTTCGGAGGCATCGACATAGCCCTTGCCGGCGGTGCCGTCAGTCAGGACGACATCGACGTCACCGGACTTCAGTGCCTGCACGGTGGCGCCGAACGTTTCGAACAGCTTGATGCGCGGGTTCTGCTCATTGCCGTCGAGCACGCTGTAGACGGCGGTGTAGAAGGGCGTGGTGCCGGCCTGGGCACCGATCAGCCCGTCCTTGAAGGCGCCAAAGGTCTTGGCGTCGGTGAAGCGGCTTTCGTCGCCGCGTACCAGCATGAACTGTTCCGAGCGCATATAGGGGTCGGAGAAATCGACCTTCTCCTTGCGGTCGTCCTTGATGGTGATGCCGGTCATGCCGATGTTGTACTGGTTGTCGGAGACCGCCTGGATCATCGCGTCCCAGGAGGTGTTCTGGTACTCGACCTTGAAGTTCAGCCGCTTGGCGATCTCGTCCATCGCGTCATATTCCCAGCCGATCTGCTTGCCGGTCTTGGCGTCGATGAACTGCAGCGGCGGATAGGCGTTTTCCGTCACCACCACCACCTTCTTGCCGCCGAGATCGGGCAGCGCATCGGCTGCCCATGCGGCGACAGGCGCGAGAAGACAGGCCGCAAGCGCAGCCAGCAGCAGTTTCGATTTGGTCATGACACACTCCAGGGTGAGAAGCCCATATACAGCCGGGCTCGCATGAAAATCCGGGCGCGACTTTAGCCGTCCGCAGACGGCTTGCAAGCCGGTCCGGTGCTTAAGGCCGGGTGAAAGTGGATTTCAATGCCTTTAACCGGCGCGGCTTTAGGACGCTTCGCGGTCGGCATTTATGCCGTGCCCCGCCACGGCAAACTAGGCCGCTCCCGGACACAAGGAAACCCGTCAAACGACGGGTCAGGATGTTGACGTCGCGTCACGCAATTTGGCGACAAAGCCGGTCAAGGTGCGGTGCAGCGACCTCAGCTCCTCGACTTCCAGCGGCATGGCGCAGGCAAGGCCTGCGGACACGTCCTTGATGCGGGCGCGCAGCGCCTGGCCCTTGGCTGTCGGTTCGACCAGCACGCGACGCTCGTCGGCCGGATCGCGCCGGCGGGTGACGAGGCCACCCACCTCGAGCCGCTTGAGCAGCGGCGTCAGCGTCGCCGAATCGAGCCCCAGCGCCTCGCCGAGGTCGCCGACCGTGCTCGGCGCATGCTGCCACAGCGCCAGCATCGCCAGATATTGCGGATAGGTCAGGCCGAGCGGGTCGAGCAGCGGCCGATAGAGCTTGGTCATCAGCCCGCTGGCCGAATAGAGCGCGAAGCAGAGCTGCTGGTCGAGGCGCGGGACGGCGATCGTCCCGGCGGTATCCGCCGGGACTTCGCTGGCTCTGGTTTCGGTCGTCGTCGTCATGCTGCCTTTGCCGGAAGCGCCACTGTCGAAAGCGCCACCTCGATATTGCCCTTGATGGCATTGGAATAGGGGCAGATCTTGTGCGCTTCCGATACAAGCGCTTCCGCCGCCGCCTGATCAAGGCCTTTCGTCTCGGCGGCGAGAGCGACACCGAGCTTGAAGCCTTCGCCATTGGGAAGCAGGCTGACGGTCGAGGTCACCGACGCATCGGTCAGCGGCAGCTTCTGCTTGCGCGCGACGAAACGGATGGCGCTTTCGAAGCAGGCGGCATAGCCGACCGCGAACAGCTGCTCGGGATTGGTGGCGCCACCAGCTCCGCCGAGTTCCCTGGGCAAAGCGAGGTCGACCTTGAGCAGGCCGTCGCTGGTCTCGCCATGGCCGGCGCGGCCGCCAGTGACGTGGGCCTGTGTGGTGTAGAGTGCGGACATTTCAGTTCTCCAATTATCTTGTGCACGATTATTTAGTGTACAAGATAATTGCCTGTCAACAGCCGCAACCGGATTCTCGGCCGACAATCGTTCACACTCCGGTGAAACGAAAAAAGGCGGCCGAAGCCGCCTTTTCAAAATCCTTGGCCGAGATCTTATTCGGCCGGGGTCGCTTCCGCGGCAGCCTTGGCAGCTGCTTCAGCCTCGGCGGCGGCCTTCTTCTCGGCGGCTTCCTTGGCAGCCGTCTCGGCGGCCAGCGCCTGGGCGGCAGCGACCTTCTCGGCCTCGATGCGGGCCTTCTCGGCGTTCAGCGCATCGCGCTCCTCATCGTTGAGCTTGCGGGCGCGCACGCCGGTGTTTTCCGAAATGCGGGCCGACTTGCCGCGACGATCGCGCAGGTAATAGAGCTTGGCGCGGCGCACCTTGCCGCGGCGGACGATCTCGACGCCCTCGACCATCGGCGAGAAGACCGGGAAAACGCGCTCGACGCCTTCGCCGTAGGAGATCTTGCGGACGGTGAAGTTTTCCTGGAAGCCGGCGCCGGAGCGGGCGATGACGACGCCTTCATAGGCCTGGACGCGGGTGCGGGTTCCCTCAGTCACGCGGACCTGGACGCGCACGGTGTCGCCGGGCTGGAATTCGGGAAGCTTGCGCTTGGCTTCGATCTTGGCGGCCTGTTCGGCCTCGAGCTGACGGATGATATCCATCTCAATAGTCCACTTCTTGTTCTTCCGACAGTCAGAGCGTCCGACACTCGCCTTGCAGTTCCATTGACCGCTCGGCTATGCCCTTTGTCTCCGAGACATCTGTCTTCCGGACATCGGGCAGGGGCGACTACACCGTCATTGTTGACGGGTCTGGGAGATTTTTCTCGCCAGTACGGGCGGGCACATACAGCTATTTCACGCACTTGTCACGCCTTGGCCCTGTCTTTTTTGGTCGCATGCCATCACGCAATCGTCCAGTGCGGGGTTGCGCCGGCCCCACAAGCTTCCTAAGCCGGGCGGAGCATTGTTGTCCGGCGCCAGTCTCATGACGATTTTCGATATGTCCGTTCTCGACGCGGTCCTGCTGTTTGCGGCAGGCTTTCTGTCTGGCGCGTGCAATGCGGTCGCCGGCGGCGGCACCTTCATCACATTCGGCGCCATGTCGCTGGTCGGCGTACCGCCGATCGTCGCCAACGCCACCTCCTCGGTGACGCAGTTTCCGGGCTACGTCACCTCGACACTGGCCTACTGGACCGACATCAAGCATTTCTGGCGCGGCGCGCTGCTGCTCTGCCTGATCTCGGCGGCCGGCGCGCTGGCCGGCGCCTTCATCCTGCTGGCGCTGTCCAACCCGTCCTTTCGCGTCATGGTGCCGTGGCTGCTTTTGGCCGCCACAGCGCTTTTCGCCGCCGGACCGTGGCTGAAGCCGGCGCCCAAGCCTGGGCAAGAGGCCGCGGTCGGCTCGCTCGCCGGGTCGCTGGCGCAGTTCCTCACCGCCATCTATGGCGGCTTCTTCGGCGCCGGCATGGGCGTGATGATGCTGGCGACGCTCGGCCTGACCCAGGCTGGCGATTATCATCGACTGAACGCGCTGAAGAACATGCTGGCCGTGGTCATCGCGGCAGTGGCGATCATCGTCTTCGTTTCCGGCGGCGTCGTCGCCTGGCCGCAAGCGATCGTCATGATCCCCGGCGGCGCGCTCGGCGGCTATGCCGGCGTATGGATCGCCAAGCGCGTGCCGCAAAACGCAGTACGCGGCTTCGTCGTTGCTGTCGGCCTATTTCTGGCGTTTTATTATTTCAGCAAGGGGTGAGGCGGATCGTTCTCAGGCCGAATCGTAGTCGCTATGCCCTGGCGGTGCGTAGTAGATGTCGAGTCCCAGTTTGATGCCACGTTCACCCAGCATTTGCTGTGTAGTCGGGGTCAATCCCAAGCCTTGATTTTCCTCATCGAGCCAGACACCGCAGAACATATCTACCTTGAATCGCCGCACGAGATCTGCCCAGATACCAAGGTCCGACGTGAGCGTGTTCAGGATGCTTGCGATCTGGTGATCGAGTTGATCGCCCTTGCCATTTCCAGACGACAGCCTCCAGAGTCCCTTCAGCGCGACACGAGGTGGCTGGTTTGGGGGATGTGTATGATAATCCCCTTTCCGAACGGCGTAGGTCGGTTGGCCTTCCAAAAGGTTCGTGAGTTCGGCTGGATCGAGATCGTCGCCGAAGAACCGCAGCGACGCTGAACTCTGGGCAATCTCAGCCATTCTTGCCGCGCTCATCCAGCAAATCCGGGCGCCGCTCCTTCGTCAGCTTCTCGGACTCCGCACGGCGCCATGCGGCGATCCTCTTGTGATTGCCTGACGTCAGCACGTCGGGGATCGGCCTGCCCTCGAATTCCTGCGGCCGCGTGTAATGCGGATGTTCGAGCAGGCCGTTCTCAAAGCTCTCTTCCTCGCCCGACACCGCATTGCCCATGACGCCGGGCAGCAGCCGCACCACGGCGTCGAGCAGCACCAGCGCCGCCGGCTCGCCGCCGGAGAGGATGAAATCACCGATGGAGACTTCCTCCAGGTTCCGCGCCTCGATCAGGCGTTGGTCGACGCCTTCGAAGCGGCCGCAGATGATGACCGCGCCTGGTCCGGCCGCCAGTTCGCGCACGCGCGCCTGCGTCAGCGGTTTGCCGCGCGGGCTCATCAGCAGTTTTGGCCGCGGATCGCCGGCCGGCGCCGTGTGATCGATCGCCTTGGCCAGCACATCGGCGCGCATCACCATGCCGGCGCCGCCGCCGGCCGGCGTGTCGTCGACCGTGTGGTGGCGATCCTCAGCGAAGGTACGGATCTGGACCGCTTCCAGCGACCATGTGCCGGCTTCGAGCGCCCGCCCGGCCAGCGACAGGCCGAGCCCGCCCGGAAACATCTCGGGATAAAGCGTCAGCACCGAGGCTTTGAATGTCACCGGTTGCCTCCGGCGTCGCGCGGCCCGCGCGGCCTGCCCTTGGGGTCGAAGCCGTCGTCATGCGGCGCCTCGCCATCCTCGTCCTCGATCAGCCCGGCCGCTGCTGGGTCGACGCGGACGAAACCCTCGGCAACCGCCACTTGCGGCACGGCGGCCTGGGTGAACGGGATCAGCACGCCCTTGCGGCCGCCAAGCGTGACGTCGAGAATGTCGCCCCCGCCGAAATTGTGCACGGCGACAACCTTGCCGAGGACCGCATCCGTATCGTCACGGACCTCGAGCCCGACGAGATCGGCATGGTAGAACTCGTCCTCCTCGCCATCGTCCGGCAGCATCGAGCGGTCGACGAACAGTTCGGTTCCGGCCAGCGCCTCGGCGGCATTGCGGTCGCTGATGCCCTTGAAGCGCACCACGACCACTGTGTTGGCCGGCCTTATGTCGATGATCTGGAAGGCGCGGCCGTCCTTGGCATAGAGCGGCCCATAATCGGCCAGCGCCAGCGGTTCGCCAGTGAAGGTCTTCACCCGCAATTCGCCCTTGATGCCGTGGGCGGCGCCGATCACGGCCATTTGGACGGGGTTCTGGGGCTTCGACATAGCTGATATCCTTTGCCTTGCTCTACCGCCCTACCGGCGTCATTTCAATGATCGCCCGTGGCCATTTCAATGACGGGTTCTTCACCGCTTCCTAACCCGACCACCGGATAATGGCCGCATGCAGGAATTCCTCATCCCGGCAAAACCCGACCTCCAGGCAGCGCGCGAAAACTGGCTGAAGATGCTGGCACGCGAACGCCGGCTGTCGCCGGCGACGGTCGAAGCCTATGAGCGCGACACGCGCCAGTTCCTGCATTTCCTGACGGGACATTGTGGCGGCTCGCCCGGCATTTCCGACATCGCCACTCTGCGCCCAGCCGACCTGCGCGGTTTTCTTGCCGCGCGGCGCAACGCCGGCGCCGGCGCCCGCACGCTCGGCCGGGGTCTTGCCGGCATCCGCTCGCTGTTGCGTTTCCTCGAACGGCGCGGTCTCGCCAACGCAGCGGGAGCAGCAGCGCTGCGCGCCCCACGCCAGCCGAAATCGCTGCCCAAGCCGCTCACCGCCAGCGACGCAAAACATGTCGTCTCGGTGGAAGGTCAACTGGCGGACGAACCCTGGATCGCCGCCCGCAACGCCGCCGTGCTGACGCTGCTTTACGGCTCCGGCCTGCGCATTTCCGAAGCGCTTGGCCTCAGTGCCGCCGATCTGGCGTCGGAGACCGACACCGTCCTGCGCGTCACCGGCAAGGGCGGCAAGACGCGGCTGGTGCCGGTGCTGCCGGTGGCGCTGAGGGCCATCGCCGAATACCGCAAACTGTGCCCCTACCATCTTGACCCCAAGGGCCTTTTGTTTCGCGGCGCCCGCGGCGGACCGCTCAATCCGGCCATCGTCCAGCGCGACATGGCCAAACTGCGCTCGGCGCTGAACCTTCCCGATACCGCCACCCCGCACGCGCTGCGCCACTCTTTCGCCACCCATCTGCTCGGCCGCGGCGGCGATCTGCGCACCATCCAGGAGTTGCTCGGCCATGCCAGCCTGTCGACGACGCAGGTCTACACCGGCGTCGACACCGCAAGGCTGCTCGAGATTTACGAGTCCGCGCACCCAAGGGCGTGAAACCCCCGACTTCGTCATACTAGGGCGAAGCAGGAGCGAAGCTCCGTCGCGGAGACCCTAGTATCCATGCCGTTACCTCAGTCGTAGAACTCGGAGGAGCAGAATTCTGCACCGTCGCGGCGCCTAGAAGTCGCGGCATGGATCCTCGGGTCTGCACTGCGTCGCTACGCTCCTTGCTCCGCCCGTGGATGACGACGGGATAGGTGTTTTCGGCTAACCATCAACGTGTGCGCCACCTATCAGCGCAGATCGCCCTTCTGAGCCTCAGCACTAGTCGACGACAATTTCCCCACACCGATTAACCGTTTCGCCGCTTTTCATCCCTAGAAAGGCGATCATGAAACGCGTCATCGCCATTGCCGACCGCGCGGCCCTTGTGTCGCTGAAGCTGCTCGCCGCGCTCAACGCTCTGTTTTTCCTGTCTTTCCTCGTTGTGCTGCTGCTCGCCATGGGCAAGGCACATGCCGAAGCGCCGGTCTGTGCCGGCGCCGATCTGTTGTCGGCCCTGCAGAAGGACGACCCCGCCACCTATGCCAGAATCGAAACGGAAGCAGCGGCGACGCTGAACGGCAAGGGCCTGTTGTGGAAGCTGGAGAAATCAGGCGAGAAGCCGTCCTTCCTGTTCGGCACCATGCACATGACCGACCCGCGCGTGACCACGCTGCCGCCGGCCGCCAAGCGAGCCTACGACGCAGCCGGCATCATCATCATCGAAACCACCGACGTGCTCGACAAGCAGAAGATGATGGAGGCCATGCTGAAGGAGCCCGAGCTGATGATGTTCACCGACAGCACGACGCTATCGTCGCTGTTGTCGCCGGAGGATGCGGCGGTGGTGAACAAGGGGCTCGATGCGCGCGGCATTCCGCCAGCGAGCGTCTCCAAGATGAAGCCGTGGCTGCTGTCGGCCATGGTCGCGCTGCCGGTCTGCGAGGTCGCCCGCCAGGCAGGCGGCGCTCCGGTTCTCGACGTCAAGCTGGCTGAGGACGCCAAGGCTAACGGCAAGCCGGTAGAAGGATTGGAGACCGCCGCCGGCCAGCTCCGCGCCATGGCTTCGCTGCCGATCGCCTTTCACATCAAGGGGCTGGTTGAAACCCTGAAGCTCGGCGACAAGATAAACGACATCAACGAGACCATGATCGTGCTCTACCAGCGCGGCGATACCGGCACGTTCTGGCCGCTCCTGCGTTCAATGTCGCCAGGCGAGGAAGACGACGCCACAGGCTACGCCGCCTTCGAGCAGGCCATGATCACCGACCGCAACAAGGTGATGGTCGACCACGCCCAGCCGATCCTGGCCAAGGGCAATGCCTTCATGGCGGTCGGCGCCCTGCATCTTCCCGGCCCCGAAGGTCTGATCGAGGATTTTCGCAAAGCCGGCTACACTGTCACCGCCGTCGACTGACTTGCGCCGCCGCCTCTCGCGCACCGAATCACCCAAGACGCGGCTCGTCCGTATTCGCAGTTGATTCGCGACCCGAAGGCCGGTTGGCCCTATTTTTGGCGAAAAAGGCCAGCTAAACTCGTTTCCACCCGTTCGTGATTGATTTTGCGGGGGAAATACTGGCCAACAAGAGATTGCGAATCAGAATTTTCCTGCGTTCGGCAATTTCAAGGCCTAGTATGAAACCCGTTCAACGGTTGCGCGTTGATGGGTGTTGATTGATGCTTTTCATCCACGGAGGACACTTTTATGGCGAACCCTAACGACCCAGCGCCTAAGTCGGGTGGTGGCAGCGGCTGGCTGATTGCGCTGGTCGTCGTCATCCTTGCGATTGTTGCGTACTATATTTTCGGCAGAAGCGGCGAGCATCCTGCGCCCGCCGAGCCGCCGGCAGCCAGCACACCGGCGCCCGCGCCTGCACCGGCTGAACCGATGAAGCCCGCCGAACCGGCGCCTGCTCCCGCACCAGCCCCCGCACCAGCACCGGCTCCTGCGCCAGCTCCCGCCCCGGCACCTGCTCCGGCTCCGGCGCCCGCACCGGCCAACTGATCAGGCCCCTGATTCAACGAAGAACGGCCCGCTGCAAAGCGGGCCGTTTTGTTTTGTGAGACTTTTGGCGATTGGCGGCGAACCACCACCTTCGTCATCCACGGGCGGAGGCCCAGGATGACAAAGTCGCGTGGGGCCGCCCGTCTTCGCTAAATATGGATCGGCTTGAAGAATGTGGCCAGCGCCGCTTCCTTGACCGCTTCCGACATGGTCGGATGCGCGTGACAGGTGCGGGCGAGATCTTCCGACGAGCCGCCGAACTCCATCAGCACCGCCGCCTCGTGGATCATCTCGCCGGCGCCGAAGCCGACGATGTGAACGCCGAGCACGCGGTCGCTCGCCTTGTCGGCGAGGATCTTCACAAAGCCGTCCGTATGCAGCATGGCGCGCGCCCGGCCATTGGCGGTGAACGGGAATTTTCCCACCTTGTAGTCGATGCCGGCCTTCTTCAGTTCTTCCTCGGTCTTGCCGACCGAAGCGATTTCCGGGCTGGTGTAGACGACGCTCGGGATGACGTCGTAATTCACATGGCCGGCCTGGCCGGCAATGGTCTCGGCTACCGCCACGCCTTCGTCCTCGGCCTTGTGCGCCAGCATGGGTCCGGCGATGACATCGCCAATGGCATAGATCCCGGCCACATTGGTCCGCAGATGCCCGTCGGTCTTGACCCGGCCGCGCTCATCGACCTCGACGCCGGCCTCCTTCAGCCCGAGACTGTCGGAATAGGCGCGCCGTCCCGTCGAGATCAGCACCGCATCGGCCTCGATGGTCTCGGCAGCACCGCCGTTGACCGGCTCGAAGGTGACCGTCGCGCCCTTCTTGGCCTTGGTGACGCCGGTCACCTTGGCGCCGAGCTTGAACTCACAACCCTGCTTGGAGAGCAGGCGCTGAAACTGTTTTGACACCTCGCCGTCCATGCCGCCGAGAATAGTGTCGAGGAATTCGACCACGGTGACCTTGGCGCCGAGCCGCGCCCAGACCGAGCCGAGTTCGAGACCGATGACGCCGCCGCCGACCACCACCAGACGCTCCGGAACCTTGGCCAGCGACAGTGCGCCGGTCGACGACAGGATCACCTTCTCGTCGATGTCGACCTTGACGCCGGGAATGCCGGCGACATCCGAGCCGGTGGCAATGACGATGTTTTTTGTCTCGAGCTCCTCGACCTTGCCGTCCTCAGCCGTCACCGAGACCTTGCCGGCGGCGACCACCTTGCCGGTGCCACGGAACGAGTCGATCTTGTTCTTCTTGAACAGGAAGGCGACGCCGTTGACGTTGGCCGAAACGGTCGCGTCCTTGTGCGCCATCATCTTCTTCAGATTGAGTTTCGGCGCCGGTATCTCGACGCCCAGCGTATCGAAGGAATGGCCGGCCTCGGCGAACATCTCGGAGGCGTAGAGCAGCGCCTTGGACGGGATGCAGCCAATGTTGAGGCAGGTGCCGCCGAAGGTGGCGTTCTTCTCGACCACCGCGACCTTCAGCCCGAGCTGCGCCGCCTTGATGGCGCAGACATAGCCGCCCGGTCCCGACCCGATGATAACGACGTCATAAGCCATGATGGGTGTCCTTCTTGCCTAGAGCATGATGCCGAAAAGTGTGAAGCGGTTTTCGGAGAACATCATGCTCTATCCCTTTGATTTGTGGCCTCAGCGGCCGCCGCTAACATTCAGGATCGCGCCTGTCGTATAGGACGCTTCATCCGACAAAAGATAGAGAACGGCATGCGCGACTTCATCCGCCGTGCCGGCCCGTTTCATAGGCAGCATGTCGCGGAACCGCTCGACCCGGTCCGGTTGACCGCCGGATGCGTGGATCTCGGTGTCGATAATGCCTGGCCGTATCGCATTGACGCGCACGCCTTCGGTCGCGACTTCGCGTGCCAGCCCGAGCGTGAAAGTGTCGATCGCCGCCTTGGACGCGGCGTAGTCGACATACTCGCCGGGCGAACCGTGTATCGACGCCGCCGACGAAATGTTGACGATGGCGCCGCCATGGCCGCCATTCTTGCTCGACATGCGCTTGACCGCCTCACGCGCGCACAGAAACGAGCCGATGACATTGATGCGCATCATGCGTTCCAGTCGCGCCAGGCTCATTTCGTCGACGCGCGCCTTGACGTCGACGACGCCGGCATTGTTGACCAGCGCATCGAGCCGGCGGAAGCGATGGTCGACCGCCTCGAACATGGCGACGATGTCGGCTTCGTTGCCGACGTCACCCTTGACCGCGAAAGCTTCGCCGCCCGCCGCCTCGATCTCGGCGACCAGCGCCTTGGCGGCAGCCTCATTCGAAGCATAGTTGACCGCGACGCGGTAACCGGCGGCGGCACCGAGCCGGCAGACGGCCGCGCCGATGCCGCGACTGCCGCCGGTGACCAGAAGCACTTTCTTGGCCGCGCTCATTCCTGGCAACCTTTCAGCAGAAACACATCCCACGGCAGTTTCGAGAAACCGTTGGCGCCGAAGGCCGACGACATCTGCAGCGACGGTCCGAGATCCGGAAAAATCAGGCTCTGCGGTGCGTCCGTGCCTTCCGACGCCAGAAGCGCGATGTTGCCCTTGTCGTCGGCGCTGTAGACGACGCCTTGCCACACGGTGCAGGCGGCGAGTTCGTCCCCGGTGACGTCACCGGTCGGGCATTTGTACATCAGCGATCCGTGCGGCCGCGAAACGCCTGTGGTCCACATGACGATGCCGTCGAGCACGACTCCCTTGTCGAGCACCATCCTGAAGGAGTTGGTGACGGTGGCCGCATCCATCGTCGGCCGGAAATCGATGCCGGCATCGCTCTCGGCATCGCCATAGACGGCAAGCGCCAGCGGACAGGCGGGATAGGCGACCGCAGGGATCATTGCCACGCCGACCGCTATCGATGCAGTCGACAGGCTTTCGGACAAGAAAGAACGGATCGTCACTGCTATCCGCCTTGAACAGCTTGATCGAGGATGAAGATCGTCGAAAGAAAATAGTCCATCTCGAACGCCACGTTCTCATTCCTGTCGACCGGAACCGCGTTCACCTCGTATTTGAGGGTCAAAATGCGAGAACTCTCCGCCAGCTCAATATAAACGTCGCGCTCGCGGCCACCGCCGATTGCCCACTTGAATTCGCTTTCGTTCAGGAACTGCAGTGCCTTGGGCAAGGTATGTATCGCTATCGGCTTTGTGCCTGCAAAAGTCACGGGATGCCGGCCAACATCGACATCCAGATGGCCGTGCCAAGTCGCCATCATTCCACCCGGTTGCATTCTTCCGAAAACAGGCTCGATGCTGATCGACCGCAAGCGAAAATCGGGGCTGAAGAAGAATTCGCAATTCGTGCCGTATATGCACCAAGCGGATCCGGCATCCCCGTGGCGAAAATGATTGTCCGCCCGCACATCCTCCGGATCGATCAAGCCTCGAATCGTTTCACGGCTGCTTTTGCCAAGCTCGACAGGCCCCGCCCGGCCTGTCGTAACAAGCTCGAACAGATCGATTGGCTCGGCAGTTTCAGCCACCGAACCGATCCTAGAGGTCGAGCACCAGCCGTTCCGGATCTTCCAGGCTGTCCTTGACGCGGACCAGGAAGGTCACCGCTTCCTTGCCGTCGACGATGCGGTGATCGTAGGAGAGCGCCAGATACATCATCGGCCGGATCACGATCTGGCCGCCGACCACGACCGGCCGGTCCTGGATCTTGTGCATGCCGAGAATACCCGACTGCGGCGCATTGAGGATCGGCGTCGACATCAGCGAGCCGTAAACGCCGCCATTGGAGATCGTGAAGGTGCCGCCTTGCATATCGGCGACCGACAGCTTGCCGTCACGCGCGGCAATGCCCAGCCGGCCGATATCCTTCTCGATCTCGGCAATCGACATCTGGTCGGCGTCGCGCACCACCGGCACGACGAGGCCCTTTTCGGTGCCGACGGCGACGCCGATATGGGCATAGTTCTTGAAAATGATGTCGGTGCCGTCGATCTCGGCATTGACCGAGGGGATCTCCTTCAAGGCGTGGGTCACGGCCTTGGTGAAGAAGCCCATGAAGCCGAGCTTCACGCCATGCTTCTTCTCGAAGATGTCCTTGTACTTGGTCCTGAGCGCCATCACCGCTGACATGTCGACCTCGTTGAAGGTGGTCAGCATGGCGGCGGTCGACTGCGCTTCCTTCAGCCGGCGCGCAATGGTCTGGCGCAGCTTGGTCATGCGCACGCGTTCTTCACGCGAAGCATCGTCACCGGAAGACGGCGCACGCACCGCGACCGGGGCCGGCGCAGCCTTCGGCGTTTCGGCCGGCTGCGACGGTGCGCCCTTGGAAATCGCGTCGAGCACGTCGCCCTTCAGCACCTGGCCGCGCTTGCCCGAGCCGGAGACCTGGTCGACCGACAGATTGTTCTCGGCGATCAGTTTGGCTGCGGCCGGCGCCGGCGGCATGGTGCGCGCCTCGACCTGGCTGTCGCCGGCGATCTTGGCCGTCTCGGCGGCCGCCTGCTTGGTGGTGTGTGCGGCGTCCGGGCTCGACGCCTGCGCAACCGCCTTGGTCTCCTGCTTGCTCGCCGGAGCTGCGGCCGCACCGCCGGCAGAGATCGACCCGAGCAGCGCGCCGACACCGACGGTCTCACCTTCCTTGGCGACGATTTCGCTCAGCGTGCCGGCGGCGGCGGCAGGCACCTCCACCGTCACCTTGTCGGTCTCGAGCTCGACCAGCGGCTCGTCGACGGCAATGGCATCGCCGACCTTTTTGAACCACTTGCCGATGGTCGCCTCGGTGACGGATTCGCCGAGAGTGGGAACGCGGATTTCGGTAGCCATTGTGCCTGTCCGTTTCTTCTCTGTGTGAGTTCTATTCGCCGAGCGCGTCTTCGAGCAGGGCAGCAAGCTGTGCCAGATGCTTCGACATCAACCCGGTCGCCGGCGATGCCGCCGCCGGCCTGCCGGTGTAGCGCACGCGCTGATGCTTGGCGTCGATATGCGCCAGCACCCATTCCAGATACGGATCGATGAACGACCAGGCGCCCATGTTCTTGGGCTCTTCCTGGCACCACACCATCTCGGCGTTACGGAAACGCGACAGTTCGGTGATCAGCGCCTTGGCCGGGAACGGGTAGAGCTGTTCGACGCGCAGCAGGTAGATGTCGTTGATCCCACGCTTTTCGCGCTCCTCATAGAGGTCGTAGTAGACCTTCCCCGAGCACAGCACGACACGGCGGATCTTCGAATCCTTGACCAGCTTGATCGCCTGGTTCTCCAACAGCTGGGCATCGTCCCACAGCAGCCGGTGGAACGAGCTTTCGCCCGACATTTCCGGCAGCGTCGACACCGCCCGCTTGTGGCGCAGCAGCGACTTCGGCGTCATCAGGATCAGCGGCTTGCGGAAGTCACGCTTCAACTGCCGGCGCAGGATATGGAAGTAGTTGGCCGGCGTGGTGCAGTTGGCGACTTGCATATTGTCTTCGGCACAAAGCTGCAGGAAGCGTTCGAGACGCGCCGAGGAGTGTTCCGGACCCTGGCCCTCAAAACCATGCGGCAGCAGGCAGACCAGGCCCGACATGCGCAGCCACTTGCGCTCGCCCGAGGAGATGAACTGGTCGAACACCACCTGGGCGCCGTTGGCGAAGTCACCGAACTGCGCCTCCCACAAGGTCAGCGCCTTCGGCTCGGCAAGGCTGTAGCCATATTCGAAGCCGAGCACCGCCTCTTCCGACAGCATCGAGTTGATGACTTCATAGCCGGCCTGCGCCGCCGACAGATTGTTGAGCGGGATGTAGCGGGTCTCGTCGCGCTGGTCGTAGAGCACGGAATGGCGCTGCGAGAAGGTGCCGCGTTCGGAATCCTGCCCGGACAGCCGGATCGGATTGCCGTCGAGCAAGATGGCGCCGAAAGCCAGCGCTTCGGCCGTCGACCAGTCGATGCCTTCGCCCGAGTCGATCGCCTGGCGGCGGTTTTCGAGGAAGCGGATGATGGTCTTGTGGGCCTCGAAACCCTTTGGCACCTCGGTCAGCTTCTTGCCGATGTCCTTCAGCACCTTGACCGGCACGGCGGTCTTGCCGCGCCGCTGTTCGTCCTGGTTGTCGGCGGTGCGCAGGCCCGACCAGGCGCCATCCAGCCAGTCGGCCTTGTTGGGCTTGTAGTGCTGGCCGACTTCCCACTCGGATTCCAGATGCGCGCGCCAGTCGGCCTTCATCTGATCGACTTCGGCCTGGGTGATATGGCCCTCGGCAATCAGCCGGTCGGCATAGACCTGCACCGTCGTCTTGTGGTTGCGGATGTTGGCGTACATGATCGGCTGGGTAAAGGAAGGCTCGTCGCCCTCATTGTGGCCGAACCGGCGGTAGCAGAACATGTCCACCACCACCGGCTTGTGGAACTTCATGCGGAATTCGATCGCCACCTTGGCGGCATGGACGGTGGCTTCCGGATCGTCGCCATTGACGTGGAAGATCGGCGCTTCGATCATCTTGGCGACGTCGGACGGATAGGGCGACGAGCGCGAGAAGCGCGGATTGGTGGTGAAGCCGATCTGGTTGTTGATGATGAAATGCAGCGTGCCGGCGACGCGGTGGCCGCGCAGGCCAGACAGGCCGAGGATTTCGGCGATCACGCCCTGGCCGGCGAAGGCGGCGTCGCCGTGCAGCAGCAGCGGCAGCACCTTGGCGCGTTCTTCCAGCGGCACGATTTCCTCACGGCTGCGGCCGAACAGATAGTCCTGCTTGGCGCGCGCCTTGCCCATCACCACCGGATCGACGATTTCCAGATGCGAGGGGTTGGCGGTCAGCGACAAATGCACCTTGTTGCCGTCGAACTCGCGGTCCGACGAGGCGCCGAGATGGTACTTGACGTCGCCCGAGCCTTCGACCTCGTCGGGAGCGGCGGAGCCGCCCTTGAATTCGTGGAAGATGGCGCGGTGCGGCTTGGCCATCACTTGGCTGAGCACATTCAGCCGGCCGCGATGCGCCATGCCGAGCACGATTTCCTTCATGCCGAGCTGGCCGCCGCGCTTGATGATCTGCTCCAGCGCCGGGATCAGCCCTTCGCCGCCATCGAGACCGAAGCGCTTGGTGCCCTTGTACTTGACGTCGATGAACTGCTCGAAACCTTCGGCCTCGACCAGCTTCTGCAGGATCGCCTTCTTGCCGGTGGCGGTGAAGGAAATCTCCTTGTCGGTGCCTTCGATGCGCGCCTGGATCCAGGCCTTCTCCTCGGGATCGGAGATGTGCATGAACTCGACGCCGAGCGTCGAGCAATAGGTGCGGGTGAGAATCTCCAGCATCTGCCGGATGGTTCCGAATTCGAGGCCGAGCACATTGTCGAGGAAGATCGGCCGGTCGTAATCGGCTGCGGTGAAACCGTAGTTCTCCGGCGACAGCTCGTTGTAGTCCTCGAGCGGCTTGGCGATGCCGAGCGGGTCGAGATTGGCGTGCAGATGGCCGCGCATGCGGTAGGCGCGGATCATCATGATGGCGCGCACCGAATCGCGGGTCGCCTGGTGCACGTCGGCGTCCGACAGCACGATGCCGTTGGTGACCGCCCTGTCCTTGACCTTCTTTTCGACCGTCTTCTCGACCATACCCCAATTGCCGTCGAGCGCCGACACCAGTTCGCCATTGGCCTGCAGCGGCCATGAGGGCCGCGCCCAGGAAGCGCCCTTGGCGTTCTTGCGCACATCGCCGGCGTCGTCCTTCAGCGCCGCGAAGAAGTCCTGCCATTCGGGGTTTACCGACTCTGGATCATCCTCATAGGACGCGTACAGCGCGTCGATGTAGTCGGCATTGCCGCCATAGAGAAATGAGGTGAGCGAAAATTGGTCGTTGGCCTGATCTTGTCTTGCCATTTTTGTCTGCGGAGCCTAGCTCCGTCTCCTTTTTCAAGGGGAATAGTGAGTAGTCAGTAGTGAGTAGAAAATGGAATTTTCCCGCTCAGCAGCTACTCACACGTTCTTCCCTTTTCACTACTCACTAATGACTACTCACTACTCACTTACCCTTTGATCGCCTCGACCAGGGTCGTGCCCAGCCGTGCCGGCGATGGCGAAACCTTGATGCCGGCCGATTCCATCGCCGCGATCTTGTCTTCCGCGCCGCCCTTGCCGCCGGAGATGACCGCGCCCGCATGGCCCATGGTGCGGCCGGCCGGCGCGGTGCGCCCGGCAATGAAGCCCGCCATCGGTTTCTTGCGGCCGCGCTTGGCCTCGTCCTTGAGGAACTGCGCGGCGTCTTCCTCCGCCGAACCGCCGATCTCGCCGATCATGATGATCGACTTGGTCTCGTCGTCGGCAAGGAACATCTCCAGCATGTCGATGAACTCGGTGCCCTTGACGGGGTCGCCGCCAATGCCGACGGCGGTGGTCTGGCCGAGGCCGACATTGGTGGTCTGGAAGACTGCCTCATAGGTAAGCGTTCCCGAGCGCGAAACAACGCCGACCGAACCCTTGCGGAAGATGTTGCCGGGCATGATGCCGATCTTGCATTCGTCCGGGGTGAGCACGCCCGGGCAGTTCGGCCCGATCAGCCGCGAGGTCGAGCGGTCGAGCCGCGCCTTGACCTTGACCATGTCCATCACCGGAATGCCTTCGGTGATGCAGACGATCAGCGGGATTTCGGCCTCGATCGCTTCCAGGATGGCTTCGGCGGCGCCCGCCGGCGGCACGTAGACGACCGAGGCGTTGGCGCCGGTCTTGGCCTTGCCTTCGGCGACGGAAGCGAAGATCGGCAGGCTTTCGCCCTTGGCGCCGGTCCAGGTCTCGCCGCCCTTCTTGGGATGGATGCCACCCACCATCTTGGTGCCGTGATAGGCCAGCGCCTGCTCGGTGTGGAACGTGCCGGTCTTGCCGGTCAGGCCCTGAACCAGCACCTTGGTGTTCTTGTCGATGAGAATGGACATCGGAGCCCTTTGCTAAAAACCGTTGATCGTTGAAGGCGAGACGCGCCGGTAGACGCCGCTCACCATGTCTTGCCAGTTGTCGCTGTTGGCAGGTTTGAAATGCAGTCGCATGCGGTAGGCATCGGCATCGTCGAAAAGATACGTCACGCGCGCGGCGCCGCGCGGCGACGAACGCTCCAGGACCAGCTCAGCGCCGTTCCACGTGCCCGTGGCCGGCGAGGCCGGCACAAAGCCCATCGAATCGAACTGATGCATGGTGACGAGGCTGTTTTGCTGGTCGAAGCCGAACACGCTGTGCGCGCCGAACGATATGGTTCCATCGCGGCGCTGGCGATAGCGCTGCACCACGAACAGGCCGCCGAACTGTGCCTCCGCCAACACGTCCGAAGTGGCTGTGCCGCCATCAGCCCATTGTGTCTCCGCCAGCTCTTCCTCGCCACGCCACGCACCGACCAGCGCCTGCAGGCGTTGGTGATCGGCCGAGAGCGAGGAGAAGGAAGCCGCGTTCATGGGTCAGAGCCGCTTCAGGTCGGAGACGGTGAGGTCGCTCTTGGCGTTGCCGGTGTTGAGCGTCGTCGCCGGCTCGAACATCAGCACGACCGGCTCGGCGGTCAGCGACCGTGGCCGGTGCTCGACCCCCTTCGGCACGACGATGAAATCGCCCTCGCCGAGTTCGACCGGCCCATCGCGGAAATCGATGGCAATGCGCCCGCGCAGCACGAGGAAGGCTTCGTCCTCATGCTCATGCGCATGCCAGTCGAAGGTCTCGCCAAACTTGGCGACCTTGGCCTGGCTGTCATTGACGTCGCCGGCGATATGCGGATCGAAGACCTTCTTGATCTTCGCGTCCGCTGCCTCGACCAGGTTTATCTTGCGCGGAGGCATCCGCTCAGCCCTTCACCGCCGCCACGATCTTCTTGGCTGCGTCGTCGAGATCATCGGCCGACACGACGTTGAGGCCGCTGTCGTTGATGATCTTCTTGCCGAGTTCGGCATTGGTGCCTTCCAGGCGCACCACCAGCGGCACTTGCAGGCCGACTTCCTTGACCGCAGCAATGACGCCCTCGGCAATGATGTCGCACTTCATGATGCCGCCGAAGATGTTGATCAAAATGCCTTTGACCGCCGGATCCTTGGTGATGATCTTGAACGCCGCCGTCACCTTCTCCTTCGACGCGCCGCCGCCGACATCGAGGAAGTTGGCGGGCTCGGCGCCGTAGAGCTTGATGATGTCCATCGTCGCCATGGCCAGGCCTGCGCCATTGACCATGCAGCCGATATTGCCGTCGAGCGCGACATAGGCGAGGTCGTATTTCGACGCCTCGATCTCCTTCTCGTCCTCTTCGGTGGTGTCGCGCAGTTCCATCAGTTCGGGATGGCGAAACAGCGCATTGTTGTCGAATGACACCTTCGCATCGAGCACGCGCAGCCGGCCGTTCTTCATCACGATCAGCGGGTTGACCTCGAGCAGGCTCATGTCCTTTTCGACGAAGGCCTTGTAGAGGATCGGGAACAGCGTGCCGGCATCCTTGGCAGCTTCGCCGGTGAGGCCCAGCGCTTCCACCAAAATGTCGACGTCGATGGTCGTCACGCCGGCCAGCGGGTCGATGGCGCGGGTGATGATCTTTTCCGGCGTGTCGTGGGCGACGCCTTCAATGTCCATGCCGCCTTCGGTCGACACGACGAAGGCGATGCGGCCGACCGTGCGGTCGACCAGGATCGACAGATAGAGCTCGCGCTCGATGTCGGCGCCGTCCTCGATATAGAGCCGGTTGACCTGCTTGCCGGCCGGTCCGGTCTGCTTGGTCACCAGCGTGTGGCCGAGCATATCATTGGCGTTGGCGACGACATCGGCCACCGACTTGGCCAGCCGCACGCCGCCCTTGGCATCCGGACCAAGCTCCTTGAACTTGCCCTTGCCGCGGCCGCCGGCATGGATCTGGCTCTTCACCACATAGAGCGGGCCGGGCAGCGCCTTGGCGGCGGCTTCCGCCTCGCTCGCCTTGAACACCGGCACGCCTTCGGCCACCGGCGCGCCAAAGCTCCTCAGCAGCGCCTTGCCTTGATATTCATGGATGTTCATCTGGATGGTCTCCGGATCGGGGGGATCACTTGGAAGCGAGGTGCGGGGCGATCTTGACGCAGGCCTCGGTCAAGCCCTGCACCGTCGCCACCGAAGCGTCGAACATCTTCTGCTCGCTCTTGTTCAGGTCGATCTCGATGATGCGCTCGACGCCGCCGGCGCCGATGACCACGGGAACGCCGACATAGGTGCCCTTGACGCCATACTGGCCCGAGAGATGCGCAGCGCAAGGCAGCACGCGCTTCTTGTCCTTGAGATAGGATTCAGCCATCGAGATGGCCGAGGCGGCCGGCGCGTAGAAGGCCGAGCCGGTCTTCAGGAGTCCGACGATCTCGGCACCGCCGTCACGGGTGCGCTGCACGATCTGGTCGAGCTTTTCCTTCGAGGTCCAGCCCATCTTGATGAGGTCGGGCAGCGGAATGCCGGATACCGTCGAATAACGGATCATCGGCACCATGGAATCGCCGTGGCCGCCGAGCACGAAGGCGGTGACGTCCTCGACCGAGACCTTGAACTCCTCGGCGAGGAAATAGCGGAAGCGCGCGCTGTCGAGCACGCCGGCCATGCCGACGACATGGGTCTTGGGCAGGCCGGAAAACTTCTGCAGCGCCCACACCATGGCGTCGAGCGGGTTGGTGATGCAGATGACGAAAGCTTTTGGCGCGTACTTCTTCAGCCCGGCGCCGACCTGTTCCATGACCTTGAGGTTGATGCCGAGCAGGTCGTCGCGGCTCATGCCCGGCTTGCGCGGCACGCCGGCGGTAACGATGCAGACGTCGGCGCCCTCGATGCCGGCATAGTCATTGACGCCGGTCAGCCGGGAATCGAAGCCGTCGACCGGCGACGACTGCGCGATATCCAGCCCCTTGCCTTGCGGAATGCCCTCGGCAATATCGAACAGCACCACGTCGCCGAGGTCCTTGAGGCCGATCATGTGAGCCAGCGTGCCGCCGATCATGCCGGAGCCGATAAGCGCTATCTTGTTGCGTGCCATGTGAGGAAATTTTCCCTTTGTCTGTGACGACGCCCAAATCTCTGGTGATCTGGTTGACGGCGTCGAGGAAGAGGCCGGAATGCTGTGGTATCAGCGGATTTCGCCGCATCCAGTAGCCCCGGCGGAAATAATATTCAATCGATTATTTTCGAGTGAATAATTTCAATCGGTTAGAAACATTGGGATTTACGTAAACGTCAAAGTTTATAAGCCGACTTGAGAGGTTTTACACAATGAACGTGGAAATCAGAAGACTATATCCAGGCGATGACGCCCTTGTGAAGCGGATCGCCGAAGACGTGTTCGACGAACCGGTGCGCCCCGACAGGCTTGCCGCCTACCTCGCCTCGCCGGGCCATTTCATGATTGTCGCCTTGTCCGACGGCACCGTCGTCGGCCAATGCGCCGCCGTCATCCACCGCCATCCCGACAAGGTGAGCGAACTCTACATCGACGAAGTCGGCGTCTCGCCCGCCTTCCAGCGCCAGGGCATCGCGCGAAAAATGCTTGACGCGATGTTCGCGCTCGGCCGCGAGCAGGGTTGCGGCGAAGCCTGGGTCGGCACCGAGCCGGACAATATCGCGGCGCGCGCGCTTTATGAATCGCGCAGTGAGGCGCATGGGCCGGCGGAGGGATTTGTGATGTATTTGTATGAGCTCTGACGCCGGCGGGACAGCGCCCCCCTCTGTCCTACTGGACATCTCCCCCACATGGGGGGAGATCAGACGTCACGCCGGCTTTCGCCAATCTCGAATGCAGGAATAGGCGAGGCGCCGAAGCTGCTGATCTCCCCCTCGTGGGCAGGGCAATCGCATATGGACTCTTTCGAGGAATCGAACGGCGAACAAATCGGAATCGCGTCGAGAACAAACGTCGCGAGATTCCATCTTTGTTCCGCATATGCGATTCCCCTGCCCTCGTGGGGGAGATGTCCGGCAGGACAGAGGGGGCGCGAAGGATCGCCACCTCGGTGTCTACGCCTGCACGTGCTTCGCCCCGTCCATCACCTTCTGCCGTTCCGCCCAGTCGTCCAGCCAGTCGCGGCTTTGCATCTCGATGAGCCGCGAGGCCGTGCGTTCGAATTCGAACACCTCGACGCCGCGCTTGGCCGTGTAAAGCTCGGGCGGCGCGGCCTCGGCGCTCACCACCAGCCGTGTGTGATGATCGTAGAGCGTATCGATCAACAGGATAAAACGCTTGGCCTCGTTGCGCCTGCCTTCGCCGAGTACCGGGACGTGGTCGATGAAGATGGTCGAGAAGCGGCCGGCAATGGCAAGGAAATCACGCGCGCCAAGCGGCTTTTCGCAGAGATCGGCAAAGGAAAACCGCGCCGCGTCGCCGGCGGCGGCCGGCACCATCACCTGCCTGCCCTTCACTGCCACGGTTGTTTCGGCGACCGGCGCGCCGCGCGTCATCGCTTGCCATGCCTCGTCCAGCACGCGGTCGGCTTCGGCATCCGCCGGCGTGACATAGACCGGCGTCCGGGCGAGTTTTTCCAGCCTGTAGTCCTTGTCGACATCGAGCGTCAGCACGTGGGCGTGGCGCTCGAGAATGCCGATGAACGGCAGGAAGAGCTGGCGGTTCAGCCCGTCGCGATAGAGATTTTCGGGCGCGACGTTGGAGGTGGCGACCAGCACCACGCCATTGGCAAACAGCGCCGAAAACAGCCGCGACAGGATCATCGCATCGGCAATGTCGGTGACCGAAAACTCGTCGAAGCACAGCACCCAGGCCTGTTCGGCAAGCTGGAGCGCGACCGGCGGGATCGGATCGTCCTCCTTGACGTCGCCGTTCTTGCGCGCCTGCCGGTGCTTCTGGATGCGGTCCTGCACATCTGCCATGAAGTCGTTGAAATGGACGCGGCGCTTGCGGCGGACCGGCAGCAGCTCGAAAAACATGTCCATCAGCATGGTCTTGCCGCGGCCGACGCCGCCATGGATGTAGAGGCCCTTGACGACCTCGCGCGTCTCGCGCTTGCGGGCAAACAACCAGCCGAGCGCGCTCGACTTGTGCGCCAGCCGCTTGACCGAGATCTCGTCGGTCAGCCGGTCGAGCGCGGCGGCGATGCGCTCCTGCGCCGGATCGCGCTCGATGGCGCCGGTGTCGACCAGATGGTCGTAGCGCTGCCTGACGGTCGCATGGGTCTGGAGGCCGTCACGCAGATGCATCGGTCACGTCGCTGTCTAGGGATAGGCAGCCTATCTTGTAAGCGAAATCGGCAGGCCGGTGGTAGTCTGGCCGTCGAATTTCGAGCCGCCCGACGAATAGAGCCGCGCCAAGGTGCCGCCATTCTCGTCATAGAGCGTCAGCTGCTTGCCGGCGACGTTCCACGACTTGATGCCGTCGATGGGTGCCGGGCAATGCAATGGTCCGGCGCGATAGCCGGCGCCGAATTTGGTCTGCGGCGTCGCCACCTTGCAGCTCTGGCCCGAAACGCTGGCGTTCCAGACACCGGCGACGCTGGCCGCGGTGAGGTCCGTGGCACCTGCCGGCGCCGATCCATCTGGCGGCAGCGAGGCGACCTGCGTGCCGGCTGGCGCCGTCGGGAATTGCGACGGGTCGGTGGTGCCGGGCGCTGCCGGCGGCGGCAGCTGGCTTCCGCTCACCGTGCCGGCGGGCGCGGGCTGCAGCGGGGCGGGCTGCTGATCATCCATCGATGAAAAACGCGAGGTCGAACAGCCGCTTGCAAACAGCGCTGCCAGCGATACGGCCACCAGGCCGCTTCTCGAAAAAGTCATGTCAACCTCCGTCGGATCCGGCTGGGGGGACGCCGTCCGCACACTCTCACCCTCACCAAGATGGAGAAGGTGGCGAAATTTCAACCCGATATGGTTAAAATAGGGTTTGCAGCAAGAATTGTTGCAAATTTATCGCAAAATGGCTGGCGAACGAAGGCGAGTTCCGCGCTAGCGCGGTTCGAACCGGTAGATCGGTTGCGAAAGCGGCACCGGAGCCCGCAGCAGGTCGGCGCATCGGCGGTCCAGCGCGAGCGCCAGATTGTGAGCCTGCAGCACGGCCTTCCTCCAGTCTGTGACCATCTTCAGCGAGGCCAATGCATCCGCGGGGCGATCGGCGGCGACCATGAGCTCTGCCGCGACGAGGCGATCTTCCGGCGCGATTGCCTCTCCGGCTCTGAGCCGGTTGGCCAGTCCAAGCCATTGTTCCCAGGCGAAGGCCTTCGAAATCGACCTCGGGCGAGGCGGCTGGTCGGTCGTATCGCCGCGCACCAACGGCCCCAAGGCAAGCCGCGCCACCGCCTTGTCGGCGAACGTCCCTGCAGTTTCGCCTTGCGTTTCGGGAATTCCAAACTCGCCGAGGATTCTTTCGCGCTGACCCCGCCCGAGAACATAGTCGAGCCCGCTAAGCATGGCTGCCGTGACAGCATCGGGTTTGTTGACCGGATCGAGCTGCTTTGCCGCGATCTGTGCGTTGACACCCGCGGCCGCCACAGTCCCGATACGCAGGTCGCCGTTGTAATTGATGATCGATAGCAGCATCCCCGCCTGCGGCAAATCGGCAACCAGTTGCCCGATCGGCCGGATGGCTGAGCCCAATCCGTCTCGCCGATCTGCCGCCTGCACCTCCGCAGGCTGTTTGGAAATATCGAAGGAAGGACGAAGATCGGCTGAGAAAAGGATACGGCGGATAAACGCTGTGCGACCGCCCTTGTCGGGGCGCACCGCGGGCGGAAGCCGATCGAGGTAGGCGACGTAGTCGGAGAGGTCGTCCTTGACTGCCCGCATCTCGAGAGCCAGCAGCCAAACGCCGGCGTCTTCGGCCCTTTTGGCGAGCTGCGACTTTGCCTCGTCATCGGCAACGGACAGCGCCTGGGCAATGCCCTTGGCGGCCTGCGACGCCTGGTTAGGATCCGCCGTCTGCAAGCGTCCGAGTTCGTCCAGCAGCCAGCCGCCATCATCTTCGATGACAAGCGCGCGCAGGGCAGACTGTCCAAGTTGTGGCACAACCGACTTCACGTTGGGCAGCGGTTGCATGGCCGCGATCATCGCCGCCCGCTCCGCCGGCTTTGCATAGGCAAGCCTGAGTTCGACAATGCGCTGCGGCGGATGGCTGCGTTTTTCCAGATCGGCCAGCAATGCGGTGCCCTCGGCGTAGCCGAGGCCGCCATAGCGTATCTTCAGATAGGCCGCGTCGTCGCCGAAACGATCGCGCCAGAAATTCGGAAACGTCGCCGGCTCGGCAAGCAGGAAATCGCCAGCCGCCAGGATGGTTGGCGTGTGGGCGCAGGCGCTCGGCTCTGACTGCGCGGCGGCGGCCGGCGATATCGGCGCGATCCCGATGATCGCCGCCGTGATTGCAAGAACTGCCTGCCAACGCATAGTGGAGCCCTCCGCGACGTGATCGTACACCGGAAATCATCGCCCGCACCAGCGCATGGCCTGGCCGTGGGCACGCATCCACCCGGCAAATGCTTGTGCCGGAGGGCCTCGTCCCTATCTAGCAAGGACAGAAACCTGCCGGAGCCGAAACCTTGGCCGCGAGAAAGAAAGCCGCCAACCGCTATTACAGCGGCCCGCCCAGCGACCATTTCGACGGCACTCTTTTCTTCAACCCCGACGGCCAGCCGCCCGGCCGCTTCACCGATCTGCTGAAATGGCAGCTGAGCGGCGAGCGTTCGAAATGGCCGGCGGCCAATCCTAGCCCGTTTGAACCGACTGAGCCGGCGGCGCGCATCGATGGCAGCGGGCTGCGCCTGACCATGGTCGGCCATTCCACGCTGCTGATCCAGACCGCCGGTCTCAACATCCTGACCGACCCGGTGTGGTCGCCGCGCGTCTCGCCGCTTTCCTTTGCCGGCCCCAGGCGCGTCAATCCACCGGGCATCGCCTTTTCCCAATTGCCGCCGATCGACCTCGTGCTGGTCAGCCACAATCATTACGACCACCTCGACCTCGCCACGCTCAAGCGGCTGAAGGCCAGGCATGACCCGCAGGTGCTGACACCGCTCGGCAATGACGCCATCATCGACAGCGCCGTGCCGGGCATGCGCCTAACCGCGCATGACTGGGGCGAGCGTGTCGAGATTACCAAGGACATCGCCGTCCATGTCGAGCCGGTGCATCACTGGTCGGCGCGCGGCGCACGCGACCGCCGCATGGCATTGTGGGCCGGGTTTGTGGTCGAAACTCCGGCCGGAAAAATCTATTTCGCCGGCGACACCGGCTTCCATGGCGGCACCAATTACCGGCTGATGGCCGAGAAACATGCCGGCTTTCGCCTCGCCATCCTGCCGATCGGCGCCTACGAGCCGCGCTGGTTCATGGCGCCGCAGCATCAGAATCCGGAAGAAGCGGTGCAAGGCATGCAGCTGTGCAACGCGGCTCACGCCGCAGGCTGCCATTGGGGTACCTTCCATCTCACCGACGAGCCGATCGATGAGCCGGTGAGAAAACTGGTCGAGGCGCTCGACGAGCAAGGCGTGCCACAGGAGCGGTTTCGCGCCTTGCGGCCCGGCGAGATCTGGGACGTGCCGGACGCCTAGGGAAGGAACCCGACAAGCCGAAACGCGTTGCTTCGAATGATGATCCATTTGATCATGGAAGGCTCCCGGCCAAATTGCGTTGTAGCTTCTGATCGTCGCTGCTGCCGCGAGCCTGCTCGGCATGCCGGCGCTGGCGGGCGCCGCCGCCACCGGCGCGCGCGTGCTTATCGGCATCGTTCTCGTCATCTTCCTGCTGATCGTGCTGGGTGTCTTTGCCGTAACCTGAGGCCCCATCGCACTGGTAATTCCCGCCCGTTTCCGCCATATAGCGGCAAAACGGACAGGAATTACCTGAGACATGGCAGGCACTGCCCCCTTCGCCAAGATGAACGGCATCGGCAACGAGATCATCGTTGCCGACATGCGCGGCCGTGCCGACCGGGTGACGCCGGCATCGGCTGTCGCGCTGAATGCCGATGCGGCGACGAAGTTCGACCAGATCATGGCGATCCATGACGCCCGCACGCCTGGCACCGCCTATTACATCGACATATTGAATTCCGATGGCTCGGGCGCGCAGGCCTGCGGCAACGGTATGCGCTGCGTCGTCCAGGCGCTGGCGGCAGAGACCGGCCAGAAGAACTTCACCTTCGAGACCCGCGCCGGCATCCTCAATGCCGTCGAACATGCCGATGGCACCATCTCGGTCGACATGGGCACGCCGCGCTTTGGCTGGCAGGACATTCCGCTGGCGGAAGAATTCCGCGACACCCGCATGATCGAATTGCAGATCGGCCCGATCGACGCGCCTGTGCTGCATTCGCCCTCGGCTCTGTCGATGGGCAACCCGCACGCCATCTTCTGGGTCGACAACGACGTCTGGTCCTATGAGCTCGAGCGTTTCGGCCCGCTGCTCGAAAATCACCCGATCTTCCCCGAACGCGCCAACATCACCATCGCCCAGGTGACGTCGCCGGAAACCATGATCATCCGCACCTGGGAGCGCGGCGCCGGCTTGACCAAGGCCTGTGGGTCGGCCGCTTGCGCATCGGTGGTTGCCGCTGCCCGCACCCGGCGCACCGGCCGCAGCGTCACGCTGATGACGCCCGGCGGCGGCTCGCTGCATGTCGAATGGCGCGACGATGACCACGTCATCCTGACCGGCGCGGCCGAATGGGAATTTTCCGGCAGTTTCGATCCGTCGACCGGCAGCTGGGCCCGCGACACCGAAAGCGCGGCCTGATGTCCGTTCTTGCCGATACCAAGTGCCCCAACTCCCAAGGCATTGACGTCGTCACCTTCGGCTGCCGGCTGAACACATACGAGTCCGAAGTGATGCGACGCGAGGCCGAAAGCGCCGGCCTCGGCGCGCTCAAAGGCGGCGCCATCATCTTCAACACCTGTGCCGTCACCTCGGAAGCGGTGCGCCAGGCCAAGCAGTCGATCCGCAAAGCCCGCCGCGAAAATCCGGCGGCGCGCATTATCGTCACCGGCTGCGCCGCGCAGACCGAACCGCAGAATTTCGTTGCGATGGACGAGGTCGACCTCGTGCTCGGCAATGAGGAGAAGCTGAAGGCGAATTCTTACCGCGCGCTCCCCGATTTCGGCGTCAACGATACCGAGAAAGCGCGCGTCAATGACATTTTCTCGGTGCGCGAGACCGCCGGTCACATGGTCGACGCCATCGAGGGCCGAGCGCGCGCTTTCGTGCAGGTGCAGAATGGCTGCGACCATCGCTGCACCTTCTGCATCATCCCTTATGGCCGTGGCAATTCACGCTCGGTGCCGATGGGCGCCGTGGTCGAGCAGGTCAAGCGGCTCGCCGGCAATGGCTATGCCGAGATCGTGCTGACCGGCGTCGACATGACGTCTTTCGGCGCCGATCTGCCGGGCGCGCCGAAACTGGGCAAACTGGTGAAGACCATCCTCAAGCAGGTGCCCGACGTGAAGCGGCTGCGGCTGTCCTCCATCGATTCGATCGAGGCCGGTGAGGAACTGCTCGATGCGATTGCCACCGAGCCCAGGCTGATGCCGCATCTGCATCTGTCGCTGCAGTCGGGCGACGACATGATCTTGAAGCGCATGAAGCGCCGCCATCTGCGCGACCAGTCGATCCGCTTCTGCGAGGATGTGCGCAAACTGCGGCCTCAAATCGTCTTCGGCGCCGACATCATTGCCGGCTTCCCGACCGAGACCGAGGACATGTTCGAGAATTCGATAAAGATCGTCGAGGAATGCGGGCTGACGCATCTGCATGTCTTCCCGTTTTCGCCGCGCGAAGGCACGCCCGCCGCGCGCATGCCGCAGGTCCGCCGCGAACTGGTGAAGCAGCGCGCCGCGAGGCTGCGCGCCGCCGGCGAAGCCGCCTATCGCCGCCATTTGTCGTCACTGCCGGGCACCCGGCAGTCGATCCTGGTCGAGCGTGACGGGCTTGGCCGCACCGAAGGGTTTACGCTGACCGCCATCGCTGCCGGTCAGCCGGGCGAGATCGTCGAGGCCACCATTACCGGCCATGACGGCGCGCGCCTGCTTGCGGCGCCGCTCACCGCCCGCGCCGCCTGAGACTGATAAAGCATGGCCGGTTTTTTCAAGAAGATATTTTCGTTCGGCAAGAAGGAAGTCGTCGAGGAGCGTCTCGACGAAACCGCCCCACTGCCGCCGATCAAATGGGATGCGCTGGAGGCGCTGAAGCCGGCCGCCGAGCAGGCGCTGCCGGAGTTTTTGAAGCGCGAGGAGTCGCCGGTCGAGGCGGAAGCCTTGTCGACACCGCCGGTCGAGCCGGAGGCGCCGCCGGCACCTATCGAGGAACCGGCATCCGAACCGATCGTTCCGGCCGAGCCAGAAATTCAGCCTGAGCCCGCCCCAGCGGCTGAGCCTGCACCGCTTGAGGAGCCGCAGCCGCCGGAGCCGGTCGTCCCCTCCGAGCCGGAACCGCTGCCGGAGCCTGCGCCGCGAGAAGAGCCGGAACCTGAGCCGGAGACACCCGAGCCGCCGACGCCGGAGGAAGTTCCCCCGCCGCCCGCCGTTCCGGAGCCTGCTCCCGAACCGCAGCCGCAAGAGGTACCGGCGCCTGCACCGGCCGAGCCGGAGATCGCCCCGTCACGTCCGGAAAGGCTACCGGAGCCGGCGCCTGTTGAAGTGCCGACGCCTGCCGAAACTCCAGCAGAACCGGCCACTCCTATCGAGGTGCCGCCACCAGCCGCGCCTTCCACACCGCCAACCTTTGAGGCCGGCGCCGCCCCTCATCCGCCTGCCGGCACCTTCTCCCCGTACAGAGACGGGGAGAAGGACGAGGCGCCCCACCCTCCCCTCGATGGGGAGGGTCGACGCAAAGCGGCGGGGTGGGGTGATGGCGCTGACGCTGGCGCCAGTCACCCCCACCCCCAAGCTTCGCTTGGGACCTCCCCCATCGAGGGGGAGGTGAAGTCCGCGCCGTCCGAAACTACACCAGCGCCGGTCGAAGCACGGCTTGCCGAAGTCGCGCCCACCCCGCCACCAGCCCCTCAACCTTCGCCGGAACCAAAACCGGCTCCGGGCAAGGTCACCGTCACCAAAAAGGTCGAGCAGAAGGCTGAGCCGGTCAAGGCGCCCGAACCGGCGCCGCGGCGTTCGTGGTTCCAGCGCATGCGCGACGGGCTGGCGCGGTCGTCGCGCGAGCTCACCGGCAACATTGCCGGCGTCTTCACCAAGCGCAAGCTGGATGAGGACACGCTGCAGGACCTCGAGGACGTGCTGATCCGCGCCGATCTCGGCCTGGAAACCGCGCTGCGCGTAACCGATGCGCTGGCCTCCAGCCGCTACGGCAAGGATGTCTCCGACGCGGAAGTGCGCGCCGTGATGGCAGCCGAGGTGGAGAAGGTGCTGACCCATGTCGCCATGCCGCTGGAGCTCGACCTCTCGCACAAGCCGCATGTCATCCTGGTCGTCGGCGTCAACGGCACCGGCAAGACCACGACGATCGGCAAGCTGGCGGCAAAACTGACCGATGGCGGCCTGTCGGTGATGCTGGCCGCCGGCGACACGTTTCGCGCCGCAGCCATCGAGCAATTGAAGATCTGGGGCGAGCGGACGAAATCACCGGTCATCGCCTCCAAGATCGGCGCCGATGCCGCCGGCCTTGCCTACGACGCCTTCGAGAAGGCGAAGGAGGCCGGCTCCGACGTGCTGATCATCGACACCGCCGGCCGGCTGCAGAACAAGACCGAACTGATGGCCGAACTGGAAAAGATCGTCCGCGTGCTCGGCAAGCTCGACCCGGAAGCGCCGCACACCGTGCTGCAGACGGTCGACGCCACCACCGGCCAGAACGCGCTCAACCAGGTCGAGATCTTCCGCAACGTCGCCGGCGTCAACGGCCTGGTGATGACCAAGCTGGACGGCACGGCGCGCGGCGGTATTCTGGTGGCAATCGCTGCAAAGCACAAATTGCCGGTCTATTTCATCGGCGTCGGCGAACAGGTCGACGACCTCGAACCATTCTCAGCCAGCGAATTCGCCAGGGCGATCGCGGGTGTAGCGTAACAGGCATGATCTCGAAGAGCTGACGGCTTTTTGGACAAGATCATGCGTCAGAAGGACGTCATGAACCCTCCCATCCTCGAACGCGACCCGTCCGACCCGCAGAAGAAGAAAGAAAGCGTCAATCCGCTGCTCAAGCTGGTGCTGGAGCTCGGGCCGCTGATGGTATTCTTCTTCGCCAACGCGCGCGGCGCCTGGCTGGTGGAGAAATTCCCCGTGCTGGCCGAATTCGGCGGGCCGCTCTTCGTCGCCACGGCCCTGTTCATGGCCGCGACCGCAATCGCGCTGATCGCCTCATGGCTGCTGATGCACACCTTGCCGATCATGCCGATGGTCTCGGGCGTCGTCGTCTTCATCTTCGGTGCGCTGACGCTCTATCTGCAGGACGACGTCTTCATCAAGATGAAGCCGACCATCGTCAACACGCTGTTCGGCGGCGTGCTGCTCGGCGGCCTGTATTTCGGCCGCTCGCTGCTCGGCTATGTCTTCGATTCGGCCTTTCGCCTCGATGCCGAAGGCTGGCGCAAGCTGACCTTCCGCTGGGGCCTGTTCTTCCTGTTCCTGGCTCTTGCCAATGAAGTGGTGTGGCGGAATTTTTCGACCGACTTCTGGGTTACCTTCAAGGTCTGGGGCATCATGCCGATCACGCTGTTGTTCACCTTCAGCCAGATGCCGCTGATCCTGCGCCATTCGATCGAGGATAAGACCGAGAAGGTGGAAGAAGCCGGCAAGTAGGGAGAGGGCCATGGAATTCGTCACCACGCGCGACGAACTGAGGACGATCTACAAGACGCCGCGGCCGACCGACGCCTCGATGCGCAAGGAACTCAGGGCGCTCGACGGCCACTGCCGCTCCTTCATCGGCAAAAGCCCCTTCGTGCTGATCGGTTCTTCCGACAATTCCGGCAATGCCGACGTGACGCCGAAAGGCGACAAGCCCGGCTTCGCCCTTGTCATCGACGACAAAACCATCGCCATCCCCGACCGGCCTGGCAACAACCGCCTGGACACGCTGGAAAACATCTTGCTCAACCCTTCGGTCGGGCTGCTCTTCCTCATCCCCGGCATGAACGAGACGCTGCGCATCAATGGCGACGCCTGCATCACCGTCGATACGGATTTGCGCGAGCGTCTCGCCGTCGACGGCAAGCAACCGCAAAGCGTCGTCGTGGTGAGCGTCAAGGCCGCCTACATGCACTGCGCCAAGGCCTTCATGCGTTCCGAGTTGTGGAAGCCGGACAGCTGGTACGACCGCGCGACATTGCCGACGCTCGGCCAGATACTGTCCGACCAGATGGCGCATGCCGAAACTGTCGACGATTTCGACCGCTCGCTGGACGAGGCCTACAGCAAGACCATGTGGTAGGATTTCGGGCACGATTCGCTCGTCCCATTGCCCGGTTTCTCCTTTGATCGACCTCCTCGCCATCTCCGGCAGCCTGCGCGCCGCCTCAACCAATTCGGCCTTGCTGGCGGCGCTGGCCGCGAACGCGCCGCCAGGCTGCCGCGTCAGCCTGTATGACGGGCTCGGCCTGCTGCCGATCTTCAATCCCGACGACGAAGGCGAGCGCACGCCGCGCGAAGCCGCACGCCTGATCGACGCCGTCACCAGCGCCGACGGCATCATCGTCTCCTGCCCCGAATATGCGCATGGCGTGCCGGGCGGCATGAAAAACGCGCTCGACTGGCTGGTCTCGCGCGACGCCGCCGTCGGCAAGCCGGCAATGCTGGTGCACGCCTCCGCACGCTCGCTCTACGCCCGCGCCGCGCTGGCCGAGATCATGCGGACGATGTCGTTTGCGCTTTGTGAGGACGCGGTGCTGGAGATCGCCTTGCTCGGCAAGAAGCCACCGGAGATGGCAGCCATTCTGGCGGAGGACGCGAACCGGCGGGCGATGCGTGAGGCGGTGCAGGTCTTCGCCGACTTTATCCGCGGCCAAACATAGGCTCGTCATCCTAGGGCGAAGCAAGGAGCGAAGCGACGCGGCGCAGACCCTAGGATCCATACCGTGAGGTTAAGGCGTTGCAACGTTTACAGAATTTTGCACCGCGGCACTCTACGTCGAAGGCTACGGCATGAATCCTCGGGTCAAGCCCGAGGATGACGAACGAACGCGCGCGCCCCTACCCCAACGTTGCCCGCTCCCTACCCCTTCCGCAGCGTCTCGACATCGGTCTTGCCGACATACCAGTCGCGCGCGTTGACCTCTTCGAACACGACCCAGACATCGTCATTTCCGAGCCCGGTGGCGTCCATGATGGCCGCCGTGACTTTTTTGGCGATGTCCGCCTTCTTGCCCACCGGATCGGCGGCGATCACTTCCTTGACGATGCGGATGTTGACGAATGGCATGACGTCCTCCCCTTCATTTTCTGCAGACAGCGCCGAGAGACTGCTTCGAAATTCGCTCTGGTGAGTCATATGATGGTGGTTTCGAGAACCGGAGCGCAGCGGACATTTGGTCCGTGAGCACCGGAAGCGCAGAAAACGCCATCGGATGGCCGCCAGAGTAGAATTTCCAAGCAGTCTCGCTCAATAGGTCTTGGCTCCGTTCACCATCAGCCGCACCATGTAAAGCGACGTCGTGCCGGCGATGTAGAGGCAGTTCAGCTTGTTGCCGCCGAACACGCAGTTGGCGACGACTTCCGGTACCTTGACCTTGCCGATCAGCGTGCCGTCGGGATCGTAGCAGTGGATGCCGTCGGCGGCGCTGGTCCAGATGCGGCCGGCCTCGTCGAGCCGGAAGCCGTCGAACAGGCCTGCCGTGCACTCAGCGAACACCTTGCCGCCCGACACCTTCTTGCCGTGCTTGCCGACGGTGAAGACCCGCATATGCGCCGGGTTTTGCGCGCCACGCGTGCGGCCGGTATCGACGACATAGAGCTGGCTTTCATCCAGCGAGAAGGCAAGCCCGTTCGGCCGGACCATGTCGGTGATGACGGCTTCGACCTCGCCGCTGTCGGGATCGACCCGGTAGACGTAGCAGGCGCCGATCTCGCTCTCGGCCTTGTCGCCCTCATAGTCGGTGTCGATGCCGTAGCTCGGATCGGTGAACCAGATCGAGCCGTCCGAGCGCACCACGACGTCGTTTGGCGAATTCAGCCGCTTGCCTTTCCATTTGGCCGCGATGGTGGTGACGAAGCCGTCATGCTCGGTGCGGCTGACGCGGCGGCCCGAATGCTCGCATGTCACCAGCCGGCCCTGACGGTCGACGGTGTTGCCGTTGGAATTGCCGGAGGGCTGACGGAACACGCTGACATTGCCGTCGGTCTCGTCATAGCGCAGCATGCGGTTGTTGGGGATGTCGGACCAGACGACATAGCGGCCGGCGGCGAACCAGGCAGGCCCTTCCGCCCACTGACAGCCGGTGAACAGCTTTTCCACCTGCGCGTTGCCATTGAACAGCCGCGCGAAACGCGGATCGAGAATTTCGTAATAATCTGCAGCCGCCATGCTTTTCCTCCGGGCATCACGCAAGGCGTGGATCAAGCCAGCCTGTGAGCGAGAAGGCAAGATGGCGCATACGCAATTTGTAAGACAAAAGACCCACGCCCAGCATTGGCTCGGAAACGTGTCCAGCCGCGCATGGCGCTGTTAGCGCTGCATTAACCGGCTATGCGCTCCGTGCAATGGTGCATTGCAACATCTTCTTTTTGCATCGCACCATTCCTATGTCATGCTGCGTACAGTCAAGGGAGGAACAAATTCGCCGCTGATATGCGGCACGAAAGGACCCTTGCTATGATCTTCGACAGTCTCATGACCCGCGCTCGCAGCTCGATTGCCAAGCGCAAGCACTACAACCGCCTCGTCGCCGAAATCGAGAACCTTTCCGGCCGCGACCTCGCCGACCTGCGCGCCGACCGCTCGGAAATGCTCTACCAGGTCCACAAGCAGATATACGGCTGATTGCCGAGTGACTCGGGCGCCGCCTAGGCGCGTTGAGGTTCAGGTCAGGCCGAGACGAAAACTGTGGATGCCGAGAACCGGAGCAGAGCGTACTTTTCGTACGTGAGCACCGGAAGCGCAGGTATCCGCCGTTTGCAGGCCGGCATCACCTGAACATCAATGCGCCGCGAGTGCCTTCTCGATTTCAGGCATCAGCACCGTCTGCGCCGACTCCCCCGTCAGCGGCCCGACATATTTGTAGGCAATCTTGCCGTCCTTGCCGATGACGAAGGTTTCCGGCACGCCGTAAACACCCCAGTCGATGGCGGTGCGACCGGCTTCGTCGACGCCGATGGCCTGGAACGGATTGCCGAGATCGCCGAGGAACCGGCGAGCGTTTTGCGGCTCGTCCTTGTAGTTCAGTGCGGCAAGCGTGAAGCGCTTGTCCTGCGACAGCGCCAAAAGCACCGGATGTTCTTCCCGGCACGGCGCGCACCACGACGCAAACACATTGACCAGCGTCACCTTGCCGGCGAACGCTTTCGAATCCAGCCCAGGCAGGTTTGACCCTTCCAGCGCCGGCAGATTGGTCTGCGGCGCCGGCAGGCCGATCAGCGCCGACGGCACTTCCGCCTCGTCGCGTCCCGACAAAAGCTGCAGCAGGAACAACCCGGCCAGGCCGAGGAAAACCAACAGCGGCAGCAGCACGATCAGGCGGCGGCGCGGCGGCGCCGGCGTTTCGCTTTCCGTGCTCATGGTTTGCTGGCCTTATCGGAACGACGCCGCACGCCGGCGGCTTCGAGTTCTGCCAGTTCGCGCTTGCGGGCGCGCTGGTCGAGTAGGATCCAGCCGATCAGCCCGGCCAGCACGATCGCCGTGATGCCATAGGCGGCGGTGACATAAAGGGCGTGTGCGCTCATCTCTGTATCCAAGGCTGGGCCTTCATAAACGCGCTGGCCGTTCCTCGCAATGAACGTCCTCTGCGGCAGATTTGCGGTTCACGGCGACTGCGACAGCAAAATGCCGGATATGCTTTTGATGCGCATAAATTGGCACGTCAAAGACAACCTAACCGCGCCTTCGCAGGTAAGCAGGATTTTGCCTTCGTCATCCCACATCCTGATTGCACTCTGGCCATGGCTCTTGAACTTGCGAAGGCTGATCGTTTCGACCGCGATGAACTCCAGGCCGAAAGACACGGCGTTGAACTTTCCCCATTTGGTGGGTGGCCGGTAGGGAAGGACGGTAGAGATAAAAGCCAAGTGCATGCTGGGTCCGTCGCGGCCCATCATCGCCGATGTGATCTCGACGGACGACAAGTCGGGATGGTTGCCATAGATGGTCTGCAGATAGACCGGGTTCTCGATTCGCAGCGGCCACATCAATCCGTTCCATGCCTCAGCGCCAGTGCTGCCGCCACCGGGCCGAGCACGGCAAGAAACAGCGTCAGCGCGGCAAGAATGAGGAAGGGCTGCAGGAACGGGTCGGGATCGGCCACCGCGCCGTAGCTGGCCGACGCGCCGAAGATCAGCACCGGGATGGTCAGCGGCAGCACCAGCACCGAGATCAACAGCCCGCCGCGCGGCAGCGCAACCGCCACCGCCGCACCGACCGCGCCGATGAAAGTGATGGCCGGCGTGCCGACCAAAAGGGTCAGCGCCGTAGCGCCGATGCTGAGCGGCTCCATATTCATGAACAGGCCAAGCAAAGGGGCAGCGACCACCAGCGGAAGGACGCTGCCGGCCCAATGCGCCAGGCATTTCACCAGCACCGTCAGCGCCAGCATGTGGCGGTCGTTGCCGAGCACCAAAAGATCGAGCGAACCGTCCTCGCGGTCGGCCTGGAACAGGCGATCGAGACCGAGCAGGCAGGCGAGCAAGGCGCCGATCCACAGGATCGCCGGACCGATGCGCGCCAGCAGCTTCAGGTCCGGCCCGACGCCGAAGGGGATGGTGGCAATGACGGCGAGGAAAAAGATGACGCCGGTGAGTGCCCCGCCGCCGGCACGGATGGAGAGGCGGATATCGCGGAGGAAGAGGGCTAGCATAATTCGAGATGCTCGCGCTTGAGCACCCCCCTCTGGCCTGCCGGCCATCTTCCCCTCAAGGGGGGAGATTGGATGCCATATCCGCCTTCGCTAATCTCCAACGTGAGAAAGCCCGCAGGACGCCCGAACTGCCAATCTCCCCCCTTGAGGGGGAGATGCCCGGCAGGGCAGAGGGGGGTGCCTGGCACCGACATCAAATCCCCATCCTCAATTCTTCCGCCCCATCCAACCCCAATGGCAGATGCGTCGCCGCAACGACAATCCCTCCCTGCCGGCAGTGATCCGCCATCAACCCCGCGAACCGCTCCTCCGAAGCCTTGTCCAGCCCCGCCGTCGGCTCATCCAGCAGCCACAGCGGCCGATGGCTGACCAGCAGCTTCGCAATCGCGGCGCGCCGCCTCTGCCCGGTCGACAAATAGCCGAACGGCAGATGGCCGATGCCACCGAGCCCGACCGTCTCCAGCGCCTCTTCGACATCCAACGCACCGTCGCCGTTGAAATCGCGCCAGAAGCGCAGATTCTCCACCACGCTCAGCGCCGTCTTCATCGCATTGAGATGGCCGAGATAATGGACGGCCGAAGCAATCGTCGGAAACGTCTCGCCGCCGCCTTCGATGCGCACATCGCCTTCCGCTTTCGGCAGCAGCCCGGCGATGACCCTGAGCAGCGTCGATTTGCCTGATCCATTCGGTCCGGTGACGATCAGTGCCTGGCCCTTTTCGAGCGCAAAACCGATGCCGGAAAAGACCCTTTCGCCGCCGCGTTCGCCGCCCAGATTTTCGGCAATCAGCCGCATGCCTGCCCGTCCCGAAAACTTTACCGCGCGATAGCTGCCGCATCGCACAAATTTGCTCCGCAACTGTCTAGAACTATTCCAGAAAATTCTCTATATGCGGGTCATCCGTGCCAGCGGTCGGCACGGGAACAGAATTTGCGCCGAACCAGCGCACGCGCCGCCTTGAACGGCTCGGGTTGCTCGGGAGCGGACAGCGGAAATGGCCGTACCCGCACCTTTGCGCGTGATTGCATGCCCATCGGCGTCCGTTCCCTTTCAGGCTGAACAGACAAGGACGGACCGCACGTGTCAAAATCCCTCGACAGTTTCAATTGCCGCCGCACCCTCACCGTGGGTGGCGCGGACTATGTCTATTACAATCTGGTCGAGGCCGAGAAGAACGGCCTCACCGGCATCGCCCAGCTGCCCTATTCGATGAAGGTGCTGCTGGAAAACCTTTTGCGCAACGAAGACGGCCGCTCCGTCACCAAGGAATCGATCCAGGCGGTTGCCGGCTGGTTGACCGACAAGGGCACCGCCGGCGTCGAGATCGCCTATCGCCCGGCCCGCGTCCTGATGCAGGATTTCACCGGCGTTCCGGCGGTGGTCGATCTGGCCGCCATGCGCGACGGCCTCAAGGCGCTCGGCGGCGACCCGCAGAAGATCAACCCGCTGGTGCCGGTCGACCTCGTCATCGACCATTCGGTCATCGTCGACGAATTCGGCACGCCGATGGCTTTCGCCAGGAATGTCGAACTCGAATATGAGCGCAACGAAGAGCGCTACAAGTTCCTGAAGTGGGGCCAGCAGGCGTTCCGCAACTTCCGCGTCGTGCCGCCCGGCACCGGCATCTGCCACCAGGTCAATCTCGAATATCTCGGGCAGGTCGTGTGGACCAACACCGAGGACGGCGAAACCACCGCCTATCCCGACACCTGCGTCGGCACCGATTCGCACACCACCATGATCAACGGCCTTGGCGTGCTGGGCTGGGGCGTTGGCGGCATCGAGGCAGAGGCCGCCATGCTCGGCCAGCCGGTCTCCATGCTGTTGCCGGAAGTGATCGGCTTCCGCCTCACCGGCAAGCTGAAGGAAGGCGTCACCGCGACCGACCTCGTGCTCACCGTGACCCAGATGCTGCGCAAGAAGGGCGTCGTCGGCAAGTTCGTCGAGTTCTTCGGCCCCGGCCTCTCCAACATGACGCTGGCCGACCGCGCCACCATCGGCAACATGGCGCCCGAATATGGCGCCACTTGCGGCTTCTTCCCGGTCGACGGCGAAACCATCCGCTACCTGACGATGTCGGGCCGCGAGGAAAGCCGCATCGCTCTGGTCGAGGCCTATGCCAAGGCGCAAGGCATGTGGCGCGATACAGGCTCGGCTGACCCGGTCTTTACCGATCTGCTCGAGCTTGAACTCAGCGAGGTCGTGCCGTCGATGGCCGGCCCCAAGCGCCCCGAAGGCCGCGTTGCACTGGAAGGCATTCCGGCCGGCTTCGCCAAGGCGATGGAGACCGAATACAAGAAGGCCGCCGAGATCTCGAAGCGCTACGCCGTCGAAGGCACCGACCATGATCTCGGCCATGGCGACGTCGTCATCGCCGCCATCACCTCCTGTACCAACACCTCCAATCCGAGCGTGCTGATCGGCGCCGGCCTGCTGGCGCGAAACGCCAACCGGCTCGGCCTCAAGCAGAAGCCGTGGGTGAAGACCTCGCTGGCCCCCGGCAGCCAGGTGGTCGCCGAGTATCTCGAAAAATCCGGCCTGCAGAAGGAGCTCGACCAGATCGGCTTCAACCTGGTCGGCTTCGGCTGCACCACCTGCATCGGCAATTCCGGCCCGCTGCCGGCGCCGATCTCGAAAACCATCAACGACAAGGGCCTGATTGCGGCTGCGGTGCTTTCCGGCAACCGCAACTTCGAAGGCCGTGTCTCGCCTGACGTGCAAGCCAACTACCTGGCGTCGCCGCCGCTGGTCGTTGCCCACGCTTTGGCTGGAACCGTCACGAAGGACCTGACCACCGAGCCGCTCGGGGAAGGCCGCGACGGCAAGCCGGTCTACTTGAAGGACATCTGGCCGAGCTCGGCCGAGATCCAGGAGTTCATCGAGAAGAACGTCACCCGCGAGCTGTTCGCCCGCAAATATGCCGACGTCTTCAAGGGCGACGAGTACTGGCAGAACGTCAAGGCGCCGGAAGGCCAGACCTATGCCTGGGACGACAACTCGACCTATGTGCAGAACCCGCCCTATTTTGCCGGAATGACCGCCGGCTTCGGCAAGATCGGCGACATCAAGGGCGCGCGCGTGCTTTGCTTGTTCGGCGACAAGATCACTACCGATCACATCTCGCCGGCGGGTTCGATCAAGGCGGCATCGCCGGCCGGCAAATACCTCACCGACCACGGCGTCGGCGTTGCCGACTTCAACCAGTACGGCACGCGGCGCGGCAATCATGAGGTGATGATGCGCGGCACCTTTGCCAACATACGCATCCGCAACCACATGCTGGGCGAGAACGGCCGCGAGGGCGGCTACACCATCCACTACCCGTCGAAGGAAGAGGAATCGATCTACGACGCGGCGATGGAGTACAAAAGGGAAGGCGTGCCGCTGGTCATCTTCGCTGGCGTCGAATACGGCAACGGCTCGTCGCGCGACTGGGCGGCCAAGGGCACCAACCTGCTCGGTGTCCGCGCCGTCATCGCCCAGTCCTTCGAGCGCATCCATCGCTCCAACCTGGTTGGCATGGGCGTCATCCCCTTCGTCTTCGAGGAAGGCACGTCATGGGCCTCGCTCAACCTCAAGGGCGACGAGATCGTCGAGATCGATGGCTTGAGCGCCATCAAGCCGCGACAGACGATGATCGCCAAGGTCACCTATGGCGACGGCACGGTGAAGAACGTGCCGATCATCTGCCGCATCGATACGCTGGACGAACTCGACTACTTCAAGAACGGCGGCATCTTGCAATACGTGCTGCGCGATCTGGCGGCTTAAGGGCAGGGATTGGGCAGTAGGGAATAGGGCTTCCCTACTGCCTACTGCCTGACTCCTAGTCTTTCCAAAGCATTGGCCGGCCGGACGGAAGTTCCGCCCTGTCCGCCCGCAGTAAAACCGGTTGGGGTCAGCAAGATCTGCGGCAAGCTCCTGATGCCATGCTCCCGATCGAACCAGGCGGTGAAGTGCTCCGCCCGCAGCGGCCAAACCCGCGGTTGCGGCAGCAAAAATTTCACCGCAACGTGACTTCCCGTTGACTGTCGCTTCTGCCACAAATCTGGGCAACCAGAACAAGGCCGGCGTCACCGGCGGGAATCGGAACGACCATGGCACCTCGACAACCTCTACGGCTCGCGGCTTTCGCGCTGGCCTTCTCGGCGCTTGCCGGGACCGGGTTTGCCGAGGAATCGGGAACCACCCAGGCCGAGAAGCCCCAGACCGACAAACCCTTGGGCGTCGTCGAGCTGTTCACCAGCCAGGGCTGCAACTCCTGTCCGCCGGCCGACGCTCTCTTTGCCGAGCTGGCGGCCAAGGACAACGTCGTCGCGCTCGCCTACCACGTCAACTACTGGGACTATCTCGGCTGGCAGGATACGCTGAGCAGCAAGGACAACACCGACCGGCAATATGACTATATGCGCGCCTTCGGCACGCGCTCCGTCTACACGCCGCAAGCCGTCATCAACGGCCGCAGCCATGTCAACGGCGCCAGCCGCAAGGAAGTCGACGGCGCACTTGCCCGCATGGAGAAGTCCGGCGAAGGCATGCGGGTCAGCGTCAAGGTCAGCCGCACCAGCGACCGCGTCATGATCGATGCCGGCGACGCCGGCAGCGGCCCGACCGACGCCCATGTCGTCATCGTCTATTTCGAACCGCCGCAGACGGTCACCATCGCCAAGGGCGAGAACACCGGCCGCAGCATGACCTACTGGAACGCCGTCTCCGGCATCCAGACCGCCGGCATGTGGCACGGCAAGGCACAGCGCTACGAATTGCCGATGACCGAGATCGCCAAGAAAGGCGGCTGCGCCGTGCTGCTGCAATCGGTCGGCAAGGACGGCCTGCCCGGCCCGATTTTGGGCGCCGCGTTTATTCACAAGCCGTAAGCTCTTCTCCTCTCCCCCTGTGGGAGAAGGTGGATCGGCGCGCAGCGCCGAGACGGATGAGGGGTGTTGGACGGAACTCGGCGTCGAACTAATCTCGCGCCATGCCGCATCAGCCAATTCCACCAGCCAAACGCCGCTTCGCTCGCTCCCTTCGACGCGACATGACGGAGACTGTGGCAGGAGTTGCGTGACCGCAGGCTCGACGGGATAAAATTCAGGCGTCAGATGCCAGTCGGAAAGTATGTTGCCGATTTCGTCTGCCTCGAGGCTGGACTGATTATCGAGATCGGCGGAAGCCAGCACGCGGAATCAGAGGCTGATCGTATCCGCGCCGTCGAGTTGAAAGCGAGAGGCTTTCGGGTGCTGCGCTTTGGAACGACGACGTGTTGAAGGATATGAACGGCGTTTGCGATACCATCATCGCGTACGTGCGTGTTGTTAACCTGCAGCCGTGGCGGTGAAGGGACCGCCGGCGTCAAGCTGGAGCACCCCTCATCCGTCTCGGCGCTACGCGCCGATCCACCTTCTCCCACAGGGGGAGAAGGAAAAAGCGCTCCACGCAACAAAAAACCGACGTCAGCTTGCTTCTGACGTCGGTCATTTAGGTTTTGGGATCGTCGCACCCGGTCTCTCCCTGAGGAAAGTCCGAGGTTGGTTCGATCCGACGCAGACCCGTGGGCGGGGGGCTTGGGGTTTACGAGCCGGTGCCGGACCGAACCGTCTCAGGCAACGCCGGTAAATTCGTCGGACATTGGGGCATGAGCGCGGATAAAATAAGGCAGGAATGTGGCGGAGCATCACCAATTCAAACACCGCGTTTTATAAAAGTGACTGGACGTTGCGAAAACAGCGCAGCCCCGGGATGGTTAGCCGGGTCTTGCAATTCCACCGCGAACACGCCAACTTCTGCAAGCGAGATTCATTTTTAAAGGGATCGCGGGATGACCGATCGCAGCAGCGGTGGAGCGGAGGATGGGGACTCATCCGCAATATTGATCCCGCTGCAGGAGGCGCGACGCGAACGCCTCGACCAGCCGGTTCGCTTCGACCGGCGTGAACTCGATGAGATCCTGAGACTCTACGGACGCATGGTCGCCGCCAATGAGTGGCGCGACTACGCCATCGATCATCTCGCTGATCGCGCTGTGTTTTCGGTCTTCCGCCGAGCCAGCGAAGTGCCGCTGTTCCAGATCGTCAAGGATCCGAAACTGGCGCGCCGGCAAGGCGCGTTCGCCGTCATCGCTGCCGGCGGCCGCATCCTCAAGCGCGGCCAGGAACTGGGCCGCGTGCTCGGCGTGTTCGATCCCAAGCTGAAAGTTGTCGAGGCCTGAGTTCGGGAATTGAAGAACTTAGGAATTGGGGAAATTGAAAAAATAGAGAGCGTAGGAGTTGAGAAGACGGGATTTCTCCAGGACTGGGTCCCTTTTCTCCAATTCTTCAGTTCATCAATTCTCCAGTTCCTAAGTTCGTCAACCTCACTCACTTCCCGCCAAGACTCTTGCGAAATTTCCGCTCCGGCAGCGAATCCGAATCGGGCGGCGCCGTTGCCCCGCCATTCAGCGACAGCTGCATGAACACCGTGTCCAGCCAGCGGCCGTGCTTGTAGCCGGAGCCTTCCAGGCGGCCGGAATGGCGAAAGCCGAGCTTTTCATGCAGCCGCACCGAGGCGCTGTCGGCGTGACCGTCACCGATCACAGCTATGATCTGGCGAAAACCCGCCACCCGGCACGCCTCGATCAGCGCCTGCATCAGCAATAGCCCGACGCCCTGGCCCTTGGCGTTTGGCGCGACATAGACCGAATCCTCGACGATGAATCGGTAGGCCGGACGCGGCCGGAAGGCGCCGGCATAGGCATAGCCAAGCAGCGTCCCATCCTTTTCCGCCACCAGATAGGGAAAGCCGCCCCCCGTCAGGCTGTCGAAGCGCACGCCCATCTCGGCGCGGCTGGGCGGCTCCAGCTCGTAGCTCGCCGTGCCATGCGTCACCGCATCGGCGTAGATCTCGGTGATTCGGTCGAGGTCGCTTTCCAGGGCCGCGCGTATGGAAATAGTGCTCATAATTTGTGCAAACGATTCATCTGCCTCCCATCACAGCAAAGGCCGGCACAAAAGAAAAGGGCGGCCGTTGGGCCGCCCTTCGCAAACTCGATGGTCCAGTTGACTGGACGGAGACCGCTTAGCGGCGGTCGCCCATGAACTGCAGCAGGAACATGAACAGGTTGATGAAGTCGAGATACAGCCTCAACGCGCCCATGGTGGCCTTGCGGCCGGCCACGTCGGCGCCATCGCCTTCGAAATACATTTCCTTGATGGTCTGCGTGTCATAGGCGGTAAGGCCGGCGAAGATCAGCACGCCGATCGCCGAAATGGCGAAGCCGAGCGCCGTCGAGGCCAGGAAGTAGTTGATCACCATCGCGGCGATCAGGCCGAACAGGCCCATGACCAGGAACGACCCGAACGCCGACAGGTCGCGCCTTGTCGTGTAGCCATAAAGCGACAGCGCGCCAAAGGCGGCCGCCGTTGCGAAGAAAGTCTGGGTGATCGAGGCGCCGGTGTAGACCAGGAAGATGGTCGACAGCGACAGGCCGACCAGGCCCGAATAGACCCAGAAGGTTGCCTGCGCCGCGGCCACGCTCATCGACTGGATCCTGAACGACAGGAAGAAGACGAGAGCGAGCGGGGCGAAGATGACTACCCAGCGGAAGGCGCTGGCATATATCAGCGTGCCGAAAGCGGTCAGCTGTCCGTCGCCGGTGACGGCGAGCTGGAAAGCGCCCCAGGCGGCGATGCCGGTGATGAGGAGACCAAGCCCCATCAAATTGTAGACCTTCAGCATATAGCTGCGCAGGCCCTGGTCGATGTCGGCGCGCGCGCGCGGCACGGCCGAAGTCTGGTAATTGCGAATGGGCTCAGCCATTGGAATCCTCTGTTGCTTCTGCCCCGTACGGTGTCAGGCCCTTTTGGGACCTGGGCGCCGCTGGCGGGGCTCCAGCATGCCTGCGGCGAAATATGATGGTTCTTGACGTCAAGAACAAGACCGTAACGGGCTGCAACGCTTGGTGAATCGCCGGAAGCCGGGTTTTCGGGCTTTAGCGGTCGCTGCATTACCAAGATTTAATCGGAAATGGCCGGATTCGGCCGGCTTTGCCGCTTGAAACCTAGAGGTCGCGCAGCACCGGCGCCGCCTTGTGGCCGAGCACCCGCCATGTCCCGGCAAGGCCGATGCCGACGGTGATCACCAGCGCGAAGATCAAAGTCGCCACCGCCACCTCCGGCATGAAATGCGAGGGCAGCGTCATGATACGAGCGACGATGTACCAGGCGGCAATGCCGCCAGCGGCAAGCGCAAACACCGCGGTGGCGAGCCCAATCAGCATATATTCGAGCGAAAACGCCGTGATCAGCGTCCGCCGCGTTGCACCCAGCGTTTTCAGCACCACGGCATCGTGGATGCGGGCGCGATTGCCCGCGGCGAGCGCGCCGGCCAGCACCAGCACCGAAGCGATCAGCGCCACGCCGGCCGCCGCCCGGATCGCCGTGCCGAGCTGGCCGACCAGCCGGTTGACGACATCGAGCGCATCCTTGACCCGCACCGTCGTCACCGCCGGGAAAGCGCGAGTGACGGCGTTGAGCAGGCGCGCGTCATCCGCCGTCGACGCATCCTTCTCGGTCAGCGTCGCCAGCCAGCCATGCGGGGCGCCGGCGAAAGTGTTGGGCGAGAACACCATGACGAAATTGATGCCCATCGTCTCCCATTGCACCTCTCGGAAATTGGCGATCCTGGCCGTCACATTGCGGCCCAGCACATTGACGGTGACGGTGTCGCCGAGCTTCAGTCCCAGCGCCTTGCCTTCATCGTTGGAGAACGAGACCAGCGGCTCGCCGGTATAGTTGTCGGGCCACCAGCTGCCTTCGGTCAGCGTCGCGTTGGCCGGCTGTTTGGCGTCATAGGTCAGGCCGCGATCGCCGCGCAGCACCCAGGCGCCTTCAGCCGGCACTTTGGCCTTGTCGACATCGACGCCGTTCAGCGCCATCACCCGGCCGCGCAGCATCGGCACCTTGACCAGCGTGCCCTTGAGCGCCTCTTTACCGACCAGCGCCGAGAAGGCATCGACATCGCTGTTCTGGATATCGACGAAGAAGAAGTTCGGCGCCCGCTCCGGCAGGCTGCCGGAGATTTGCTGCCGCAGGTTCCCGTCGATCAGCGCCAGCGTCACCAAAAGCGTCAGGCCGAGGCCAAGCGACAGCACCACCGACGGCGTCAGCGCGCCGGGCCGGTGGATGTTGCCGATGGCGAGCCTGAGCGCGACGGAACGCACGCGCGGGCTTTTGCGCGCCGCCCATTGCACCAGCGCGCCGACGGCGCGCAGCACCAGGAAAGCAAAGATCGTCGCGCCGACGAAGATGGAGGCAATGCGCTGGTCGCCGGAAAACAGGATGGCCAAGGCGGCCAGAGCGAGCGCGATGCCGACCGCTGCCGCAAGGTAGGGCAGGCGCGGAAAGCCGCGACCCTCAAAACCCATTTCGCGAAACAGCGCCGTTGCCGGCACATCGCGGGCGCGGCCGAGCGGCAACAGCGCGAACGCCAGCGTCACCAACAGTCCGAACAAAGCCGCCATGGCCAGTGCGCCGGGATAGAAACCACCTTGCGCCGGCACAGGTATGACCGACTGCAGCGCCGCACTCGCCGCAAACGGCATGGCGGCGCCGAGGATGAGACCAAGCACGATGCCGAGGCCGGCGATCATCAGGATCTGCACGAGATAGACGGTGAAGACGAAGCCGCCGGAGGCGCCGAGGCTCTTGAAGGTGGCGATGACGCCGCGCTTGCCGTCGAGATAGGCGCGCACCGCGTTCGCCACGCCGACACCGCCGACCACCAGCGCCGTCAGCCCGACCAGCGTCAGGAACTGCGAGAAGCGCTCGATGTTGGAAGACAGCGCCGGTGCGGCATTGGAGCGCGTGCGGATCGACCAGCCGGCTTCGGGGAAATCGCTCGCGGCCCGATCCTGGATGGCCTTGAGATCGGCCTCGCTGGCGCCGGCCGGCAGCCGAACCTTGTAGGCATTCTCGACCAGGCTGCCCGGCTGGATCAGCCCGGACGCGGCAAGCCCCGCGGTCGAGACCATCAGCCGCGGCGCGAAGCCGAACCCGTCCGACACTGCGTCCGGTTCACTCACCAGCCTGGCGCGCAATTCGAAGGTCGCGCTGCCGAGCTTTAGCCGGTCGCCGATCTTCACATTGAGCCGTTCGAACAACAGGTCTGGCGCGGCCGCGCCGAAGACGCCGGATTTTTCACCGAACAGATCCTGTCTCGAAAGTGCCGGCTCGGTCTGCAGTGCCCCATAGAGCGGATAGGCGTCGTCGACCGCCTTGGCCTCGACCAGCGATTGGTCAGAGCCGTCCTCCAGCCGCGCCATCGAGCGCATGTTGGCGCTGTGCGACACAGCACCCAGGCCATTGAGGAAGGCGCTTTCGGCCGGCATCGTATCGCGCTGGTTGAGCTGGAAGCGCAGGTCGCCGCCAAGCAGCGTCTGGCCCTGGTCGGCGACGCCCGCGGTGATCGCCTGCGCCACCGAATTGACGCCGCCGATGGCAGCCACGCCAAGCGCAATGCAGGCCAGGAAAATCATGAAGCCGGACAGCCCGCCGCGCATTTCGCGCAGCGAGAAGCGGAATGCGAGTTTCAGCGTCTGCGACAGTGGCATCAAGCCGGCACCTTCACCGGCACAACTGGGGCATCCTCGATGCGGCCCGAGCGCATCGACACCTGGCGCGAACAGCGCGCCGCAAGGGCGGGATCATGGGTGACCAGCACCAAAGTCATGCCGCGCTCAGCCGCCTTGGCGAACAACAGGTCGGCGACGTGCCGCCCGGTCGCCTGGTCGAGGTTGCCGGTCGGCTCGTCGGCGATGAGAATGCGCGGCGCGGGCGCCAGTGCCCGAGCGATCGCCACGCGCTGCTGTTCGCCGCCGGAGAGTTCCCCGGGATAGTGGGTGACGCGGTCGCTAAGACCAACGGCTGCCAGTTCGCGCGCGGCTACGCCGAACGGATCGGCATGGCCAGCGAGCTCCAGCGGCACCGCGACATTTTCGAGCGCCGTCATGTTGGGAATGAGGTGAAAGGACTGGAAGACGATGCCGATGTTTCGGCCCCGAAACGATGCAATCCGGTCCTCGCTTTTGCCGTTCAGCGATTCGCCGGCGATTCGCACCGTTCCCGAATCGACCCGCTCCAGTCCGGCCAGAACCATCAGCAAGGTCGACTTGCCGGACCCCGAGGGACCGACAATGCCGGTCGCCTCGCCGCGTGTCACGTCGAGGCTGACGCCTTTCAGCACATGGACGGATGACGCGCCTTGGCCAAGGGTCAGGGATACGTCTTTCAACTCAATGACGGCTTCTGTCACAATTAAAGCGTCCTATATCAGGATGAAGGCTCTGCTTGCCGGAAGCCCTCGCCGGAAGAATTCCTTGGTCATATGGGGCCTGCCGCATGTCTTTCAAACGCTCGATTGCCGCAGGGCTCGTCCTTTTCCTCACCTTTTGCGGCGCCATTTCGTCGGCGCGGGCCGAGACATTCACCATCGTCGGCTTCGGCGACAGCCTGATGGCGGGCTTTGGCCTCGGTCCCGGCGAAGGCTTTACCGACAGGCTGCAGGCAGCCCTTCGCGCCAAGGGCCATGATGTCACCGTCGCCAATGCCGGCGTTTCCGGCGATACATCGAGCGGCGGCCTGGCGCGGCTCGACTGGTCGGTGCCGGACGGCACAAAGCTGGTCATCCTCGAACTTGGCGCCAACGACATGCTGCGCGGCGTCTCGCCCAACATTGCTGAAAAGAACCTGGACGACATGCTGGCAAAGCTGAAGGCGCGCAAGATCGCCGTGCTTCTGGCCGGCATGCGCGCCGCGCCCAATCTCGGCGCCGACTACCAGACCGCCTTCGATGCGATCTATCCGAAGCTGGCCGCGAAGTACGACGTGCCGCTTTATCCGTTCTTTCTCGATGGCGTTGCCGGCGAGAGCGGGTTCCAGCTTGAGGACGGGCTGCACCCCAATGCCAAGGGCGTCGACCGCATGGTCGAGCGCATCCTGCCCACGGTGGAGAAGGCGATTGCAGCGGTCGAGGGCGGAGCCTGAAGCGGGATCTTCACTTCTGGCGCAGCCTTCCGTAAGGGAAACATTAGGGAAAGCCTGCGACCAACAAACCACTTGCCCCGATTTAATATCGATGATTCGGTAGGGGCATAGTTCGATTCGAGGAAGGGAGGCTCACCATGCCGCGTCTTTTCACCGCCCTCGAAATACCGCGTGACGCCGCTCTTTCGCTGTCCCTTTTGCGGGGCGGCCTGCCCGGGGCGCGCTGGATCGATGTCGAAAACTACCACATGACGCTGCGCTTCATCGGCGATGTCGAAGGCCATGTCGCCGACGAGATCGCCAACGCGCTCGACCGGGTTCACCGCCCGTCCTTCTCGCTGACGCTGTCCGGGGTCGGCGCCTTCGGCCAGAAGAAACCGCATGCCGTGTGGGCCGGCGTCTTCGCCTCGCCCGACCTGTCCGCCCTGCAAGGCGAAATCGACCGCATCTGCCAGCGGCTTGGGCTGCCGGCTGACCCGCGCAAATTCACACCGCATGTGACGCTGGCGCGCCTGCGCAATTCGAGCCCGCTCGACGTCGCGCAGTACCTTTCTGCACGCGGCAATTTCTCGACGCTGCCGTTCCGCGTCGGCCGCTTCGTGCTGATGTCGTCGCGCGATTCGGTCGGCGGCGGACCCTACATCGTCGAGGAGGCATGGCCGCTGTCCGGCGCCGATGCGCGCTCCTCGAGCAGCTTTGCCAGCGCCTCGGACGCTTCGCGGATCATGCGGTAGACCGAAGCGAAGGCTTCCTGTCCGTCGTAGTAGGGGTCCGGCACGTCGCGGGTTTTGCCTTGCGCGAACTCCGCCAAGAGATGGATGCGCTCGCTTGCGTGAGCCGGCGCCAGCGCCTTCAGGTCGCGCACATTCTGCCGGTCCATGCCGAGGATCAGGTCGAATCGCGAAAAATCCTCCGGCTTGACCTTGCGTGCCCGCTGCCCGGAAATGTCGATGCCGTGGCGGGCCGCAATTGCGATCGAGCGCGGGTCGGGCGCTTCGCCGAGATTCCAGCCGCCGGTCGCCGCAGAATCCAGCACCATGTCGCGGCCGCGTTCCGCTAGCACGGCGCGAAACACGCCTTCCGCGAGTGGCGACCGGCAGATGTTGCCGAGGCAAACGAACAGGATGGAATTTATCGGCTTTACGCTCATTCGATATGCGCCGTTCGTGCATTTGGAGCCCCAAAACGCAAGGCATGTTTGGGTGACTTGCATTATGGTGGGATCAAAATCGGGATAGCACGGGAAATCATCATGACGAGAGAAAAACTCAGCAAGGACGCCATCGCCGCAGCACTGGCCGAACTCGGCGGCTGGTCGCTGGCCGCGGACGGCGCTTCCATAAAGCGCAGCTTCGTCTTCAAGAATTTTTCCGAAGCCTTCGCCTTCATGACCCGCGTCGCTCTGGCGGCCGAGAAGATGGACCATCACCCCGACTGGTCGAATGTCTACAAGACGGTGGAGGTGACGCTGAACACGCACGACGCCGGCGGCGTCACCGCGCTCGACATCACGCTGGCGAAGAAGATGAACGGCTATTTCGGCGGCTGACCGCCCGGCGTTGCAACCAGCACCGGCAAATCGGCGCCATCCTCTTGTAGCAGCCCCGCGCTTTCACCACATTTTCCGGTGGCGGCCGCGCGCAATACGCTGCGCGACGGCCTGCAAAGGAGACATTGATGGCGCAACAACCCGGTTTTGATTTCTTCGGCTTCGGCAGCAAGCTGGGCGATGAAAGCGAAGTGCGCGCCAAATTCTGGCGCACGGCCAAGAAGGCCGCCCGGCAGATTCCGTTCATGGAAGAGGTTGTCGCCGCCTATTACTGCGCCCTCGACAAGAAGACGCCTTTGCGCGCCAAGGGCATATTGCTGGCCGCGCTCGGCTATTTCGTACTGCCGGTCGACGTTATCCCGGATTTCATCGTCGGCCTCGGCTTCACCGACGACATCGCTGTGCTGACCGCCGCGATCACAGCCGTCAGCGCCCATATCACCCCAGCACACCGTCAGGCCGCCAAGGAAGCGATCGCCGACAGGGGCTAATCGGCCGTCGCACTGGCAACTGGTTCAGTAGAAATCCACCGCTCAAACAGGGCGATAGCACCCCCGCCTCGGCTTCCGCTGCGGCCGTTGAAAAAGTCAAACTCTTGCCGCTTTCGTGGCCTCCAAGTCGCCGCAGGGACATTGCGACAGCTGCTTTTCACGAAGGCAGCGCGGAAATGGCGGTGGTTTCCATGGGTGGATGTCCTTTTCCAAGGGAAATTCACCGTTTGGTAACCCAGATTAAATCAAAATGAAGCGACGGGCAGGACGCCAAGCCGGCCTGCCCCCGCACCATATGGAATACGGGAAAAACGATGCGCGGATTGATTGCACTAGTCTCGAGCCTGGTCCTGGTGGCCTCTGCAGCGCCGGTGCTGGCGCAGCAGGCGACCAAGATCGGCCAGCACAACGCCTGGGGCACCTACAGCTACCAGGCGCAGGGCGGCAAGGTCTGCTACGTCCTGACCGTGCCGACCGACAAGCAGCCGCCGACGCTCGACCATGGCGACATGTTCTTCTTCGTCAGCCAGCGGCCGGGTCAGCAAGTGTCCTACGAACCGCAATTTATCGCCGGCTACACCTTCCAGGAAGGCTCCAAGGCGACCGTCACCATCGACAAGAAGTCGTTCTCGATGTTCACCCGCGGCAAATCGGCCTGGGTGGAGAACGCCGCCGAAGAGCCGGTGCTGATCGCCGCCATGAAGACCGGCACCGACATGAAGGTGTCGGCCAAGTCCGGCCGCGGCAACACGACAACCTATGTGTTCTCGCTGAAAGGCATCTCGGCCGCGCTGTCGTCGATCGCCAAGTGCAAATAGGTTAGCGCGGTTTTACCTTCTCCCCTTGTGGGAGAAGGTGTCGCCGAAGGCGACGGATGAGGGGTGTTCCAGCTTGACGGAACCCTCCGCCCAGACGCCACCCATTGACGGCAGCAATACCAGCCCGCCAACGCCTCATTCCTTCCAACACCCCTCATCCGTCTCGGCGCTAAAGCGCCGATCCACCTTCTCCCACAAGGGGAGAAGGTAAAACCCCCGCATGACTCTGCCCGCAACCTGTGCTATGCGCCGCGCTTCGTTTTCGGCACGATGGATGAAATCGGCCGCAATTCGCTTATATTGGCGCTGATATGACCCTTTCCTTCGATCTCACCACTGAGGGCGCACGCGATGCGTTGCGCGCCCGCGCCGCTTCGGCTGAAAAGCCGTCGCTGATCGGCCTGACCCGGGCCGAACTCGGCGAAGCTCTTGTTGGCGCCGGCATCGTGCCGGAGCGCCAGGCAAAGATGCGCGCGCAGCAGCTGTGGCACTGGATGTATGTGCGCGGCGTGTCCGACTTTGCCGGCATGTTCAACATCTCCAAGGATTTGCGCGCCGAACTCGACAAGCATTTCACCGTCGCCCGGCCCGAAATCGTCGAGGAGCAGATTTCCGCCGACGGCACCCGCAAATGGCTGTTCCGCTTTCCGCCGCGCGGCGCCGGCCGTCCGGTCGAGATCGAGACCGTCTACATCCCCGAGGAAGGCCGCGGCACGCTCTGCATCTCGTCGCAGGTCGGCTGCACGCTGACTTGCTCCTTCTGCCACACCGGCACCCAGAAGCTGGTGCGCAACCTGACGGCCGAGGAAATCCTCGCGCAATTGCTCACCGCCCGCGACCGTCTCGGCGATTTCCCCGACCGCGATACGCCCGACGGCGCCATCGTGCCGGCCGAAGGCCGCAAAGTCTCCAACATCGTCATGATGGGCATGGGCGAGCCGCTGTACAATTTCGAGGCGGTGAAGAAGGCGCTGCTGATCGCCTCCGACGGCGACGGGCTTTCGCTGTCGAAACGCCGCATCACCCTGTCGACCTCCGGCGTCGTGCCCGAAATCTTCCGCACTGGCGAGGAGATCGGCGTCATGCTGGCGATCTCGCTGCATGCCACCAATGACGACCTGCGCGACCTCCTGGTGCCGATCAACAAGAAGTATCCGCTGAAGGAACTGATCGCGGCCTGCCGCGCCTATCCCGGCCTCTCCAACGCCAAGCGCATCACCTTCGAATATGTGATGCTGAAGGACGTCAACGATTCCATCGAGGACGCCAAGGGGCTGATCAAGCTGCTCAAGGGCATTCCGGCCAAGATCAATCTGATCCCGTTCAACCCGTGGCCGGGCACCAACTACCAGTGCTCCGACTGGGAAACGATCGAGAAATTCGCCGATTACATCAACAATGCCGGCTACGCCTCGCCGATCCGCACCCCGCGCGGCCGCGACATCCTGGCCGCCTGCGGCCAGCTCAAGTCGGACTCCGAGCGCATGCGCAAGGTCGACAGGCTGGCGCTGGAAGCCATGATGATTGCGGGGCACGGCGAGGCGTGAGCCGCCTCATCGCCTATCTCGTCCGCTTCGCCGTCATCCTGTTCGGCTATGTCGTCGCCTCGCTGGCGGCGAGCGCCTTTCTCAACGTCCTGTTCCTGGCCTCGCTCGGTTACGCGCCGGAACATGCCCACCCGACGGCCACCGCATCGCTGTATTTCTCGGTCCCCTTCGTGGCGCTGTTCATCGCTTATTTCGCCTTCATGCCGGCGGCCATCGTCATCCTGATCTCGGAAATCTTTCGCCGCCGCGACTGGCTGTTCTATGCGCTTGCGGGCGGCGTCGTGGCCGCGGTGTTCCTCGGCTTTGTCCACCGGAATGCCGATATCAATTTCGATGTCACCGATCCGCGCGCCATCGCCGCCGTGATCGGCTGCGGCATGGTCGGCGGCATCTTCTACTGGCTAAGCGCCGGCCGCTGGGCCGGAAGCTGGTGGCAGGCGGTTACTTCGCCTGAGCGGTCAGGATCTTGAGCGCGAAGGCCGAAAACACCCCGGCAAACAGATAGTCAACCACCCGTGTCACGCGCGGGCTGGCCTTCATCGCCGCCGAAAACTTCTCAGCCGCAAACACCATCGGCGCCGTCACCGGGATCGACAGCACGATGAACATGACGCCGAGGAAGAACAATTGTCCCGGTGCGTTCGGGTCATGCGCGGAGACGAATTGCGGCAAAAACGTCATGAAGAACAGTATGATCTTCGGGTTGAGCAGATTGACGCCGAGCCCGGCGGCCCAACTGCGGGACAGCGAGATCTCAGGGCCGCTCTTCTTCTCCGGTGAAAACGCCGAGCCCTTGGCGAGCGCCTGCCAGGCGAGGAAGACGAGATAGGCGGCGCCGAAGATTTTCAGCACGAGGAAGGCCATCGGCGAGGCGACGATCAGCGCCGAGATGCCGACGGCCACCAAAGTGGTGTGGATCAGTGTGCCGGTGAGCGCCCCGGCCAGCGAGGCAAAGCCGGCGGCGCGGCCCTGGCTCAGCGTGCGCGAGACGAACAGCGTCATGTCGGGCCCCGGCGTGATCGCCAGGATCATGGTGGCGATGGCGAACGGGATCAGCGTCGTGCTGTCGGGAATGAAGGACATTGGTCACCTCTGCGCGAAGGATGCGCCGCCCTATAGCGCAGGCGCCGCGCCCGGGCCAGCTTCTGCCAGCCGCAGCATCTGGTCCAGCCTTGATCGGCGTTCGTCCCTTGCGCTGGCCGGAAAGCCCGTGATACCTCGCCCGCGAAGAACCCTTGTCGCGGAACCCGCCAACATGTCGAAGACAAAAGACGTCAAGAAGGTCGTGCTCGCTTATTCCGGCGGCCTCGACACCTCCATCATCCTGAAATGGCTGCAGACCGAACTCGGCGCCGAAGTCGTCACCTTCACTGCCGATCTCGGCCAGGGCGGCGAGCTGGAGCCGGCGCGCAAGAAGGCCGAGATGATGGGCATCAAGGATATCCGTGTCGTCGACGTGCGCGAGGAATTCGTGTCCGACTTCGTCTTTCCGATGTTTCGCGCCAACGCCGTCTATGAAGGCACCTATTTGCTCGGCACCTCGATCGCTCGGCCGCTGATTTCGAAACACCTGGTCGAAATCGCGAAAGAGACGGGCGCTGACGCGATTGCGCATGGCGCAACCGGCAAGGGCAACGACCAGGTCCGTTTCGAACTGTCGGCCTATGCGCTGAACCCCGACATCAAGGTCATCGCGCCATGGCGCGATTGGTCGTTCAAGTCGCGTACCGACCTGATCAACTTCGCCGAACAGCACCAGATCCCGGTGGCGAAGGACAAAAGGGGCGAGGCGCCGTTCTCGGTCGACGCCAATCTTCTGCACTCCTCCTCCGAGGGCAAGGTGCTGGAAGATCCGTGGAGCGAGCCGCCGGAATTCGTCCACCAGCGCACCGTCTCGCCAATGGATGCGCCCGACAAGGTCACTGAGATCGAGATCGAGTTTTTGAAGGGCGACCCGATTGCGCTCAACGGCAAGAAACTGTCGCCGGCTGAGATGCTGACGGCCCTCAACGACCTCGGCCGCGACAATGGCATCGGCCGGCTCGACCTGGTCGAGAACCGCTTCGTCGGCATGAAGTCGCGCGGCGTCTACGAAACGCCCGGCGGCACCATCCTGATCGTCGCCCACCGCGCCATCGAATCGATCACGCTCGACCGCGGCGCCGGCCACCTCAAGGACGAGTTCATGCCGCGCTATGCGGAACTGATCTATAACGGTTTCTGGTTCTCGCCCGAGCGGCTGATGCTGCAGGCGATGATCGACAAGAGCCAGGAAGATGTCGAAGGTACGGTGCGCCTGAAGCTCTACAAGGGCAATGTCATGGTCACCGGCCGCAAGTCGAAGAAGACGCTCTATTCCGATGCGCTGGTTACCTTCGAGGACGATCGCGGCGCCTACGACCAGAAGGACGCCGCCGGCTTCATCCGCCTCAACGCGCTGCGGCTGAGGACACTGGCCGCGCGCAACCGCAAGGGTTGAGCTCAACTACTATTTTAGGCAAACCCGGCGGAGACGCCGGGTTTTTATTTGGCACCTCTAATATAAGAAAAGTCAAACCAGCCGGGCGGCTCCTGTTGACCTTCTAAAAGCTTCATCTAAATTCCCTCGCGGGACGGAGGGATTCTGATAGTGAAAAAAGCCATTTTTCTCCTGCTTGCGGCGGCCATCGTCTTTACCGGAGGCCAGTCCTCGCAAGCGGCCACGAAACGCGAGCAGAATTCAGATGGGTGCATCTCCGCCGTCCATTTGTGGAGCATCTCGTTCAAGCACGAAATCGCCTCTTTCATGGGCGTCTCGCAGGAGCGCATGCCGGCCTTATTCTGCCAGCGCCTTGGCGAAGGGATACGAAGCGGGCGGATTACCTACTCCGACCTGAACCGGCTGCAGCTCGACCAGTCGACCGAGATCTGGCTGGTCATCAAAGGCAAGTCAAAGGCTGCTGCTACAGCCGCGCCGGCGCCGCGGAATTCCAAATTCCGTACCTGCTACCGTAACAACGGGACCTTCCAGGTTCCTGCTTCGCAGAAATGCCCGTTGAGCGGCCACGCGCAGTTCGACCAACCGACCAAAATCGAGATGAAGGGGACATCAAAGGCGGCTACCGTGGCGCCGCGGAACCCCAAATTCCGTACCTGCAGCGGTATTACCGGTACCTTCCAGATTCCCGTTTCCCGGAAATGCCCGTTGAGCGGCTACGCGAACAATTGAACGAGATCAAACCGAGTCGTTCTGGAGGGCCTCTAACAGTGAAAAAAGCCATTTTTCTCCTGCTTGCGGCGGCCATCGTCTTTACCGGAGGCCAGTCCTCGCAAGCGGCCGCGAAACGCGAGCAGAATTCAGACGGGTGCATCTCCGCTGTCCATTTGTGGAGCATCTCGTTCAAGCACGAAATCGCCTCTTTCATGGGCGTCTCGCAGGAGCTCATGCCGGCCCTGTTCTGCCAGCGCCTTGGCGAAGGGATACGCAGCGGGCGGATTACGTACTCCGACCTGAACCGGCTGCAGCTCGACCAATCGACCGAAATCTGGCTGGTCATCAAGGGCAAGTCCAAGGCTGCGGCTAGGGCCACGCCGGCGCCACGCAACCCCAACTTCCGCACCTGCAACGGTATTACCGGTACCTTCCAGGTTCCCGCTTCGCGGAAATGCCCGGTGAGCGGCTACGCACAGCTCGACCAACCGACCAAAAGCGATATCAAGGGCAGGCCAAAGGCGGCTGCTCCATCGCGGAGGAATTCCAAGTTCCGCACCTGCTCCAATGTTTACGGCGGCTCCTTCGAGGTTCCCGCTTCCGCGAAATGCCCCTTGGGCGGCGGCTACGTGAACAATTGAAAGAGTTGCGCAAAACAAAAGAATAGAGCGGCGGCAAAAGACTGTACCAGCGGTTTTCCGCTTGATCCTTTCGCGGCCTAAGGGGGCATCTGACAATGAAACCGTGGTTTTTAGCGTTGCCTGCAATGGTTGCCATGCTGGCCGGTTGTCAGACCGGACAGGAGCAGGTGAGTCAGGATCCCAAGGCGGCGTACGAGCGCTGCATCAGCAAGGTGGCCATTTCGAACGTATCGGCCAAACACGAGATCGCCGCTTTCATGGGCGTTTCCCAGGAGCGCATGCCGCCTTTGCTGTGCCGGCGCCTTGTCGATGCCATGAAGAGCGGCCGGTTGACCTTCTCCGACATAAACCGCCTCCAGTTCGACCAGTCTACGGACATCTGGAAGGTCATCAAAGGCGGATAATCCTGCCCGCTGCCGGGCCATGTTGACCGCGAAATGCGCTGGACCCTCAACAAAAAAGCCCGGCACATGGCCGGGCTTTCCGTTGAATGGGATTTTCGCTCAACCGCCGTCGATTGCATCCGCGATCTGGGCAATGGCCTGCTGATAGACGCTGGCCGAATTCCAGCCGGCAATGGCGCCCATATTTGCACTTGCGCTGGCACCCGCTCGCCAGCCATGAGCCTTGAGGAAGTTGGCGGTGGACGCCAGTGCGGTCGCCTTGTCGCGCAGGTTTCCGTTGCCGACGCCATATTTCAGGACGTTTCCGGGCAGGAATTGGGTATGGCCGATCTCGCCATGCGCAGCACCGACCGACGAGGCGCTCAGCGCGCCGCGATCGACCAGCTTCAGCGCCGCAATGGCATGCGGGTAGAAGAACCCCGGACGGCGGCAATCATAGGCAAGCGTGAGAATGGCAGAGACCGTATTCTGGTTGCCCATGGCGGAACCAAAGCCCGTCTCCATGCCCCAGATGGCGAGGAGCACGCCCGGCGACACGCCGTAATTGCTCTCGATCCTCTCGAACATGGCGGCGTTCTGCTTCTTCAGCGAACGGCCCCTGGAAATGATCGCGGCCCCGCCACGACGCTTCATGAAAGCATCCACCGAGCCGCTGAACGCCTTGTGGATGGCTCGGTCGACGGAGATCGTCTTTGTCGCGTAGCTGGCGCCGGCCAGAGCGGCCAGGCCCTTGGGGCCGACACCTTCGGACTTGGCCTCTGCGGCGAACTCCGGCTTCCACGCCTCGAAACCGGCGCCAGTCTTGCCGCAGCTGGCCGCCGCCTGCGCGCCCGTCGCCAGCGCAAGCACCGCCACCACCGTGGCAGCAAAAATCCTTCCCTTGGCAAACAATGCCATGCTTCTCTCCTGATTGCCTGAATCACGTCCCGGTTGTGAACTTGCCAGTGAAACGCGCCATTGTCACCGTACCCCCGGCGCCACGCTGGCCAATGCAGCGGAATTTGCCTACGATCAAGTGCTTATTGTGGCGGGAGCGCGCGACGTAGGGCCGGACAATCCGCTGCTCGAACAAAAAGACTTGGCATCGGCATGGAACGCCAGCCCATGGCCGGCGTTTGGGCGAGGCGCCGCTCCGCACCATATCCACACCCTGACCATATGCTGACGTTTTGAGATCGACATGAAACTGTTCGACTGCCCGCATTGCGGCCACCGCCTCTATTTCGAGAACGCGCAGTGCCTGAGCTGCTCGAGCCTCGTGCTCTACGACCCCGAGCATGCGCGCTTTGCCTTGTCTGATGTCGACGGCATCTTCCACTGCACCAATGCCGATGAATGCGCCTGCAACTGGATGGCCGAGCCCGGCCACCCCTTCTGCCGTGCCTGCGTGCTGAACCAGCTGATCCCGGATCTCTCGGTGGACGGCAACCGCCGCCGCTGGATCCGCGTCGAGGCGGCCAAGAAGCGCGCCATCTATTCGCTGCTCGCCTTCGGCCTGCCGGTGGCACCCAAGCAGAACCCCGGTGACGAAATCGGCCTTGCCTTCGACTTCCTGGCCGACCCGATCGGCGGCGGCCCCGGTGGCGAGCGCATCCTCACCGGCCATGACAACGGCCTGATCACGCTCAACGTCGCCGAGGCGGACTCGGCCGAGCGCGAGCGGCGGCGCGTCGAGATGGGCGAGAACTACCGCACGCTGCTCGGCCATTTCCGCCACGAGCTCGGCCACTATTATTGGGACCGGCTGATCCGCGACGACCCGCAGAGGCTCGACGCCTTTCGCGCGCTGTTCGGCGACGAGCGCGCCGACTATGAGCAGGCGCTGCAGACCTACTATGCCAATGGCGCGGCGCCCGACTGGCAACAGAGCCACATTTCAGCCTATGCGACATCGCATCCATGGGAGGACTGGGCGGAGACCTGGGCGCACCATCTGCACATCACCGACACGCTGGAGATGGTGCACGCGCTGAATTTTCCGCTCGGACAGCTGGAAACGATGGAGGCCAATGTGCTGCCGCAGGGCGACACCGGCGGCCGCCTGCAGCCCGCGCCCGCCGAGCCTGCCGCCGTGCCCGAGCCTTTCGAAAACATCCTCGCCCGCTGGCTGGTGCTATCGGAAGCCTCCAACTCGATCAACCGCTGCATGGGCCTGCCCGACCTCTATCCCTTCGTCATTTCGGACGTGACGGCGCAAAAGCTCGCCTTCGTGCATGAGCTTTTGACCGGTTTGCCGAAAGAAACCGGAACAAATCGTGAGCCGGCAGCGGCATTTTAGCCGGAACGCATAGGCTCCGCTTTCGTTTGGGCTCGCGAGGGACCAACGAAAACGGAGAGAAAACCATGAGACGCATACTGTTTCCGGCCGTCGCCGGGGCGCTTGTCGCCATGTCAGGTGCGGCATTGGCCGATACCGCCGTCTCGGCTGTCACCGATCTTAACGTGCGCGCCGGCCCCGGCCCGCAATTTCCGGTGATCGGCGTGCTTGCCGCCGGCCAGTCGGCGACGCTCAATGGCTGCATCGAAAACAGCAAATGGTGCACCATTGCCGAGGCTGGCGGCCAGGGCTGGGTCTATTCCGACTATGTAACGGCCGATTTCGGCGGCAGCCGGGTCGTGCTGACGCGCCGCCCCGCCGACGCCGCCATCACCGTCGTTGCACCGCCGCAGGATGATTATCCCGACACCTATACCGGCGCGATCCTGTCCGACGACGGCCCCATCGACGCCATCGACAGGCCGCCGGCGGAAGTCGGCACCTATGTCAGCACGCACCGGCTCGACCCCGTCTATCTCGACGGCGAAGTGGTCACCGGCGCGACCTTGCCCGACACCGTCGAGCTGCGCGAAATCCCCGACTACCGCTACCGCTATGTCTATGTGAACGGCCAGCCGGCGCTGGTCGACCCGCAGACACGGCGCATCATGTACGTCGTGCGCTGATTTTTGCCCTGCAGTGACCAATAAGTGAACTTGTGCCGCCCTCCTACCTTGGTTGAGGGCGGCGCAACTGCTCGCCGAACAGCAGCGATTGCGCGCAACCCGCCGATCCCCTAGATCATGCGACCCGATGCGTTCGGCAGAGGAATTCGCGTGACATCAGATCCAGCCCCCTTCGAGCGCTATCGCAACACGGCCACCGAAAAGACAAGCCTGCCGCGCCTGATAGTAGGGACGGCCATCGTCGTGCTGTTCTGGGTGGCGGTCACTTTGGTGGTGGTGCTTGGCGGCACCTATCTCGCCATCATCTGGCATGTATTGCCGGGCGATCCGCGCGGGCCGCTACAGGGCTTTCTGGCCTCGCCTATCGGGATACTCACCGCGCTCACCTCGTTTGCCGGCATCTGGATCGGCCTGTGGCTTGCCATGCGTTTCGTCCATGGCGAGCCGCTCGCAGCACTTTTCGGCGCCAGCCGTCGCGTCTCCTTGCCGGGGTTCGTCAAGGGCCTGATCGCGGTGCTGATCACCTCGGCGATCTCCGAGATCCTGCTCTATGGCCTGCAGCCCGAAATCGCACGCGGCGCGATCAGCCTGTCGACCTGGCTGCTGTTCCTGGTTCCGATCGTGGTCCTGACTCTGCTGCAGACTTCGTCCGAGGAGATGCTGTTTCGCGGCTATCTCCTGCGCGGCCTGGCCAAGCGGTTTCAGAGCCCCTACGTCTGGGCGCTGCTGCCCGCCTTGCTGTTCACCTCCTTGCACTGGAGCCCGGATTCGAGCCTCGCCATCAACGCCTGTGTGCTGGCCTCGATCGCCGCCTTTGCCGTTCTGCTGACGCTGCTGGTCTATGTCACCGGCAATCTCGGTGCCGCCTTCGGCGCCCATCTCGGCAACAATCTCACCGGCTTCCTGCTGATCTCGCATCAGGAAAGCTACAATTCCTTCGCTTTGTTCAACGCCAAGCCGCTGGAAGGCCCAGGCTGGACGACGACGGATGCGGTCATCATCGCCGCAATCGGCATTGTCTGCACGTTGCTGACGATCCTGCTGCTGCTGCACCCACGCTCGCCGCTGAAAGTCGAGCCGGTCTCCGGATAAGGCTATGATCCGGCAAGAAGCAGGAGGACGCTGATGCGCATCACGCTCGTGGTGGCCGGCACCATCCCGTCCAGAGGCTATGGCGGTACCCAGCGTCAGGTCGAGTGGCTGGCAAGCGAGCTCGTCCGCTGCGGCCACCATGTCGTGCTGATCGCCGACCCCGGCTCGGACCACCCGCTTTGCGAGGTCAGGCACGCATCGTCGGCAGCGCAATGCCTGGCTGCCATTCCGGCCGACACCGAGATCGTGCATTTCAACGGCTGGTACATCGAGGCGCCGTTTCCGACCCTCAACACCGAGCACGGTTATGCGCCGCAACACCCAAGGCCGCGGCCGAACTGGAGTTTCGTCAGCGCCAGCCACGCCCGCAATCACGGCAGGGAAACCTTCGTCTACAACGGCTTCCCGGTGGATGCCTATCGGCTGGCCGGGCAGAAGAACGACCGCCTGCTGTTCCTCGCCGGCATCGCCCGCGCCGGCAAGAACCTTAGCCGCGCCGTCGAGCTGGCCAAGGAATTCGATTTTCCGCTCGATATTGCCGGCGGCTCGCGCTGGCGGCTGCTGACCCGCAGCCAGGTCCGGCGCGACGGCGTCTTCTTCAAAAGCCTCAGCCGGCGCTACCGCTTCCACGGCACCGTCGATGGCGACGCCAAGCTGCGCCTGCTCGGCGAGGCAAAGGCTTTTCTCAACCCGATCGCCTGGGAAGAGCCGTTCGGCATGGCGCCGGTCGAGGCGATGCTGTGCGGAACGCCGGTGCTGACCACGCCACGCGGCGCTTTACCCGAGATCGTCGACGCCGACACCGGGCGGTTCTTCGATACAGACGCGGAGTTCGGCTCAGCACTCGGCGAGATAGCCGGCCTGTCCCCGCAACGCTGCCGTGAGTCCGCCGCCGATCGGTTTCCGATCGCCAGAACCGCCAAGGGCTATCTCGACCTCTACACGCGCGTCATCGATGGCGAGGCGCTGCCGTGAGCTGTTCCATCCGGCCCGCACCTTGACTCTTCGGCCGATTTCCTGTCTACAGCCCCCGAATTCCGCGACGAGTACTCCTCCGAGCAAGCCGACCAGGACGCCAACACCTCTTTGAGGTGGGTGCTGTAAACAGATCCTGGAGGCCAACACCCGGCAGCGCTGAGCGCCCCCGGGTGCTTTTTGGCTTTGCGCTTGCCCGGGCTTTGTTTGGACAAGCTCTTTTGTTTGGACACTTGGCGCGAACGCATTACCTCTCGGATCGAACCCCGAACCGAGATCGAAGGACGACAGATGTTTGAATCACTTCAGGAGCGCCTTGGCTCCATCCTGAACGGCCTGACCGGCCGCGGCGCGCTGTCGGAGGCGGATGTCTCGGCAGCGCTGCGCGAGGTGCGCCGTGCGCTGCTCGAGGCCGACGTAGCGCTGGAAGTGGTGCGTTCCTTCACCGACAAGGTGCGCGAGAAGGCTGTCGGCGCCGCGGTCGTCAAGTCGATCAAGCCGGGACAGATGGTCGTCAAGATCGTCCATGACGAGCTGGTCGACATGCTGGGCGCCGAGGGCGTCGCCGTCGACCTCAATGCGCCCGCCCCGGTCGTCATCATGATGGTCGGTCTGCAGGGCTCCGGCAAGACGACAACCTCGGCCAAGATCGCCAAGCGGCTGACCGAGCGTCAGAACAAGAAGGTCCTGATGGCCTCGCTCGACACGCGGCGTCCGGCCGCGCAGGAGCAGCTCCGCCAGCTCGGCGAGCAGGTCAAGGTGGCGACGCTGCCGGTCATATCGGGCCAGAACCCGGTCGACATCGCCAAGCGCGCCGTGCAGGCAGCCAAACTCGGCGGCCATGACGTCGTCATCCTTGACACCGCCGGCCGCACCCATATTGACGAGCCGCTGATGGTCGAGATGGCCGACATCAAGAAAGTGTCGAGCCCGCACGAGATCCTGCTGGTCGCGGATTCGCTGACCGGCCAGGACGCCGTCAACCTGGCCAAGAGCTTCGACGAGCGCGTCGGCATCACCGGCCTGGTGCTGACCCGCATGGATGGTGACGGCCGTGGCGGTGCAGCGCTTTCGATGCGCGCCGTCACCGGCAAGCCGATCAAGCTGATCGGCACCGGCGAAAAGATGGACGGGCTGGAGGAATTCCACCCCAAGCGCATCGCCGACCGCATCCTCGGCATGGGCGACATCGTCTCGCTCGTCGAAAAAGCCGCCGAAAACATCGACGCCGAACAGGCGGCGGCGATGGCCAAGAAAATGCAGTCGGGCAAGTTCGATTTGAACGACCTCGCCGGCCAACTTCAGCAGATGTCGAAAATGGGTGGCATGGGCGGCATCATGGGCATGATGCCCGGCATGGGCAAGATGAAGGACCAGATGGCCGCCGCCGGCCTCGACGACAAGATGTTCGGCCGGCAGCTTGCCATCATCTCGTCGATGACCAAGGCCGAGCGCGCCAATCCCGATATTTTGAAACATTCGCGCAAGAAGCGCATTGCCGCCGGTTCCGGCACAGATGCCGCCGAAATCAACAAGCTCCTCAAAATGCATCGCGGCATGGCCGACATGATGAAGGCGATGGGCGGCAAGGGCAAAGGCGGCGGCCTGATGCGCGGCATGATGGGCGGCCTGGCCTCCAAGATGGGCCTCGGCGGCATGATGCCTGGAGGCATGGGCGGCATGGGCGGTGGCATGCCCGACCTGTCCAAGATGGACCCCAAGCAACTCGAAGCCTTGCAGAAGCAGGCGCAGGCCGCCGGCCTCGGTGGCATGAAGGGCCTGCCCGGTGGTCTTCCAGGCGGCGGTGGCCTGCCGGGTCTGCCCGGCGGCATGAAACTTCCGGGGCTTCCCGGCCTGGGCGGCGGCGGACTGCCCGGCCTCGGCAAGAAGAAGTGAGGACGCTATGAACGAAGAAAAGGACATGGCCGACGCCCGCACCATCCTGGCCGGCTATCGCGCGTCGATCGACAACATCGATGCCGCCCTCATCCACATGCTGGCCGAGCGCTTCCGCTGCACCAAGGCGGTCGGCGTTCTGAAGGCCGAGCATGGCCTGCCGCCGGCCGACCCGGCGCGCGAGCAGCAGCAGATCACCCGCCTTCGCCAGTTGGCGAAGGATGCCCATCTCGACCCCGATTTCGCGGAAAAATTCCTCAACTTCGTCGTCCGCGAAGTGATCCGCCATCACGAGCAGATCGCCGCGTCCAACGGCGCAAGCAAAGCCGGCTAAGTATTAGCCATACCCTATCAATGAAATCAGAGCTTTTAGGAGAAATGAAATGGCACTGAAGATCAGACTGGCCCGTGCGGGCTCGAAGAAGCGTCCTTACTACCACGTCGTCATCGCCGACGCCCGTTCGCCGCGCGACGGCCGGTTCATCGAGTCGATCGGCTCGTGGAACCCGCTGCTGCCGAAGGACGGCGAGCGCGTCAAGGTCGACGCCGATCGCGTCAAGCATTGGCTGTCGCACGGCGCCCAGCCGACCGACCGCGTGCTGCGTTTCCTCGACGAGGCCGACCTGCTCAAGCGCGAAGCCCGCTCCAACCCGAAGAAGGCCGAGCCGGGCAAGAAGGCGCAGGAACGCGCTGCCCTGTTGAAGAAGGCCCAAGACGACGCAGCAGCAGCCGTTGCTGCCGCTGCCGCTGCTCCGGCCGAGGCGGAAGCCGCCACCGCCGAGTAAGCGTTCGCTTCATCGCTTTAAGAAAACGGCGGGCCTAGGCCCGCCGTTTTTCGTTGACGTCCGCTCAATAGCCATCCGGGCAGCGGGCGATATAGACGCGCCCATAGCGGTCCCGATAGCGGCAACGGTCCGGTTCGTTGGCCCGGCCGATCAGTGCTCCTGCAACGGCACCAACCGCGCCGCCAACGACGGCCCCTTCCACGGGATCATTTGCGACCGCAGCGCCTATGGCCGCTCCGCCCAGGCCGCCGACAGCCGCGCCTTTTTCCGTTTGCGAACAGGCGCCGAGCGCCGTTGCCAAGACCAGAATGGTAAGAATTTTCTTCATTGTCGTTCCTCTCCAACGGAAAGCGCCTCCACGCGCCTTGGCTCGAAAACGCATGACACCGTGAATTGATCCATTGGAGGGAACGATGAGCTCCGGCCCATCCCGGCCGGTGCGGCTCGTCCTATTTCTCGGTCGCCCTTTTCAGGTTGGCGAGGCCCGCCTCGAAATCCTTGCCGATCAGCGTGTCGAAATTCATGAACAGGCCCATCAGCTTGGCAATGAAGGGCCGGCTGCCGCGCATCGCCCACGTGACGCTGGTGGTGCCACTGGCCGGCTTCAGGGTGAAGTCCACGCTGTTGTTGGCCCGGAACGGTTTCTCGAAGTCGAGCTTCAGCGACACCAACGAGGGCGGCACGGAATTGACGATTCCATGCGTCCCTTGCCGGCCTTGGCATTGCCTTCCCAGGCATAGGCGGCGCCCTTGCCGGCATCAGTGCCGGACAGCGTGCGCTTCATCTCCGGGTCGAGCTTTTCGTAGGGTGACCATTCGGGCCAGTGCTTGAAATCGTTGATCAGCGGAAAGATCGCTTCCGGTGCAGCCTTGATGCTGGCCGTGCGGCTGGTGACGAAATCATTCGGCCGTGTCGCGGCATAAAGAAGGACGGCGGCGATGATGACGACCAGGATGATGAGGATGGTGGTGAACATCTTTTTCTCCTCTGCGCTTATTCGCTGAACGGGATCAGGGCACGCACGCGTGGGTCGCGCAGATACAGGCCGCCCCACAGGATGATGCCGAGATAGACGCTAAACAGCGTGTGCGAAAACAACGGGCTGCCGACACGCATATTGGTGGCGATGGCACCGCCAAGATAGCCGGTCAGCAGGATGGCGCCGAGCACCGAGGTGCGCGGCAGCGCATAGAGCGCCGTCGAGATCAGCCCGATGACGCCGAGCAGGCGCGCGACGTTGACATCAGCCGGCCAGCCGAGCGGCACCATGGTCTGGGTGACGACCTCGAGCGGCGGCAGCTTGATGACGCCGTCGAAGATCATGAACAGGATGATGAGGCCGCTGAGCACGCGGCCGGTCCACAGGGCGCCCGACGAGACGGGCGCGGTTTGAGAAATAGTCATGGTAGTTCCCTCCTGGGTGATTTCAGCCGTTTGCTGGCTTCGGACCAAGGACGGGCCACGAGGCGGCGATCCTACAGGGGCGGGATTCTTTTTGGGCGCGGCGGCATCACTCGTATCTAGGCCTAGGAGAAATAAAACTTTTCGGCCGGGATCATCTTCGGCGGCGTCTCGCCAAGCGCCTCGAACACCGAGATCTCGCAGACGCGGCAGAGGCCGTCCAGCGCAAGGTCGTTGGGCTGGGTGCCGAACGGATCCTCGAGCTCCTCCGATAACGCGTCGAGGCCGAAGAAAGTGTAGGCGATCAGCGCCGTGAACAGCGGCGTCGCCCAGCCGGCGGCGGAGGCCAGCCCGAATGGCAACAGCAGGCAGAAGATGTAGGCGGTCCGCTGCAGGAGCAGCGTGTAGGCAAAGGGCAGCGGCGTCCCGGCGATGCGCTCGCAGCCGGCCTGCGCGGCGGCGATTTCCGACAGCCGCTCATCGAGGATGCGGTAGCCGATCGTATCGATGGCACCTGCCTTGCGAAGTGCCGCGATCCGTCCGCCCATCCGCCGCACCATAGCGTCCGGTGCGTTGGCGGCCTTGGCGGCGCCTTCAACGTCGTTGCCGATGAAGGTGCGGGCTTCCGCCGTGGCGTCGACGCGCCTGAGCAGGCCGCGCAGGAAGTGACAGAAGGCGGTTGCTTCCATCAGCAGGCCGCGCAGTTCGGTGCGGTCCTCGATCAGGCCGCTCGAGGCGCGCGCGAGGTTGCGGATGTCGAAGACCAGTTGGCCCCACAGCTTGCGCGCTTCCCACCAGCGGTCATAGGCGGCGTTGTTGCGGAAGCCGAGATAGATCGACAGTGCGACGCCGAGCAATGCGAAGGGTGCCGTGCCGGCATTGCCGAAGTCGAGCTTCAATGCCCTGACGATGACCACCACCATCGCGCCATAGGCGGCAAAGCCGAAGATTTGCGGCAGGATGCGCGGCACCACGGAGCCGCGCATGATGAAGAACAGATGCAGGAATCCCGGACGCGGGCGAACGATCATCGAAACCCCTTTCACGGACCGCTCTGGTCCTCAACTCGCCGATTGTGCGATGCGGCGGCCCCGGCTGGCCCAGCCGCCAGCGACATCGCCATGTCGTCTGCGCGGTCCGTGCCGGCTATCGGCATTGGCCGGTCGCGGCTATTGAAGACATGCAAGCCACGCACTTATTGCATCAGGCGGGGACAGGAATGACCGGCGAGACCGATCTGAAAAAGCTGCTGGCGTCGATGACGCCCGAACTGCTTCCGGCCATCCATGTCTTCGTCACGCTCGCGCCTGGCGCTGCGCAGCCGCAAGGCGTCGACCCGGTGATGGTCTTTCGCGAACGCGAGGGTGTGACGCTGATTGTGACAGAGGCCGCCGCAAGAGCAGTCGGCCTGGACGGCGCCTTCCCCAGCCGCATGATCACGCTGAACATCCATTCATCGCTGGAAGCCGTCGGCTTCCTCGCCGCCATCACCGCCCGGCTCGCCGCCGCCGGCATGGGCGTCAATCCAGTCTCGGCCTTTTATCACGACCATCTGTTTGTGCCTGCCGACCGGGCCGAGGAGGCCTTGGAGCTTTTGCGCCAGTTGGCGAGAGACAGCGCCGGCTGAGCTTCACATTCGGCGGACGTAGAGAATATCCGGCAGGCCTTCTTCATTGCCGGTGCCATCGCCGAACGCTTCGGCGCGAAAACCGTGGCGCTCGTAGAAACGCCGGGCGCCGGTGTTGGCCTGGAAGCAATGCAGTTTCACGATCCGCAGCGACGCGGTCGCTTGCATCAGCAGCCGGCTGCCGATGCCTTGTCCCGTCCAGACGGGGTCGAGATAGAGTTGTTCCACCCAATCGCCGCTGACGGCAATGAAGCCGGCAATGTTTTCGCCGGCATCGGCGACGGTCACCTGCTGACGAGGCAGCACGACATCGCGGATGAAGATAAGATCGTCGGCTGGCGTGTGGATGACCGGCATCCAGGAGAACGAGCCAAGTGCCGCCCGCATGAGCCGGGCGATGGCAGCGGCGTCCGAGCCAGTGGCAGGGCGCAGGATGATACCTACGGGCTGAGTGCTAGTCATGAAGGGAACGCAAACGTCTCACTCCGCTGGAACACCCCTCAACCGTCTCGGCGCTCCGCGCCGATCCACCTTCTCCCACAAGGGGAGAAGGAAGAAGCATCCCGGCCGAAGGCCGAGCCCGCGACTGCGGGCCGCCGGTCGTCCGGCGCCCCGCGGAGGGCCCGCCGCGGCAGCGGCGATACGGCCCGTGAGCGAAAAACTATGCCGCCTTCTTCTTCGGCTGGATCAGGCCGCGCTCGACCAGGAGCTCGGCGATCTGCACCGCGTTGAGCGCCGCGCCCTTGCGCAGATTGTCCGAGACGATCCACATCGACAGGCCGTTGTCGATGGTCGAGTCCTCGCGGATGCGCGAGATGAAGGTGGCGTCTTCACCGGCCGATTCCAGCGGCGTGATGTAGCCGCCGTCCTCGCGCTTGTCCAAGACCTGGCAGCCGGGAGCCTCACGCAGGATATCGCGCGCCTCCTCGGCGGTGATCGGCTTTTCGAACTCGATGTTGACCGCTTCCGAATGGCCGATGAACACCGGCACGCGCACGCAGGTCGCCGTCAGCTTGATCTTTGGGTCGAGCATCTTCTTGGTCTCGGCGACCATCTTCCACTCTTCCTTGGTGAAGCCGTCGTCGAGGAAGACGTCGATATGCGGAATGACGTTGAAGGCGATGCGCTTGGTGAACTTCTTGACGTCGACCTGGTCGGCGACGAACACCGCGCGCGTCTGCGTGAACAGCTCGTCCATGCCTTCCTTGCCGGCGCCCGACACCGACTGGTAGGTGGCGACGACGACGCGCTTGATGGTGGCGAAGTCGTGCAGCGGCTTCAGCGCCACGACCAGCTGTGCCGTCGAGCAGTTCGGGTTGGCGATGATGTTCTTGCGGGTGAACAGCGAGATCGCGTCCGGGTTCACTTCCGGCACGATCAGCGGGACATCCTGATCGTAGCGGAAGGCCGACGAATTATCGATGACGACGCAGCCCTGCTTGCCGATCTTCGGCGACCATTCCTTGGAGACGTTGCCGCCCGCCGACATGATGCAGATGTCGGTGTCGGAAAAGTCATACTGGTCGAGCGTCTTGACCTTCAGCGTGCGGTCGCCGAACGACACTTCGGTGCCCTGGCTGCGCCGCGAGGCCAGCGCCACCACTTCGCTCACCGGAAAGCCGCGCTCTTCCAGAATATTGAGCATTTCCCGGCCCACATTGCCCGTGGCGCCGACTACCGCAACCTTGAAACTCATAAAGATCTCCTGTCCCTCTCCGCCTGGTTTTTGGAGAAAACCCGCCGGCCAATGCGGGTTCCGTCCCCCGGGCCGGACCCGGGAGAGGGTGGTTAGGCCAAGGGAATCACACCGTTTTGGTGGTGGTTTTGGCCATGGTTTTGCTGGAACGGTAAGACGCGCCAACGCGCCCGGCCAGATGATTATGGCCGGGGAAGTCGAATGCAAGAAGAGCCATCAAAAGGCCGCGCATCGAAAATGATCCCGTTCGATGCCGGCTTTTACGCGGTTTGCGGCAGGAGTCAATTGCAGCGAGGCACTCGCCGGCAGCATCTCAGTTTGAAACTTGAGGCGACCGAACATGGCTCAACAGCGAAATCACATCCGGCTCCATCTCCAGCCTACGTGCAGTCGACAAGATGCTTGCCCAGGTATCTTGCGGGTTCTTGCCGGATGCAATCATGCCCGGAGCATTGTGAAACGTATCCGCAAGCCTGCGGGCCTTCTCCAGTTGATCGGTGGCGCGAATTTCGATGAGCACGATGTGCAACATCCTCAGGATCAGATCGTTGGTGACAGGCGGAATATCGGTCAATCGAAGTGGCTTTCTTTTGTGCGACCCGTGCGGTTTCCTGCTTCCGCTTGCCGTTGCCCTGTACATTGGCGACGGCAAGAAGTACGAACGGCCAAGATCGTTGGGCTTGTGGCGCTGATGGCGCTCGCCGACGGATGACCCATTGCCGGGCATACAGAATCCGAATTCCGAAAGAGTAACATGTCCAATTTCGAAGGTATCGTTCCTGCGCTGGCAGAGGCGCTGGAAAAACGTGGCTATGTCGAGCTGACGCCGGTGCAGAAGGCGGTGCTCGAGCTCGGCGAGGCTGATGCGCTGGTGTCGGCGCAGACCGGCTCCGGCAAGACCGTCGCCTTCGGCCTGGCTTTGGCGCCGACATTGCTTGAAGGCGCAGAGCGCTTTGGCCCGGCCGGTGTGCCGCTGGCGTTGGCCGTTGCGCCGACGCGCGAACTCGCCTTGCAGGTGATGCGTGAATTGCAGTGGCTCTACGCGCCGACCGGCGCAACCGTCGCGTCCTGCGTCGGCGGCATGGACATGCGCAGCGAAAGGCGCGTGCTGGAGCGTGGCGCCCATATCGTCGTCGGCACGCCTGGCCGGCTGCGCGACCACATCACCCGAAACTCGCTCGACATGTCGGCGCTTAGAGCCGTGGTGCTCGACGAGGCCGACGAGATGCTCGACCTAGGCTTTCGCGAGGACCTCGAATTCATCCTCGACGCCGCACCCGCCCAGCGCCGCACGCTGATGTTTTCGGCCACCGTGCCGCGCTCGATCGCCACGCTGGCGCAGGGCTATCAGCGCGACGCCGTGCGCATCTCGGCCGGAGGCGAGGAAAAGCAGCATCTCGACATCGAATACCGGGCGCTGAACGTCGCCTACCCCGACCGCGAGAACGCCATCATCAACGTGCTGCGCTTCTACGAGGCAAAGAATGCGCTGGTGTTCTGCAACACCCGCGCTGCCGTCAACCATCTCACGGCGCGCTTCAACAACCGTAACTTTTCGGTCGTGGCGCTGTCGGGCGAGCTCAGCCAGAACGAACGCACCCACGCGCTGCAGGCGATGCGCGACGGCCGCGCCAAGGTCTGCATCGCCACGGATGTCGCGGCGCGCGGCATCGACCTGCCCAATCTCGAACTGGTCATCCACGCCGACCTGCCGACCAATCCCGAAACGCTGCTCCACCGCAGCGGCCGCACCGGCCGCGCCGGGCGCAAGGGCGTCAGCGCGCTGATCGTGCCGAACGGCGCCCGCAAGCGCACCGAACGCTTGCTGCAGAATGCCGGGCTGAAGGCGACATGGGCGAGCCCGCCCTCGGCCGACGACGTCATCAAGCGCGACGACGAGCGCATCCTTGCCGATCCGGCCTTCGACGAGCCGGTGGCCGATGACGAGCGCGGCTTCATCGATGCGCTTCTTGCCAAACATGGCGCCGAACAGGTGGCGGCCGCTTTCGTGCGCCAGTGCCGCGCCAGCCGCTCGGCGCCCGAGGAGCTTACGGAGGTCGCAGCCTTCACGCCTTCGCGTGACAGACCGGCGGGCGAAAAGTTCGAACGCCGGGATGAGGCGCCCAGCCGGCGCGACGATTTCGGCGACAGCGTCTGGTTCTCGCTGTCGATCGGACGCCGGCAGAACGCCGAGCCGCGCTGGCTGATCCCGATGCTGTGCCGCACCGGCAACATCTCCAAGCGCGAGATCGGCGCCATCAAGATGCAGCAGGAAGAAACTTACGTTCAGATCGCAGCCGACTGGGCCGACCGCTTCCTCGCCGCCATCGGCCCCGACAAGAAATTGCAGGGCAACATCGTGGTGAAGCGCCTGGAAGGCACGCCCGATTTGTCGCGCGCCGGCTACCAGGCGCCCAAGCCTGACAAGAAGCCGCATCGCGGCAAGCGCCCGTTCGAGGCGCCGCAAAGCGCCCACAAGCCGAAATTCGAGAAGCGGGAACGGCCGGCAGGTGATGCAAAGCCGTGGGCCGGGAAGCCGAAATTCGACAAGGCTGGACCACCGAAGACCAAGAAGCCGAAGAAGCGGCCGGAGTAGAATTTTGGGAACGCTGGAGGGACAGCACCCCCCTCTGGCCTGCCGGCCATCTCCCCCGCAAGGAGGGAGATCGGCAGCTTCTGCCTCAGCGCCCTCTCTTCAACGTTGGAGATTAGCGAAGGCATTCGCGACATCTAATCTCCCCCCTTGCGGGGGAGATGTCCGGCAGGACAGAGGGGGGTGTGAAGGAACTCGACGGCGGGCGCTTGGTCTAGATCGTTGCGCCCTTGGGCCACGAAGGCATTTCGCCCATCCCCCTTGCGAACCTCTGTAACTTTGAACAGTCTACGCCAACACGGGGGTGAGGCGGATGCAGGGCGAAGTTCTTCACTATGACGAGGCCCAGGGTTTTGGGTTCATCACCGGGGCGGACGGCAACCGCTACACGTTTGCGCGCGAGGATCTGCGCCGCGGTGCGGTGATTGCCAAGGGCGCCGTGGTCGAGTTCGTGCCTGCAAGCGGTCAGGCGCGCGACGTTTTTTCGATCCGCGCCCAGGCCGCCGGTCCGGCGACCGCAGCTCCCGCTGCAAGCGCCACGTCGCCCAAACCCGCCGCCGCTTCGGCCGCGCCACAGCATTTCGGCCGCCTGGCCGAGGACGGCGCGGTTCACGACAGCGGACTGCCGGGTTATTTCTGGCGAGGGGTGACGCGCAACTACATCAACTTCGCCGAGCGCGCCCGCCGCAAGGAATTCTGGGCCTACTGCCTGTTCTGGACCGTCAGCTTCATCCTGGTTGGCCTTGTCGGCGCCCTCGCCGACCAGACGATCGGCAATTTCAACGACGGCAACGGGCCGATCGTGACCGTCGGCGTCTGGGGCCTGTTTGTGCTGGCGACGTTCCTGCCCTGGCTGGGGCTCATCGTGCGCCGGCTGCACGATATCGGCCTCACCGGCTGGCTGGTCCTGCTGATTCTCGTGCCAACCTTTGGCACGCTGGCCATCATCGTGTTCGGACTGATCCCGACCCAGGGCCATGAAAACCAGTGGGGGCCTGTGCCGCAGGGTGTCAGGGTTTAGAGCGTTCTTGTTAGCGCCTCGGCCGACAGCCGGAGAAACACCTTCTGCCCGTGCCGCTCGGCGCCGAGCCGGTCGTAGAAACGCAAGGCGCCTTCGTTCCAGTCCTCGGTGGTGAGATCGATGCGGCCGATGCCTTCCCTGAGGCAATGGCCGGCGAGAAAGCCGAGCAGTGCCCGGCCGGCGCCGGCATTGCGGGCATCCTCGCGCACGAACAAATCTTTCAGGAACATCAGCCGCTCGAGATCGATGCCGGGATGCGCGATCGCCACCGAGGCGAGGCCCGCTACCGCGCCGTCGGCGAAGGCCAGCGCGAAATGCGGATAGGCCGGGCTTTCATCGCCAAGCCACTTTCGCGCGGTGGCCGCCGCGCGGCCATGATCGAGCGGCGCCTGCCGGTAGTGCGCCGCCATCTCGCAAAGCACAGTGGCAAGCGCTTCGGCGTCGTCGGTCGTCGCCCAGCGGACGTCGACCGCCACCGGATCAGCCAAGGAACTTGGCGATGATGGCATCGCCCATCTCGACCGTGCCCACCTCGGTCATGCCTTCGGACAGAATGTCCTTGGTGCGCAGCCCGTCGTCGAGCACGGCGGCGATTGCGCCTTCGAGCTTGTCGGCCTCGGCAACCATGCCGAAGGAATAGCGCAGGCACATGGCAAAGGACGCGATCATGGCGATCGGGTTGGCGATGCCCTGGCCGGCAATGTCGGGCGCCGAGCCATGCACCGGCTCGTAAAGCGCCTTGCGCTTCTTGGTCTTCACATCGGGTGCGCCGAGCGAGGCCGACGGCAGCATGCCGATCGAGCCCGTCAGCATGGCGGCGATGTCGGACAGCATGTCGCCGAACAGATTGTCGGTGACGATGACGTCGAACTGCTTTGGCCAGCGCACCAGTTGCATGCCGCCGGCATCGGCCAGCATATGGTCAAGCTTGACGTCGGCATAGCGCGCCTTCTGGGTCTGGGTGACGACCTCGTTCCACAGCACGCCCGACTTCATGACGTTGCGCTTTTCCATCGACGTGACATGGTTCTTGCGGGTCCGCGCCAGTTCGAAGGCGACACCCGAAATGCGCTCGATCTCGAACGTGTCGTAGACCTGCGTGTCGATGCCGCGCTTCTGGCCATTGCCGAGATCGATGATCTGCTTCGGCTCACCGAAATAGACGCCGCCGGTCAGTTCGCGCACGATCAGGATGTCGAGGCCTTCGACCACTTCCTGCTTGAGCGAAGACGAAGCGGCGAGCGCCGGATAGCAGATGGCCGGACGCAGATTGGCGAACAGCTCCATATCCTTGCGCAGCCGGAGCAAACCAGCCTCGGGGCGCACCTCGTAAGGCACCTTGTCCCATTTCGGCCCGCCGACGGCGCCGAACAGCACGGCGTCCGCCGCCATCGCCTTTGCCATGTCGGCATCGGAAATGGCCGCGCCATGCGCGTCGTAAGCACAACCGCCGACCAGCCCCTCATCGGTGGCAAAACCGCTGCCGAGCTTGGCGTTCATGGCCGCGATCAGTTTCTTCACCTCGGCCATCGCCTCGGGGCCGATACCGTCGCCGGCGAGCAGGAGAAGATTTTTCGAAGCCATCAGAACCGTCCCGATACTGTTTGGAGAAACCGCGGCCTTGCTAAACGCCAAGCGGGCCGCATGCAAGCCTGCGGTTGGCACGCGCAATCACCGATGCGAGAGAATATTGACCAATCGGCCGAACGGATCGCGCACATAGAAGCGGCGCACGCCCCAGGGCTCGTCGGCCGGACCGTATTCTATGGCGAAGCCAGCGGCCTTCATGGCGTCGAGCGCCGCATCGACATCGTCGACATCGATCGACAGGTCCGGCACCGGCGTGCCCGAGCCGCCTTGCCCCATGAAGCTGATCTGCACCTGCATCTGTTCGTCCGAACCGCAGCTGACGATCCAGCCCTGGTCCATCAGCACATCGAGGCCAAGCACGTCCTGGTAGAAGCGTTTCGCCGCCGCCGCGTCCTGTGTCCCGATATTGGCGACGATGCGCCGGACCGTCATGGCTTTGGCCTCCTCACGCCGTGCGCCGCAGCGCGGTGACCTCGATCTCGATCTTCATCTCGGGCTTGTTGAGCTGGCACACGATCATTGTTGCCGCCGGGCGGATGTCACCGAATGCCTCGCCGAGGATCGGGAAGACGACATCAACGAAGGCCTGGTCGGTGATGTAATAATGCGCCCGCACCACATCGGCCATGTCGAAGCCGCCGTCCTGCAGCGCCTTGGCGATGGTGGCCAGGCAATTGCGCGTCTGCGCCTCGACCGTCTCCGGCATGGTCATGGTCGCATAGTCGTAGCCGGTGGTCCCCGACACAAAACACCAGTCGCCTTGCACCACCGCGCGCGAATAGCCGGCGGTCTTTTCGAAGGGTGATCCGGTGGAGATGAGTTGGCGCATGGGGCCTCGCTGTGCTTGTCGGGATTTTGCAGGGAAAGAGCCGGGCGGGCCATAGGCCAACTCGGATGGAGTGGCGGTGCAATCTTTGATGTTGGCGGGACAGCACCCCCCTCTGGCCTGCCGGCCATCTCCCCCGCAAGGAGGGAGATTGGCAGCGTCTGCGCCGCGCCCATTCTTGCGACGTGGACAATTGGCGAAGGCAGTGATGACCGCTGATCTCCCCCCTTGCGGGGGAGATGCCCCGGCAGGGCAGAGGGGGGTGTGATGGATCGCGACGGAACAGGCATGAACACCGGGTGGTCGCCACGCCGCCGCGAAAACCCTAGTTCCCCTGCGCCTTATCCATCGCCTTCTTGATATCCGCCGGCCAGGTCTTCACGTCCGGCCAGACCTGCGGCTGGCCATCGTCGCCGCGGCGGGCGAAATAGAGCGTGTGCTTGGCCGGGTCGACCGCCATGAAGCCGTCATTGCCGCCGCAGTCATGCGGCACGCAGCCGGTGGCGTAGAAGGCGCCGGACGCCGTCTTTTCCGTGCCGCCGCCGACCAAAAGGCTGGTCGCCATGTCGGGCATGGTGTCGCCGAGCAGCGTCTGCGCCGCCTTGTAGACGGCCTCATTGTGGAAGGCGTCGATGATGTTCTGGTATTTGGACGGATCGATGTCCTTCCAGTCGGTGCCGGGCTCGGGCGCGTAGGTCAGGTCGCCTGAAATCGTCAGCCCTTCGGTGGGCGACCATTGCAGCGCCTGCTGCGAAGCGCCCGGCAACAGATAGGGCACGAAATAGATGGCATTGTCGGCCACCGCCGCCGGCGGCGCGCCGCATTCGTCCTGCTCGACGGTAAGGCTCTGGATCTCGCCGCCTTCCGGCTTCCAGACGATGACCGTGGCCGGGCCGCACTGGTTGCCGCCATCGCCGACATTGACCAGCGCCACGTTGACGCCGCCGACCTTGACCACCTTGTCGAAGAACACGTCGTAATTGCTGGCCAACTGCTTGCCGTCATAGGCCAGCACCTTCTCGCCATCCTGCTCCGGCTGGGTGATGGTCAGCTGTCCACCCTCGAAGGGGATCGGTCCCTGGCTGTCATCGTCGGCCAGGGCCGCATTGCTCGACGCGCCCGGATCGGCCCCGCCGGACCGATCTTCCGCCGGCACCAGCACCTTGTCGGTCTGTGCATACGCGCCGGCCACCGGCATCAGCATCCACGCGAGCGCGCAGGCCCCGGCAAGAAGCAAACGTGCCATGACTGTCCCTCCGTTCAGCCGTCACGAACCCGGCCGGCAGCGGCCGGGCTATCCGTCCAGATCGTTCAGGCCCAGGGGCGCTCAGCGGCGTTCTTCTTCTCGAACGAGGCGATGGCGCCGGCCTTTTCCATGGTCAGGCCGATATCGTCGAGGCCGTTGAGCAGGCAGTGGCGCTTGAAGTCGTCGAGGTCGAACTTGACCACGCCGCCGTCCGGCCCCCGGATTTCCTTGGCTTCGAGGTCGACCGACACCGTCGCGTTGGAGCCGCGCGAGGCGTCGTCCATCAGCTTGTCCAGATCTTCCGGGCTGACGGTGATCGGCAAAATGCCGTTCTTGAAGCAATTGTTGTAGAAAATGTCGGCGAACGAGGTCGAGATGACGCAGCGAATGCCGAAATCGAGCAGCGCCCAAGGTGCGTGCTCACGGCTCGAACCGCAGCCGAAATTATCGCCGGCGACCAGGATCTGCGCCTTGCGGTAGGCCGGCTTGTTGAGCACGAAATCCGGGTTTTCCGAACCGTCATCCTTGTAGCGCATTTCGGCGAACAGCCCGCTGCCGAGCCCGGTGCGCTTGATCGTCTTGAGATAATCCTTGGGGATGATCATGTCGGTGTCGACATTGACGATCGGCATCGGAGCGGCGACGCCGGTGAGCTTGGTGAATTTGTCCATGGCTTTTGCCCGTATTTCGTTGCGGGAGATTGCTGAGGCACCGTTTACACAAAGCCGGAGGCAAATAAAAGGCAACTGTTTGTGCGTGCCCTTGGTCCATGTGAGGCCGGCACCTGTCGGGCAAAAACAGCTTCGAAATCGTGGGCCGCTGGTGCACTCTGGCTGACATGAGCGAGAATTCTCACGTCCTTTATGCCCGCGAGCCGGAACTCGGCATTGCTGAGTTTCGCCGCGTTCTGGTGGAATCCGGGCTCGGCGACACGCGCCCTGTCGAAGACGATGCCCGGCTGCTGGCGATGCTTTCCGGCGCCAACCTGGTGCTGACGGCGCGCCTCAATGTCGAAGGCCGACCACTGATTGGCGTTATCAGGGCCATCACCGACTTTTCCTGGGTATGCTACATTTCAGAGCTCGCCGTATCCCAATCGGCGCAAGGGCTTGGCATCGGCAAAGGCCTGATGGACGCCGCGCGGCGCGAGCTCGGCCCTTCCGTCGCCATCAGCCTGATCTCAATGCCCGATGCCGTCGGCTTCTACGAGCGCATCGGCATGAAGCGCATGGCCGATGCCTTCTGGTTCTCCCGCAAGCGCTGACGCAAGCCAGACCAAACGAGGTGGTCGCTTCGCTGTGACATCATCTCTTGACATGCAACCATTTGGTTGCATATTAAACAGATGAGCATGGATGCCGTCTTTCGCGCCCTCGCCGACCCGACACGCCGGCACTTGCTGGATAGCCTCCATCACAGGAACGGGCAGACGCTGAACGCGCTGTGCGAACGGACGGATATGACACGCCAGGCCGTGACCAAGCATCTGGCGATCCTGGAAGAGGCGAACCTCATCACCACCGTCCGCAACGGACGTGAAAAGGAGCATTACCTGAATCCCGTTCCCATCAACGAAATCGCCGAACGCTGGATCGGCAAATTCGAACGAGGACGGCTAACCGCCCTCAGCGACTTGAAGAAGCGCCTTGAAAGGGAAGAGCCATGAGCAATGCCTTCGTCTATGTCACCTATATCCGCACCACGCCCGAGAAGCTCTGGGAGGCGCTGACCGAGCCGGAATTCCACCAGCGGTATTTCCTCGGCGCCCAGATGCAGAGCGACTGGAAGAAAGGTTCGGCGTGGAAGATGGCCTATCCCGACGGCCGCGTCACCGACAGCGGCGAGATCGTCGATGTCGACCCGCCAAGGCGCCTGGTCATCAAATGGCGCAACGAGTTCATGCCGGACGTGAAGGCCGATGGCTACACGCATTGCACCTTCGTCATCGAACAGGAGGGCGACATGATGAAGCTCGCCGTCACCCATGCTGCGGACGGTCCGCACCGTCTTCTGGAACATGTCGGCAATGGCTGGCCGCTGGTGCTGTCGAGCCTGAAGAGCCTGCTCGAAACCGGCAAGGGTCTGTCGCGACCGGCATCAAAGGCGGCTTGACTCGTTTCGATAACGAAACAATCCCTTGAGAGGTTGCCATGATGCACGATCCAGTGGTGGCGCAGAGCATGACCAATGGCGAGACCATCATGGCAAGCGCCGAGATCGCCGCGCCACCGGAGCGCGTCTTCCACGCGCTGATTACGGACGAAGTCGAGCGCTGGTGGGGCTCAGCCGGCACCTACCGGATGAAGTATTGGTCGGCCGACCTGCGCGTAGGCGGTCGTTGGGGCGGCGTTATCTGCACCACCGATGGCAGGCACCTGCCTGCCGGCGGCGAATTCCTCGACATCGAGACGCCGCGCCGGATCGTGCAGACGCGCACCTATGGCTGGGACCATCCCGCCCTTGGCCGGCGGCAAACGACGGTTGCCTACCTGCTGGAGCCGATAGCCGGAGGCACACGCCTCACCATCTGCCATGGCGGCTTTGGCGGGCTGGGCGACGCCGCGGCCGAACATGCCGAGGACTGGGGACGAGTGCTGGGATGGCTGCGGGCGTATGTCGAGGGTGGAAAACTGGCGGCGGCTTAGAGGCTCGCCTTCCCTTCTCCCCTTGTGGGAGAAGGTGGATCGGCGCGCAGCGCCGAGACGGATGAGGGGTGTTCCAGCGGAGTGAGACGTTGGCGTTCCCTGGAACACTCCTCATCCGTCGCCTTCGGCGACACCTTCTCCCACAGGGGGAGAAGGAAAAAGAGGCACTCAAATCACATTCAATTCCCGAAACGCCCTACCCTCGGCGACCCGCTCGTACCCAAACGCCGAGCAGTCAATCGTCCTGTAGCCGCCATGCACCAAAAGCTCGGCCAGCGCCTTGCCGACCGCCGGCGCCTGCTGCAGGCCGTGGCCTGAAAATCCGTTGGCGAAGATGAAATTGCCGACTTCCGGGTGCGGCCCGATCACCGCGTTCTGGTCGAGCGTGTTGTAGTCGTAGTGGCCGGCCCAGGCGCGTGTCGCCTTGATCGCCTCGAAGGCGGGGATGCGGGTCGCCAGTGTCGGCCAGATCACTTCTTCGAACAACGGCCAGTCGACATCGAAATCGGCTGGATCAGCAGGACCGTCGCCCTCTTCCGGCTCGGCGCCGCCGGTGAGATAGACCGAGCCTTCCGGCCGGACATAGATGCCGGAGGGATCGACCAGCAGCGGCATATCGGCATATTTTTCGCGCGCCTCGAAGACGAAGACGTTGCGCTTGCGCGGTTCCACCGGCAGGACCAGCCCCGCCATGCCGGCGACCTTGCCGGCGTTTGGACCGGCAGCGTTCACGACGGTGCCGGCCTCGAGTTTTTCGCCATTGTCGAGGGTCACGCCGATGACGCGGCCACTCTGCCGCTCAATGCCGGTAACATCGGCGGCGATGAAATCGACTTGTCTGTCACGCAGCGCCTTGCGGAACAGGGTCAGCATGGCATGGGCGTCGAACCAGCCCTCGCCGCTACGGCCAAAGGCGCCGGCGCTGATGCCTTCCGTCGACAGCCAGGAAAAGCGCTTTGCCAGCTGGTCGGCATCCTCGAGCAGAATGTCGGCGCCCTCGGCGACCTGCGCCTCGTGGTTGGCTTTCAGGATCGGCAGCCCCGCCTCTCCGGCCAGGATCAGATAGCCGCCCTCGCGAAAGCCGATATCGGCGTCAGCGCCAAAGGTCTCCTTCAGCCGCCGGAACAGTTTGAGCGTGAACTGCGACAGGCGGATGTTTTCCGGGATCGAGAATTGCTGGCGGATCGAGGCCATGGACAGCGTCGTCGCCGCATGCGCGAATTGCGGATCGCGCTCGATCAGCGCGATGGAGCCGGAAAAGCCTTCCTCGCGCAGATAGTAAGCGACCGAGGAGCCGACGATGGCTCCGCCGATGATGACGATGTCGTAGCGCACTTTTTTGCCTCTCGCATTCCAGAGCATGATCCCGAAAAGTGGGAACCGGTTTTCGGATGCAGGTCATGCTCCAATCAAACAACCGGCAAGGAAATCTCGAAGCGCGTGCCGCGCCCGGAGTCAACCAGCGCGATCGTACCATCATGCGCTTTCAGGAGGGCCAGCACGATGCCGAGGCCCATGCCGGTGCCGCCGGACTCGCGCCGGGTGGTGAAGAATGGCTCGAAAATGCGGGCCCTGTTGCTCGGCGAAATGCCGGCGCCGTCGTCGCTGACCGTGATGGTGACCTTGTCCTCGGCGGCGGTTGCCGACAGCAGAACCTGCGTCGCGCCATGCCTGGCCGAATTGTCGATCAGATTGGCAAGCACGATCGCCGCATTCTCGGCCGATATGCGCAAGCCCAGGGCACCACCCGCCGCGATACTGACCGCCAGTCTGCCATCCACCGGCAACAGTGCCAGCGCTGCATCGAGCGTTGTGCTCTCGCCGCTCGGCGCCAGGTTTTCGGCGCGCGCCAGGTCGAGCAGGCGCCGCACCAGCAGATTGAGCCTCCCGGCATCGGTGACGATGTTGCCGGAAAACCGCTTGCGCTCGGCCGCATCCATCGCTTCGCCGGAATCGCGCAACAGCTCGGCGGCGCCCTGGATCGCCGTCAGCGGCGATTTGAGCTCATGCGAGACGTGGGTGGCAAAGGTCTGGATGCTGTCGGAACGCGCCTGCAGTTTCTCGGCCATGTCGAGAAAGGCGGCCGACAGTTCGGCCATTTCGCGCGTGCCGTGATGATCAAGCGGCCGGATCGCATCGCGGTCGCCGGCGGCGATGCGCCTGGTGCGCTCCATCAGCGCGTAGATCGGCCGGCTGACGGTGCGCAGGAACACCATCGCGATCAGCAGCGTGCCGCAAAGCATGGCGATGGCCGCCAGCGTCACCTTGCCGCGTTCGCCATAGAGATGTTTGATGATGTTGTTTGGCGTTCGCGACAGATAGATCACGCCGGCCACCCGGCCGTCGACCGCGATCGGCATGGCGACAAAGACGCGGACTTTGGTGCCGCGGCTGACCGAATAGAGCGGCGGCGGCGGCTGATCAGGAATTCTTTGTCTCAACGCGCTGGCGTAGTGGCCGGACAATGCTGTCCGCACCTCCTCGACACCGCCGAGCGACAGGCCGACCTCATCGCGCCCGGCAATGACGACGCCCTTGGGATCGAGCAGCCGGAAGCCGGCCAGCGTGGTCTTTTGCGTCGTGTCGAGAATGCCCGACAGCCGCGCGCCGATCGCCGCAAAGACCGGATCGGTGGCGGCAGCGATGCCGGCGGGCCGGGTTGGCAGCAGGTAATCGGAGGCGAGGTCGAGGCTCGGCTCGATCGGCTGGTAGGGTGAGTCGTCGCCACGGCGGGCATCGTCGCTCTCTACCTCAACCGGCGCGCCGAGCTTGTCCGGGGCAATGCCGGCATCGCCGATATCCTGCGCATAAATGGCGGCGATGACGGCGCCTTGCGCGATCAGCTCGCCCTCGGTCTGGCGGATCAGCTGGTTTTCATAAAGCCGGAAGAAAAACAGGCCGACCAGCGGCAGCGCCAGCACCATGATGAGGATGGCGAGAACCACCGTGGCCAGCCTTGGCCGCCATTTGGTTCCGATCCATTTGCGGTCGCTCAGGCTCCGCATCGGCCAAGCCGGAAGCCGACCCCATGCATAGTTTCGATGGCGTCGTGGCAGCCCGCTACCGCCAGCTTGGCGCGGATGTTGCGGATATGGCTGTCGACGGTGCGGTCGGCGACATGGATGTTGGCGGCATAGGCGCTGGCCACCACCAAATCGCGGCCCAGCACATGCGCTGGCCGCGCCAGAAATCCTCTGAGGATCGAGAATTCGATGGCCGTCAGTGCCAGCGCCTTGCCGTCGAAACTGGCGCCGTGGCTGGCCGGTGTCAGGCTGAGCTTGCCATGCGCGAAGGCCCTGTCGTCGGCCGGGTCGGGCGCCACTGGGCGGGCGCGGCGCAAAATGACGTTGACGCGCGCCACCAGTTCGCGTGGGCTGAACGGTTTCGTCACATAGTCGTCGCCGCCCATTTCGAGCCCGAGGATGCGGTCGATCTCCTCGTCACGCGCCGACAGGAACAGCACCGGCACGTCGGAGCGTTGCCTGAGCCGCCGGCAGACCTCCAGCCCGTCCATCTCCGGCATGCCGATGTCGAGCACGACGAGGTCCGGCTCGCGCCGCTCGATGGCCTGCAGGGCGGCCGCGCCATCAGACACGGCTTGCGTCTTCATCCCTGCCTTTTCCAGCGCAAAGCAGATGATCTCGCGGATGTGCGGATCGTCGTCGGCGACCAGGATCTGATGCGGCATGGGTCTAGCGGTCCGGCATGGAAGGCTGGGAGGGTTGCAAAGGTTGCTGTGCCGGAGGAAGCACGAGCGGACCTCTTTTGTCGAGAATTTTGGCCAGACGCCAGCCGCGAAAGCTCCAGGCGCGCCACTTCTTCTGTTCGGCGATATAGTCGTCGATCATTACCTGGTCGACCAGATAGGTGGTTTGGTTTCCGAATTTATGCATGTAGTAGCGGTCCAGCGCCGGCATGGCGGCAGCGCCGAACGAGCGCAGGTACTGGGCATCGAGCGGGGTGCCGGAGCCGGACATTTCAAGAGAGTGGTCGACATTGAAGTTGGCGATGGTTGCGGCGAAGTTGACAAAGCAGCAGGCATAAAGCGTCGCCGATAACGTCAGAAGATTGGCCGAAAACAGCCACTCGTTGGATTTTCGAAGCGCGATGCGGGCGATGATCAGGGCCAGCCCTGCCGCCACCAGTCCCATCCAGACAAAAGCGGCGATGCGCCAGTAGGTCAGCGCATAGATGCCGATATAGAGGTCGAGCCGCAGGATCGACGAGATCACCAGCACGATGTTCTGCGCCACCCAGGCATAGACCAGCCGGCGGATCAGCGGATCGCCTGAGGTTTCGCTGCCCGGCCGCAGCGCCGCCAGCACGAAGCCGGCGGCCAGCAGCGCGGTGACGATCAGCGGATAGGCGCCGCGATGCGCATAGGCGGCGTAGCTCAAGCCGTCGGGCAGGTCGACACCGCCCCAGAGATAGGCGGCGTCGAGCCCGGTCTGCAGCGCAAACAAGGCGTTGAAGACGATCAAAGCGCGCAAGATGGCTCCCTTGCCGAAGAAGATATCCTCGACGACATGCCGCTCCGGTTTGGCCGCCGGCTGGGCACCGGCAAGCCTTGGCCGCGGAATACGGCGCGGAAAGCGCGGCAGACGTGGCCGCAGCAAGGCCCAAACGCCGGCGAGCACGATCAGCCAGAAGGCAATCCGCGCCAGCTGGATGAGATCGATGAGCTTCATCAGGTCGATCAGCGACAGCCAGTAATCGATGACCGGATTGGCGGCGCCGAACAGCGTGAGGAAGACGGCGCCCAGTGTCAGCGGCATGACCCAGACCGCGATGGACGCAAACCGGATCCGGCGCCGGCCGAACCGCCGCGCCGTCTTGCGCCAGCGAATGAAGTCGCTAGCGAATCGCAGCGGCACTGCCAGGAGAAACAATGCGATCTGACCGGCAATGCGGGCAACGCTGCGGCGTAGCCGACCGGCCAGCGACAGCGCAAACACCACCATGGCAATGAGCGCGACCGAGACCGACAGCGGGCTGACATTTTCGGCCAGCGGCAGCAGCGCGACGAACAGGGCGGCCGGCCTGAGCCACGGCATCGGGGAATTGAGGGCAGCGGGATGCACGGCGACGACCGCGCCGGCCGTCACGATGGCGAACAAAAGGACGGTGATGCCGGCCGGCTGGTCGTAGAAGAAAAAATCCGCCAGCGCGACGAGCAGGACGGCGCTGCCGAAGCGGCTGCAAAAGCTGACGAACGATGTCATGCGCGGACTTTCCTGATGATCCGGCCGACCGGCGGATGCCTGGGGATAAAAGGGAGCAGGCTTGCCTCCGAGCGATGGTGGGCCTCGGGCCGCGGCGGATCGACCAGCCACCAGCTTTCGCTGCGCAGCCGATAAGGTAAGGACCAACGGTGAGTGCTTCGCTGTTGCATGCCGCCCTTGTGGTGGGCCTGCATGGATACGGCAGGGCGCAGCGGAGGAGGTTTTCCGCAGAGATGTGCAGTTTTCGTGCAGGACCTGCGCTTCGAGGCTGGGGCGCTCCCCTAGCTAGGCTCCTTTCCTCTCCCTCCGGAGGGGGGAGAGGTGGCTCGGCGAAGCCGAGACGGAGTGGGGGAACCACCTGGCAA